>NC_010628.1:4117000-4813500 GCF_000020025.1 Nostoc punctiforme PCC 73102 | reverse complement strand
CTTTAGCGGTGCAAGCCTACGCCACCGAAATTGATGCAGAATTTCTAGAAGAAGATTTACCCAAACTTTTGCAGTCAATGAAATTTGGTGCTGATCGGGTGCGGCAAATTGTCTTGAGCTTGAAAAACTTCTCTCGGCTGGATGAAGCAGAAGCCCATTCAGTCAATTTACATGAATGCCTGGATAGTACGCTACTCATCGTCAATAATCGGATCAAAAAAGGCATTACGATTGAGCGCTTGTACGGCGAGATTCCTAGCATTGAAGGTTTTTCTAGCTCGCTTTATCAAGTGTTCATGAACATTATCAACAATGCGCTTGATGCATTGGAGGAACAGCACAATCCTCAAGACTCTCCACGAATTACGATCGCTACCGAAGTTTTAGACAAAAACTGGGTAGTTGTCCGTATTGCTGATAACGGTTCTGGTATTGCCCGTGAGACTCAAGAAAAAATTTTTGAGATGTTCTTTACCACTAAAGCGACTGGTGTTGGCACTGGTATGGGACTTTCGATTAGTCATCAGATTGTAGTCGAAAAACATGGAGGACGACTAACTTGTAAATCTGAGGTGGGTGCTGGTACAGAATTTATCATTTCTCTCCCTGTTCAAAAGCAGCATTTACCCAAAGATACTTAACTCTAGCTTTTGTGAAAAAGCCTCAACAAAGACAAGCCCTGCTACAGGGTTTCCGATATTATCCAACCCAGGACTGTAACAAGCGATCGCTCCCTCACCTGGTACTATTGCTACAAGTCCACCACCAATCCCTGATTTCATCGGTAGACCAATTCTGACTGCAAACTCGGCAGAAGCTTCGTAAAGTCCACAAGTTAACATTACTGCGTTGACAATCCGGCGATTTTGTGGATTAACTAACCCATCACAAGCGAGAAGTTTTCCTAACAGAGCTAAATCTTTAATTCGCCCAGAGATACAGCATATTTGCTCGTAAGTATCAAGTGCTATTTCAAGATTTTCTAAATAACCTGTTTCGGTAAGATAGTTTGTGATCGCTTCATTGGCAGTTGAACGTGTTAATCGCACTGAAGCCAGCATTACTTCATCTAAACTGAGTTGGCAACCTGCTAATTGGTTGAGCCATTGACAAAATAAAAGAGTGCGTTGGGTAGCATCCTTTCCTGGTAACTTATCAGCGAGGGTGATTGCTCCACTATTAATCATCGGGTTACGGGGACGGCCGCGATCGCTAACTAATTGTTCTAAAGAATTAAAGGGTGCATCCGATGGTTCCACCCCAACCCAGCTAAAAACTGTTTCTGCGCCAAAATGTTCCAGCAGATAAAGTAAAGAAAATGTCTTAATAACGCTCATAAGCGGGAAGATACAAGCGGTGTCCCCGAAGCTGATATTTTTCCCCGATTCACAGCAGACGTGGACTGCAAACCAATCAGGATCGGCTAAAGCTAATTGTGGAATGCGATCGAGAACTCGTCCCTGTTTAGCCTGAATTTTAGCTTGTTGTACCCAAGCTGATAACTCCGTAGTAGTTAATTTATCAAGTTTTTTCACAACAGATACAGCCACGTTAAATTACGAATTACTATGCTTCCCCGTGTTAGAGCGCCAGAATTACCACACAATTACTCTTGGTTCAATACTGACAAACCCTTATCTCTTAAACAACTCAAGGGTAGAGTCATAATTTTAGATTTTTGGACATACTGCTGTATAAATTGTCTGCATATTCTGCCAAATCTGAAATATTTAGAACAGAAATATAAAGATAGCCTTACCATTATTGGTGTCCATTCTGCCAAATTTGACAACGAAAAAGAAACAGAAAATATTCGCCAAGCTATCCTACGCTACGACGTTGAACACCCAGTTATAATTGACAGCAATTTTCGACTTTGGGAAGAATATGCTGTACGTGCTTGGCCTACCTTAATAATTATTGATCCAGAAGGTTACGTGATTGGTCAGATTTCTGGAGAAGGAAATCGTGACGCTTTAGACGAATTAATTCAAAAATTAATTCAGCAACACCAAGATAAAGGCACGATTAATTTTCAAGAACTTAGTTTGATATTAGAAAAACAGCGCCAGCCATTAATTACTCCCCTAGCTTTCCCTGGTAAAGTTTTAGCTACCCAAACGGGTTTGTTCATCGCTGACTCTGGGCATCATCGCCTGATTATGAGTAGCTTCGACGGCGAAATTCTGCATTTGATTGGTACTGGAAAATCTGGCTTAACCGATGGTGCTTTTAACGAAGCGCAGTTTTTTGCACCACAGGGAATGGCTTATGATGCAGAGAATCAAATTCTTTATGTTGCCGATACAGAAAATCATACCCTGCGGCGAGTTGATATGAAGCGTCAAGTCGTAGATGCGATCGCAGGAACTGGAGAACAAAGCCGGAATATTCATCCTCATGGCGGTGTTGGTTTAGAAACCCCGCTAAATTCCCCTTGGGATTTAGTGAAAGTGGGAAATACCTTATTTATTGCAATGGCTGGGCCGCATCAAATTTGGGAAATGGATTTAGAAACTAGCATGATTAAAACTTATGCTGGTACTGGTGCGGAAGCTTGCATTGATGGTTCGCTTACCGAATCTGCCTTTGCTCAACCCAGTGGTATTAGCACCGATGGAAAAGAATTATATATCGCTGACAGTGAAGTTAGTTCAATTCGTGGTGTTGGAATTGTAGAACCGTATCAAGTACGAACTGTTTGCGGTAGTGGGGGTCTATTTGGTTTTGGTGATGTTGATGGACAAGGTGAAGATGTCCGTTTACAACACTGTTTAGGAGTGGAATTTGCTCAGAATTTTATATGGGTTACAGATACCTATAATCACAAAATTAAATTAGTTAGTCCTAGTGGTAATTGTCAAACTATTCAAGGAGATGGTACTGCTGGTTTACAAGATGGGCAAGGTAAAAATAGCCGATTTTTTGAACCTTCGGGATTGAGTATTAACGGCTCATATTTATATATTGCTGATACCAATAATCATGCGATCCGTCGCGTAGATTTGAATACTCTTGAGGTGACGACGCTAGAGTTTTTTGGCTTATGTGCGCCAGATGTTTGTATTCCGCCAAATGTAACCGCTACCGATTTTTAACCTCATGTAGAGATAAAATTTGCATCTAGTGCCATTGGGTGAGATTTTAAATGGTAATTTTTTGGAGCGACCGCTTAATTGGCTTCTAAGATTCTAAAATTAACTGTGAGTTATAATAAATATACTATGCAATTAGTAATTTTTGATGTTGATGGTACACTAACAAATACCTACAAAATTGATGAAAATTGTTTTGTACGCGCTCTTGCATTAGAATTTGGTATTTTTGGTATAAATACAAATTGGACTGAATACGGATACACCACAGATTCTGGAATTACCCAGCAAATTTTCCAAGAAAAATTAGAACGTCTTCCTTTAGATGAAGAGTTAGTTAGACTCAAAGCACGTTTTGTTAGTCTACTTCAAGAAGCTTTTATTAACAACCAAGATTTATTCAGTGAAATTCCTGGGGCGGCAAATATATTAGCTAAATTACAGCTAAACCCTAATTGGTGTGTTGCGATCGCAACTGGTGGTTGGCGTGAGTCTGCTAAACTAAAACTTCAAAAAGCTAACTTAGAAATAGAAGATATCCCCTTAGCTTCAGCTAATGATGCACTTTCACGAGAAAATATTATTAAAACAGCTATTATCAAAGCAGAGAATTTTTATCAGGTTGAAAAATTTCAGAAAGTCGTTTTTGTCGGTGATGGGGTTTGGGATGTAAAAGCAGCCTATGACTTGAGTATTGCTTTTATTGGAATAGGTGATAACAAATTAATAAGTGTAGGCGCTACAAGAGTAATTAAAGACTTTACAAATTTAGAAGATTTTCTGAAAATATTACAAGATGCAGCAATTCCTAGGTTATCTATGAACACCATTCTCCACATTACCAAACGCCAACAATGGGAACAAGCAAAAAATCTCGGTACATATCGCGCTGATTCGTTAGACAGTGAAGGTTTTATACATTGTTCAAAATCAACGCAAATACTCAAAGTTGCAAAGAAATTTTTTAATAATCAGAAAGAATTAGTACTACTTTTTCTTGATTCTGAGAAAGTACAAGCTGAAATTCGTTATGAAGAGGCTGAAATTGGCGAATTATTTCCTCACATTTATGGTGAGTTAAATATTGATGCTGTGTATCAGGTGGTTGATTTTGAAGCTGGGGAAGATGGTTTGTTTAAGTTGCCGCAAGAAGTTATAGATTTAGGATAACGAACCGCAGAGGCGCGGAGAACACGGAGGAGAGATGGAGAGAATTTAAGGTTTGTGGAAATGGCACGAACCACAGGAACCAGTTCAGCACTTAGATCATTTCGACAATGGTTAAGAGAACAAATACAAGACAGCTAGGGTGAATAGAATTTACCCCTATACAAACAAAATTTCAGTCCAAATTAAGGTTTTTAAACCCACCTTTGTCGGTTTTGCTTGTGTAGACTAGGTTTCTAACCACCCAAATAAAGAGATTCCGCGCTTTACTTAAAGAACGGGGAATTAATAATCCAGAGCAATTGTGACCGAATTTAATTTACAAATCCAAGAAAATAGCGATGGCTTTGCCAACGCCAAGGGCGAACGCTTCTCTTCTCATATAGAGGATGCAGCACCTAGCTTACTTCCCTCCAGTAATACGATACACTGCACCGACACTAAAGGCGATCGCATTGACCGTTTCCTTTCCCAAGAATTACCAGATTTATCCCGTTCGCGCATCCAGCAGTTAATCGAACAGGGTAATGTTCAACTTAATGATAAAGTTTGCACTTCTAAGAAGATCAATGTCAAGCTAGGCGATCGCATCACTCTAGAAATACCAGAAGCGCAACCCCTAGAACTGCTAGCAGAAGATATCCCTTTAGATATCCTCTACGAAGATGACCAATTACTTATTCTCAACAAACCCGCAGGCTTAGTTGTCCATCCCGCACCCGGTCATCCAGATGGCACACTGGTAAACGCTTTATTGGCTCACTGTCCCAATTTACCAGGGATTGGCGGAGTCCAACGTCCGGGAATTGTCCATCGATTGGATAAGGATACAACGGGAGCGATCGCGATCGCAAAAACAGAAGTTGCCCATCATCACCTACAAGCTCAACTCAAAGCTAAAACCGCACGCAGAGAATACTTGGGCGTGGTTTACGGTGCGCCAAAAGTTGAGAGTGGCACAATTGACTTACCTATTGGTCGCCATCCACAAGACCGCAAGAAAATGGCTATTATGCCTATTGAACAAGGTGGACGATCTGCCGTCACTCATTGGCAAGTATTAGAACGCCTTGGTAATTTCACTTTAATCCGCTTCCAACTAGAAACTGGACGCACCCATCAAATACGTGTCCATAGCGCCAAAATAGGTCATCCCATTGTCGGCGACCCAATTTATAGTTCTGGTCATTCAGTGGGCGTAAATTTGTCCGGTCAAGCACTACATGCTTGGCGGCTAAGATTACAGCATCCCCTATCCGGCGAGATGATTGAGGTGACAGCTACCCCTCCCACCCAATTTACAAAACTTTTGGAGATGCTAAAAAGACGAACTACACTTTAGCTCATCCCACGCCTAAAAATAACGCTATTTTACAGACATTGGGCATTAACAAAAAACCATGCCCTATTCCCCATTCCCAATTCCCACTTGCCCTGAGCGTTCGCGCAGCGTCTCGTAGAGAAGCCGTTCGCGTAGCGTCCCGCAGGGAAGGGATTCCCAATTCCCAATTCCCATAAACAACTAGCGTGCATCAGACATGGGATAGAGTCTGTTTCACTAGTTATACCTAAATGAAACTCCTACATAACCCAAGACTCATGCACGCTATAAAATGATCAAGCCGATGTACTAAACAGCCGTCGACCAAAAATCGTTACTTAATTCCAGCTAACTGGCGATAAGGTACGGACTTTTCGATATCGATGTTGAATGACGAGATTCTCTGTGGCGTATTGCCAGTTGCATTGACACTTTGTGCCATAGTCAAGAACAGAGCTGGATCGCCAGCTTTTGGCTTTTGTTCTTGTGGAAGGAATCTGCGTACTTCGACCTGCCAAATGATTTGGGGGAAACCCAGTTTGGCACGGTGGTAATCTTCGTATCGCGGAGATTTGATGTTAAATGGCAACTCACCTGTAGATTGAGATGGCAGTATCCGACGGCGCTGATAGGGCACTGTGGAATATCCAAAATTGCTCAGGTACTCTTCAGTGTTGAGAACTTCATCAACAAAGCCTACAATACCCTTGGTAGCGACCACAATTGACCAAGCGATTTTTTCGCGCTCGTTGTATGGGTCGCGTCCTAGAACGCGCTGAATTACTTGCTCAACAAAGCGGTAATTATTGTTGAGGTCGTAAAAGCTTTTCTTAAAGGTATTGGAAAGCACCAATCCACGAACAAAGTCTCGTACTGTAATTTGTCCATTACGGAGTTGAGACTCTAAATATGTTTCGCGATCGGCAGCAAAAGCATAAAAGAAAAGTTGACGATATGCTGCTTCGATCAGATCGCCTAAATCTGATGGAGACAGGATATTGTCTGTAGTAAAAATCCTTGGCTGTTCATCACCCGGTACTTCATATCCAGCGACACGCTGGTTTTGACTTGAAGGTTCATATTCTAACAGAGGAATTGCCATTCTAAAGCCTCCATGTTCTTAATTAAAGTTAACAACTTTAAATCACATATTAAGGGAGTAGTTGTATCAGAACCTCAGATTCTGATAAAATTTCACGAAACTTAACTAAGGGTGATTTTAAGTATTGGGTATGAAAAACGATTAGCACACTGGATTCAACCCATAGCTAATCAATAAAAAAAGTAGTACAACTTCCAGCTTAATAGTTACTGTAAATGACTAAAAAATTTTATTCACATATTTCAGATTAGAAGATTGAGTTTCACTTTTTTTAATTGAAGCAATAAAATTTAACATTCAGCAAAAGAAATTAATAGGCAATAGGCATGATTATTCCCTATTCCCTTCTGCCCCCTGCCCCCTTAACGACCTATCCAAAATTCCAGAGGATCTATGGTTGACTTACAGTAAGGCCAGCTACGCAAAGTTGCTTCCATTCCTTCCTCCCAGTAGGGTGGTTCTAATCCCAGTCCTAAACATAGATGAGATAGGATGCTAGCAAACTGCTGATTGTGACCAAAGTCTCCTAGATGGGCATGGGCATATTCATGGACGACTACACCAAACCAGTCTTTAGGTGCAACTCGACCGACATCTACCAGAATAGTGATTGGATTTGTGAGAATGTTGCACAGCCCGTCTATGCCAAAAGATTGAGCTATGGGGACTGCAAAAATTTGGATGTGGCGACGCTCTTGCGGATGAAAGCACTCATGACAAACTTCTAAGTAGGCATTGATCTGAGCGTTTACGGTGTTAATATTATCGCCAATCCAAGTGCAAATGGGGATGCGATCGCGCAGGTTATCGAACACATCCACCATCCCCGGCTCTAGGGCAAGTCTCTGCACTTGATGCAGATAATCTTGCCCACGAGTAAAAGCATCATTTTGCTTGAGATAATTCACCAACCCAGAACTGAATAAAACTGTTTTTTCTCTAGAATATCTTGCCCAAGTCTTTCTGTTACCTGTTCTGTGCCGGAAACCTCAACAGAACTTTCGATGCGGCTTTCGCTACAAAACGATGCCGTACTGAAGCCACCAAACCGTTTTACTGTACTGGTTCGCAGTCGCATATTTGGGCTGGCAAACCAGAACCTTTCAATGGAACTCATTGTTTCGTATTCAGTTGTTAACACTAGTCCATCTTCATCGTCCATGTGAAAAAGACCGACTACAGGCACAATTTCGGCATAGCCTCTTTCGCGCAGTAATTTGCCAGCCCTTGGGTTATCCCCATCAGGCACGATCGCAAATATAGTTTTCCCCTGATGGTTCTCTTCATTCTCTCTATCCCAAGCCATTGTGCCTAGCCAACGCACACGTGACCCTCCTACTGAAAGGCTGGGGTCAATTTCATGATACTGGCACAGTTCAATGATTTCTGGATGATTGGCTTCCAGAGTTTCTACTTGTATATCCGATTCTCCCGTCTCTGAGCGCTTGAATGCCAGGTGATGAGTTACTCGTTGCGATCGCCACTTACCAGCACTTAGCTGAAAAAATTCCATTGCGTCTATCAATCTTCTGACTCCTACTTATGACTCCTGCGGATGATGTTATACGTGTTTTTTATTTTTACAGTTATTGGTATATAAACATTCTAAACATTACAGCGATTAGCGATCGGCTTCAACAAACTCCCTACAAAGGGTTAGATAGAGATGTTGTTACACAATTGTAAATTTTTATAAGGGCTATTGTTTATAGCTTGACAATGTAGACAGTTTAATATCTCAGTGCTAAAATAGTTGAAAGCGATCGTCTTCACATTACTAGTAACAACAGATACCTTCGATTCAGTCAATCAGAGGAGTGAATGATGGATTTCCCAGTCGAATTAACATTAGAGCAACAATTTCGCTTACAAAACTTGAAAGACCAGGTAAAAAGTTTGAGCCAACAAGAAGCTCAAGAATTTTTGTTAGAAGTTTTACGGCAGATGATGGTAAAAGATAATTTGGTCAAACATCTGCTAAAACAAGCTTGATAGAGTAAAAAAAAGAATATCCTTTCCTTAAGACTTACGCAGTGGCAAAGTTCCGTTGAAATGCGTAAGTCTTAATTTTTTAGGCATTGGAAGAGGCAGAGAGCAATGGAACAGGCGGCAGAGGGGAAAGAAGGGAAGGAAGGGAAAGAAGTAATTTTTAATTCTCCTCCTTGCACCCTGCCCTCTTCCCTGTGCCTCTCCCAATACCCAAATTAAATATTACAGATTATTACTTTGTCTCTCATAGTAAAGACTAGGGCACTATTGATCCCCTATGTTTTTGTTTGGCTACTCGCAGTTAATTCTGATCGAGAACACGCCAGAAATAATATCCGCCATTTGTGAATATTAAGGAGAACTCATGGTTCTTGATGCTTTTTCCAGAGCTGTAATTGCGGCTGATGCCAAAACCGCTCCTATCGGTGGTGCTGACTTAGCAGCCCTTAAGTCTTTCATTGCTGAAGGCAACAAGCGCCTTGATGCAGTGAATGCGATCGCCAGCAACGCTAGCTGTGCAGTTTCTGATGCCATTGCTGGTATTGCTTGTGAAAACACAGGTTTGCTTCAAGCTGGTGGTAACTTGTACCCCACTCGCCGGATGGCTGCTTGCCTACGTGATGCTGAAATCGTTCTGCGCTACGTAACTTATGCACTATTGGCTGGTGATTCTTCCGTATTAGACGATCGCGCTTTGAACGGTCTGAAAGAAACCTACACAGCTTTGGGCGTACCTACTGGATCTTCAGTACGCGCTTTCCAAATCCTGAAGGCTATCAGCGTCGCTCACATCACCAACACCAACACTGAAGCTAACGCAGGCAAAAAATTCCGCAAGATTGACACTCCTCAAGGCGACTGCTCTGCTCTAGCTGCTGAAGCTGCTAGCTACTTCGATCGCGTTATTTCTGCTCTGAGCTAATTGCTAATCGCTAATGTCTTAAGCCTATTAGTCAAGCCAACTGAAATACAAAACTCGATCACATCTAATCTGGAGTATAAAAAGCAATGAAATCAGTTATCACTACGGTTATTGGATCTGCTGATGCAGCAGGTCGTTTTCCAACCACCTCTGATCTAGAATCCGTTCAAGGTAGCATTCAACGCGCTAGCGCTCGTTTAGAAGCTGCTGAAAAGTTGGCTGCTGGTATTGATGCAGTCGCTAAAGAAGCTTATGATGCTGCTTTTAAGAAATATCCTTACTTGACCCAAGAAGGTGAAGCTGGCGACACTCAAGTTAAGAAAGACAAGTGCTTCCGTGACATCAAGCACTACCTACGCTTGATCAACTACAGCTTAGTTGTGGGCGGTACTGGTCCTTTGGATGAGTGGGGTATTGCAGGCGCTCGTGAAGTTTACCGCTCTTTGGGTCTTCCTACTGCTCCCTACGTTACCGCGTTGACTTACACTCGCGATCGCGCTTGTTCTCCTCGTGACTTGTCTCCTCAAGCATTAGGTGAGTTCCGCGCTCTTCTCGACTACGTAATCAACTCCCTTTCATAGTAATCGGATTTGACTAGACGTAGACGAGTGATCGTCATACTCTAAAACTCAGGGACTCTCAATCTGTTGCTTTGCCTGTATCTGGTTGAGTGATTGATCAAGAGTCCCTCAGTTGTTACTAATTCGTAATGACGCTCCTACGTCGCTAACGCTGCGCTAACGTAATTCACGATCGAACTTGGGGGATTTCAACAGGAAAATTTTCTTTTATGACAATAGATTCATTATTTGAACAGTTGAAACACCCCAACCCTAATCTGCGGGAACGAGCCATGTGGGAACTGGCTGATGTTCGGGATGAAAATACGATTTCTCGCCTGATGGGTATTTTGGATGAAGAAGATGTGACTTACCGTCGTGCTGCTGTTAAGGCACTGGGTGCTATTGGTACAGATGCTGTCCCATCATTGGTAAATTCATTAGTAAATAGCGAGAATGCAACCATTCGGGGTAGTTGTGCTAAGGCTCTGGCACAGGTTGCTGCTAACCATCCAGATGTTCCTTTCCCAAATGAGGGCTTACAGGGATTAAAAACAGCGCTCAATGACCCAAATGCGGTTGTCTATATTGCATCAGTAATGGCACTGGGTGAAATTGGTTCTCCTGCCTTTGAGATTTTGGCTGAAGCTCTAAAAACAATAGATAATGTTGCGCTGGCTGTAGCGATTGTTAATGCACTGGGTTCGATGGGTGATATGCGGGGAGTGGAAGTGTTGACAGCATTAACTAATGATGAATCTGCCGATCCGTATGTTCGTGAATCAGCAGTGAGTGCTTTGCCCCGATTAGATCAGGTGATTAATTATAAAGGAAAATAGCGATCGCTCTTAAATACAACTACCTTCATCAATCCCAATAGGATTTATTACCAAGAATCTTCCTCTAACTGTCTCTCAATTTGAGACATCGCCAACTTGATCACCGCCTGAACTCCTGCTTCCTCTTCTTTGGTTAATGCGGCTTGTAGGGGTTCTAAAGCAGCGCGATCGCCAATTTTCATTAATGCTAGAGCCGCCGCTTTTCGGGTTTCCCAATCGGCATGATGCAGCAACTCAACTAGATTAGGAATCGCGGGTTGATAAGCCAGACTGCCCAAAGCAGATGCCGCTTCACACCGCACCATTAGGGATGAATCGGTGAGAGCGTTCACTAGAATGTGAAATGCTCCTTCTTCAGTACCTTCTTCAGCAATTTTAGCGATCGCACCCACCACCGCAGCGCGAACATCGGCCGAGTCTGAGTTAATTTCTCGATATAAATGCTCCTTCGCCTCTGCTCCAATAAATCCCAGCGCCCACACAGCATGTCCTTTAGCACTTTCTGGATACTCAGTTGACGCTAAGATTTTCAGTAATGCTGGCACAGCTGCCTCACCGATTTTGGCAAGCCCCCCCACCGCAGAGGTTTTGACTACCGTATCTTCATCATTTAGAAGCGCATTAACCAACGTGGGAACTGCGATCGGATCGGCAATCAGTGTCAGGGTTTTAGCGCTGGCTCTGCGTACAACTGGGTTGGGGTGATTTGCCACAGCTTCCATTAACAAAGGGGTCGCTGGTTTACCGACTTTACCCAGCGCCTCTGCAAAACTCAACCTAACCATCCCCCGTGCGTCTCCCATACTCTCAATCATCTGCTTGAGTAGCTCTTGATCGTCAGGGTTGAAGGATTTTAAGCCTAATTGCTCATTCACTGTTGCTAGTATTGCATCGGTTTCTGCCTGGGAAAGATGTAACGAATCCTCCCCGGATTGAGTTTTGGAGTCGAGCATTATGACTTCTAGCTAAATTATCAAGATGATTACTAGTTATTGACGCTCAGGGAAGCTTGCTGATTACGGAGTTCTTGGAGAGCAGAATCAATTTTGGCAAGTTCAGGCTCCAGTTGTGCCATAACATTAACTCTCATCAACTTCGCTCGTTTTGCTGTTTCTGTAGTTTCTTGAACTAAACGTTCCCGATATAGCTCAAGTTCTGCAATCACTTCGGCGACATCTTGAGGAGTTATGTTATCGGTTGTTGTGAATTCTGAGGTTTCATCCATAACTTTTGTTTCCTAAATGCGTGTTTATATGAATGATGTGTAGTCAGTGTTCGACTATCGTTTATATTTGGTTACTTGCTAAAGATAAACACTTAGCAAATACATAAAATGGAACGATTGGCAAGAGCAACTAACTAATAGCTGACAAATGCTTATATTCTGATCTTCTCAGATCGAGTTACCACTGGTAAAGTTTTTTGGTGGAAATTTTCAAAAGTTGTACCCAACTACAGCCTTTAATCTAGCTTCTGATCAGTTTTGTAGGCGTTCTTATGTTCAAGTGCTTAGGTATAGCGCCTCGTAGACATCACGCAAAATGATTCAGTACTGTACAACAACCACTCAATATCTTTCCTCTAGTGGGAAAATATCTCCTCGCAAGTAGGATTCAAAATTTTTCTTAAAGTATTGAATGCTCGTCACATTGGGTTCGTCACTTTCTGTTGGCGTGAATTCATAAATTGGTACCTTTTCCCTCACCAAGTTGACCAAGCTAGGATGAAGCTGCTCAAAAGAATCCACTCTAAATATCGTTGTTTCAAATCTTAATTTAGCTGGATGAGCATATCCTAATTTCATCCAGGGCATCCAAGGACAGTCTCTCGCCCATTTAGCCGGAGGGACTTCAGTGGCATCAGGTCGGCAAGTATTTGATATAAAGTACTCAACTCCCTTAAACTTTTCTCCAGGGCAATAATCTAAATATTTACTATCTCCTGCTAAGGGATGTGGGTATTCTAAAGGAATTTCCATAACAGAGGTAATGTATCCCTTGCCTTTGGGTATAACAAATTTCTTTGGTTTGACTGAGCCTTGGACAATTCGGTTAGCAATGTGAACTACTGGTACTGGTTGACTTGCTGTTGGTGACTTCCAAGAGTGCAGAATTTCTTGAGTATCTGGATCGCAAAATAAACCCAACTCTCTATTGATGCGATACCCAACTTCGCCATGTTCAGGATCGGGTTTGAGAAATACTTTAGTAGCATTCATCCCAATAATAGAGAATAATTTTTCTTGTGGCTTATCTGGTGTTTCTTGCCAACAAATTTCTCCAGACCAGTTGTAATAAAGCTGTAAACCATGATTTTTTCTGTAAAAATCGAGGTTATTAAATTCGTAGTCATCTAAATAATCATTCATATATAGGCATCCGCTCTTATTTGTGAACTAGTTTGGCTTAAAAGGCAATAGGCAAGAGGAAAGAAGGCAATAGGCAATAGGCAATGAGAAAGAAAGCTTTTTTTGTTGTACCTAGCTTTGCAAAAATCAAATATGAGCCTTATAAGACTTCTATCATTTTAAAATGGCTACGAAGATGCAAAGCGGTTTTCGTTAGACATAGCAACTTCCATCTAACAGGACTTACATAAAAAAATTTTGCAGTCCCCAGTCCCTAGTACGATAGTAAACATGAACTCTGAGCAATTATCCACGAGCCATTTATAGATCAATGGATAAACGTTTTTTTAAAATGTTTGGGCTAACAGAAGAACAAGCGATCGCAATTATCGATACACCATTAGAACAACTCGAAGATGCTTCTGATAAGTATATTGCTGTTTCCCATCTGATTAATTATCCCACTGAACAGTCGATCGCGGCTTTGGTACGAGCGATTGAAACTAGTAACCCTGATGAGTTAGACCATCGTATTGTCCGACGCAAGGCTGTGGAAAGTCTGGGGCGATTGCAAGCTGAATCAGCTTTACCTGTAATTCGGCAGTGTCTTAAAGATGATGATATTTATACTGTTGAAAATACCGTGTGGGCGATCGGGGAAATCGGGACTAAAGATCCAGATATTCTCGAAGAAGTGGCGCAACTACTGGATAAACCAGGTCAAATTTATCGAGTTATTATTCACACTTTAGCGAATGCTGACTATCAGCCGTCCTTGGAACGTGTAAATAAATTTACTGAAGCTGAAGACGAACCTACTCGTAGTGCTGCGATCGCTACAGTTTGTCGTTTTAGCGGTGACTACTCCCAAATAACTGAGGTGATGGCGCTGCTGCAAAGTTCCAGCGTCAATGCACGGCGCGGTTGCATTCAAGACTTGATTGATGCATGCTACTACAAAGCCATCCCAGAAATTGCCCGTTGTCCTGTATCTCTGGTGTTTCGCTTGCGAGGATTGCGGATGCTTTTGGATGCAGGCGTTCCCAGTGGTGAAATTACCTTTACAGAAATTCAGCCTTACTTAGAAAAAGTACTTTACGATCATCCTAACGACCTTGATTTAGTACATGAGTATGACGCGACCCCTGTATTAGATTTTGTTATTAACGAACTCTACGAAACTGATTTTGGACGCTGCTATTTAGCGACAAAAACCTTACTAGATATATATCCCCAAGAAGCACCCCAAGCACTTTTAACAACTTATGGGGATAAAGCATATAACGATTATGGCGCTCATTATCATGTCATGAAACTTTTCGGCTGGCTGAAATATGCTCCCGCTTACGATTTGTTAATAGAAAACCTGCACAATCGCGAACCTCAGTTTCAGAAATCTCGTGCGGCGTGTGCGATCGCTCTTGGTGAATTGGGTGATTCACGAGCAATTCCTGAAATCAAAATTTGTCTAAATACGCCGATTTGGGACTTGAAATATGCATGCTTCTTGGCGCTAGACCGTTTAGGAGACTCATCCGGTCGGGAAATTTGCATTCATGATGGTGATTGGTTAATTAAGGCGAAAGCAACGACTAATGCCAATATTGCTGTTTGATCGAACCAGACTAACCCTATTTCGCCACTCTCGACAAAGCAAAGAAACCTTTATTCAACAAGGGTTTTAGCGATTTATTACTAACAAAGTATTTGAAATATTTTGTTAGTAATTAAATGTTGAAACCTTTAGCATATCTAGATTTGCAAATTAGGGAATTACTTTTTGATTCCCAGTTTTAAGAAAGAGTGCTAAATAGGTCGGAGTAAATAAAGATAGCCTTATTAAAAAGAGTAAGGCGAAACTTTTTAAGAGGGGTTAGGGGGGAGCTAAAGTATCTAAATTCATAGGGAAACACTTTTCAAACAACCTCTTAGTTAAGAGTCTCAGTTCATGTTGGCAAATACCCTTTTCCTTAGATTTGTAATTAATGGCTTTTCCAGATACGAATGGATTAGACATCCCATAAATACTGCTATTACAACAATTATAGATGCGATAGCATTGCAATATACGATCTGACTTTCAATCAAGTGTAATATATTTAACTTTTCTATAATTTTTGTAAAAACTTTAGCTGTTATATTTAATAAAAAGCCATGCGCTAAATATATGGAATAAGACGCATTGCCTATATAAATTAGAACTGGAGGTATATTGATTGTCTTTGATAGTTCTAAATAAACAGATCCTATAATCAGGAGCATAAATGGAATACCGTAAGCTATCAATGTAGGGATACCAGAAACATTATATTCCTTATATTTTGTATTTATGATTGATATCATCAGCATAAAAATTGAAGCGTAAATTAACGATGTTCCAAACTTAAATCGATATTTAGATATTGTATAAGCAGCTAAACAACCCAGCAGGAATTCTAGATTATGTTCGTCAAATATAAAATTAAGCAGAAAATTGTCCCCGATTGGTAATAAGTTAAAGAGCTTAAGAATTATGCCAATAATCCAACCAAAAATTATCGGCTGGCAAATTTTTGTGTTGATCAGAATGAGTAGACCGAATATAGAATAGAAAAAAACTTCATAACTCAGCGTCCAGCTGACACCAATAAAAGTAGCATCTAGAATAGAACGGTCTTGAGGTAGCAATAAAACAGCCTTGATAATTTCGCCTGCACTTCGCTGATAAATGCTATTCGTCGTATCAGTATTAAATAGAGAAACTATGATTTTGATAGTTAAAATACTCCAATATAATGGATATACGCGGATAAACCTTTTAAATGCGAAGGACTTAAACTTATTCGGTTTGCCTATATCAGATTGATGAATATAAAATATAATAAATCCACTGAGTACGAAAAAGAAATCTACGCCTATCCAACCGAAATGAAATATTTGCAATAATTTATCTTGCTGTAGTTCACGAGAAATTATTTTGTTCGCGTGGGTTAAAACTACAAGTGCAGCAGCTATACCACGATATACTTGTAGTAAGTTTAATTGTTTGTTCATAGCATTCGCAGGTTTAGTTGTAAAAACTAAATAAATGGTTTAAATCAGTAAATGACAAGGTTTTTTTGATCGTTTCCTTTCGAGTTCAAGTACCAACTTCAGAAGCAGCAAAAATAGGAGGAGGTAATATTGTTAGGGAGCAAAAGATGTAGGCTTTATGATACTTACAACAACTTTCCGAGCTAAAAATTGGAAATAGTCCGGGATTATTTGACTTTAGTTCTAATTAACTAACTGGGGTATATTACCATAGATATGAGCTATCGCGTCAGGAAATATATAGATAATTATGAATTTTCTGAGCGAATTATATAGAATCAGCCGATGGTTTAGACTACAGATATTTGTGAATCTTATGACGATTTTCTTAAACTATAAAATATAAATACTGTTAAATTGGCAAGTTTCTAAAACAAAAAAACTCGTGAGTAGCATCTTCAGACTAATCTGAACAATGCTGTCACGAGTTTCAAAAAGTAGTTATTTAGGCAGTTTAGGACTTGCTATTGGTAACTGCTTCGTTTAAGACTAACTCTGGTTTTGGTGTCTCCTCTTCTTCTGGCAAACCGTAAATTGACCTGTACAACTTGACGTACTCTTTAGCAGATTTATACCAACTAAAATCTTCACTCATGCCCCGTTTTTGTAGTTCTTGCCATTGCGGTTTGAAACGGAAGCCTTCCCAAGCTCGGATCATACAAGTGAAAAGGTCTAGCGGTTCATAGCGGTCAAAGCAATAACCGGTGCCTGCGGCATTTTCGGGGTCGTGATGGCTTACGGTGTCAACTAATCCACCTGTGCGGCGAACAATAGGTACAGAACCGTAGCGCAAAGACATCATTTGGCTAATACCGCATGGTTCAAAACGACTAGGCATCAAGAAGGCATCAGTACCAGCATAGATGCGGCGAGACAGGGCATCGTTATACAGTAAGTAAGTTGCCATGCGTCCGGGAAAACGAGATGCTAATTGCCACATCTGAGTTTCATAGTAGCGATCGCCTGTTCCCAATAAAACAAACTGTGCATCTGTATAAGATAGGAAGCGATCGAGGATTTGCAAGATCAAATCAATACCTTTTTGTTCCACTAATCGGGTAACAATTCCAATTAAAAAGGCTTTAGAATTGACTTCTAATCCTACTTCTTCTTGCAAAGCAATTTTGTTAGCTTTGCGTTTATCTAAAGTCTCAGTAGTGAAGGTTTGAGCAATATATTTGTCATCTTCGGGATTATAAACTTCAGTATCAATCCCGTTGATAATCCCGGATAACTTACCGCTAATAAAAGACAGCAAACCTTCTAAGGTTTCACCATAAGCAGGTGTCTTGATTTGCTCGGCATAAGTGGGCGAAACTGTATTTACCTTATTGGCAAATTGCACTGCTGCGGCCATTGTGTTGTGTCCTTGCATATACCAAGGACACCAAGTAATTTTTTCTAAATACCAACGCCAGGGCCCTTGATAAGCCAGGTTATGAATGGTAAACACTGTGGTGATATCTGGATCTTGGTGCATCCATACAGGAATCATTCCCGTATGCCAGTCATGACAATGGATAATGTCTGGTTTCCAGTAATTCCAGGCAAACTCGGCTGCACCATTGGAAAAGAAAGTGAACCGCCAGTCTTCATCATCTCCAGAATAAATGCGGCGAGGTAGGAAGACGGGATGTCCAAATAAGTACAAGGGAACATCAGTACCAGGCAGAACGCTTTCATAAACAGCAAATTCCTGGAACATGGCAGACCCCCGCCAGATGGGTTCTTTGGGAATTTCCATTTTGTCTGGCAGGAAGCCATAGTAAGGCAAGAATATCCGCACATCATGCCCCATTTCTCTCAGAAATTTGGGTAATGCCCCAACAACATCACCCATTCCTCCTACTTTCGCAATGGGTGCTGCTTCTGCTGCAACAAATAGAATCCGCATGGTAATTTTTGCTTCCCCGATTCTGTCTATAAATTGTCAATTAACTCTACGATCGCGACCAACGCGATTTGTCGCGTCTTTGGTAAAACGACGATCAATTCTTATCTAATCACATCGGCTTACCCAATTGCTTAGGAACCGCGTTGAATGACCGCAAAAATTTCTGATAAAATTTCTTGCGCTCCCTGTTGCCGCAATAATTCTGCTAGTTCTGTGCCTAGCGCTTCGGCATTATTGGCAATTCCAGTGACGGTATCTTTTACCAACTTTTGACCATCTATACTGGCAACTATGCCTGTTAAGGTCAAATTCTCACCAGAGATTTCTGTATTTACACCAATAGGTACTTGACATCCGCCCTCTAAAGAGCGTAGAAAAGAACGTTCGGCGAGACAGCGATCGCGTGTTGCAGGATGTTCGATTGCTTTGAGTAGAGTTAGCAATTCACTATCATCAGCACGGCATTCTATCCCTAAAGCACCTTGTCCAACGGCATGGAGGGAGATTTCTTTGGGGATAATTTGATGAACGCGATCGCTCATTCCCAATCTTTCTAACCCTGCGGCTGCCAAAATTAAGGCATCGTATTCGCCTGCATCCAGTTTTGCCAATCGTGTAATCAAGTTTCCCCGCACATCTTTAAAAGTAAAGTGGGGGAAGTGGTGGCGTAACTGTGCTAACCGCCGCAGCGAAGATGTCCCAATTACTGCACCTTCGGGTAAAGTATCGATTTGTTTATCTTTGTGCTTTTCATGCACAACCAAGGCATCGGCTGGATTTTCCCGTTCAGTAATTGCTGCCAGTGTCAATCCTTCTGGTAAGTTAGTCGGCAAATCCTTGAGAGAATGAACCGCAAAGTCAATCTCTTGATTGAGCATTCCAACTTCAAGTTCTTTAGTAAAAAGTCCTTTATCGCCAATCTTAGCTAATGCTACATCAAGGATTTTGTCGCCTTGGGTAGACATGGTATGGACTTCAAAAGTGATATCAGGAAAGCTTTTTTGGAGTTGCTCTTGTACCCAATAGGTTTGAACTAGAGCAAGTTGGCTTTTGCGTGAACCGATCCGAATAGTGCGTGGGGGACTAGAAACAACTGAAGTCATAAAACAATATATCAAACAAGGCGATAAATTCACTCTCATCTAGACTACCGTAGTCAGGGACTCATACTAATTTTGGGGTTTAGATTTTGGATTTTGGATTACAATTCTTTACCAAAAGCTGGTTTGAGGAATCTTGAACAATGCTAGTTAGTACAGAATTTGATTAGTTTGTAGCGAGTTTAATTTAGCAATACCCTGTAATGTTAATGCGTCGGTTAACAATGCTAATGCATCGGCTGACAATGCCAATGCGTCGGCTGACAATGCTAATGCGTCGGTTAACAATGCCAATGCATCGGTTAACAATGTCAATGCATCGGCTGACAATGCTAATGTGTTGCCTTGCATTAAAAACACTACGCTTTTAGCAAGCAAAATAATGAAAAAACGTAAACATAGAGCAGCTTGGACAAGCTAACGCATTCGTGTAAGTCTGTCTGCAACAGGCTGCGTGAACGTAGAGAAGGGCACAAAGAATAAGAGTTTTAGAGAGTTATTGCGTAAGTCCTACTTTATAGTAATGGCAGAGCGATCGCACAAGTTGTACCAATTCCTATTTCACTGGTGATGTTAATATGACCCTGGTGTAAGTCCACACACTTTTTCACCACTACCAATCCTAATCCAGTACCAGGAATGCTTTTGACATTTTTGCCACGATGAAACGGCTCAAACAGCTGCTTTTGATCCGCTAACGGAATCCCAATACCCCGATCTTTCACCTGGAGAATCACCGTATCTGATTTAAACTCCAGACTAAGATGAACATTCCCCCCTTCAGGAGAATATTTAATCGCATTCAGCAGTAAATTAGACAGAATGGAACGCAACAACCTTTCATCTACTGAGGCAGGAACAGCTTTTCCTTGGCAAACAAAACTAAGTGTGTGCCTCTCATCAGTACTTAGGCGCATTTCTTCGACAAAATCACTGCAAAATTCTTCTAAATCTAGGAGTTTAGGATTAAATTCTAGTTTTCCAGTTTCGGCTCGGTTGATGGTTAAAATATCATCTAATATTTGAACCATATTTTTGACAGAGAGTTGAATTCTCTGCAAGTTTCTCAGTCGCTTAGAAGAGTTATCCCATTCATCCTGACAGTTTTCTAGCAATTGCGCCGCTACTAAGGCAGTACTTAGAGGTGTGCGAAACTCGTGAGATGCCATTGAGAAAAAACGTGTTTTCAGCACACTAAGTTCTCTCTCTCGCTCTAGTGCCATCCGAATTTCATCTAACCGCTTGCGCCCTGTAATGTCACGTTGTACTGATATCCAGTGGGTATACCAGCCAGTTTGATCGGCTACGGGGACAATGCTGAATTCATTCCAGAATTCCGAGCCGTCTTTGCGGTAGTTAATTACCTGAACGGTAACTGTTTCCCAACAAGAAAGAGCAGTCCAAACTTTATCCAGTTCCGCCCGACTTGTTTTCGCTCCTTGAAGGATACGGGGCGTTTTACCTAAGACTTCTTCCAGGCTGTAACCTGTGATTCGGGTGAATGCTTCATTAACATAGATAATATTTGGCCCAGGTTCGCCAATCGGTTGTGCTTCAGTGATAACTACAGCATCGTTTGTATTTACAACCACAGATTGCAGCAACCTTACCTGTTCTTCCTGCTGCTTTTGGTGTGTGATATCAGCAATTACTGCCACCATACCGTTGATACTATCATCACTATCATGCAAGGGAGCGGCAGAGAAAACTATATCGATCGCAGTGCCATCTTTTTTAAAACGGCGCAATTCAACTCTGGTATAAGTTGTTCCTTGTAATATACTTTCTTGAAGAGTGTTGTATTCCTCTAATTGGTCATCTAAAAAAATTGGGTTAGGATGATCGATTACCTCCGCCTCTGTCCAGCCAAACATGCGTTCAGCAGCCGGATTCCAGATTTTCACATTTCCTTCTAAATCAAGTGTGAAAATAGCGCGAGGAGAGGCAGTAATTAGAGCTTGCAACGCTGCTTGCGTGCGTTGACGTTCAGCTATTTCTGCTCTTAGAGAGACATTAGCTTTAGCTAACTCTTGAGTTCGTTGTTGGACGCGGTGTTCTAATTCAGCGTTGAGTGTTTGTAGCTGCTTGTAAAGTTCTGATTGTTGAATAGCGATCGCCACCTGGGTTGCAAGTTGCTTCATCAATTCAATTTCCCAAGATTCCCATACACGGGTGCGATCGCACTGATGAGCAATCAATAATCCCCAAAGATAAGGGGGAGAAGCAGGAGTTTTGCTGTCTCGTTGTTTATCTGCTTCCCGATTCTCTTGGAGAATTGGCACTACCAACTTGGCTTTAACACCAAACTGTTTCACAAAGTCTGCCAAACATGATTCGACATCAGCTTGTTCAACATTAGCGATCGCACGGGTTTTCCCCAATGAATAAGCTTGGTGATATTCTCTCGGAAACACTTCTTCTGGAAAGGTTTCTCCTAAAATTTTTGTATATTCAGGTAAAACTGTTTCAGTAATTGCGCTACCTGTCCCATCTTCCCAAAGGCGATAAATTAACACCCGATCTGCTTGCAGAAACTCGCGCACTTCTGCAACGGTAGTAGTCAGAACCTCGTCTAACTCCAAAGATTCACGAATATGTTGAGCAATTTGGTTTACCAACCGTTCCCGCTCAGTTTGTTGCCGCAGGATCGCTTCTGCTCGTTGCCTTCTAGTTACTTCTAGGTTGAGAAAATAATAAATTATCCATAATGCAATAATGCTAAAGCCAACACCGATTGGAGCGAGATTGATAATACTGAAATCGGGCATGGATAAGAAAGATTAGAGGCATCTGATTTAGTTTACTGTTTTCTGCTCATCCATTAGTTCCGAACGTTGATAAACTGGATGTAGGACTTTCGGAGTGGCAGAAGTCATGAGTGCTGCAAAACTTGCATCCTTAACGCTGGAAGAGTTTCTCAAGTTGCCAGAAACAAAGCCTGCAAGTATTTATATTGATGGTGAGATTATCCAAAAACCAATGCCGAAAACCCGCCACTCTAGACAGTTTTTTATTACCTAATAACATACATATTAACGCAATTATATAAGTCGCTATAAATCAAAATAAATTAACAATTTTTATCAAATCTAGTGTACAAACCACCATACTTAAACCAGTATTGCCTTAACTGATGACAAGGCGTAAACAAACTGGCTTTGACACGATAAAGAAGAACCTGTCGATGGTCGCCCATCCAAATTTTGTCAACCGGCTCAACAGAAATTAATGTTCCTCCTAAAGCGGCTATACACTCAGTAAATCTATCAACGCAAGAATAGTCTATAGTTTCAAATATAAAAAAGTGACCGGAACATATTAAATGACGGCTTCTTATCCAACATTGGATCTTTTTATGTGCTTGTGGTGGCAACATTATTTTGCTTCAAATAATTTAATATGAATGTATTGGCTACATCGATTTTTGGATAATATAAATTGCTTGCCTAAAGCATTTTCTGTAATCGGCGTAGGAAGCAAAAGGCAATAAACAATCTTGCTATACTCAAGAAGCCTTTTTGAGTTGTTCTGAACGTTTTCAGAAATCAAATATGAGTTCCTATATTCAGCCTTTTTCAGTTAAGTGGAGTGCGATCGCACTCCACTTAACTAGTACAGCACAACATAAATATGAAACGTCTAAAACCCTACGTAACAGTAATTGCGAATTACGCAAAGCGTTACTAGTATCCGCCGAACTTTGGCAAATAACCAAATGCAGTTAGCCAAGTAAACAAGACAATCAGCCCTAGCAGTGAAGCTAATAGCCATAACACTACATCCCTATCAGAACTGCGGAGGAAGGTTTTTAAATTAAAAGGCTCAACCTGCTTTCTGGTTATGGGAACCGGCAATTTGTCACGATAATCTTTGCCATAACGAGCCATCCTCGCAAAAGGTAATTCACCTTGAGAGCGTCCTTGTAAAATCCGTCGCCGTTGATAGGGGACTGTATTGTAACCAAAATTACTAATGTATTCTCCACTATCCACTAAAGCATCGATAAAACCTTGTAATCCTTCGGTAGCTAGCACAATCGACCAGGCTAGTTTTTCGCGTTCATTGTAAACCTCACGACCCAAAAAGCGTTGTACGCATATCTGCACAAAACGATAATTGTTGTTGCTTTCGTAATTCAGCCGCCGAAATACATCAGATATTGCTAACCCTCGAATAAAATCTCTGACTGTAATTTGGCCGTTTCTCAGTTGAGATTCTAAAAAAGGTTGGCGGTTACTATCTAGCATCTGTTGTTCGTGAAAAATTTGGCGATAGGCTGCCATAATCAAGGCATCCATTTCTACTGACGATGGCAGATGTTCGGCTGTATAAATTCTCGGTTGCTCGTCGCCAAGAATCTCGTATCCAGATACACGATGATTTCGAGATGAAGGGGAGTAATTTAACAAAGGAATAGGCATATTAAATTGGGGATTGGGGATTGGGGATTGGGGATTGTTATTTTCTATTCCTCAGTGTTTTGATTTGACTAGTTAACAAGGGTGATACTCGCAATCACACCACCTTGCTGGTGAATGCGCTGATACTCTTGCGATAGTTTATTAAAGGGCACGAGATAGACTTGATTGCTGCGGCGAAATGGAGAAATCTGGTTTACTGTATTTGCTCGATAACCAGTCACTTGCAATCGATACACTTTACCTTCATCACTGGCTGCTACACCATGACGAGTTCTGGAGCCAAGTTGTGGATTGCGGAATGTGGCCCCATCGCTAGCGGGTGAAACTACAGCAGTAGGGGTGCTTTGAATTACCAAACTATTCAAGCGAGGTTGTTTACCTGCCAAATTACCTTTGAGACTACTACTAGAAGCACCTCGAACTAATTGGAATATATGGGTAAACTGCACGATATTCTGAAAGGCTTCAGTTTTGTAGCCTCGAATATAAGGCACAATGTTTTCTCCAAAGGTATCTTGATACTCGTCGCTGTCAAGATAGGAATCAATTTCAGCTTCAAAACCTTTTTCATCCAGGATAGTACTGTGCGATCGCATTTCTTCGAAGTCAATAGGAGCGCGACCGAGCAAATGCCTAAAGTTCAACTCAATTGCTCGATAACGAGGGCAACTGCTAAAAAAGCGGGAACTATATAACTCTGACTTTGCTACCAGACGGATAAATTCGCGGACGCTGATTTCGCCCCGCTTAAACTGCGACTCAGGAACAGTGAGCCGTTCGCTTTCCATCACATACGCATTTCCTAAAACCTGTCTGTATATAAGCCTGATGATAGCCTCAAGTTCTTCTGGTGAATAACCAGATACTCCTCCAGTTGAGTGAGTGTCTTCAAACAAGCTGACACCTAAATGTGAACTTTGCCCAAAAGTCATTTTCTAAAAATCCCCTGGCTAAACATAGAGTTCTTTTAGAACGTCTAAAGGAGGTTATTAAAAACCTACATAGAATAGAAAATTACACAGTAAAAGTAAGGAAATCGCTCAGG
This sequence comes from Nostoc punctiforme PCC 73102, assembly GCF_000020025.1. Lineage (GTDB taxonomy): Bacteria > Cyanobacteriota > Cyanobacteriia > Cyanobacteriales > Nostocaceae > Nostoc > Nostoc punctiforme. Next base: position 4,788,626 of record NC_010628.1, on the reverse strand, counting down.
AAATGGTAAAGAAATCGGAAAGAAGCAACGAAAACTAGAAATTGTTACTTTTTGCAATATTTTCTTAATGGGAGTCCGCAGATAGTTTTAAACATAAGTTGTATGGGTTAAAAAAAATGTATGCGAATTCTCTTAGTTGAAGATGATGTACGCCTTGCCGAAACTTTAGCAGAAGCCCTTACAGACCAGCGTTATATGGTTGATGTGGTGACAGATGGTGAAGCAGGATGGAATCAAGCTAAAATGCTGGACTATGATTTGCTGCTGCTGGATGTGATGTTGCCAGAACTCGATGGAATTAGTTTATGTCATCGATTGCGATCGCACAGCTACAGTATGCCTGTTCTCATGCTTACAGCGCGTGATACCGTTAGCGATAAAATCACTGGACTCGATGCGGGAGCTGATGATTATGTCGTTAAACCAGTGGATTTGCAAGAACTATTTGCCCGAATCCGCGCCTTGCTTCGTCGGGGTAACGTTTCATCGCCACCGATTTTGGAATGGGGCAATCTGCACCTCAATCCCAGCACTTATGAAGTGAGTTATGGGAAAAATATGCTACATTTAACCCCAAAAGAGTACGGCATATTAGAGTTATTGCTACGAAATGGTCGTCGTGTCCTTAGCCGCAGCGTGATTATTGAACATATTTGGTCGCTAGAGTCACCTCCAGAAGAACATGCTGTGAAAGTTCATCTCAGAAGCTTACGTCAAAAGCTCAAAGCCGCCGGAGCTTTCGAAGATTTTATTGAAACGGTTCATGGTATTGGCTACCGTCTTAAACAACTCGAATAAAATGTTGTATATAGACCACTTGAGAAAATTTCAACTATTAGTAAAAGCACTAATTTTCTTGCTTTGACCTGAGTTTAAAAACATTAGGTTTTTAAACTCATAGTAGCCCAGAGGTTTCAGTTTTTTTCGCTACGAATTTATGAAATGCTCTATTTTGAGTACTTAAGGATCGGATTTAAGATATTCTTGTAATTGTTGGGTACGAAGTTTTGTGAGATTTTCTAGACACCCAACATAAATGCTAGGAGCAATACTTCCTCCCTCATATTTGCTTCTTTCAAACTCACAATTTGTATCTCGGAACTTTAACCATGCTTGTTGGGCAGCAATCAATTTCTGTTTTCTAGATTTTTCTAAGGTAGGTAGCAATTGTTGATAAGCTCGGTTCAGTCTTTTATCTGCATTTTGATAAGATGAATTCGCGCATTCATTAATTGCTGCTTGAGTTTGAGGATTATTACAGTTAAATTTTTGAGCTAGGCGAATCTTGGGTAAATCAGGCGTTGTGCCTGCCATTGTCATCGAAGGGGTATATAAGCTGCTGAGAGTTAGCATACTTGCCAAAACTAGTAATAATTGACGCATGACAAAAATTTTATTGTTTAGGCAAGTATAGACAAAAGATACCAAAATGTGCAGTATTAATATGTTTTAACGCCGAAGGCTTACAAACTTGTTACAAAAGATAAACCAACCGTTAGAAAGAAGGCAAAATTTCACAAGAATGCTAGAAAGAATTTGGTATTTTAGGGATCTAAAGTTTAGCTTTTATATTTTATGAATCGTTCCGCCTGTCTTATTTTTAATCCAGTTGCGGGTCAGGGAGACCCAGATATAGAACTGGCAGAAATTCGAGCAATATTAGAGCCAGATATTGATCTAGATATTTATCTCACAACTCAAGAAATCGATGCAGATCAACTAGCTTATGCAGCCGTAGAGCGAGGAGTAGATGCAATCATTGCTTCGGGTGGAGATGGGACTCTCTCAGCGGCGGCAGCGGCTGTAGTGGGTACTGATATTTCATTTGGCATTATTTCCAGAGGAACAGCAAACGCTTTTGCTACAGCTTTAGGAATTCCTGACACGATCGCAGGTGCGTGTGAAACAATTTTGCAGGGAGGAACCCGCCATGTAGATGTAGCCTATTGCAACGATCGCCCAATGGTACTCTTGGCAGGTATTGGTTTTGAAGCCGAAACTGTAGAATTGGCAGACCGAGATGCCAAAAATCGCTTTGGAATGATGGCCTACGTTTTCGCTGGAATTCAGCAACTGAGAAACCTACATAAATTTGATGTTGAAATAGAAACAGAAGACAGGATAATTAAAACTAGTGCCTGTGCAGTCACAGTCGCAAATGCCGCGCCTCCCACTTCTGTCTTAGCTCAGGGACCAGCAGGTTTGGTTTATGATGATGGGTTACTAGATTTAACGATTGTAGCTCCAGCCAACAAAGCAGGAGCGATCGCTGCTACATTCCATTTATTCCAAACAGCTTCTACAGGTAACGCCGTAGAACGTGATGATATTGGCTTTCTGCGAGCCAAACAATTTAAAATTACAACTGAGCCAGCACAAAAGGTTGTTTTAGATGGTGAAATAGTCGGCACAACACCAGTAGAAATTAAGTGTATACCAGGTGGATTGAAGATTTTTATGCCATTAGTAGAAGAAGTTGAGCCTACCGAAAAACTAGAAGGACTCCCTAATTTGACTATTGAGATGAAAGATACGGTAGAAGAGTAAGGAGATTGGGAATTGGGCATGAAGAAGAGACAAGGAAGAGGGGGGAGACAAGGAAGAGACTTACTCAATAATTCCCCCTTGTCCTCCTTGTCTCCCTCTGCTCTCCTGCTCCCTGCAATTCAAGATTCAGGAGTATGTTGCATTGAAACTTGTATCAGATCCAGCGATCGCTAACAAAATTCGTAAAATGAATCAGCGAGTCAGGTGGCAAGATCCGTTAATTGTGGAACGGAACATCGACCAAACTCGCCTGGTGTTGGAGGATGGTCAAGGAGATAATCCTGAGTTCTCATTTTTAGTTGTGGGTGATAGTGGTTCTGGTAAGCATCGGGGACACAATCCCCAACGACAGATAGCTGAACTGATGTTGCCCCATCACAACGAATCCCGTTTTATGCTGCATACCGGGGATGTGATTTACTTAGTGGGTTCGAGTGAATACTACCAGCAAAACTTCATCGAGCCTTACCGAGAGTTTATCTTGGGTGGAGAGCATCCGAAACTGATTGCTTATGACCAGATGACTTTTAAGCTTCCCATATTACCAGTACCGGGAAATCACGATTATTATAACTTGCCCATTTTATTGAGCTTGGCCTCTCTCACAACATTACCCCTTCGTCGCCTGTTGCGATCGCGCTTAGACCTAGATGTAGGTTTGCATGGCTCAGGAACCGGCGAGGCTTACGCACACGCATTTATAGACTATTTAAAGGCGTTGCAACTTCCAGGAGAGTTAAGCAGCCATTTAGATCGGCACTACACAAGTAAGACAGATACAGGTCTTTGTCTTAAGTATGAACCTGGGCATTTTACCCGACTTCCCAATCGTTACTACACTTTTCGCTATGGCGGAATTGATTTCTTCGCCTTGGATTCTAATACATTTAACGATCCACCACCCCTACCTAAAACAAAACAAGGTGATGCCGATCGCAAAATCTTAGAAAAGCGTCGTGAAGATTTAGAGCAAGAAAAGCAGCACATCATTGAAACCTCGGCCCAGCTTCGTCCTGAAAACCCCATTGAAGCCGACCAATTAGACGACTTTCACGCCAAGGTATCGCAAATTGAAGAAATAATTGTTGATATCAAGAAGCAATTAGCCAGTGACAAAACAATGCAGACTGATATTGAACAACTAGACTGGCTCAAAAAGAGATTGATTGAATCTTGGAATAATTCAGAAGTTCGGGGAAGAGTGATTTATTTCCATCATCCTCCTTATGTAACTGAGGCGACAAAGTGGCAACAAGCACAAACTTTGATAATTCGCGATCGCTTCCGTGGCGTGCTGGATGCAGTAGCAAAAGAAATAGGTTCTCTAAATCAGGGTCGTCCTTTGGTTGATTTGGTATTAAACGGTCACGCCCACTGCTTAGAACATCTTGAGACAATGGATACAGGACACGCTGATTCTCATATCCACTGGCTTGTTTGTGGTGGTAGCGGGTTTAGTTTGCGCCGCCAAAGGATTGAGGGAGCAGATTTAATGGAGGAAAATAGATTAGTAGGGCGATCGCATCTCTTCATTGGTCGCAACGGTCAAGGTTCTCAAAAGCGACGACCTTATTCAGGTTTACGCATTGACGTTAAAGGCGATGGACAGCCTAAGTTTATTGTCCGTCCTTTGGTTGCCGAATGGCATCAGCGACAATGGCATAATCGGGAACTTGAGCCACTGATCATCTAAAAAATTGGGCACAAGAGGCAGGGAGCAGGGAGCAAAGGGGAAAGAGGTAATTTTATCTAGCCCTTGCCGCCTATACAAATAGAGACGCAATTATAGTTATTGCGTCTCTACAAATCGCCTATTTAGCCTTTTTACGTGTAATTGCACCCACCAAAAAGATATCTGTTAATTAAATTACTCCTGGGCCTCTACCGCGTTTATCGCCCTTTTCGGTTAACTTGCCTTCTTCATCCTGATTAACTTCTCCAAGTTCTTCAACACGTTCTGCCGTGTCTTCTGCTGCTTGTTTGCGTGCATCACCTGGTTCTTCGTAGTACATTTCCGGTTCAACTGCATAGTTGTTTAACAAACCTTCTTTGTCTACGGTGTATCCGTCAGTAGTACGTACACTTTCTGGATCGGTTTGGTCATCTGTAGCTGCATCCGCCTCCCTTTCTTCTGTAGGGAGTGTTTTGTACTTATCTCCTTCTCTTTCTCTACGAGCAGCTGTTTCGGCTGGGATAATGCCGCGATCGTAAGTATCTACTTCAGCCCGATCGGATGAATCTATATCTCTCTTAACTGCTTCATTAGCCATAATTTATGTCCTCGTTAAAGAATCTATTAAATAACTTCAAAGACTAGACTAAGCTTTTTTTAATCTCCGAGCTACTATCTTTAGAAGTGATTTAAAATTAAAAAAAATATTATATCCTCTATCTTGCGATGTATCAAAAGATTAATATTAATTCAGGTTAAATACTAATAGGTTACATTTACTATTTAAGACAAGGAGCTGAAGCCCCTTGTCTTAAAGGTAGACAAACTTCTACCATAATGTAGTGTACTAGTTGAATGGTTAGAAAATTTATTCACCCACAAATTGATTTTTGAGGGATTGAATTTCATTGGCTAATTCTTGCCGAGTTGAAGCCTTTAGTAGATAACGGAAAATAAACCAACTGGCATAACCAATTCCAACTAATTCAAAGAGTGGTGATAGTAATGGAATATCATTGATCGCATCCAGTAGTGCTAGTACTAACTTTGCTGTAACAATGGCAGCTAAAATCAAAGCAACAGTTATTAGAGGCTGCTTATAGTCCTGAAAAAAGCTACCTAAGTAGTCGGGTAGTTTCTCCAAAAATTGAGAAACTTGTCTGCTAATTTGCTGCCATTGAGATTCCGGTTCAGATGCTGGCGGTAACTTTGGCAAATTTGCATCTACACCTTCAAGTGCTAGCGCACTTTGTGATATTGAAGTATTGATGGATTCACGTTGCTGTTGTTCGGTTTCCATAGTTTTTCAATTATTACAAAAGTTTCTATAACTGAACTGAGCATCAACAAATATAATTATTAAAGTCGTCAGTTATCAATTATTAATGGTCAGCAATAGTATAACTGACCATTAAGATTGAGTAGGAAAATATAAATTTATTTTTATCTACCTACTCACTTGGCTTTACTGTTAGCTGCCTTACCTTGTTGGTGGGGCAACAGTTGTTTTAACAACTACACTTTTCACGCCTTTGATTTCTTTAGCTAAACGTTCAATTTTAGCCAACTCTTGCTGATTGTTAACAGTACCTCCGACAGTCACAACTCCATCCTTTGTGGCATCAACTGTTATTTGACTCTTGGGTATGTTTGCCTCTAATTTGGAGCGAACTTCACTTGCTAAGTCACCTTTAGCTCTATCTGCATCGCCACCAGTGGTATTATTGCGCTGTTCGCGGGCACGGATATCAGAATCAAGTTGTCTTCTGCGAGTTTCACTTTGTGCGTCTTTCTGAGAAGCTTCTGTTGTCTGTACAGTCGGTGATTGTGGAGCTTCATTAGGATTATTGGGTGCAGATTCGCTTGTTTTAGAAGCGTTATCACAAGCAGCAACACCAAAAACTAAAAGAGTGCTAATTAAGAAGGGGGTTAGCTTTTTCATAGGTTTGATTCGCAATCGGAAAGTGAAATTTGTTGATTTTTACGGTGAAGTGAGGAGCAAGTTTTTGAATTCTTGCTCTTGCAATTGTGTGTAATTAGTGACAGTGAAAACTACTTTGGATTAAAGTGTTTCATCACGACGGTCAACAATGACTACAGCAGGATCGTTAATATGAGGCTCTGTTGAGTGATTGGGGTGAATGGGATTGGCTACTGCTGTGTCATGATGGATTACTCGGTCGGAACCTGGCCGATGTTCGCCTAAATCAGTAGCATCATAAATAGCAAATTCTTCAATACCTCGACGCTTGAGAATCGCTTCAGCTTGGTGGATTTCAGCTTCCGTACCATCGATAATTACCAAGTAGTCGCCTCTTTGGAAGCGATCGCTATATACCCGCGCTCTGTCTTCAGGAATTCCCAAGCCAACCAGTGCGCCAACAATACCGCCAGCAGCTGCACCGATCGCACCACCAGCTAAGGTTGTGGCCAAAGCTGTTGCTACTGCACCACCAGCAATCACAGGCCCAACTCCAGGAATTGCTAGAGTTCCAAGACCAACTAATAAGCCAGTCAAGCCGCCTAGAACACCGCCTGTAGCTGCTCCAGTTTTAGCACCATCGTCTGCTTTATTACCTGTTCCAACATTCCTATCTACATCTACACCAGCGATCCCATGACCGTCTGTATTTTTGGCAATGATGGAGACTCTACTTAAGGGAAAACCTGCATCTCGTAATTCTGTGAGTGCTGCTTCTGCATCTCGGCGATGAGGAAAGACTCCTATCGCGCGTCTAGCAACACCAGTATGAGCCACATTTACGTTATGGGTTGGAGCAACATAATCAGCATTTCTCGCATCTGGGTTGTCGTAAATACCAAACTCTTCGACACCACGCTGATGGAGAATTGCTTCTGCTCTAGCGATTTCTGTATCTGTGCCATCAAGGATCACTAAATAGTGTCCTCGTCTTACACGTTCGTCATAAACTCTAGCTCGTTCTTCGGGAATTCCTAAACCAATCAATGCACCAAGCAAACTACCAGCTACTGCACCAATCCCAGCACCAGCAATAGTTGTAGCTAGAGTGGTTGCTGCGGCTCCAGCCAGCATAATTGGCCCAATTCCAGGAATTGCCAAAGTACCAAGACCGACTAATAAACCAGTCAATCCGCCCAAAGCGCCACCTGTTGCAGCTCCAACTTTAGCGCCTTCATCAGATTTATCACCGACGCGATCACGCACTTCAGCCCCAGCAATATCTTCTCTGTCTCCATCTTGCGTAATGACAGAAACTCTGTTCATGTCAAAGCCGACTTTTTTCAATTCATGTAGCGCATGTTCAACATCTCGACGATTAGAAAATACACCTACAGCACGTTTATGTACACCTACAACCATTATCTTTTTCTCCTCAGCAACAATCAATTATTCACAAATTTATAGCTTGTAATAGTCTTATTAATACATGTTTAGATTTAAGTTTCATCAATCGCTTGGAAGAATTTTTGTCTCTATCATTAGGTATAGGTGTTTTTATCTAAATGAATAAATATAAAATTATGTTTTTAGAAACACTTACATATCTTAACTTTATGAATTTTGCTAGATGTGGACACGAAAAACATTGATTTTTTCTGTATAAAAGAGTAATTCACCCTTTTGATAACTGCTATGTACTTAGATTCTTTTTTATAGAGCTTACTTTGATATTAATAAAAAATATTTCGTAAAAATGTGAAATGTGGCAAAATTATAAAGTTTTATTTAATGAAAAAAATAATAAACTTCAAAATACGACTTTTGGCAAATGAACCTATTACTTAAGAAAGTGTTAGCTTATATATTTGATAATTAAACTGATAAATAAGCCATTTTATAAATGGGTATTTAATTGAGTGCAAGTGAGAAAATATTATGTTTCAAGGTGTTGCAACTATTTTAGGATTAGCGCCGATAACTTTAGCTCAGGAAGCACTAACTCCAGAAGAAGCATCAGTGCTTTTTTCTGGGCCTAAATTCTTGGTGGCATTGCTGGCTGGGGTTTCGATGGCATTTGCTTTTCAATTGTTATTCACAAACTTTTCAGTTGCTGTCGGAATCTCATCTTGGGAAATTGATTCAGATTCCGATGATGAGTCAGAAGGTTTGGGTAAGACAATTCGTAAGGTTCAAGGAAAAGTTGGTAGTTGGGTGTTAATAACTGCGAGCATTGCATTATTTATTGCTTGCTTTCTAGCTGTAAAACTTAGCTTAATCGAAAGTGCATTCTTAGGATCAATTATTGGTGTAGTCATCTGGTCTACCTATTTCTCACTAGTAATTTGGTTGGGTTCATCAGCCGTAGGTTCTTTAATTGGTTCTATCTCTAATACTGTTACTTCTGGTTTTCAAGCTCTGATGGGTACAGCAACTGCTGGTATCAGTGCTAATACTGCAAAAAAACAGTTAGTTTCGACTGCGGAAGATATTACAGCCGCAGTCCGGCGAGAATTAACTTCAGGTTTTGATTCTGAAGGGATTAAAAATACTCTCCAAAGTTCTTTAAGTTCTCTGCAATTGCCAAAGCTGGATATCAAAGAAATTCGCAACCAATTTGACCAGCTTCTTAAAGATACAGATTTACAATCTGTTGCTAATAGCGATTTGTTACAAAATATTAATCGTCAAACATTTGTTGATTTAATCAGCACTCGCACAGATTTATCTCAAGAAGATATCAACGGCATTGCTGACCAACTTCAAGGTGCTTGGCAAGAAGCTTTAAATCGAAAAAATCCCACAGAACAAGTAATCAATTTACTTAAGTCTGCGACTCCTGAAGAACTCAATTCCGAGCAATTGGGTGAGCGCCTTCAACAACTGGTTACAGTTGGAGGTGGTAATGGTAATGGTGTAATTAAGCAAGCTATTCGATATGGTTTGACTGCTGCTGCACCAGCAGTTCTCGATCGGGTTAACCTTTCTAATATCGATGTGAACAAAATTACAACTCAGTTGCAAAAGCTGAAAGAAAAAGTTCAAGATGTCGATGTTGAGCAAGTAACAGAACAATTTCAAAAGTTTAGAGAGCAAGCCACTGAGCAAATATCTGCAGGACTACCAATATCACTTGAAAACACGATTAAAGCAGATGTCGAAGATTACATATTGAATTCATTTCCCTGGCATTTTAACCGAATTACGCTATTAGATGAATTTAAAGAAATCATCTATGACGTAAACGCAGATCCGACAACTGTGAGACGAGAGTTAGAAGAAATCAATCAAGAATATTTCACCAACTTGCTGAATCAGCGAGGCGATCTCAGTGAACCCAGGGTGAAAGAAATTTCCGAACAAATGGAAAGCGCTCGCTCGGAAGTTCTGGAAACTGTAAAACAAGCCGAAGCACGAGAAAAAGGGCAAGATTTGCGCACGCGCATCGAAGAGTATCTCCGTTCTACTGGGAAAGAAGAACTCAACCCTGAAGGTATTGAACGGGACTTTGCCAAGTTAGTAGAAGATCCAGAAGCTGGGTTTGAAGATTTAAGTAGCCGCTTCGGACAATTTGACCGCGATACTTTTGTACAATTGCTGCAACAGCGTCAAGATGTCAGCGAAGAGGAAGCTAATAATATTGTTGATCAACTCGAACGCAACCGCGATAATATCTTGAATCGTGCTAGAGAATTGCAAGAACAAGCAAAAGCGAAAGCTGATGAACTGCGTCAAAGAGTTGAAAATTATTTGCGGAATACTAATAAAGACGAACTCAATCCTGAAGGCATCAAACGTGAGTTTAGAATTTTACTAGACGATCCGCAAGCCGGAATTAGCCTATTACGATCGCGCCTATCGCAATTTGACCGCGACACATTGGTACAATTGCTCAGTCAGCGTCAAGATTTGAGCGAAGAACAGGTAAACCAAATTCTCGATCAAATTGAAGCAGTCAGAGATAGTATTTTGCAAGTTCCGCAACAGGCGAGAGAACAGTACGAAAAAACTACAAAAGCCATCGCCGAATATCTCCGCAATACCAACTTGGAAGAACTCGATCCCGAAGGTATTAGAAGCGATTTGGAAAAATTACTCGAAGATCCCAAAGCTGGAGCCTTAGCACTGCGCGATCGCTTATCTCATGTCGATCGAGAAACCTTAGTCCAACTGGTGAGTCAGCGCGGAGACTTGAGCCAAGAGCAAGTTAATCAGATCATCGATCGCGTACAAGATGCCATTGGCGACATTGTAAGAGCGCCACGACGTTTAGCCAAGCGTACTGCTCAACAAGCTTTAGATTTTGAAGCTAATCTTGAAGAATATCTGCGTAATACCAACAAAGACGAACTCAACCCCGAAGGAATCAAACGCGATTTACAATTGCTGCTGTCTTCTCCCCGCGCTGGAATTGGAAGTTTAAGCGATCGCGCCTCAAAATTTGACCGTTCCACAATCGTGGCGCTGTTATCCCAACGTGAGGACATCTCAGAAGAAGAAGCTAACCGGATTGTGGATCAAATTGATTCTGTCCGCAGTTCCATTGTCGAACAATTTCAGCAGATTCAGCAGAAGGTGCAATCAGTGCTGGATGGAATTTTCGCCAAAGTTCGCAACTATCTTAACTCCCTAAATCGTTCTGAACTCAACTATGAAGGCATTAAGCAAGACTTTGCCAAAGTATTCGACGATCCGCAAGCTGGATTTGAAGCATTGCGCGATCGCCTCAGTCAGTTCGATCGTGACACCTTAGTTGCTGTTATCAGTTCTCGTCAGGATATCTCTGAGGCAGATGCTAACCGGATTATCGACCAAATAGAAGCGGCGCGGGATGGCGTGTTGCAACGAGCCGAACGCATCCAAAAAGAAACCCAAAAACGTTTGAAAGCGATCCAAGAGCAAGCTAAAAAGCAAGCCGAAGAAACCAAAAAAACCGTTGCAAATGCTGCATGGTGGTTATTTGGAACAGCGATCGCTTCCCTTGCAGCCAGTGCGATTGCAGGTGCGATCGCTGTGACTGGGATAACTCTACCTGGGTAAAATATCTCTGTTATCGATAATTTTAAGCAATAGAGAGTGGTATTCATTTTATACAAATGAATACCATTTTTTTTATAATAATTTATCAGTAAGGTTTAATTTAATTGCTAACGGTCAAAACAGAGTAAAAAACTCTGTCTAAGCCATATTGATCGCTTTTTTCATTCACTAACTCAATATATATACAGTTATTATAAGTTGTTACAAATCATAATTTATGGTGCAATAAAGAAAACATAAATTGAATCGGCACACCTTTTAAGGTAAGGAAGAACTATATAAATAACAACTGCCTTCAGAAAGCAGAAGGGAATCCACGTTTAAAAACATGGGATTGAAGTAAGGACGCTCTACTCGACACAAATCTTTTTATACTAGTGGGCTTTAGACCCACAACTAAAGTTTTTATTAATACTTCTTTCCTTCTGCCTTGTCTGCGACACGCTGCGCGATCTGCCCTCTGCCTTTCTTTGTAAAATTTATATCCTTGCATTATCAGATACTTTTAACTATATCTATTTCTACAAAGTATGGGCTACAGGCAATAGCCTAGAGGCGTAACCAGCAGTCACCACAGGTATTGACAACCTAATGGATTAAATCAGGCATATTACAGATGAACAATGATGAATTTAATTCAATGTGTCACCTCACAGAATGTCAGCAGGCAGAGGAGGCACTACAACAGCAAATTCAATGGCAGCGATTGGTGATGGCAATTGCCCAGCGCATCCGCCAGAGTTTGAATTTGGACAAGGTTCTCAACACTACCGTTACTGAAGTCCGTCAATTCCTGCAAGTAGATCGAGTGTTCATGTATCAGTTTGAACCAGACTACAGTGGGGTGGTGGTGGTAGAGTCTGTTGATGATCGTTGGATTGCTATCCTGAATACCCAAGTTCAAGACACTTATTTCATGGAAACTCGCGGCGAGGAGTACAGTCATGGGCGCATCCAAGCTATTGCAGATATTTATACAGCAGGTCTGACTGAATGCCATCGCGATTTACTTACTCAGTTTCAAGTCAGGGCAAACTTGGCGGTTCCAATTTTGCAAGGAAAAAAATTGTGGGGATTATTAGTTGCTAACCAGTGTGCAGCACCCCGCCAGTGGCAGACGTGGGAAATCGATTTTCTCAAACAATTGGCAGTACAGGTGGGCATTGCCATCCAGCAATCTCAACTTTATGAGCAGGTACATACTGAACTCGCTGAACGCAAGCGGGTGGAAGCTGGTTTAAGAGCGCGTGTGCGCCAGCAGGCAGCCGTAGCTAAATTGGGCCAGTTAGCTCTAGCTAATATCGACCTTTACAAATTAATGGACGAAGCTGTTGTCCTGGTTACTCAAAGCCTTGAGGTGGAATACAGTAAAGTTTTAGAATTGCTGCCAGATGAGAACAGCTTATTCTTGCGATCGGGAGTCGGTTGGCAGCCAGGATTAGTGGGAAATTTTAAATTAGAATTAGGTGGAGGGAATGAGACTCAAGCTTCCTATACACTACTTTCCCATGAGCCAGTAATTGTTTGTGACCTGCGGAAAGAAACACGGTTTCAAGGGCCGCCGTTATTGATTAACCACTCAGTGATCAGTGGCATGAGCGTCATCATTCAAGGTCAAAAACAACCTCTGGGTGTTTTAGGCGCACACACAACTAGACAGCGAGAGTTTACCCAAAATGATATTCACTTTTTGCAAGCGATCGCTAATGTGTTAGCTACGACCATTGAGCGCAAATGGGCAGAACAAAAAATCCGCGAACAAGCAGCTTTATTAGATATAGCTTCTGATGCGATTATCGTGCGGAATTTCCAAAACCAAATCTTATTCTGGAATCAAGGTGCAGAACGTCTATATGGTTGGGAAGCTCATGAGGCTTTGGGAAAGAACCTTGAGGAGTTACTATGCAAAGAAAGCTCACAGCAATTGCAAGCGGCTTTAACAAATGTTTTTGACTCTGGCTTATGGCAAGGTGAGTTACATAAAGTGACAAAGGGCGGCAAAGAAATTATCGTGGAAAGCCGATGGACATTGATGCGTAATGAAGCAGAGCAACCCAAATCCATCCTCTCTGTTGACACCGACATCACAGAGAAAAAACAACTCCTGGCCCAATTTCTCCGCGCCCAGCGCCTAGAGAGTCTTGGCACATTGGCAAGTGGCATTGCCCACGACCTCAACAATATCCTTACGCCCATTCTGTCCTCAGTGGAAATGTTAGCGCTCAAACTTCCCAATCTAGATGCACGTAATCAACAACTGCTGAAGCTTCTTGAACATAATTCTAAACGAGCGGCGGATTTGGTCAAACAAATTCTGACTTTTTCTCGTCGGTCAGAAGGCAACGGCATTTCTTTAAAAATAGAACACCTACTATTAGAAATTGAGCAAATTATCCAAAGCACATTTCCAAAATCGATCGCAATTATCAATAATGTACCTAGACATAAACTCTGGACTATCTTGGCAGATCCAACTCAAATTCATCAGGTGTTAATGAATTTGTGCGTCAATGCTCGTGATGCAATGCCCAAAGGCGGTACATTATTTATTTCTGCGGAAAATTTATTCGTTGACGAAAATTTTGCCAAAATGAATTTAAATGCCCAGGTGGGCCCTTATATAGTCATAACTATTTCAGATACAGGATTTGGGATTTCTCCAGTAATTTTAGAGCGAATTTTTGAACCATTTTTCACAACTAAAGAACCAGGTAAAGGCACTGGCTTAGGTTTGTCAACTGTGATTGGGATTGTCAAAAACCACAATGGTTTTGTGAAAGTGTTTAGTGAGGTAGGCAAAGGTTCCCAATTCCAAGTCTACCTACCAGCCTTGAACAAAAGTACAAAGCAACAAGCAGAAAACTTGGAATTGCTCAATGGCAACGGAGAATTAATTCTAGTTGTAGATGATGAAGCCGCTATCCTAGAGATTAGCAAAACTTTGCTAGAAGACCACAACTACAAAACCTTGACAGCTATTAATGGCATCGAGGCAATCTCATTATATGCCCAGCATCAAAATCAAATCAGTATGGTGTTGATGGATCTGATGATGCCGTCAATGGATGGGTTAACTGCAATTGGCATAATGCAACAAATGAATCCACAAGTCAAGATTATGGGCATCAGCGGCATGAGCACGGACAGCCAAATGGCCGATGCTGCTAACGCTGGTATCAATATATTTTTGAAGAAGCCTTACACTTTCCGTCAATTATTACACGCTATTAACAACTTATTGAGCGAGCCATAGTCTTAAAACTTTGTTCAACCCAAGCATATTGGGTTAGGGGGTATCTCTTATGCGTAAGTCTTGGTTTTAATAGAAAATTACCAATGCTTACTCATGTTCCATCGCGCCGCGTATACATGAGAAAATCAGGTAATACAATCGCAATACAAGCGATGATGCCAGGGAAGGAAAAAAGATGTCGGAGAATTTGAGAAGCCAAGTAGTGACGCAAGGAGTGCAGCGATCGCCAAATCGAGCTATGCTGCGGGCAGTTGGTTTTAAAGATGAAGATTTCAATAAAGCCATTGTCGGTATAGCCAACGGTTACAGCACGATCACCCCCTGCAATATGGGGATAAATCAACTGGCACAGAGGGCAGAAGCTGGGATTAAAACCGCCGGAGCAATGCCGCAAATATTTGGCACAATTACCATCAGCGACGGGATTTCAATGGGAACCGAAGGGATGAAATATTCCCTAGTATCGCGGGAAGTTATCGCCGATTCCATCGAAACCGCCTGTACCGGACAAAGTATGGATGGTGTACTAGCCATTGGTGGCTGTGATAAGAATATGCCAGGCGCAATGCTAGCGATCGCGCGGATGAATATCCCGGCAATATTCGTTTACGGTGGCACAATTAAACCCGGTCACTACAACGGACGCGATTTAACCGTTGTCAGTTCTTTTGAAGCTGTTGGTCAATACAGTGCGGGAAAAATTGACGACAAGGAATTATTAGAAGTCGAAAGTCGCGCTTGTCCTGGCGCTGGTTCCTGCGGGGGAATGTTCACAGCTAACACCATGTCTTCAGCATTTGAAGCGATGGGAATGAGTTTACCCTATTCTTCCACAATGGCAGCCGAAGATGCCGAAAAAGCCGACAGCACGGAAAAATCAGCCTTTGTGCTAGTCGAAGCCATCAAGAAGCAAATCTTACCCCGGCAAATTATCACCCGTAAATCTATAGAGAATGCCATCTCTGTGATTATGGCGGTGGGTGGTTCGACCAATGCAGTATTGCATTTCTTAGCGATCGCCCGCGCTGCGAATGTAGAGTTAACCCTAGATGACTTTGAAACAATCCGCGCCCGTGTTCCCGTTTTGTGCGATCTAAAACCAAGCGGTAAATATGTCGCTACAGATTTGCACAAAGCTGGTGGCATTCCGCAAGTCATGAAGATGCTACTCGCACATGGCTTATTGCATGGTGATAGTCTCACCATTAGCGGTCAAACCATTGCAGAGATATTAGCAGACATACCCGAAGAGCCATCTGCCAATCAAGATGTGATTCGGGCTTGGAATAACCCGATGTATGCTCAAGGACATTTAGCCATCCTCAGAGGTAATCTGGCAACGGAAGGGGCTGTCGCTAAAATTACCGGCGTGAAAAAACCAGTCATTACCGGGCCTGCACGGGTGTTTGAGTCGGAAGAAGCCTCTTTAGATGCAATTTTGGCGGGTAAAATTCAAGCTGGTGATATTTTGGTTATTCGCTACGAAGGGCCCAAAGGCGGCCCTGGAATGCGAGAAATGTTGGCTCCCACTTCGGCAATTATCGGGGCTGGCTTGGGTGATGCGGTGGGATTAATTACCGATGGGCGCTTTTCTGGCGGTACTTATGGCATGGTGGTTGGTCATGTTGCTCCAGAAGCAGCAGTGGGTGGTGCGATCGCGCTTGTTGAAGAAGGCGATAGTATTACCATTGATGCACCCGCACGCCTTTTGCAGTTGAATATATCTGAAGAAGAATTAGCTCGTCGTCGTGCTAATTGGCAACCTCCCGCTCCACGTTACACCAAAGGCGTGTTGGCGAAATATGCCAAACTGGTATCTTCTAGCAGCATCGGTGCTGTGACAGATTTGGATTTGTTTTAATTAACCTGACAACTGTGGCGCAAGTTCGCCTTTAACAAGGGGAGTTTGCCCCTTTTCTGGTTAATTGAGAGCGTTGCTGCATTTACGCCGTAATAGTTTGATCTAGCGATCGCCAGGAAGTTGCAAGGATAAACTCAGTAGCTTCCTTTGCGATCGCAAGCGTTGGTAAAAAAACTGCTGTATCAAAACAACTTGTCAGATGAAATAGTATTGATGCCTCTAAGTTTTGAAGCTATTGAAGAAAGATGTTCTGTGTTTATACCAGATTTTTACCTAAATTTTATGAGTTTTTGTAAAAATTTTGAAGAAGTTTCCGGAAATTTACATAGAAGAGGTGATGTCAATCGATATACTACAGAAATACAATTGACCATCAACTGCTGAAAAACCTAAAAGGGCACAAAATGAGTTCTGAATCTAACGTCAAACTGACGATCGCTCTTTCTAATCCAGACTTAGATGCAGAGGAACAAGAACAGGAAACACGGAATCTGCTGCGAGACATCAAAGAATTAGATGTAGAAAGTGCTGAACTTGTAGCAGTTACAGAAATACCTCAAGGAGCCAAATCTGTTGGTGGCTTTTTGGTAGGAGTGTTGCAGGCCGAGGTGAGCCTTGCCAATTTTAAGAAATTGTTGGGATTTTTGGGCGATCGCTTGGGTAACAAAACTATTGAGTTGGAAGTTGAAGCTAACGGTAAAAAACTCAAGGTGAAAGCTAGCAGTCAGCAAGAGTTAAACGCCGCTATTGAACAAGCTCAAAAGTTTATCGCGGGCAACTCATAAATTCCATTAGCAAGGAAGAATAGGGAGATGGCAAAAGTAGCACTGCTAATCGGAGTCAGTGAGTATGAACCTGGTCTTACTCCATTGCCAGCAGCGACAAAAGATGTCGAGGCAATACAGCGAGTTTTAGAGAACCCAGAGATTGGCGGTTTTAATGATGTCAAAGTGCTGCTGAACCCTCAACGGCATGAGATGGAGGAAGCGATCGAAATCTTGTTTGATAATCGTCAAAAAGATGACCTCGTGCTGCTATTTTTTTCTGGACATGGCATTAAAGATGAGAGTGGTAAGCTTTACTTTGCGGCTCGTAATACCCGTAAAACTGACAAGGGAGTACCAGTTAGGGCAACAACAGTACCGGCTAACTTTGTCCATGAGGTTATGAGCAATAGTCGCTCCAAACGCGAGGTAGTGATTCTCGATTGTTGCTTTAGCGGCGCATTTGCAGAGGGTATGGCGGCTAAAGATGATGGTTTTGTGGATGTCAAGAACCAATTGGGTGGAGAAGGGCGGGCTGTTCTTACATCTTCGACTTCAACTCAATTTGCTTTTGAACAGCATGGGGTAGATACCTCAACTTACACCAGCTACATAGTTGAGGGGTTAGAGACTGGTGCAGCAGACCGCGATGAAGATGGTTGGATTTCTGTTGATGAATTGCATGAATACGCTGCCAAGAAGGTCCAAGAAAGTACGCCAGCCATGAAACCAGAGATATATCCTGTCAAAGGTGGCTTTAAAATAAAGCTTGCAAAAGCACCAAGTAACGATCCCAGACTCACATATCTTCGAGAAGTTGAGTATTGGGTAGAGGGCGGGAACGGTAAAATTTCTGTTGCTGGTCGCACTGCATTGGATGCATTACAAGAGACCCTGCAATTATCATCTGAGGATGCTGCTGCAATTGAAACTCAGGTTTTAGCACCTATCGAAAACAAAAGGATAAAATTACAGCAATATGAGCTAGCGTTCCGTGACGAGATTAGACAAGGGTTTCCTCTCAGCGATAGAACTGGCGCTAATTTGAAACGTCTTCAGCAAGCGTTAGGACTTAGAGATGAAGATATAGCCCTAATAGAAGCTCCAATAATTGCTGAACAGCCACTTACCCCACCTCCGGTAATTGTCAATCCCCCACCTCCCGAACCTGGCAAATTTAACTATATAGCAGCTAGCATTATCGGAGTAATCGGATTAGTTATTGGCGGTACTGTAGTCTACCTTTTGAGACCAGGAAGTAAATCTCAACCTGGAGTTCCGCCAATAGAAAACTCCTGTACCAAAGAGGAGTTTACTTTAGGTGATAGAATTAGCTTGGGTGAAGAAATTTTATTAAAACCAGATACAAACCCAGATAAAAAAGCTGGAGTTCAAGCATTTGCTAACAGTGACTGTAAGACTGCTATTGAAAAGTTTGATGCTTATCGAAAAACTAATTCCACTGACCCAGAAGCATTAATTTACTTAAACAATGCTAAAGCTCGCCAGAAAGTAGATCGGCTCAAAATTGCCGTGAGCGTACCTATCGGTACAACTCAATCTGTCGCAGAAGAGATACTACGCGGTGCAGCTCAAGCCCAAGATGAAGTAAATAACAGTGGCAGTCCTAATGGCAAACTATTGGAGTTGGCGATCGCTAATGATAATAATGACCCAACCGATGCCGTACAGATTGCCAATCAGTTTGTTAAGGATACCAAAATTTTGGCTGTGGTTGGGCACAATGCCAGTAATGCTTCTATACCCGCAGCTTATGTCTATCAAAAAAACGGGTTAGTGATGATATCTCCTACCAGTTTTGCCCAAAACCTTTCTAATACTGGTAACTATATTTTCCGCACTGTTCCCAATGTTAGTTTAATGGCTGATAGCTTGTCTCGTTATGCTATCAAAACAATGAAAAAAAACAATATTCTTATTTGTGTTGATTTTAAAGCAGTTGACAATCAGTCATTTAAAGAGGAATTACTCACAAAAATAACGGCTGCTGGGGGCAAGATTAATACTACAAATTGTGATGTTTCTTCCTCTAATTTCAACCCTAGTGCAGTCATTTCTCAGGCTATCAATAGTAAGGCGGATGGTTTGGTATTAGGTCTCTACATCGACCAAATTAAGAAAGGTTTAGCAGTAGCAGAAGCTAATAAAGGGCAGTTAGCACTATTCAGTAGTCCCACACTTTATACAATTGAAACATTAGAAGTTGGGAAAGCCAATATCAACGGTATGGTACTCGCTGCGCCTTGGCATCCCGCAGCATTTCCTGATAATCCTTTTTTAAAAAATTCTCAAAAACTTTGGCGCGGGCGCGTGAATTGGCGAACGGCTACGGCTTATGATGCAACTAAAGCAATTGTCGCAGGCTTGCAGCAAAATAGTACACGTGAGGGATTACAACAAGTACTGCACAGCCCAAGTTTTTCAGTCGATGGTGCTACAGGAAAGATTCAGTTTGCACAATCAGGTGATCGCATAAATAATGACATCTTTTTAGTTAAAGTTCAACAAATACCTGGCACTGATAAATACGAATTTGTGCTTATTAAACCTTAGTTTTGCAGTTTTACTTAATAGCGATGCCTACGGCGGTAAACTACGCACTTGTTTATTCTGGCATTCAAAAATAGCGATCGCATTCTTATAAATTATTCTTTACCCAATCTCGAAAATTACGCATAGCTTGACTTCTGCCAATTGTTAAACACTGCTGAACATATTTATTCACTAATTCAACAATTGGGATATCAGGAAAATTAGGACTAGATTCTGATTTTATATATTTCCCTTCTTTGAGCAAGAAAATTTCTAAACCTTGTTGTGTATGTCGCCAAAGTTCAGGAACTCCCAAAATTTCATAATTTTTAAATCTAGTTCGAGAAGTAATATCAATTTCGATTGCTAAATCTGGTGGTGGGTCTATAGTTAAATCAATGCGATTTTTCCCAATTACAGCAGCTTGATTTTGAATATAAAAACTGGTATCTGGTTCTACTGCTTGCCGCATTCGCTCATTTTTAAGTGTTGTGGAACCAAAAGGTTCAAAATCAATTTGGAGTATTTCTAACAAAATTTTGACTAAATCACCAATAAGTTCTTTATCTTTTTCGTGTTCTGGTAGGGGAACCATAATTTCTAACCAACCATGACTATAAGAAATACGTGCAGCACGCCTCTCTCCCATTTCTTCTAAAATATTTTCTAACTGCTGCCAACTAATATCTTTTAGCAACATTTGTTGACCAGGTTTAACAATAATTTGTTGCAATTTTAAAAGCATATTACCTCAGAGAGTTGATGTAGTAGCTGTTACAGCAGATTAAATTCACAAATCAACTTTCTTAAAGTATATCGCCTTTGAGAATGAGGGTAGAATTTAGCCAAAAAATAACTTGTATAATTTTTATCTATTTCAATGTATTGAGCTTTTACTTTTTAAAGGAATACGGATGGTAAAGTCTGTTCCACATCCTGGGGTTGAATCAACTTCAATAGTTCCTGCATGTTTGTCCACAACAATTTGATAAGCGATCGCCATCCCTAATCCGATTCCTTTACCCACAGGTTTAGTAGTGAACATATAGTCAAATACTCGTTGCTTTATCTCTTCTGACATCCCAATACCATTATCGGAAATCTGAATAATCACTTGTTTTTCATTAGTGAGTTCAGTACGAATGCAAATTTGTCCTTGATTCTTTACTAATGACTCTTCTACGGCATCAATCGCATTCACTAGAACATTCATAAACACCTGATTGAGTTGCCCTGCATAGCATTCTACTAGGGGTAAATCACCGTACTTCTTAACGATCTGGATTTCTGGTTGATTAGGCGTGGCTGTCAAGCGATGATTTAGAATCATCAGAGTGTTGTCTAATCCTTCATTAATATCCACAAATTTCATGTCTGCTTCATCAAGGCGCGAGAAATTACGCAGCGACAGCACAATTTGACGAATGCGCTTGGTTCCCACTTGCATCGATGCCATTAGCTTGGGTAAATCTTCTGCCAGAAACTCAATATCAAGGTCTTGGATGCGATCGCTAATTTCGGGCGTAGGATTTGGATAGGTTTGTTGATAAAGCTTGAGCAAATCGAGGATGTCTTGGCTGTAAACGCTTGCATGGTTGAGATTGGCATGGATAAAATTGGCGGGATTATTGATTTCATGTGCCACTCCAGCCACTAGTTGTCCCAGGCTAGACATTTTTTCGGTGTGGATGAGTTGAGCTTGGGTATTTTGCAATTCTTTCAAGGTTTTGCTGAGTTGTTGCGCTTGCTGGCTAGAAATCAAGGCGCGATCGCGAATCTGTTCGTATAGTTGCACCTGTCGCCATCCACCGACCAATCCAACCACTAGCAATCCTCCCAGAACCGTAGCCAATAGGTTCAATGCCTGCAATGGCGATTCAATATTTTCTTGCGGCACAACTAAAGCTACCGACCAATTTGCTTCTCTCAGGGGAGTATAAGCAATATAGCTCCACTTGCCATCCAGTTGAGCCAATTCAATATTTGTGCGTCTAGCCACCATCTTTTGAGTAATTTCAGCTAGCCTGGGACTGGGTGAATTGAGAAAACTATGGGCGGCTTGTTCCGGTGTACCAATTAGTTCAGTATCGGGATGGGCGATGGGAATTCCTTGAGAATTTAGCGCAAAGGCATAGCTGCCCTTGCCTTGACGTAAATTGTTGATGACCTCAACTACTCGGTTAATCGGAATTCCTCCCATTAATACACCTGCTGGCTTTGTGCCTGTTTCGGCAGGAATCGGCGAACTAATCTGAATCTGTAACTGATTGGTTGTGCGTCCAATAATTGGATCGGCAGCTACCGTTTCACCAACCATACTCCTCTTAAAAAATTCTCGATCTTTAACATTGAGCCGATCGCCTTGAGTATTCATTAATGTAGCATCTGGTATGCTCACCGCCATGAGCAAAAACGTTTCTAGCCGCTTCACCTCAGATTGCAAGTAAGGTTCTATCATCGGCCAATCTAGCGATCGCACTACAGCAGAATTTGCCAGAGTTTTAATTTCTGTCTTCCGAATGGCTAACCAATTATCAATATCATTTTGACCTTGTTGTGTTTTTAACAGTGCTTGCTGCTTGAGACTATTGAGCAACAACCCTTTCACAATGTTGTAACTAATGATAGCGGTGACGCTAATATTAATGGACAAAATCACCAAAATTGATAGTAATATGAAATTACGCGATCGATCTTTAAATGAGTAGTGGTTTTTGTCCATTGCAGGATACTTTTGGGAGTTGGTTTCCAACCAACTTTTGTATAATTTAAAGATCATAAAGCGATTTGCTAGAAGTTTAAATTTGAAAACCAAAAATTAAGAGTGCTGAGTAAAGTAGAAAGTACGAGCTAAAGCCTCGCTACCGCTAACAGAAATCATTATTGTTGTTGAGTAGATATTTGAATGACAAACTCTGTGCCCTGTCCAAGTTCTGAAGTGCAGGAGAGTGAACCGCCATGTCTTTCTACCACAATTTGACGAGCGATCGCTAATCCTAATCCAGTGCCTTTGCCTACAGGCTTGGTGGTGAATAGATGGTCAAATACTCGTTCTTTGATCTCTGGTGACATCCCCACCCCGTTATCAGAAATCTTAATCAAAACATGCTCCCCTGAGTTTGCTACACGGGTTTGAATGGTGATGCAATTGGGGTTAGCTAGAATTGCTTCCAAACTCCGCTCTGTATTGTATTGCTCAAGTGCATCAATGGCATTTGCTAATAAGTTCATAAACACTTGATTAAGTTGTCCAGCAAAGCATTCGACTAGGGGGAGTTTGCCATAATTCTTCACCACCTCAATTGCCGGACGATTTTCGTTAGCTTTTAAACGATGTCTCAGAATTAGAATAGTGCTGTCAATGCCTTCGTGAATATCAAAGGGAACTTTATAATCCTTATCTGCTCTGGAAAAGGTTCGCAAACTGGTACTGATACTACGAATACGGTTAACACCCAATTTCATCGATTCCAGTAATTTCGGTAAATCTTCGCGTAAATAATTCAGGTCGATGGCATCAATTTCATCTTGAATATCTGAGCCGGGATTGGGAAACTTTTGCTGATAAAGATTAATCAGTGCAAACAAGTCTTTAATATAATCTTTAGCTGGTTCAATGTTACCGGCAATGAAGCCGACAGGATTATTGATTTCATGAGCAACACCTGCTACCAAGTTACCAAGGGCAGACATTTTTTCACCTTGTACTAATTGCAATTGCATCGTTTTTAGTTCTTGCAATGCTTGTTCTAATTTTTGTTTTTGCTGTTGCAACAATTGTTGTGCTTGGTGGTATTCGGTGATGTCTTCAGACGTGCCAAGGATGCCAAAAACGTTTCCTTCTCTATCGCGTAGGGGAATTTTATTTGTATTCGACCAGATTTGTTTTCCGTCTGCTTGCTGCAATGTTTCGATAATATTGAGTTCAGCTTGTCCAGACTCCATGATGTGGCGATCGCACTCTACATACCAATTTGATTCCTCACGAGTCCAAGAAAGATCGTAGTCTGTTTTACCAATAACATTTTCTGGCAATTCTACACCTGAAGTTTGAGCAAAGTTATAGTTACAGCCTAAATAAACACAATTGCGGTCTTTCCAGAAAACAGACTGAGGGATATTGTCGATAATTAACCGTAAGAATTGTTCAGTCTGTCCAAGGTTTTCTAGAGTATCTTGTGCTTGCTGATAAAGTCGGGCGTTTTCTAGGGAGATTGCAGCTTGAGTACATAATAGATTAAGAATTTCGACGCGATCGCTGGTAAATGCCCCAGTAGTAAGATTGTTTTCTAAATACAAAATCCCCAACAATTTGCCTTGATAGAGAATCGGTGTACACAGCAAGCTTTTGGGTTGCTGACGCATGATGTAGGGATCGACCATTAACATCGGATACACTGTTGCATCAAGGATGACGGTAGGTTGCAGGCTGCGTTTAACCGCATAAATTAGGCTATGGGGAATGTCTGCGCTATCTTCTACAAAAATGGACTGTAACAACCTTGATTGGTGTCCAACTTCAGTGGTCGCCTCAACTAGCAATCTACCTTCTTTGAGCAGTAGTAACGCACACTTATCGGCTCCAGCATTTTCAATTACCACTTGTAGCAGCTTCGTAAGTAATTTATCCAGTTCAATTTCACTGGAAAGAGTCTGAGAGGCTTTGAGAACCGCTGCCAAATCTAGCATTACTGACGTATTGCTGTTAGATGTTGCTGATTTATGAATGCTTGAGTGGAAGGTAGTAATGCTGTCAATATTTGCGATCGTATCATTGTGGGTGAGTGGCGATACTCTTTCAGAGTCACTTCGTGAACGCTTCTGTTGTAATATGGGAGCTAGCAATTGTGGATAACGTTGTTCTAAATTATCAACTTTGGCTTTAGCACCCCAGCGAGTGTAACAATAGTAAGAATTAATCAAATATTCTTGAGCAATGCGTTCTTTGCCCCATTCTAAATAAAATTTAGCTGTGAGTTCATTAGCAAGAGCCTCCTCATTGAGGTATTCGTTTTCTTTGGCTTTAGCAATGGCGCGATCGTAATACTCAATTGCCTCAGCTTTGGTCCCCAAGACTCGACATTTTTCTGCGATTACTAAAGCATGGCGGTGAGCCTGATTACTTGGTGCATGAGCCGCCCAAGTGCTGAGTTTTTCTTGATGGCCCCTCACCCGTTCTATAATTCTGATTTGGTCTGTCTTACTGGCAGTTGGGTAAACCGCTAATCGAACTAGTGCATCGTAGAAGTAAAACAGAGGAAGCATCACTAGTCCTGTGATTGCACCCAAATACGGTTCTGCAAGTTTGGCGTTTTCTAACGCTTGTTCATAGTCTTGGAAAAGGTAGGAAAGGAAAAGTTTATTGAAATAAACCTGATATAGTCCTGCTTCCTGATTCGTTTTGACGTAAAGCTGAATTATTTCATCCTCATGGCAGTATTCGCCAAGTAACCGCTCAGGTTCCAGCACAACCTCCAACAAATTGACTACAGCCTGATGATAAATACTTTGTGTGTGCAAACAGGTATCCTGGCGCAATTGCTGAATGACCTTGCAATGCACTTCTATTGTTTGTCTTAAGGCAGATAGCTCCTGACCACCCCAGTAAGCTGTGTAGCAATAACACATCAGGCTGAGAGCGACATACTCGATATCACCGCTTTCTAGCCCACTGGCATAAGCTTGTAAATATCCTTCCAAGGTAGATTTTGCAGGTTCTTGCCAATGTCTAAGGAAGCAGTTAAAGGCAAAAATGGTTTTAGCAGTTAGTTTAGGGGCATGAATGCGTTGCATAAGATTCATCCCCAGTTGCCCAAACCGATAGCCTGCGTCAATATCTCCCAATGTGGCAACCAAGGTCAACCCATACATTACATAGCCATGAGTCGATTCTGGAGCATTGCCGTATTCTACTGATAAATGGAATTCGGCAAAGATCACCAGGGGCAAAAGGTCAGGAGCAGCTTGATAAGCCGCAGAAATAATGCTGGATAACATCACCATTGCCGCTTTTTTCTCCGGTGCGGCTATTTGCGGTAATTCCAACAAAGATTCGATTGAACTGCCATTGAGCAAGGTTTGGGTGTGCCTCAGTGCCTGTTCGATGTCTGCTGGGGTGGGTTGTTCCGGCAAATGCACTCCCAGATGCTTTAGGATTTCTCGTGCTAATTGCAAGGCTTCTAGCTGCTGATGTTGTGCCATGCAAGCCTGGATTTTAATACTGTAGATATTTACTCGATCCAGCCAGGATTTGGCATGATTCAGTACTATCTCAGCTAACTGTTCCATCTGTTCAAAATCGGTGCAGAGGTAAGCTGATTCTGTTGCTCCTTCATACAAGATGAGGGCGAGATTGTATTGGCTGTGCCAGCAATTACTCGTTAGTATGGCAATACCTGTGTTGAAATAGTCTAAAGCTGCTGCATAAGCTGTTGCACCCTTGGCTTTATGCCCAGCCGCCAAGTTTAAATGCGCGAGTTCCTGTTGCTCCTGCCGATCGCTAATCAAAGTGACCCCTTGATTAAGGTGGTTGACGATCGCAAAAATTTTCTCATCTCGTTCATTTACAGTCGTCGCTTGTTGCAGCAAACGCCCAATGTGCAGGTGAGTAACTTGCTTTTGATTGTCAGGAATTAGTGAATAGGCAGCTTGCTGAATGCGATCGTGAAGAAATTTGTAGCTGCTGGTTATTTGTCCATAGTCATTGTGGCTATTTACCAATGCTTGCTGTTGATAGAATTTGTAAATATCACTGCTAGGAATAATAAATCCTTCTTGAAGTGCTTTCCATAACTCATCTGGCGTTGTTGCCTCAGACTGTTCATAGACGATCGCTAAGGTGGCTAAATCAAATTGGTTTCCCACACAAGCCGCTAATTTCAAAACTTCTTGAGTTTCTATTGACAATTTTTCAAGCTGAATTGCCATAAACTCTACTACATCATCAGTAAGGGCGAGCGATCGCACTTGAGCAATATCACATTCCCAATAACCACCGTCAAAATTAAATGTAATTATTTGATCTTGGTGTAGCGCTTTGAGAAACTGGGTACTGAAGAAAGGATTACCTTTGGTTTTGCTCAATATCAACTCTGTTAACGGTGTGGCTAACATTAGGGAGCAACTTAATGTATCTGCAACTAAATGATTGACGGGTGTTTGCTCGAGGAGAGCTAAGGTAATTGTATTAACTGTAGCACCTAACTTCTGAATCTCTTCTAAAGTCAGCATTAGCGGATGTACTGGATTAACTTCGTTATCTCGATAAGCACCAATTAACAGTAGATAGCCGATATCAACTTCGCTCATTAATAAGTGCATTAACTTTAAAGAAGCAGAATCTGCCCATTGCAAATCATCAATAAAGATTACTAATGGATGTTCTACGGCAGTGAAGACTTGAGTGAATTTCAAAAACAGCGATTTGAAACGATTTTGTGCCGCACTCCCAGAGAGTTCTGGTACAGGAGGCTGTTTACCAACCATACTTTCCAGTTCTGGAATCACCTCAATCATCACTTGTCCGTTCTCACCCAAAGCAGAGAGAATTTTGCACTTCCACTGCTCAAATTGGGCATCAGTTTCATTCAGCAGTTGCCTAATTAAGTCTCGAAAGGCTTGCACAAAGGCAGAGAAAGGAATGTTGCGCTGGAATTGGTCAAATTTACCTTTAATGAAGTAACCTCGTTGTCGCACAATTGGCTTGTGGACTTCGTTAACCACAGCAGTTTTACCAATACCACAGAAGCCTGCTACCAACATAATTTCAGTGCTTCCCTGACTGACTCTCTCAAAGGCATCCAATAAACTTTCAACTTCGCCTTGGCGACCATAAAGTTTTTCTGGGATGATGAAGCGATCGCAAATATCCCGCTCACCTAATTTAAAGGATTTAATCGAGCCTATTTCCTGCAATTGAGACAAACATTTTTCTAAATCAAATTTCAACCCTAATGCACTCTGATAGCGATCTTCAGCATTTTTCGCCATCAATTTCATCACAATGTTACAAAGAACTTCAGGAATTTCTTCTTCCCTCCTACCTCCTGCTCCCGTTCGGCTACGCCCTTCTCTACGAGAGGCTGCGCCAACGACTACGCTCAGGACAAGCTCATGGCAAGCCTGCTCCCTGCCTTTTAATTCTTCTGGTTGCTTGGCAATGTGACAGTGAACCAATTCCATCGGATCGTTGGATTGAAAAGGTAAGTGTCCAGTCAGTAATTCATAGAAGGTAACGCCGAGAGAATAGTAATCACTGCGATAATCAATTCCACGATTCATCCGTCCGGTTTGTTCCGGGGAAAGGTAGGCGAGAGTACCTTCTAAGACATTAGGACTGTGAACTTCTTGGGTTTCTCTGGGTAAAAGAGAGGCAATACTAAAGTCAATCAACTTGACTTGCTGACTTTCCGGGTTGATGAGGATGTTGGCAGGCTTGATATCTTTGTGGATAACCCGATGGCGATAGAGTCCGTCAAGAATATTGCTCAGAGCGATCGCAATATCTAAGAACTCTGTCAAAGTATATTGGTTGCTCGCCATTTTTTGATTGAGCCAATCTCTGAGGGAAATGCCGCCAAAATCCTCCATCACCAAAACATAGCTGTTGCGATAAGGTTCTAGACTATAGGGACGAACAATACCGGGTAGGTCAATATTTTTAGCGATCGTGTACTGGTTTCGGAACAGCAGCAGTTCGTTGAAGGTGGGATACTCCTGCTGGAGCAGTTTGATTACAACCGGTAGTTGATCGGCTTCTCGAATTGCACGGTAAACTAAGGTTCTAGAGCCTGTATAAAGTTGTTCGCTAATTTGATAGTTCAAAAGCTTGTCAATCGGCTCAACTGCTGTATTCATACTTCATTAACTCTTCATAAATTAGCTATTTATTTAAAGTATTGTGCCCAAAAACCTGCTTTTGCTAACGCAATTACGTTTTGTAACGGAGATTTAACACCTAAACTTTGTTAATAAGTACAATAAAAATTGAGCTAAGATAAGTTATGACTCTTCAAGAACTAGAAAATCAAATCCTGGCACTACTTCCAACAGAAAAAGCAGCAATTATCCAAAGCCTAACTCAAACCATCAACATCGGGGCAAAAGGGATCACGAAAACACCCGGTATTTGTGGTGGAGAAGCTTGTATTGCTGGAACTCGTATTGCAATTTGGCTATTAGTTGAAGCACGTCGCTTGGGAATTACTGAAGTCCAACTTTTGCAAGATTATCCTCATATTGGCGCGGCTGATTTAGTTAATGCTTGGATATATGCAGATGCTTATCCTGAAGAAATTGAAGCTGCGATTCGTGCTAATGAGTTTGCTTAAATCATGGCGCGTTTATACGCTGATGAGATGTTCCCACAGAAAGTTAGTGAACTGTTAAGAACAATGGGACATGATGTTTTAACTGTACAGGAAGCTGGTAACGCAAATTTAGGCATTCCAGATGACGAAGTGTTAGCCTTTGCAATCGCCGATAATCGAACTGTAATAACACTAAATCGTCAAGATTTTATCAAACTGCATAGAAGCTCACCTAAACATTTAGGTATTATTGTTTGTACAAATGATACTGATAGGTTTCGAATGGCAACTCGAATTAATGAAGCAATTAATCAAGAGGAATCATTGATAGGTAACTTGATTCGCATTGTACGCCCTACCAGTTGAAAATAATTGAAGCTCGTCTTCAATTTGTTTTGAGCTTCTTAAGCAAAACTCCCACTATTTCCGGTAAAATCAAGTTCTGAGGATTGTGGATTTGGGAGAAATTTGGGGTGCCTACACTTGGCGTTAACATTGACCACATTGCCACCATCCGGCAAGCGCGGCGGACGGTAGAACCAGACCCGGTGGCGGCTGCGGTGCTGGCAGAATTAGCGGGTGCTGATGGAATTACGGTGCATCTGCGCGAAGATCGTCGACATATCCAAGACAGGGATGTGCGTATATTGCGGCAAACAGTGCGATCGCATCTTAATTTAGAAATGGCCGCAACAGAAGAAATGCTAGCGATCGCACTTGATATCAAACCAGATTACGTGACTTTAGTCCCCGAAAAGCGCGAAGAAGTCACAACAGAAGGCGGACTAGATATTATTGGTCAAATTGCTAGAATAGGTGAGATAGTCGATAAATTGCAAAGCGCTAGCATTCCAGTTAGTTTATTTATCGATGCCGAACCCGCACAAATCGAAGCATCTGTCAAGGTACAGGCGCAGTTTATCGAATTGCACACCGGACAATATGCTGAGGCTAAGGATGAAACAAATCGCCACCGAGAATTAGCCATATTAGCTAAAGGGTGTCAACAAGCCATTCAAGCTGGATTGCGAGTCAACGCTGGTCATGGACTCACCTACTGGAACGTCTATCCGGTGGCTGCACTTCCAGGCATGGAAGAACTGAACATTGGTCATACTATCATCAGTCGGGCAGCATTAGTAGGTATAGAAAGGGCAGTCCGCGAGATGAAGCAAGCTATAAGGGGGAATGGGGCATAGGGCATTGGGCATTGGTTACTAATTCTTCTTCCTCTGCTCCTACTCAGCACTCAGTACTCAGCACTCCCAAAGAGAGGGGTTGTCACTGCGAAATCTAGAAATTGGGATCAAATCTTCAGCAAAAACTTCTATGAGCGCAACACAGTCTAACAACCTGCCACTTTGGGTACAGGATAGAGATAAAGTGATAGCAGAAAGCACAGATGTCGAGTGGCGCTATCAGACACCGCCTGATTATTCTCGTTCTAAAGAAAATCTTGCCAAAGAAAGTATCCATAATCACCTTGAAGGTACACTGGAAGCGATCGTGCAAAACTTAGTGCGAACCTTCGAGATGGAGGTATCTTTCAAAGCTAACCCGCAACAATGGTTATCTATTGTCAATGAACAGTTTCGAGTGAGTACCAATGGCGGAGTAGAGTATACCGCAGCAGATTTATCAGCCCAAGGTACTTACAATCTATTTATGGCTGATTCAGAGCATTACAAGGCTTCAGAAGAAAGCTTTGAATCATCCGCAAAAGTCTTCCACACAACATTTCCCCAAGGATTTCCTTGGGAAGTGCTGGAAGTTTTCTCAGGGCCACCAAATGTCACATTCAAATGGCGGCATTGGGGACATTTTAACGGAGAATATAAAGGCCATGCACCTACTGGAGAGACAATAGAAATTATCGGCATGAGCATTGCAAAAGTTACCGATGACTTGAAGGTTATTTCCTTAGAACACTACTTCGACAATAATCTGTTCTTAGAAAAGCTAACATTTGGTGGCAAACAAACAAATGCCCAAAAGCCGGGAAGTGCTTGTCCGTTCAGTTCTTGGTTCAAGAAATCCCGTAAGAGTTAGTTGATAAGGGTACAGAATGTCGTACTGTGCCCTTACATGATTCACACAGCAAGCAAAGGATGAAAATGCAAACATACTATTACGTTTTGGCTAGTCAACGCTTTCTTCTCCAAGAAGAACCGATACACGAAGTTATCAAAGAACGCACTCGTCACTACCACGAACAAGAAAAACAAATAGATTTTTGGTTGGTTGAACAACCAGCTTTCTTGGAAGCACCTCAATTTGCACAAATCAAGGCAAAGTGTCCCCAACCATCAGTAGCAATTATTTCAACTAATCCCCAATTTATTACTTGGTTAAAACTGCGTTTAGAATACGTTATTACTGGAGAATTCCAGGCTCCTTCTGAGACAATACCAGATGCTTTGGCATCGTTGGCTACTGTATCTTAGAAATGGGGAATGGGGAACTTGTACTGAGCGACTTGCCTTGACTTGTGCCGAGCGAAGCCGAGGTAGCGAAGTCGAAAGGAGTCGAAGTATGGGGAATGTGGAATGGGCATTGGTTATTACTTCTTCCCCAACTTTTCCAGTTCTCAGTTCCCAGTCCCCAATTTTATTTGGTAATAACAAAATTGTTTTGTAACATTCCTTTCATTCCCACACTGAAGTAAGTAGGTTTTCAGCTTTTTTCTTATAAAATCTTCTAAGACACCTTGATTTACATAATCTAACTTTTGTGCATAGATTTCAGACTTTACCAAGTGTTTTAGGATTAGCGATTGCAGGGTTGATTGGTGGCATGAGTTCTGTTTTTGCCCAACAAGCCATTCCTCTTTGTCAACCACCGACTTCGGGTGAGTATCTTTTATTGGTAGTCAGTCCCACAGCTGATAATCAAAAGCAGTTGCGTAGCGCCTTACCGCCTGAACTGAAAACCATTACCTGCAAATATCTCAACGAAACTGTGACGCGGATAGGGGGGTTTAAAAAGATTGATGATGCCAATCGATGGGCAAGATATGTAAGCAATATTGTTGGCTTGTCTGCTATCATCACCACTCGACCAACAACGGCAGATGTGCAGCCACAACTACAGCAACAACCACCTCAGCAAACAGTTAACTATAATCCTCAAGCATTAGGAGAGGGTTATGCAGTGTTAGTAGATTATTACAATCGTCCTGAACTAGTAAATAGTGTACAGCAAGCAGTAGGAGGTAATGTAGGTTTTGTTTCTTATGGACAACGCCCTTATTTGTTGGCAGTTTATACCACCAACCAAAGTGAAGCATACAACACATTGCAGAAGCTGAACAATGGCGGTTTTGTCGCCAGCATAGTAGATAGTCGTAAGGTGATTCTGCTGCGCTCAACTGTGCGGTTGTAGCGATATTAATTTTTCTGAAATACTGATGCGATCTACCAAGTTGGTAATTTGTCAGTTGACAAATTACCAGTTACCAATTAAAAATACTCGCTCAAACAAAGATTCATTGTCCTAGTTTAAATAAGCAAACCTAGCTAACCAATAGATGGTTATACCCAAAGCCGCCCCAGCTATTACCTGAACTGGTGTATGTCCAAGTAATTCTTTCAGACGGTCTTGGCTAAAGTCTGGTTTTTCATGAAATAATTCATCAATCATTTGATTGAGGATACGAGCTTGCTTACCAGCTGCTTGGCGAACTCCGGCTGCATCATACATGACGATGATGGCGAAAATCATCGCAACGGCAAAATCAGGAGATGCCCAACCCAGTGTTTGCCCTACACCAGCTGCGAGAGCTGTAACTAAAGCTGAATGGGCACTGGGCATACCTCCGGTTGTCACCAAAACACGGATATTTAGTTTACGATTTTTGACGATCTCGATTACGAGCTTTAGTGCTTGAGCAATTAAACAAGCGACCAGAGCAACCAGCAGCACCCGGTTGTCTAAAATGTTGCCTATGTCCTGCATGGTATTTTGGTTAGGTTAGTAAATATTAGCAGCAGTTGTTGGTTGAGGAAACATTTAGATTCAACCCAAAATCCAAAATTAACCTAGTACATCACGGCGGAAACAGATCAATTATTCAAAATGGATTAAAAGCCGATTAAGTAAGCTTTTTAATTTTGAATTTTCAATTCTGCTGGGCGGTAGTACAGCATCATGTAAATAAACCACCCATTCCCAATCAATGAAACCCTTGCGGTATAAGAATTTAGAATCCTACAAAGCGTTGCTAGTTATTGCGGCTGGTAATAAAATGAGCGATCGCTTGGAGTGGCTTGGCTCTGTCTCCAAATGGTTCTAATTCTGCACAAGCTACTTTAACTAGCTCTTGGGCTTTTAAGCGCGATTCTTCAAGTCCCCAAAGGCTAGGATAGGTAACTTTCTTCGCTTTTTGGTCTTTACCAGCTGTTTTACCTAATTGCTCTTTTGTAGAAGTGATATCCAGAATATCATCTATGATTTGGAATGCTAGCCCAATATTTTCAGCATAACGGGTTAGTCGCTGTACATCTTCAGTTGATGCCCCAGCGATAATTCCGCCAGAAACTACGCAAGCTTCCAAAAGGGCGGAAGTTTTGTGTCTATGAATGAAATTTAGCGTTTCTAGAGAAATATCTGATTTCCCTTCACACTCTAAATCGACAACTTGACCACCGACCAAACCAGCTGCCCCCAGCGCCCGACCAAGACGAACAATGACCTGCAAGGTTAGCTCTCTGTTAACGTTTGCGGGGGTTTTAAGGGCAACTAACTCAAAAGCAAGTGCTAACAAGCCGTCCCCAGCCAAAATCGCTACATCTTCGCCATAGACTTTATGATTTGTCAGCTTTCCCCGACGGTAATCGTCATTATCCATCGCTGGGAGGTCGTCATGAATCAAAGACATTGTGTGGATCATCTCCACAGCACAAGCCGTTGGCATAGCCATTTCGATAGTGCCACCCATCATTTCACAGGTAGCAAGGCAAAGAATGGGACGTACACGCTTGCCGCCAGCTAATAACGAGTAGCGCATCGCCTCATAAATCTTTTCTGGATAAATGATGGGGATAGCCCGATCCAAAGCATTATCACAAAGCTTTTGTCGCTCTTTGAGATAGGCTACTAAGTTAAATGTGGCTTCCTCTGGTGGTGTCTTTTGAACGTTATCAGTTGCTACCATTCTTCAATTCCTGACACTTTGGGATTTTTGTCTTATACGTCACAATTTTAAGGTGCTGTGGGACTGAAAAAATGAAGAGTTCATAATTATGAGTTAGGAATTAGGAGTTAGGGGTTGAAACGCGATTAATCGCGTCTGTAGAGGACTTAGGAGTTGAGAGTTAGGATTAATAATTCTTAACTTTTAACTCATAACTCATAACTCATCACTCTCTTTCATTTTTTTGCTGCTCTGGAATAGCTGGTGAATGTATTTTGTAACAATATGGCAACAGTCATCGGACCAACACCACCAGGAACGGGAGTGATGAAACCTGCTACACCAGCAGTTGATTCAAAGTCAACATCGCCAATTAAGCGACTTTTACCACTAGCATCGGTGACACGATTCATTCCCACATCTACCACAACAGCGCCTGGTTTTACCATATCAGCAGTGATGAGTCCGGGACGACCTGCTGCTGCAATTAGAATATCAGCATTTTGGGTGATGCTTTTGAGGTCATGCGATCGCGAGTGAGCGATCGTCACTGTAGCATCAGCTTCTAGTAGCATCAGCGCCATAGGTTTACCCACCAAAATACTCCGTCCCACCACTACTGCCTGTTTTCCTTGCAATGGAATCTCATATTCTTGCAAAAGCCGCATCACACCATCCGGGGTGCAGCTGCGTAAACCGATTTCTCCCCGTACTAGTCGCCCTAAGTTAACTGGGTGCAGTCCATCAGCATCTTTATCGGGATCAATTTGATGTAGCAGAGCCACAGCATCTAAGTGGTCAGGTAAGGGCAACTGTACAAGAATGCCATCCACGCGTTCATCGTCGTTTAGTGCAGCAATAACCTTTTCTAATTCCCTAAAGGTCGTTTCGGCAGGAAAATGCTTACCAAAAGAGGCGATGCCAACTTTTGCACAGGCTTTTTCTTTATTACGAACATAAGCGGCTGACGCTGGGTTGTCGCCAACCATTAACACTGCTAAACCAGGGGGTCGTCCAATTTCTGGTTGTAATTGTGTAATGGCTACAGAAAGTTCTTGCTGAATTTTTGCGGCTATTGCTTTACCATCAAGGAGTTTGGCAGTTTTTGTTTCCATGAAAATTCCCAACTATAAATTAATTCGCTTTTTATCCAAAAGTCTAGAGTAAAAATATTGCTTATTGACTTTTAACTATTATTGTGTATCTGCTTGATGTCGTAGCGTTTCTCTCACAGTCAATCCATAATGCTTATTTTCTCAGATCAACGGCTTTCTCTGAAGAATAAAGAATTGCAGGATAAAATTCAGAACATTTTTTGCTCAGTTGAGAGCGTGTTTCTGAAACCACAGAGAAAGAATATTATAGATGGGAACTGACCTAATAAAACTGGCGACAAAGCAAGCAGTGAAGCAAAAATTTGCTCAATCAGTGGCTTTCATGCAACAAACAAGAAATTTGTCCCTTTCGTTCTTATCCGGGCATAATATTGTTTCCTACCGCCTGGGGTTGATTTTTTTATTGGTGGTAGGACTTTGTAGTTGTGGTAGTTTAACCTCATCTGGTTTGAATGGGACTAATTTCAAAATTGGTAGCAATGTCACTCCAATTCGAGAAATTAAACCAGAACAAGACAATCAAGCTACAGTTTACATCCAAGGTCAGGTGGAAAAACAAGCTCCCCTGATGAAGCAATGGGCTTATCAAATTAATGACTCGACTGGCAAAATTTGGGTTATCACCAATCAAAAAAATCTAGCGAAGGGAGCGCAAGTGGTGATTAAGGGTAAAATTCGCTACCAAAGCATCCCTTTAGGTGGTAAAGAATTGGGGGAAGTTTATCTAGAAGAAGAGTAATCAGCAATTAAAAATTAATAATATATGAAAAATCAACCGGTGCATGTAGCGATCGCAATTCTCTATCAAGAAAACAAGTTTCTTATGCAACTACGCGACAACATCCCCGGTATTCTCTACCCTGGTTACTGGGCGCTATTTGGCGGTCATATCGAACCTGGTGAAACGCCAAATGTCGCAGTGAAGCGAGAAATTTTAGAAGAAATCGGCTATGAGCTACCGCCCTTTGTGGAATTTGGCTGTTATACCGACGAAAGAGTTGTCCGTCATATCTTTCATGCACCACTATTGGTGGAATTAAATCAACTGGTTTTAAATGAAGGCTGGGATATGGGATTATTGACCCCAGAAGATATTCACCAAGGTAACTGTTATTCGCAAAACGCCCGCGAAGTACGCCCTTTGGGGAATACGCATCGGCAAATTATGTTGGATTTTATGGAGAGAAATCAATCTTAATGGGAATTGGGCATTAGGAGTGCTGAGTGCTGAGTTAAGAGTTAAGAGTTAAGAGTTAGGAGTTAAGAGTTTGTTTATCTCCTTGTCCCCTTGTCTCCCTCATCTCCCCTGCTCCCCTGCTCCCTGCCCCCTGCCCCCTGCCCCCCTGCCTCTTTCCCCACTCCCGCTCCCTAGAAGCCAAAATAAATTTATAACTCTTGTGGAGTCATCACTAATGCAATCAGCAAACAAACTACCGCGATGGTTAACTATAGGATTGGCATTTCCGATTATTATTCTTAACGGTTGGCTATTGATCCAGGTTGTACAGTATTTTCAACCCTTGATCAGCATTATTGCCGCCGCCATCCTACTGGCTTTTGTCTTAAACTATCCAATCCAGTTTCTGCAAGAGCAAGGGGTAAAACGTAACCTAGCGATCGCAGGAGTGTTGCTTTTAACTCTAGTGATTTTAGTGGCTTTAGGCATTACCTTAGTTCCCCTAATTATCCAACAACTCGTTGAGCTAGCCAATATTTTGCCAAGTTGGATTGATTCTGGTACTCAGCAACTCCAAACTTTCCAGGATTGGGCGTTAAGTCAGCAACAGCTTCCCATTAATTTAAGTGGGTTATTTACCCAAGTTTTGGAACGATTATCTAACCAACTTCAGTCTTTCACTGGCAGAATTCTTGGTTTCGCCGTCGATA
Source organism: Nostoc punctiforme PCC 73102 (assembly GCF_000020025.1). Taxonomy (GTDB): domain Bacteria; phylum Cyanobacteriota; class Cyanobacteriia; order Cyanobacteriales; family Nostocaceae; genus Nostoc; species Nostoc punctiforme. Next base: position 4,751,574 of record NC_010628.1, on the reverse strand, counting down.
CCATTGGTATTGTTCTCAATGTGTTGCTGGCGGTAGTGTTAACTGTCTATCTAATATTAAACGGCGAACGTCTTTGGGACGGAATATTTCAGTGGTTTCCCCATAACATCGGGTTAAGATTGCGAGAATTACTGCGAGAAGACTTCCACAATTACTTTATCGGTCAAGCAACATTGGGAGCCGTATTAGGAGTGACAATTACACTGGCATTTTTGACGCTGCGAGTTCCCTTGGCTTTACTTTTTGGCATCGGGATTGGTTTGTTTTCTCTCTTTCCCTTTGGGACAGGATTCGGCATTGCCATAGTAAGCCTTTTGGTAGCATTGCAAAACTTTTGGTTAGGGGTTGAAGTCTTAGGTATAGCTGTTGCAATCGACCAAGTTAATTCTAATTTTGTTGCACCTCGAATTCTTGGTAATTTGACTGGTTTAAATCCCGTGTGGGTGGTGATTTCTTTGTTGTTGGGGGCAAAATTGGGAGGAGTGCTAGGTTTGTTAATTGCAATCCCTATTGCCAGTTTTATCAAGGATACAACAGATAGCTGGCGGGCTGGAGAGTTTAATAAGATAGATGATATCGTGTCAGAACCTATTACAGTAACAAGCGAAACAGCAGGAACTTATAGTTAGAATTCAATATCTAAATGAAGAAGAACTGACTAAGAATGTCTCTTCTTTGGTTATTGTTTGTTTTTCTAAACAAGCTCAGAATTTAGGTGAATTGGAATTTCAATAATAAACTCAGTCCCTTTGCCAAAAGTTGATATACATTGCAGATGACCACCGTGTTTTTCCACAACAATCTGATAACTGATAGATAAACCTAATCCAGTTCCTTTACCAACGGGTTTAGTAGTAAAAAAGGGATCAAATAATTGCTTTTGCAAATTTTCTGGAATTCCCGGGCCATTATCGGAAATACGAATAATTACTTGATTTTCATCAGTGAGTTGAGTCCGAATAAAAATTTTTCCTTTATCCCTTACCAATGACGAATGACTAATACTTCGACTACGCTCAGTACAAGTGACTAATGACTCTTCTATAGCATCAATAGCATTCGCCAAAATATTCATAAATACCTGATTGAGTAACCCGGCGTAGCACTCTACTTGGGGAAGATCGCTGTATTCTTTAATTATGTTGATGTTTGCACCTATTTGGTTATTTTGAAGACGACTTTGTAAGATTGTTAGCGTACTATCAATACCTTCATGGATATCAACTAATTTTTTCTCAGATTCATCAAGACGAGAAAAATTTCGTAAAGAAAGAATTATTTGCTCGATTCGCTTGGTACCAACCTCCATAGAGGTGAGAAGACGAGGGAGATCGGTAGTTAAGAAATCCAGTTCAATTTGTGCGATCGCAGTTTTAATATCCGCTTCTGGTTCAGGATAACATTGTTGGTACAATCTAATGAGATTGAGTAGATTTTGACTATATTCGATGGCGTGAACAAGGTTCCCAGCAATAAAGTTGACAGGATTGTTAATTTCGTGTGCAATACCAGCAACAAGTTGTCCTAATGCAGCCATTTTTTCATTCTGAATTAATCGCGTATAGTTTTGCTGAAGATCGCGAAAGCCTGCTTTAGCAACTCTAGATTGTTCCTCTACCTGTTGTAGCTGAACGAGTGTTAATACATGAATTTGGGAGTAGGCTAAGAGTAATTGATGAAAATCGAGCAGCTTATATTTTCCACACGTAGTTTTAACCAAAATTGGCTCATAGGCAATTTGAGGTGGTCGTTGCAAAGTTATCTCAGTAGCTTTAACAATAGACATATCCTCAGAAATGGCTAATATCTCTGTCTGGAAAAACTTGTAAAGAATTTTAATTGGTTTTGTAGAAAATAAAGCCAAACTGTAAGGGTGGCTCATATATTCAAAAAATTTCCGCCGCGAAATCATCCCTACATACTCTTGATTATTATTGAGGATAATTCCTGGTAATAAAGGCTCTTGGTTAAAGAGGATAGATAAATCATTGCCAGGACGTTCTACTTCGATATGAACTTGCCAAGAGAGTAATTCTTGCAAAGTTGACTCTAATCGCAAGTTTGACTCATTAGCATTTGTTGTACCACCAATAGTCAGCATACTCTCATGTGTTGAATGCTGAGGTAATATTTCTGGCAACATTATAAATACCCGTCTCTATAATTTCAAAGTTCATCAATCGTTACAAACTTATCTTTCCCAAATTGCTACACGAAATTCACAGTGTAGATGTGGGAATATAGAGTACTTCAGCGAATCCAACACTTTATATGAGAGTATAGACATTTAGCGGCTTATCATTAGAGGCTATTATCAAGTAAATTTTAATTTAGTACGTTAGTTTAAAGCAATAACGCACCATTTTTTATAGGATATGTTAAGCGCTATAAGCGTATTTTTAGTTGCAAATTATATCAAAATATTCACTTAATACTAAGGTTAAAATATAACCTTTTTTATTAATGTTCTTTTTCTATTTAATATGAAATAATTACATTGAAAGCTTTTTATTAACCTTTCGATAACTTAATCTTTACTTTTTATTATAAAAAAAGTGGTAAAAGCTTTCCTGTAATAGTTTTTAAATTTGCCATTATTTAGTATGGAATCTCATAACCAATTGAGGTTAAACCGTCGCCAGTTTCTGCTACGTTCAGCTATAACCGCAGGTGGAATTATCTCCACCAATTTTGTATCAAAATCAAAAGTTTTTGCTGAAGCGCCTGCAATTATCACCTCAGATAAAATGCGTCCTGCCATACCTTATGGCGTAGCTAGCGGAGATATTTCTAACGAAAGTATTGTCATTTGGAGCCGTAGCGATCGCCCCGCCAAAATGCTCGTAGAATACTCTACCAGCGAATCTTTTAGAAATGTGCAGCGAGTTGTCGGCCCCAATGCTTTACAAAATAGCGACTTTACAGCACGACTTTATCTTAGAAACCTGCCACCAGACCAACAATTATTTTATCGGGTAATCTTCCAAGATTTAGATTATAAAGGCACTTACAGCGCTCCTGTCAAAGGTACTTTCCGAACTCCTCCCAAATCTAGGCGAGATATATTCTTTGTTTGGGGTGGCGACACTGCCGGTCAGGGATGGGGAATTAATCCTGATTTTGGTGGGATGAAAATTTACGAAACCATGCGTCAACTTAATCCCGACTTTTTCATTCACTCTGGCGATAATATTTATGCTGATGGCCCCATTCAATCAGAAGTTAAGCTAGACGATGGCACAATCTGGAAAAACATCACTACACCAGAAAAATCCAAAGTAGCAGAAACTCTGACAGAATTTCGTGGCAACTATATTTACAATTTGTTGGATGAAAACATCAAGCGTTTCAACGCTGAAGTTCCGATATTAGCACAGTGGGACGACCACGAAACAAGAAACAATTGGTATCCTGGACAAATTATCCTTAACGATGACCGTTATACAGTTAAGGATGTTAACTTGCTAACTCAAAGAGCAAGGCAAGCATTTTTGGAATATCTGCCTATTGGTTATACAACCAATGAGCCAGACAAAGCGAGAATTTATCGCTCCTTTAAGCATGGGCCATTATTAGACATCTTCATGCTGGATGAGCGTACCTATCGGGGGCCGAATAGCCCTAATAATCAGCCAGTACCAAGTAAAGACACAGAATTTGCGGGTAGAATACAAATACAATGGTTAAAAAGGCAATTGCTGTCATCAAAAGCAACATGGAAAGTGATTGCTAGTGATATGCCACTGGGATTGATAGTTAGAGACGGTAGTACTGATTTTGAAGCTTGGGCTAACGGAGATGGCCCGGCTTTAGGAAGAGAACTAGAACTTGCCGATTTACTACGATTTATCAAAAATAAGAATATCCAGAATGTTGTTTGGTTAACTGCTGATGTACATTATGCAGCAGCCCACTATTACGACCCCAGCAAAGCACAGTTTACAGACTTTAAGCCTTTTTGGGAGTTTGTCGCCGGGCCTTTGAACTCTGGCACATTTGGCCCAAACCAACTAGAAAATACCTTTGGTCCCCAATTGATATTTCAAAGCCTTCCTCCAGGTACAAAAGCAAATCGTCCCCCAAGTGAAGGTTTGCAATTCTTTGGAGGAGTGAAAATTGATGGAAATACAAAGGTGATGACTGTAACATTGCGTAACTTGGCTGGGGAGACTGTTTACAGTATTGATTTGCCGCCAGAAAAATAAATCATCAAAAGCGTGGCGATATTTAGCCAGTTAGATGGAGTAATTATGCAATTTTTTACTTTGTCTACTGGCTATGCTGTTTTTTTTGTACAGTGACTTTTTATTTGTCGCTATGCCAAATTAATGTCATTGAGGGTGTAAAGCTTGCACTCAAAGAGCATTAAGCTTAGAAGTAGCACCGGGAACTTACAACCTATATCAACACTAATGGTTGCAAGTCTAAAGTGGGTAAGGTTTGACTCGATGACACGAATTTGTCTCAACGTCATTTAATTGGTCAGTGTACAATTATAAATGGCAAAAAGAGAAGTTAATTTAGTTACCTACTATCTTATCAATACTCAGTTAAATTAACTGTTGCATCATGAGTTGTGCAAATAGCCCTGATTGATTTCCTAGTTCAACAAAACTACCCTGTTGCACTACTTTGCCATTTGCAAGTACGTAAATTCGGTCAGCATTTTGAATAGTACTGAGGCGATGAGCGATCGCAACCCTAGTTACCTTTAGCTGTTGTAAACTTTCACTGACAATTGCTTGGGTTCTGTTATCTAAAGCACTAGTCGCCTCATCGAATAGCAAAATCCGGGGTTTCAACACCAACGCCCTAGCAATCAACAGCCGTTGTCGTTGTCCACCAGAAAGATTACTACCTCCTTCACTGACGATTGTATGCATCTGCATCGGCATTGCTGCAACATCATCTGCAAAACCTGCCATCTGGGCTGCTTCCCAAGCTTCGTCCATCGTCACTAAGGCACCACTGGCAATATTCTCGAAAATAGAGGCTGACATCAACCGACTATTTTGCAGTACCACACCCAATTGACGGCGTACAGCATGGACATCCAAAGAAGTTAAGTCTTGCCCGTCATAGTAAATCGTGCCAGATTTCGGGAATTCAAACCCCAAAAGTAACCTCAATAAAGTTGATTTACCGCTGCCAGAAGGGCCGACAATAGCAATAAATTCTCCTGGTTCAGCACGAATGTTGACATCATCCAGCGTCAAGGGGCCATCGTCGCGATAACGGAAAGTTATACGGTCTACAACTAATTTGCCCGATAGCCTACCCGGATCTGCCTGAGCAGAACTAATTTCCGGTTCAGCTTGCAAAATAGGTTGGGCCCGTTGCCACAAGGGTAAAACTTGCAAAACTTCCACAACTGTGCTGCTTAAGCTAGTGGCTCCGTTAATAAACGTGCCAAAAGCAACGTTGAATGCTAAGAAAGTGCCAGTGGATAAACCACCTCCTCCAGGAGTTTGGGATTGGCCAATTAAACTAGTAGCAAACCAGAAGAGGGCAGCAGTGGTTAACACAGGTAATACTTGATTGATTACCGCGAGGCTGTCTTCAATGCCTTGGGTACTCAGCATTAATTTCAGTTGATGCGTATACTGTTTACCCCAGTAGGCAAAGGCGCGGGTTTCAGCTTTGGCGATTCGGAGTTTGGCAACTCCATTAATTAACTGCACCATCACGCCAAAGATTTGTCCTTGCAGCTCTAGTAATGGGCGAACTTTACGAACAATAAGAGTACCAGAGATGATAGTGACGGCAATATTTACAAGTGCCACTGCACAAGCTATGAGAGCTAAGGAAACATTGTAGTAAAATAACAATCCCAGATTCAGGAGTGAGAACAAACTGGAGAAGATTGTTTTTAAGACTGTGTTACCCAGTCGCTGGCGAATTTGAGTAATCGCCGTGACTCTAGAATCCAAGTCACCAACTGAGAAAGAGCGAAAAAAGGAAACCTTCAAATTTAACAATCGATCCCACACTGCGGCTTGGGTGGAGGAATCGGCAAAAGTTTCCAGCCTAATGGTGGCAAACCCAAGGGCTAGTTGAAACAGCGTTCCGCCAAAGGCAGCAGCCACCAAACCAACAGCAATTTGGCTCAACAAGCCTCGATTAGCATCTGGGATCGCTTTGTCGATTAGGATAGCTGTAGCTTGAGGTGTCAGCATTCCTAACAGACTGATGGTAATTCCCATTACTAAAACTATAATTAGTTCTTTGTAATGTCCTTGGAGGGCAAACTGAAGTAAATCAAAAGTTTTCAGCTTTTTATCGGGTAAAGGTCGATAGAATGCGTAGGCAGTCTTAGCTAGGGCTGCTGCTATGTTGGCATCGACAGAGATAGGCGTTCGTTCCCCAGGAACGTAGAGTTTGTAACGTGTATCAGACACTGGTAATAGTGCCACTGGCAGTTTATCGGCAAGCGTAAATGCCAACATCGGCCCGCAATCCTTTTGCCACCAGTTGTCCCGCAACTGAATTCGCCGCACGCGGATACGCGAAGCACGAGCAATCGCTTCTACAGGATCTTGCACTCGATTAGAATCTTCTGAGGCAGCTGGCGGACAAATCTTAATTCCTAATGCTCGTCCCACAGCACCAGCAGCAATTAGTAAGGCTTGGTTTGGGTCAGTTGCATCAAGATTACTACTGAATCCTAAACTATTATTTAGTCTGTCTGACTTTGGCTGTGGCAATACATATGCTAATTCTGCTAACGTTTCTTGCATCACTTGGCTTTCAAGACGTTCCCTGCCTTGAAATCTCAGTAATTCTGCATCCATCTCCTGCCGTTGCAGCAGATTAATGCAGTGGAGGAAGTAAGTTTGTAGTTGGGACAAACCACTTAACAAGGAATCGATATCTTCTATGTCTGCGGTGTTAACACTTTTCAACTCCACAGTGTTATCTGCTTGTAACCACATATTTTCAGCCAAAGGCAACATTCTAGAGGCAGAAGTTAACGGCAGTTGCTCAAACCCCATCCATCTAGCGCGCCCTTGGAAAATTTGCACCCACGATATTTGATGCGACTGGAAGATTTGGTCTTTGACTAAGGAGAACTGGCGGGTTTTTGGCAGCGATGTTGGTGTCGTTGGCGTAGTGATACTAGCAAGTACCGAACCTAATTGAGCAATCCACCGTTCTATCAGAGTTACTACTTCTTTATTAGCGTCCGCAAACAACTGGTTAAAGTCTGCTCTGGATACTTTGAGAATTTCTGTCTCCTCAAGTGACACCGCTAAAATCTCTTGCTGCTTGCCCTGTAAACTTGGTGCAATCGCAAACATCGCCTGTCCGGCTGTGCTACTAAATAAATAGCGACGAGTACCTTCGGGAATGCCATCATTAACTGCGATCGCAAATAGTGCCAAGTAACCAGATTTTACTAGCCAAATTGTCTCCGGATCGTCTAACAGTAGCGATTCATTGCATTGAAAACGATAGTGTTGTCCTTTGAGATTTGCAAAGGATAAGAGGGATGAGGGAGACACGGGGGACAAGGAAGTAATTTCTTCCCCTGCCTCCCCTGCTCCCCCTGCTCCCCCTGCTCCCCCTGCTCCCCCTGCTCCTCTGCTCCCCTGCTCCCCTGCCTCCTCTGTTTCCTCACTGCGAATTAATTGTAAATACGTCCCTTCAACTTGCTGCAATTCTGCATGGCTTCCCCGTTGGACTATCTTGCCGCGATCGAGGACAATAATTTCATCACAATCTCGGATAGTCGAGAGTCGATGCGCCACGATGATGCAAGTGCAGCCGCGCAACCGCAGATTACGACTGACGTTCTTTTCTGTTTCGGCATCCAGGGCACTGGTGGCTTCATCCATAATTAGGATACTGGGATTATTCACCAAAGCACGGGCAATTTCTAGCCGCTGGCGCTGACCACCACTCAAATTAGTAGCGCCTTCCAAAAGGTCAGCATGATAGCCTCCTGGCAGTGAAAGGATGACATCGTGAAGCGCTGCGTCTTGACAAGCCCGGACAAGATGACTGTCAGGTATGGTAGTATCCCAAAGCGTCAAGTTATCTCTGACGCTGCCAGCAAATAACAAAATCTCTTGCTCTACGACAGAAATAGAATTGGCTAGTACCTGGCGAGAAATTTGCTCTCTGGGTTTGCCGTCAAATCGAATTTCTCCCTGCCACGGTTCGTAAAGTCCACATAAAAGTTTGGCAATGGTAGACTTACCAGAACCACTCCCACCCACCAAGGCAACTCGCTGCCCTGGCTTAAGCGAAAGATTAAAATTTTGAATCAGCGGCGGGGCAATTTGGCTATAGCCAAATGTCACATTGCGTAATTCAACATACCCCTGTAATTTAGGCAAGGGGGCAGAGGGGCAGAGGGGCAGAGGGGAAAGATTGCAATTGTCCTCTTTCTCTCCTGCTCCCCTGCTCCCCTGCTCCCCTGCCTCCCTGCCCCCCTGCTCCAATTGCCGGTCAATGGGGTTACGCAAGACATCATCAAGGCGAGTCAGATTACCTTCCATCTCTTGGAGTTCGCTTCCCAGGCTGATGAGATTACTTACTGGGGCGAAAAACCTTTGCGTCATGCCGAGAAAGGCTATTAACATGCCGATGCTCAAGGCTCCATCCATGACTCGCAAACCGCCTACAGCTAAAAGCAGCATGGAAGCGATCGCTGACAGAAAAGATGGTAAAACACCTATAGTCTGGTTTGTTTCTTCTAATTCTTGCTGGGTGTTGATGGCTTTGGCATAGTGACCTCCCCACCGGGAGAAGAAATCTGACTCTAATCCAGATGCTTTTAGCGTCTCTATACTCTGAAGACCAGAAATTTCTACGCCGCGAACTTTTCCCTGTTCTTGGATGAGTTTGATATTGGCATCTACGCGCCGCCCTCTCACCCACTGTAAGGCGGCAAGGTTGATAATGACAAAGGCGATCGCAATTAAAGTTAGTACAACATCATATTGCAGCATCACTATTACATATAGAAATACTGATGCTGCTGCAATTACTGTAGTTGCTAATTCACCCGAAAGCATATCGGCAATGCTGTCGTTGAGTTGCATCCGGCTACTGATTTCCCCAGCATAGCGCTGATCGTAAAAACTAACGGGTAGGCGTAAAATGTGCCATAGGTAGCGACTCTTCATGCCCACAGACAACTTAATTTTCATTTGACGCAAAAACTGCAACTGTAGCAGCGTCAAAAATCCACTGAGTCCGGCTGTGAAGATCATGCCTAAAATTAGCGGACGCAACCACTCATACCGATGCTCAATCAATACGTTATCTACAAATACCTGGGAGAATGCAGGTAGCGCCAGTCCAGGAATTACTAACAAAAATCCTGCCAGCACGCAGTAAAGCAATGCGCCAATGGAGCCTCGCAACCGCGACCACAAAGCTAAGATTGTACTGGGCTTGCGTCCTCCGCGTTGAAACTCTGAACCAGGCTCTAGAACTAGCACCACACCCGTGTAAGCGCCGCTGAATTCTTCTAAGGAGACGATGCGCCGTCCAGTAGCAGGGTCATTGAGATAAACTCGCTGTTTGGTGATTCCTTCTACTACTAAAAAATGGTTAAAGTTCCAAAATACAATGTAGGGAAATTTTAACTGCAACAAGCCAGCTAAGTTGGTTTTAAAGCTTTTAGCGCTGAGTCGATAATTTCTGGCAGCCTTCAAGATATTTAAGGCACTAACTCCATCTCGCGAGACACCGCACGCTTGCCTCAGTTCTGTCAGTGGGACAATGCGATTGTAATAACCGAGAATAATTCCCAAAGCAGCAGCGCCGCATTCTACTACCTCCATTTGCAGCAGAGTAGGAGTATGACACCGCTTGTTTTTACGCAAACGCCCTAATATATTTTGCAGATTTCGCCAGAACATAAAAATATTTTTTAAAACTTGGACTTTGGCTTAATTTAAGCGTTTAAACATAAATTTTTAGTTATTTTTCAACTGACTAAAATTGCTGTATTACACTACTGTTATCTTCGGAATTCTTGATTGTATTGATTGAGCCAAATTAATAAGTAAAAAGGTATATTGCTTTCTCATTTTGCTTAAATGCTTTCTCATTTCAGTAGATTCAGCAAGCAAAAAGACATATTGCTTTCTCATTTTGCCTAAATACTTTCTCATTTCAGTAGATTGCGTATTCATTTTAGTGTTTTCTGAAAATAATTAGATACATTGTTTTCCCAGTACGTCAAAATGCATTCTTATTTAAGTAAATTCCGCACTCTAGTACAGCGTCAAGGTTGATTCGATGGGTAAAATTTTTAATAATTTCTTCCTCAATTCCTCTTATCGCCAATATCAAGAAATGCCACTCCAGGATCTCAGAATCGGCAGGACAAAAGTAATCGGGGCGCGTTCTTCCACGGTGACGATACTGTTGGCGAATGTAATACATACTTGTATTTGAAAGTATTATGTAAGCTCAAACCTTCAATCTGCCGTTGCAGCTTTTAGTTGTAACACTTTTGTTTATGCGTTTGTAACACTTTCGCCAACAGTATCCGGTGACTTGTACTGAGGTAGTAGTTCCATAAGTGACTTTCGTCTGTGGCCCTTGGGAAGAAGACCATTTGTACTCGCTGAAGGTCGAATTGTCTGGTTGCAGTCGCGCAGTAATTAGGATCTGTGGCCCTTGTGACATCAAAGCTTCCACAAATTCCGAATTGCCGACTACACTTAATGCACCTTCTTTAGTCACGGGAAAGGCTGAGACTTCTGTGACAGCACCGATGATGCCACCAAAGCGTTCGCGTTGTACTGTACTAGGTGTGACTTGTAACTTCATCCCTGGTTGAATTTGCTTGCCATCGCCAACGGGAAAAAATGCCACACTCACAGGTTGAGCCGATCGCTTTTGTGCAGCGATCGCTCCTATTGGTGTACCCTGTAAAACAACCTGTCCCGGACTTGCCGAGATTTCTAAAATTCGTCCAGAGTAACTGCTCTTGACTAAGCTGTTGCTCGATAGTTGCAGTGCTAATTGAACAATATTCCGCTGGACTTCCTGAATTTCTTTTTTGCGGGTAGTTACAGTTTCTAAGTCTTGTTGCGCCGCGGTCGCTTCTTTGCTATCTAGTTGTTTTAATTGCGCTTGTAAATCTTTTATTGAGTTCAAATTTTCTAGGTATTGTCGTTGGGCATCTGCTTCCTTGACATCCAGTTGCTTGAGTTGCGATTCGGCTTCATTAATTTGGGTCACAGCATTTAAGTAGTCTTGCTGTGACTGTAGGACTGTATCGCCAGAAATTGCTCCCTCCTGCAATAGCTGCTGGCGGTTGGTCAATCTCTGTTTGAAGGTAGGTAAGAGATCCCGCAGTGCTTGTAAGCTTTGGGTTTGATTGGCGCGATCGCGTTGAATCGAATTTAGCCCTTTCTCTCTTAAAATCGGGGTGAGTTTCTGTACCGCTTGGAGGTTTTGCTGCAAAGATTGGCGTTGCTGTTTAATCGCTTCTTTGTCTGCGTTTTGCCGTTGTCCTTGGACTAAGCTAGCAGCGCTATCTTCTGTTGGTAGTTGCCCTAACTTAGAGCGGACTAGTTGTAGCTGTTTCATCAGTTCGCCTTGGTCTAGCGTCGCCAGCACATCTCCTCTATTTACATAGTCGCCAGCCCGGACGTTGATTGTTCGTAATTTACCTGCGATCGGTGACTGGAATGAGGTAATTGTACTGGGATAGACTATTATTCCAGTACCCGTCACTGTAATTGGGATTCGACCTAAAAAACTCCAAGTCAGCCCCGTTGCCACCAACGAACCACCAGCAACTAGAGGTAGCCACTTTTTCGGGCTGACTACTTGCATAATTTGATCTAGTTCTTCAGGCGAAGAAGCGCGCTCTAAAGCTTCTTTGCGGAATAGGTCGCTTTTTTGATTAATCACCGAATACCGTCCCAATCTCTATGGGAATGAAAACAAAAAACAGTTTTGAGTGATTACAATACTGCTGCTGCAATCACTGGGAGTTGCAACCTAAATAGAAAATATGCAATACAATGGTTGCTTATTTGACAGTACTAATACCCAAATATAGAAGTTCAAATATCATCTCATCTTATGAAAATTCAGAAAACTAGAAATTAAATATCTTTAAAATTTTGATTGTTTTAGATTATGATTTTAATTCTCAGCGAAGAAGCCTTTGCTTATAAATTCAGGAGAAATGCAGCCAAGTTTTTACAGCATTTAAAAAATGGTCTAAAGGTTTAGGGAAAAAACTTTTACTTAAACGTAAATAATCAATCTCTTGTACATTTATACACCCTAGTATAAAACAGAGCTTACAGAACTCGTGATACTCCTTCTAATTCATCCTCATTAATTTCCTCCAAAATAGCTTCTTGATTGGTGAGTTGTGCCAAATTCTTATCGTTAGCCATAATTTTCTCCAGAAAGTTACTTAGGCAGTTGTGCCTTGTATATACTTATAAATAGCAATTTATCTAAAAGCTTGTCAACAGTTTATACAAAAGTTCCTACTTTTATTACTTAACCTACTTTTCTACTTTTTAAAACCTATTTTTCCCACTTTTCTTGCTTTTTAAAACCTACTTTTTTTAACTTGTCTTCTTAATGTTTTTACATATCCAATATCTGACAATAATATAATAATTTACTATCAAAAGGGGATGTTTTATATAAGATTTTGCTAATTTTTTTGATCTATTTTGAGTTGTTGTGTAAGGCGGTAAATCTATAGACAAAATTATGTACAAGTTACTTAGAAACAGCATATAAGAAGAAACATAGCTTATATCAAAAGGCTGATTTATAAATTCTTAATCAGCGATTTGGTCTTATTTGGCAGCTACAAAGCACTACAATATCTATGTAGCTTTCATACGCGTCGAAGCGATCGCACCAAAAAGGTAAAATATCCTTGAGCGATCGCCATTCAACTTTCACATCACGTTATCATCGGATATTGTGGAATTTCCGTGCGTAACTCGATAGCATCTATGACCGCCTCTCACTCTGAAACTCCATCTACCAAACCCGACGCGAGTACTTTTATTTCTGACCATCTACAGGTGGATCGAAGTAAGCTAAGTCAAATGTACTTGCACTATGTCGAGACGAAGGATAAATATCCTCACGCGGTATTGCTGTATCGGGTAGGAGATTTCTTTGAATGCTATTTCCAAGATGCTGTAAAACTAGCGCAAGAATTGGAATTAGTTCTCACTAGTAAACAAGCTGGCGAACAGGGACGGGTGGCGATGTCTGGTGTTCCGCATCACGCTTGGGAACGCTACGCGACGCTGCTAGTAGAAAAGGGTTATGCAGTCGTAATTTGCGACCAAGTAGAAGATGCTTCGGAAGCTGCTGGTAGATTGGTGCGGCGGGAAGTAACGCGCATTCTTACCCCAGGCACTTTGCTGGAAGAAGGAATGCTGAAATCCAGTCGCAATAATTACCTTGCAGCAGTGGTAATTGCCGCAAATCATTGGGGTTTAGCTTATGCAGACATCTCTACAGGCGAATTTCTCACGACTCAAGGTAGTGATTTAGAACATCTGACACAGGAATTAATGCGCTTGCAACCTTCAGAGGTGTTAGTTCCAACAAATGCGCCTGATTTAGGTAGTTTGCTGCGTCCGGGAGAAACTTCGCCTCATCTACCGGAGTGTTTGCCACCATCATTTTGCTATAGTTTGCGATCGCAAGTTCCATTTTCTCAAGGCGAAGCTAGACCTCGATTATTGCAGAAATTTAAGGTGCGATCGCTCGAAGGACTCGGTTGCGATCGTTTTCCCCTCGCTGTTCGTGCGGCTGGCGGTCTTTTAGAATACCTGGAAGATACCCAAAAGGAAAACCCAGTTCCCCTTCAGAGACTCCGCACCTACACTGTCACCGATTACCTAATTGTTGATAGTCAAACCCGCCGTAACCTGGAAATTACCCAAACCGTCCGGGATGGAACTTTTCATGGTTCCCTACTCTGGTCATTGGATAGAACTAGTACAGCTATGGGTGGGCGGGCTTTACGGCGGTGGTTATTGCAACCACTACTCGATATTAAAGGCATTCGGGCGCGGCAAGATACTATCCAAGAATTGATGGAAAATACACCCCTGCGTCAAGATTTACGGCAGTTGTTACGCCAAATTTATGACCTAGAACGCCTCACTGGAAGGGCAGGTTCTGGTACAGCCAATGCTAGAGATTTAGTAGCTTTGGCAGATTCCCTCTCACGTTTACCAGAATTATCGCACTTAGTAACTGAATCACATTCTCCATTCCTCAAAGCTCTGCAGAAAGTCCCAAGTGTGTTGGAAGAATTAGCACAAAAGTTACACGCGCACCTTGTGGAGTCGCCACCCATACTAATCAAAGAAGGCGGATTAATTCGTCCTAGCGTCAATCCTCTTTTGGATGAGAGAAAAGCAACTGTAGAAGCAGACCAGCAATGGATTGCCAACTTAGAAGTTGATGAGAGGGCTAAGACGGGAATTTCGACATTAAAGGTAGGATTCAACAAAACTTTTGGCTATTACATCAGTATTTCTCGTACCAAAGCTGACCAAGTACCTGCTAATTACATCCGCAAGCAAACCCTGACCAATGAGGAACGTTATATCACCCCAGATTTGAAGGAACGAGAAGCCCGGATTCTCTCGGCGCGGGATGATTTAAATCAGTTGGAATATGAAATTTTTACGGCGTTGCGGGAAGAGGTAGCACAAGAAGCGGAAGTAATTCGCAATCTATCTCGTGCAGTGGCGGCGGCAGATGTATTGTGTGGTTTGGCTGAGTTGGCAGTGCATCAAGGTTACTGTCGTCCAGAAATGTTGTCGGGAAGGGAAATAAACATTGTTGATGGCCGTCATCCGGTGGTGGAACAGTCTTTACCTGCGGGTTTCTTTGTGCCGAATTCGACTCAATTAGGTCAAGAGTCATTAGTCAGTAGTCATCTGTCATTAGCAGATAATCAAGAACAAATAACAAATACTTCTCTACGAGAGGCTGCGCCAACGACTACGCTCAGTACAAGTGACCAAGGACAAATGACCAATGACAATCCCGATTTGATTATCCTCACCGGGCCAAATGCTAGCGGCAAAAGTTGTTATTTGCGTCAGGTGGGATTGATTCAGTTAATGGCGCAGATTGGTAGTTTTGTACCAGCTAGATTGGCCAAATTGGGAATATGCGATCGCATTTTTACCCGTGTAGGTGCAGTAGACGATTTAGCAACTGGTCAATCTACCTTCATGGTGGAAATGAATGAAACGGCGAATATTCTCAACCATGCTACATCTAGGTCGCTGGTATTATTAGATGAAATTGGCCGGGGAACAGCAACATTTGATGGGCTTTCCATCGCTTGGGCAGTGGCGGAATATATCGCAGTGGATATTCGGGCGCGAACGATTTTTGCGACTCATTACCATGAATTGAATGAGCTAGCTAGCATTGTACCGAATGTGGCTAATTATCAAGTGACAGTGAAAGAATTACCCGACCAAATTATCTTTTTACACCAAGTCCAACCAGGAGGCGCAGATAAGTCTTACGGTATTGAAGCGGGAAGATTAGCGGGTTTACCAGCAGTGGTGATTCAACGAGCCAAACAAGTGATGGGGCAAATTGAGAAACATAGTAAGATTGCGATGGGGCTGCAAAATCTGGATTGATATCTCACCGCATTTCCTTAACAATGTAAGCCGATGCATTAACGATGCAGCCGACGCATTAAGATTGTAAGCCGATGCATTAAGATTGTAAGCCGATGCATTAAGATTGTAAGCCAGTGCATTAACGATGCAGCCGATGCATTGCGTGATAAATTACATCCTAGCTTAAAGGAGCAGGAGATTTGCCAAGTAGTTGAAATATTGATAACCTTTATGCTTAAAATTGCACAAGAGGTTTTTTTAGCATCTACTAAAAGCTAAAGTTGACCCTTTGCAGGACTCCCATAAGCAATGCTGACTGAAATTTTGCCTTTTTCCTTTGAGTTAGACACGATCGCGATCGCAGGAGCGAGTTTGTGGTCATTGGCGCTATATATAGGTTTTTCCCCGGTTAATCAATGGGTAATCGAACAACTCAACCGTTGGTTTAACTTTGCCGAGCGATCGCTTTATACCAGCCAGACAGAGTTTGAAAAGACTCGAAAAGGCAGAGAATCCCAAAATGCTTTCTACGCCTCATTATTTAGCATCACGCCTTTTTTGGTAGTTGGTGCTTTATGTAACTGGGGTCTGGAAATTAGTTTAGGTGAAAGTTGGGGAATTAGTACAGGAATATTAGCTTGTATGGGTGCCGGCATTTATGAACTTGGCCGCAGGGATGGAGAATCTTCCGATTAAGTAGAGAGATGAAGAAGGAAAAACTTACTGTAACTTCTTCTACTTCCCCATTTCCTCGCAAACAATCTGTGCTATCTTCAGAGCTGCACCGCTTTCGCCACGAATATTACGGAGTTTAGCGCGGATATCAGCCAATTTTTCTGGATGGGCTAATAACTCTACAACCATTTCCCCAATTTCTGGCGGTTGAAGTTTACCCATAAGTTCTGGCACTATCTCTTCCTGTGCCCAGATATTTGGCCATGCTAATAAACCTTTGCGCCTTACGAATCTTAGGAATAGCCAATTGATCGTGTTAGCAAAGGGTGTACCCACCCCTGGCAGATTTGCTAACAACCCAGGTAAACCATCCCAAGCACGCATGGCATCAAGTTGCTGGGTTGGCAGCAAAACAATCATTGGCACTCCTAAAGCACCGAGTTCGGCAGTGTTTGCCCCCACCGTAGTCAAGCAGATGCAGCACTGGGATAACAAGTGATATGCGGGGTTTTCTTGCCACAGTTCCACAGTTACGCCCTTTGCTGTTTTGAGCAATGCTTTGTCTCTATCGTCCTCTGGGACAATTAAGGCAGCACCACCAAAACCAAATATTTCAGCAATAGAGTTCCTTTGAGGATCGGCAAAACTAGCTAAAGTTTGTAAATCCAAAGTTGGGGCTACAGGAATCACAAATTTAGTTTGCGGTCTTTTTGCGTGAACATATTCGGCAATGCTTAAACACAATGGTACTCCTTGGGCTAATTTTGCTGCTTT
Organism: Nostoc punctiforme PCC 73102; assembly: GCF_000020025.1. Classification (GTDB taxonomy): domain Bacteria; phylum Cyanobacteriota; class Cyanobacteriia; order Cyanobacteriales; family Nostocaceae; genus Nostoc; species Nostoc punctiforme. Next base: position 4,734,505 of record NC_010628.1, on the reverse strand, counting down.
TGATCCAGGGAGTAGACCAATCAATTCAGTCTTTTGTCCTACGCTGTGGGAAGTCGTTGAAGCGTCTATGTCATTAGTCATTAGTTCTTTGTCGTTGGACAAATCACCAATGACTAATGACGAATGACTATTAGCTTCTACCATCAAATCACCCACAACGGTGAATTTGTGAGCATATTTATGGGGAGCGCGGGCAGCAACTTCAGGTTTCATCACGCCAAAACGATCAATCCAGTTATGCCACCTGGCCTCCCATTCAGCGTAAACCACTGTGCGATATCCGAGCTTTTTGCCTATGACTACGGGGAAAATTTGATCGCCACCGAGAAAAACAACTACACCGCGACTTCTCCAGTCCCAATTGTCAATAGTTTTACCCCAGAGCAAAAATTGCCAAAAATGCTCTGCCGCCTGTACTCTATCTACTTCTGGATAAGAAAGTGCGATCGCAGCTTCTTTACCACTAGCATTTGAGCAAGGTGATAAAACTACGCTGATCCTCACTTGATTTCGGTCATCGCCGAATTGTTGTCGCAATGCCCTTACTACTGGGCGCACCCAGGTTGTTACCTCACCAGGGCCATTTGATAGGATGAGAATATCTACTTGAGTCATTAGTTAATGGTCAAGGTTAGGGGTCATTAGTCAAGAGGCAAATATTGCTGAATTCGTTCCTAAGTTATGAGCGATATTATCATTTCCCAGTAATATTTAATATCTCTATCCAAATTTATCCAAATTACAGTAAAAATAGAGCGTAGGCGTAGCTCGTCATAGATATTGCCTAGCCCTTTTGAGATCCAAACTCAAAATTTGAGGTTAAAAGGCTCAATCTTCACCCTTAGAAGCTGAAATGAAGATTCTTAACCACAAGCCACTGCTTTGAAATCTTTCTATGTAAATAGGATTTCTACCCCCAAGAGAGGAGATTTCCAAATACAGACAAAGTAAAATCTAAAATAAACTTCGCAAACTGTTTATGCAATGGGCTAATTTTCTAGCCAAAGAAGCTGCTACTCATGGCTTATCCATACAGCAAACGGCAGCTTTTATAGAGTATTTTCAGACTGAAAACTTAGGTAAAAATGAAGCGGAACTTGCTAGCGAATTAAATGTTGATATTGCTGATTTCAAAAAATTACTAGGTGAAGTATATAACAAGTTTGCCCAAAACTATCCTGAGTTAACAATTTCCAAAAGTCAGGACAAACTACAAAAGTTACAATCTTACCTGACAGCAAAATATAATACCGAATTGAATATCCTCAAACCATTAGCGGCGATGAAATTATTAAAAACGCTAGTGGCTCGGGAAAGACTGCAAAAAGAACCTTGGATTGCGAGAAGGATTTGTAAATTTTTAGGATATTTACCTTTAGCGTTAGAGTTAGTAGGACAATATCTGAATAAGATGCCAGATTTGTCTCTGGAAACACTACTGAAGCGGCTAGAGAAAAAGCGAGTGGAACATGAAAACGTGGTCAATGATCGCTCATTGATGTTTGATAAAGACGGTGTAGCTGAAGCTTTTGAGTTGAGTTGGGAACTGTTGGATGAAAATGCAAAAAGCTTTGGCTGTTTGCTAAGTTTGTCTGCCTTAGCTAACATTCCCTTATCTATTGGGACGGTAGAAGATGATAAAAAACAAGAACTTTGGGATAAAGCTATAGCCGACTTACTCGAATTACATTTACTACAACAGGAAAGTCAAGGAATTTATCGTCTAAATCCAATGATTCGGCAACTTTTCCAAATGAAGTTGGAGAAGTCAGGCGAGGCGGATGAAGCAAAAACTAAATTTGCAGCGATGATGTTAGAGGTAGCAAAGCTAATTCCGCAACAGCTTACCCCTGAAGATATTGCCAATCTCACTCCACATATCCCGCACATAACAGAAGTTGCAACCCACCTATCCCAGTATGTGAGCGATGAAAATCTCATTACTCTGTTTACCAAATTAGCCTGGTTTTATCAAGGTCAAGGACTTTATCAGCAAGCAGAATCTTGGTTACAACAGTGTGTAGAACTAACTAAAAATCGTCTTGGTTTAGAACATCCCGATGTCGCCACTAGCCTGAACAATTTAGCGCAACTTTACGATTTTACAGGACGTTACAGCGAAGCTGAACCATTGTATCAGCAAGCTTTAGAACTGAGAAAACGCCTGTTGGGAGAGGAACATACCGATGTTGCCACTACCTTGAGCTATTTAGCATTACTCTATGAATCTACAGGACGCTACAAAGAAGCTGAACCTTTGTATCAGCAAGCTTTAAAACTGTGGAAACGCCTAGTGGGAGAAGAACATCCCCATGTTGCCACTACCCTGAACAATTTAGCAGCATTGTACTGTTATATGGGGCGCTATAGCAAAGCCGAACCCTTGCTGAAAAAAGCTTTAGAAATGAGAAAACGCCTGCTAGGAGACAACCATCTTGATGTCGCCACTAGCCTGAATAATTTAGCACAACTCTACGAATCTACAAGACGTTACAGTAAAGCCGAACCTTTGTATCAGCAAGCTTTAGAACTGAGTAAACGCCTACTGGGAGAGGAACATCCCGATGTCGCCATTAGCCTGAACAATCTTGCAGCACTCTACCGTCAGACAAGACGCTATAAGAAAGCCAAACCCTTATTTGAACAAGCTTTGAAAATTTGCGAACGAACTTTAGGTGTAGGTCATCCTACTACTATGACAATTCGGGCAAATTATGCCAGCTTTTTAAAAGAAGCATATCGCTAGCGTAGACGCATTAGCGAAGCGGTAGCGACTTTTCGTTAGACATCGCTGCGTGTAATTCGTAATTCGTAATTCGTAATTAAAGACTGTTTCAGACTCTTAGTTAGACCACGATTCTTCCTGAGTCTGTCCTACCCCTATTAGTTAAAATAATATCCCCCTCTCCACCAGCCAAGAAGAGGGGTTAGATTTTACTTACATCCTAAAGACTGACGAGTATCTACACCAGTTTTAGAATTTACCCCACTTGCTTTAACACAAAGCTTTTTCACTTGCGTTCCATCTAAAATTGCATTTGTAAAATCAGCGCCTGTGACATTTACATCGTCAAAAGTAGAACGTAGCATCATTGCATCGGTCAAGACAGCATCACTTAAATCAGCATCCTTAAACCTTGTGAGATAAGCTATGCCTTCACTAAAATCAACACCATGCAGATTTACTCCTTCCAATAGGGTACCGTTAAAAACGCCACCACGTAAGTCAGCATTGCTAAAATTAGCATTCTCTAATTTGAGATTGGTAAACTCACTACCAACTAAATTTTGACCAGAGTAATCCTTCGCCTTTAGTTCATCATTACCCATAGAACGGGTAATGCTAGAAGAACTTGCAGCTTCCGCCGATAGGGGAAACAAAAAAAGAACCATAGCTAAAACAAAGCTAGCTAACAGTCGCCAATATTTCATAATCTCTTCTTAATAAATCTCAACACTTCTACCATTAACTATTAAACCTCACAGAAGGGGACAAGGGAGTGGGGAGTGGAGAGAGTGCGTGGGGCAGGGAGCAGCAGGGGAGCCAGGAAGACAAGGGGGAATTATTGAACAAGTCTCTCTTTTGTCTCCCCCCTCTTCCTTGTCTCCCCCCTCTTCCTTGTCTCCCTTGTCTCTTCTTCATGTTCAATGCCCAATGCCCCATGCCCTAATTTGATACACAAGACTGTAAAACCAGAAAGCATCTCGTAGGATGATAGATGTTGAGGTGCGATGCCTAAAGGCAAGTTGCTCCGCATCTACGCAAAATTACCTGTGGCTAATCAAGAAGACAACACCCAATCTCTGGCGCGAACCCCTTTATATCAAGTGGGTGTAGAACTCAAAGCCCGCTTTACCAGCTTTGGTGGTTGGGAAATGCCCGTGCAATTTAGTGGCATTAGCCGAGAACATGAGGCTGTAAGAAATGCAGCCGGAATGTTCGATATTTCCCACATGGGTAAATTTACCCTCCAAGGTAAAAATCTCATTTCCCAACTCCAGTCTCTAGTGCCTTCAGACTTGAGCCGATTGCAACCCGGTCAAGCACAATACACCGTATTGTTAAACCACCAAGCGGGAATTATTGACGACATCATTGTTTATTACCAAGGTGAAGACACCACTGGTATACAAAAGGCATTTATTATCGTCAATGCAGCAACCTCTGGTAAAGATAAAGCATGGATTTTACAACATCTTGACCTGGATAAAGTGCAATTCCAAGACCTTTCACCAGATAAAGTCTTAATTGCGGTGCAAGGGACAAAAGCGATTAAATATCTCCAACCTTTAGTGCAAGAAGACTTACAACCAATCAAAGCCTTCGGACATTTAGAAGCAACCTTACTAGGTAAACCTGCCTTCCTGGCCCGCACAGGTTACACCGGAGAAGATGGCTTTGAGGTGATGGTAGACCTAGATGTGGGAGTAGAATTGTGGCGAAGTCTCCATAAAAGTGGTGTTATCCCCTGTGGACTTGGTGCGAGAGACACTCTGCGCCTAGAAGCAGCAATGGCACTTTACGGACAAGATATTGATGACACCACCACACCCTTAGAAGCAGGTTTGGGGTGGCTAGTCCACTTAGATACCAAAGGTGATTTTATTGGAAGAGAAGTTTTAGCAGAGCAAAAATCCAAGGGAGTGAAGCGTCGATTGGTAGGTTTACAAACCCAAGGACGCAATATTGCCCGTCATGGCTACCAAGTGTTATCCACAGGTAAAGTTGTGGGAGAAGTTTCTAGTGGCACTCTGTCGCCTACACTGGGTTATCCCATTGCTTTAGCTTACGTTCCTACCCAATTAGCAACCGTTGGTCAACAGCTAGAAGTCGAAATTCGCGGCAAAGCTTACCCAGCAGTTGTAGTTAAACGTCCCTTTTATCGGTCAAAAAATCGTGCTGCCAACTGATAAGCGCTGGGGTTTTTAAGGAATAATGTGTTGTGAGTTACTCAATCTACAGTAAGGTTCATTACCAAATATGGCTTGGATGACTTTTGGGGCAATAATTTTTTTGATAAGGGAGAGGAAGTGATATGTCTTTTGAATATCCTCAAGATTTTAGATACCTCGATTCTCATGAATACGTTCGAATAGATGGCGAAATTGCCACTATTGGCATTACTGAGTTTGCCGTACATGAATTGGGTGATATCGTCTTTTTGGAACTGCCAGAAATTGGCGATGCTCTTACCAGGGGAGAAAACTTTGGCACAATTGAATCAGTGAAAGCCGTTGAAGAACTGAATTCACCAGTCACAGGCACTGTTATAGAACGCAATGAAGCCTTAATTAATTCTCCTGAAGAAGTTTCAGAAGACCCCTATGGTGAGGGATGGTTTTTGAAAGTGCGCGTCAATGACCCTGGTGAAATTGAGGATGCCTTGACAGCAGATGAGTATCGTGCACAGGTGGAAGGCGAGTAAAGAAGAAAAAAGATGCAGGGACGCAGAGAATGAAATTTCCCTGCGTCACCGTGTCCTCTTACCACTCCACTCGAAGATAAGTCATGAAATTTAGATGAATTAGAAATTTACACCTACTTCTCATGAGTATTTATTGCAAAATATGAAAGAGTACCATCTGGAGAGTAATTTGTGGTATTGAACGCCCCTATTCTCAAATCGAATGAGCAGCAAGTGCTGAATCAAAAAAGTCAAAAATTAAGTAGTTTTGCGCCAAGACACATTGGCCCTAACTCCGACGACATCCAGCAAATGCTTAAGGTTTTGGGATTTCCCAGCCTGGATGCCCTAATTGACAAAACAGTTCCCCAGACAATCCGCCTGAAGCAACCGCTAAAGTTACCAGAAGCCGAAAGTGAGTATGCAGCACTGGCATCCTTAAAAAAAATTGCTGCTAAAAATCAGGTTTTCCGCTCATATATCGGTATGGGATATTACGACACTATTACCCCGCTTGTAATTGGGCGTAACATCTTAGAAAATCCAGGTTGGTATACTGCTTACACTCCTTATCAACCAGAAATTGCCCAAGGACGACTGGAAGCGCTACTAAATTTCCAAACCCTGATTATTGATCTTACAGGTTTGGAAATCGCCAATGCTTCGTTACTAGATGAAGCCACAGCCGCAGCTGAAGCAATGAGTCTAAGCTATGGTGTCTCCAAAAATCAGGCAAATGCCTATTTTGTCTCTCATGACTGCCATCCCCAAACTATTGACGTGTTACAAACACGTGCTAAACCATTAGGGATTAATATCATTGTCGGCGATCATCAAACATTTGATTTTGATCGAGCAATTTTTGGGGCTGTTTTGCAATACCCTGCAAGTGATGGCACCATTTACGACTACCGCGCTTTTATAGAAAAAGCCCATGCTAAGGGTGCATTGGTGACGGTAGCAGCAGATCCTTTAAGTTTAACTTTGCTCACCCCTCCTGGGGAATTTGGCGCTGATATTGCTGTGGGCAGCACCCAGCGTTTCGGTATTCCGTTGGGGTTTGGGGGACCTCATGCGGCATACTTTGCTACGAAGGAAGAGTATAAGCGGCTGGTTCCAGGGCGAATTGTAGGAGTATCAAAAGATGCTCAAGGTAAGCCTGCATTACGTCTTGCGTTGCAAACCCGCGAACAGCACATCCGCCGCGAGAAAGCTACTAGTAATATTTGTACTGCACAGGTGCTACTGGCGGTAATGGCGAGTATGTACGCCGTCTATCATGGGCCAGATGGACTTAAGCAAATTGCGGAGAATATCCACCAGCTAACTTTAATGTTGGCAGCAGGACTAAAGCATCTGGGTTACAAAATTAGTTCTGAACATTTCTTTGATACACTGCGAGTAGAATTGGGAACACGCAGCCTAGAGGTAATTCTCGAAGCTTGTCAAGCACGGAATATTAACCTGCGGATTTTTGATGACACTGCCGTTGGTATCTCTGTAGATGAAACAACTACAGCAGATGATTTAATAGAGCTTTTCGAGATTTTTGCAGCACCTGATAGTCTATTGTTCGGTTTTAAAGAAATTGGAGACTTAATTGCAGCACGGCGCAAATCATCTCTACAAAACTCAACCTTTGCCCGCACCAGTAACTATCTTACCCATCCTGTATTTAACCGTTATCACTCAGAAACTGAGTTGTTGCGTTATCTGCACAAGCTGGAAAGCAAGGACTTGTCGCTAACGACATCGATGATTCCTTTGGGTTCTTGCACAATGAAGTTGAATGCAACTGCTGAAATGATTCCGGTAACTTGGGAAGAATTTGGCAAGATTCATCCATTTGCCCCTGCGTCGCAAACTCAGGGTTATCAAATCCTATTCCAGCAACTTGAGGCATGGTTAGCTGAAATTACCGGGTTTGCCGGAATTTCTCTGCAACCAAATGCTGGTTCTCAGGGTGAATATGCTGGACTTTTAGTAATTCGTCAATATCACGAAAATCGGGGTGAAGCACACCGCAATGTTTGTTTGATTCCTACCTCGGCACACGGGACAAACCCAGCAAGTGCGGTAATGTGTGGGATGAAGGTGGTGGCAGTTGCCTGTGACTCACAAGGTAATATTGACGTTGATGACTTGAAGGCAAAGGCAGAAAAACACAGCCATGAACTCGCCGCCTTAATGGTGACATATCCCTCAACTCACGGTGTGTTTGAGGAACCAATTCAGGAAATCTGCGCTGTTGTCCATAGTCATGGCGGACAAGTTTACATGGATGGGGCAAATATGAATGCCCAAGTGGGAATTTGCCGTCCTGGAGATATTGGCGCGGATGTCTGCCATTTAAACTTGCACAAAACCTTCTGTATTCCTCATGGTGGCGGTGGCCCTGGTATGGGGCCCATTGGGGTAGCCTCTCATCTTGTGCCTTTTCTACCCGGACATCCTGTTGTTACTATCAACGACTCAACTCAGCACTCACATATTGGTGCTGTGGCGGCTGCGCCTTGGGGTAGTGCAAGTATCTTGGTGATTTCTTGGATGTACATCGCCATGATGGGTGCAGATGGTTTAACCCAAGCTACTAAAGTGGCGATTCTCAACGCTAACTACATTGCGAAAAAACTAGAATCGTACTATCCGGTTTTGTATCAGGGGAAAAATGGTCTAGTTGCCCATGAATGTATTTTAGATTTGCGATCGCTCAAAAAATCAGCTGCGATCGAAATCGATGATGTCGCCAAGCGTCTCATGGATTATGGTTTCCATGCGCCGACTGTCTCCTGGCCTGTAGGGGGTACAATCATGGTGGAACCTACAGAAAGTGAATCTAAGCAAGAGTTGGATCGTTTCTGTGATGCGTTGATTGCTATTCGCCAAGAAATTGCCGAAATAGAAGTTGGCAAGGTGGATGCTCAAGATAATGTTTTGAAGAACGCACCCCACACTGCCGAAAGTCTCATCACCGGAGAATGGCAGCATCCCTATTCTCGTGAACAAGCTGCCTATCCTGCACCTTGGACTCGTGAGTATAAATTCTGGCCTGCTGTCGGTCGCATTGATGCAGCTTTTGGCGATCGGAATTTTGTTTGCTCATGTCTGCCAATGGATGCTTATTCCTCATAAAACCATACAGTTTAGTTAAAGCTTGCTCCCCCCAACTCTCGTTTACAGAAAGTTGGGGGGATTTTTTTAGAATAAACTCTCTCTCTGCGTAAGATAGAAATATTTATAGTTCAATACAGTTCAGATAAGACCAAAACACTTGTAGAGACGGCGATTTATCGCGTCTCAAAAACCCAAAATTTTTGCCAGTAGCCCTTAAGTGAACCGTATTGATTTATAGTTGAGCCTCAGAAGGTCAACGTTGAGCCTCAGAAGGTCAAAGTTGAGCCTCAAAAGGTCAAAGTTGAGCTTTGGAACTCGAAATAGCTAGGCAATGTCTACGAAGGGTTATGCCTACGCGCTTTGGCAATGAGTGTGAAAATCGAACCGCAGAGGCGCAGAGGACGCAGAGGAAGAGAGAAGAGGGAGGGTTAGCGCAGCTTACCAAAGGTATCGCTATTATACAAGTATATCTTTGCTTAATTTTGTCATCTGTCGTTAGGATATGTTACAGGTGTAAAAATTATCTCTACTGCTAGCGAAGATGAATATTGACCCTGTAGTTAATGCACTTAAAAGTATTGCTAAACCTGAGGCTTCTCTAGTTATTAATCAAGCTCAACGCAATGAAACTGTAGTTAGAACCTTAAAACAATTCAATTTTGACCCAGTACAACCACCTAAAGATGTTGATGGTGTTTATGTTTATTCTTTAATTGAGTATGGTGTGGATAAGCAGGAAGTACTGCTGAATCTTTTTCGAGAAAGAGAAATTAAAAATGCTTTTTGGAGTGCTTATACTTCAAATAATCCTTTGGGTTTCTACAAGAAAGTAGAAAAGTTTTTGCAGGGAACGGATTCAGAATATGATATCCGATTGATGAAAATTGAACTGCGATCGCAGTTGGAGGAATTTGGGGAAATATTTATTCAGGTTGCTAAAAGAAGTAAATCAATAGAGTTTGAGCCTTTCCCTGAATGGAATTTAGATGAGTATCCAACAGAATTTAAGTCGTTAATTAGAGAAAAAATTCGCTCGTTTTGTGGTCGTCAGTTTGTTTTTGACGCATTTAAGCAATTTTGCAATAAAAATCGCAGTGGTTATTTTACAGTAGCGGGTGATGCGGGGATGGGGAAGAGTACTATTGCTGCTAAATACGTTTGGGATAATAAATCACCATGCTATTTTAATATTCGCCAAACTAGTAGCAATCGAGCGGAGCTATTTCTTGAAAGTATTCGCAAGCAATTAAGTAAGCGTTACCAGTTGCAGAATGTCGAGAAGGCTAATTTAGCTGATTTACTAGAACAAGTTAGTAAGAGAATTCCTGTTAGTGAAAGTCTGGTAATTGTAGTTGATGCTTTGGATGAAGTGGAGCAAGAAGCTGGGGGAAATCTTTTAGATTTACCAACGGCGCTACCGGAACGTGTCTATTTTCTGCTGACTAGACGACCATATACTATAGATAAAAAACGCTTGTCTGCACCAGATGTCCCGATGGAGGAGCTAGATTTAAGGGCAAATGACTATGTTAATTTGAGCCGTGAAGATATCAAAAAGTATATTGGGTTATTTTTGAATGTCGATGAAGACCATAAGAAGGCACTTAGACAATGGATTAAAGACCGCAATATTGATGATAATGATTTTGTTGAGCAGGTAGCAACTAAGAGCGAAAATAATTTCATGTACCTGCGCTATGTTTTGCCAGGAATTGCTAAAGGTGACTATCAAGACCTAAATTTAACGCAATTACCCGATGGTCTTCAGGACTATTATCAAGTTCATTGGGTACGGATGAGAATGGATGTAAAGCCCCAAGAAGTAAAAGTATTTATCCTGTTTATTTTAGTGGAGATTGGCACACCAATTACGTGGAAGATGATAGCAGATATTGCTAAACAGGAGGAATATGATGTGCAATTAGTTTTAGATGAGTGGGTTGAGTATTTGAAGGAGCAGACAATCGATGGAGACAATTGTTACAGCATATACCATGCTAGTTTTCTAGACTTTCTCAAATCTAAACCAGTTCTGAATACAAAGCGTAAGCTACTTAAAAAGTGAATCAACGTATTGTAGATTACTGGGAACGGGAGAATGAGGAAGATGATGAAGACTCATAAAAAATCAAAAGCAAAAAAATCCTATTCCCAAAAAGCTCGTCTAGATAGATATCCTTATAATCTGGTCAAATCAGAAAATTTAGAGAAGTATTATGCAACTCTGACTGATTTTAAATTCATCACTGACAAGATTAACTATCCTGAATTGGGGGTGCAGTCGCTAATTGAAGATTATGATTTAATTGATGATGTAGAGACATTAAATTATCCAGAATATAACTCTGAAAAAGTTAAAAGTCTCAAATTAATTCAAGGAGTATTGAGACTATCAGCACATATTTTAGTAATAGATAAGCAGCAATTAGCGAGTCAATTGCACGGACGGTTACTACATGAGAAAATGCCAGAGGAAATTCAGGCATTATTGGCAAAATAAAGCAAGGGAAAACTACCCCTTGGCTGTGTCCCTTAACCCGTAGTTTAACTCCAGCAGGAGGACGCTTACTCCGCACCCTCAATGGTCATAGTGACTCGGTAAAAGCCGTCGCCGTCACCCCCAATGGGCAACAGGTGATTTCTGCTTCCTCTGACAACACCCTGAAAGTCTGGAATCTGGCAACAGGGGAGGAACAATTCACCCTCAATGGTCATAGTGACTGGGTAAAAGCCGTCGCCGTCACCCCCAATGGGCAACAGGTGATTTCTGCTTCCTCTGACAACACCCTGAAAGTCTGGAATCTGGCAACAGGGGAGGAACAATTCACCCTCAATGGTCATAGTGACTGGGTAAAAGCCGTCGCCGTCACCCCCAATGGGCAACAGGTGATTTCTGCCTCCGATGACAACACCCTGAAAGTCTGGAATCTGGCAACAGGGGAGGAACAATTCACCCTCAATGGTCATAGTGACTCGGTAAAAGCCGTCGCCGTCACCCCCAATGGGCAACAGGTGATTTCTGCTTCCTCTGACAACACCCTGAAAGTCTGGAATCTGGCAACAGGGGAGGAACAATTCACCCTCAATGGTCATAGTGACTGGGTAAAAGCCGTCGCCGTCACCCCCAATGGGCAACAGGTGATTTCTGCCTCCGATGACAACACCCTGAAAGTCTGGAATTTTTTAACTGGAAAGGTTATTACCACTTTCACGGGGGAATATCCTATCAATTGCTGCGCTGTTGCACCAGATGGCATGACAATTGTCGCAGGGGAACAATCAGGTAGGGTACATTTTTTGCGCCTTGAAGGGATGAGAGAGGGATGAGGGGAGAAATAATGTTATCTGCCAAAGATTTCCTTGACGGTAATATTCACGTCGAGGAAGGCTGGAATTGATAAAGTTTGACCGCTAGCAAACTTTTGCATAAACTGATATCTTGCAGCTGTTGGCTGTTGATAAACTTCGACAATTTGCTCGTTAATATCTACTAACCAAACTTCAATTATGTTTGCTTGGGCATATAAAGGAATTTTCTCTTCCCGGTCATACATGACAGTCGAATCAGCTACTTCAATTAGTAAAAAAATATCCTGGGGTTGGGGGTGTGCGGTTTCATAAAAGTCATCACGGGGTTTGAGTAATGCTACATCTGGCTGAGGTTCTGAGTTATTGTTCAATGCAATTGGATTTTGAGCAGCAAGTATGACGCGCTTTCCCAACAACTGCATCAACAAATTAATCAGTCGATTGACACAAGCAGCGTGTTTTGTCCCAATAGGCGACATCTCTATAATCTCTCCCCGAATCAATTCCACCCGGTCATCTTCTGACAGAATCCCCGACTCAATCATTTTATGAAATTGCTCAACTGTGAACTTCCGTCTTAATAACTGCACAGTCATGACTACCCCCAGCCTTGCCTTATCTTTTAATTATTCCTCAGAATTATGAACTCATCACCCAAACCACCCACTGCAATCAATTCCAGAGGACATCCAAGGGAGTTTGAGGAAATCATTCAACAAAAAAGCCACAACTTTGTCGGTCGTGAATTTGTCTTCACGGCTATTAACAACTTTCTCCACCGCCATCGCCACGGTTATTTCACCATCATTGGCGCACCCGGTAGCGGTAAAAGTGCCATCCTTGCCAAATATGTGGCAGATAATCCTCACGTGATTTATTACAATGCCGAACTTGAGGGTAAAAATCGGGGTGACGAATTTCTCATAAATATCTGCACGCAACTAATTAATCAATACTCGCTTAGTTACGCCTCCCTCCCAGATAACGCCACAGAGGGAAGTTGGTTTTTCTCTAGTCTTCTCCAGCAAATCAGCGATGAGTTAGAACCTCATCAAAAACTGATAATTGCCATTGATGGGTTGAATTGCATTGACCGCAATAGCCAACCACCTGGGACAAATCTGTTTTATCTCCCCCGCTATCTCCCCGATAGGGTCTATTTTCTCCTCACTCGTAGACCTTTTTTGCGGGAGAAGTCGGGTTTATTAATTGAAACGCCATCGCAAAGTCTGGATTTGGCAGATTATCCAGAAGAAAATCGGCGGGATATTCAAGCTTATATTCAAAGTTACCTAAGCGTTGAAGAGATCCCCCCAACCCCCCTTAACAAGGGGGGATATTAAATCTTGGTTGAGTAATCACCAGATTAATGAGGAAAATTTCTGCGATCGCATCACCACTTTGAGCGAGAATAATTTTATGTATGTCAGTCAGATAATAAGTGCGGAACCTTTTCAGTACAATGAACTCCCGCCTGCTTTAGAAGCATATTATCAGCAGCATTTACACCAAATGATTCCACCCAAACAAGGGACGGAACATAGCACAGATGTGTTAAATGTCCTAATTCAGCAGCAAAAAGCAATCTCAGTAGAAGCAATTGCAGAAATCATTGATACTGATGAATATGAAGTTGAGGAAGTTCTAGAAAGTTGGCTTGAATTCTTACACCAAGAACAAATTGACGGAGAAACTTATTATAGTCTCTATCATTCCAGCTTCCGTCATTGGTTAGGTACACAACAAATACAACCTGATGATTAACTATTGATTAAATTCTGCAATTCTTCTTTTAAAGATAAAGGCTGATACCCCAATGCAAAAGCTTTGGAACTATCCAAAGAAACATCTGCTGGTCTAGGTGCTGCCATTTTCACATCTTCTTGTCGGCAAGATTTGAGCTTGGTAGTGGGGAGTTGAAATACCTCAACTAATATTTTTCCAAAATCATAACGCGAAAGCCGCTCTTTGCCACCTAAGTGAATGATGCCGTTAACTTTTTCTAATGCTAATAAAAGTCCTTTAGCGGCAGTTGTTCCACTTACTGGTGTGCGAAATTCATCTATAAATAAATTTAGTTCTTTTTCTGCTTGTAAAGTTTGAATAAATGGCTGAATAAAGCTTTTTGCTGTCGGTGTTGCTGCACCAAACATCAAGGGCATTCGACACACTGCTGTCAGAGGATATCTTTCTAGCATACCTGCTTCTGCGATCGCTTTCTGCTCACCGTAAAGGTTGACAGGACACACGGCATCTATTTCTTGATAGGGAGCATTTAAGCCATCAAAAACTAAGTCGGTTGAAGTAAAAGCACAAGGAATAGAATTATCCGCGCAAAGTCCGGCAATATTGCATGATGCGATAACGTTAATTGCGTGCGATTCTTTGGGGTTTGTTTGACAAAAATTTGGTTGCGAATGGGCAGCAGTATGAATAACTGCTTCTGGTTTAACATCATTAAATATGCGTTTTAATTCCTGGAAATTTGTTAAGTTTGCTTTTAACGTTTTAATGCCAGGAATCTCTAAAGGATGGGATAAATAAGTGCCATAAATCTCCCATTCTGGTTTTGCAAGCTGGCAAAGATGCCATCCTAAAAAACCACTTGCTCCGGTGATTAACAATTTTTTCATGTCTAATCGTAAACCGCTCAAGAAAAAATCCTTGCTGCCGCAGGCTTATATTCTACACTGAGTGGTGGCGATCAAATACTATTGGATTAATTCCTGAAATTGCTTTTCACTACGCACTTTGCTAAAGTCTGGATCAGTTTTTGCTAATTTCTTGTATTTATCAGGAACAAGCTCAATTGCTTTGTCTAGGTTCTCAATTGCCAATTCTAAATTGCTTTGTAAAGCATAAGAGCAAGCTTTGTTGTAATATGCTTGGTGCAAATCTTGCTTGATGACGATCGCTCTATCATAAGATGCGATCGCGTCTTGGTAGCGGTGTAGCTTTGTCAGTGCAATGCCTCGGTTAATTAAGGCTTGATATTTGTTGGGTTGAATGGCGATCGCTTTATCGTAAGATGCGATCGCGTCTTTGTAGCGCTGCAACGATGTCAAAGCTATGCCACGATTATACCAGGCTTCATATTTATCGGGTTTGATCGCGATCGCTTTATCATAGGATGCAAGAGCATCTTGGTAACGTTGCAACGATGTTAAAGCTATGCCACGGTTAATCCAAGCTTCAGGACTCTCAACTTTGATGGCGATCGCTTTATCGTATGCCTTTATTGCATCTTCATAACGTTGTCCATCTAATAAATTATTACCTTGATGAAAAAAGTCTTCTGCTTTTTGGGTAGCCTTCGCTTCTATGAAAAGCTGGGTTACATTACTTTCTTGGACAACTTGTGTAGTATTTTCTATTGATGAGTTTGCCCCACCACTACAACCAAATGCGAAGAAAGCTATCAAACCAGATGCAACGAAGCAGCGCTGAACAATCATGCTTTACCTACAAAACTTATGAGATGATGTTAAAATTCGTTCTTTTTTTGAGTATTATCAAAATACACTAGTTTTTACGCATTAATTCACTTATCTTTTCAGAAAGAGCTTTGTTGACGACGCATAGATGTTTATTAAAATCAAGCGTAGGCTAGATTATCATATTAAATCTACATAAAGCAATTACTTAGTACCTATTTCATTAAAAAAACAATTATTTGTGTTGTATATATTGTGTAAATGTCGCCTGTTGTAGACATTGCAAGTGTTTGGTAATTACTAAGAGTGCAATGGTATACCACCCGCCATAGGCGATCGTAATAGTTTTCGCTAAACAATGATGTTAGTTGCTTCATTTTTCAAGCATTTATCTAAGCTAATCATCATTCAAATTACGTCTTTGCCTCTTTTTAGCGATTGAAACTATGCAACTTAAAACCGCATCAGATTAACATCTCTCGTTGGGGGGATGCCAATAACTGATTCTCAATGATTACTATCAGCGTTATATTTGCAAAAATTATGGGAAGTCTATCAATGTAACTTCTCGCTTGTAAAGTCTATAGGACTCATATTTTATTTAAAAAAAACTCCGTACAACTAAAAAACCTTCTTTCCTACCCACGCAAATAAGTACGTCTACGCAAGGTTGCACGAACAAACATCAAAACAGATTCCTATTTAAGACGATACTTTAAATAATACCTTCATATCTTTGTGATACCAAAATTCGATTTTCAGTACAAAGACATGAAGGCAAAAAATAGATAATAATAGGCTTTATGTTTGCAACGCCTAATTAATTCCAAAGACTGACTCGACAGTTGACTTAATCGAATCTCTTGCATCCTTTAAGGTTTGGCTAATAGGATGTTTTGCCTGTAAAAAGGCGCGGGCACAATTGCGTCCCGGCATTCCCGAAATCGAACCACCTGGATGAGTACCAGCACCAGTCAAAAATAGATTATCAATTGGCGTTTTGTAGTTTGCTATTTCTGGTAATGGACGGAAAAATATCATCTGATCTAAAGTCATGTCAACATGGTAATAATTTCCTTTGTAAGCACCTAATCTTTCTCCTAGTTCTGCTGGACTTTCAACACGACGAGCGATAGTTGCATTTTTGACATTTGGTGCATAGTCTGCCAACTTATCAACCACTCTATCTGCAACTTTATTTTTCAACTCATCTGTCCAGCCAGTACCTTTTAAACCAGTACCTTCTGCACCGGCAATTTGATAAGGGGCAAAATACTCAATCCATACAGTGTGCTTACCTGGTGGTGCTAATGTAGGGTCTAAGTAGCTAGGCATCACCACATACATTGATGGGTCAGCATCAGGAATCTCTCCCAAAGTACATTTACTATGAGCCTGTTCTACATGAGCCACAGAATCGGCAATCAAGATAGAACCAACGAGATATTCATCTTTGTGAGCGTGGTGTGGAAAATGCAGTGGTTCGTCTAAAGCTAAGTCTATCTTAAGGATGGTTTCGTTATTGTTAACAATGCGGCGTTCTAACCTTTCCCATAAATCTGGGTCGGCTCCATCAACATCACTTTTATCAGTCATTTGTAAGAACAACCGCTTGGCATCAATATTAGAAATAACCCCATATTTGGCGCGATATTCTTTACCACCAGCAACCCGCACGCCAACAGCTTTACCATCATCAATTAAAACTTTTTCAACATGCTGATCTGTAAGAATAACGCCACCTTTACTTGTGACTAAATTCACCAAAGCTTGCACTAATGCGCCAGTTCCGCCGCGAGGTCTGGCCATGCCAGGGTTATGACGCATCGCCATCATAATTGCACCAATGGCAAGGGTTTTTTGCGATGGTGGCGCACCAAGTTCTGATGCTAGCCTTGCTAGTGGCGCTTTTAGAAATTCTTCATCAAACCACTCGTTAAGTAAATCCTCGGCGCTGGTTAACATAGTGCGAATAAAGTCCAGCGTTTTGTTTGGCGAACCAATAACCGAAAATAAATCTTTGAATTTTTTGATATCGTAGTTGCCAACAATATCTATAATTGACTTTGGCGGTGCATTAAACATCGGAATCATTGCACCGATTGCTCGTTGCCAATAATCTACAAATTCTGCGTATTTTTTGGCATCACGTTCATTATAACGAGCAATTTCTGCACAAGTTTTTTCTAGCGACTTATGCCCTAAGAAATACTTGCCATCAGGATGAGGACAGAAAACAACTGGATCGCACTCCAAATAATGCAAGCCGTATTTTTCTAATTCTAATTCTTCAACAACTGGCCCCAAGTGAATAAACTCATGGTCAATAGCGCACAAGTTAAATTTAAATCCAGGAGCCTCTTGCGGTAAACATTCTTCAGTTGTTGCTGCACCACCTGGAACAGAGCGCTTTTCCAGTAACAGGACGCTATAACCAGCTTTCAACAAGTAAGCCGCACAAACTAACCCATTGTGTCCAGCACCGATCAGCACAACATCATACTCTTGCATAGTTGGAATTTAGAAATAAGTAGCTTTCTAAATAGTAGAAACATTTTATTACTTTTACATCATCCTTCAGTAACAAAAATTATCTTTAATTAAGGTTAATTCTACTAAGTAGATGAAAAATTTGACGATGATGGTATTTGCCTCACTTGAGTTTCTACCATCAGTATTAAACTACCAGTTTCCACTTTTATATCTTTAATATGAAACACCATATCTTTCCATTTAAAATATGGTATATTCATCAACTCTTTTGCTTTCTGCATTAAAGCTGTAACTACTTCTATGGAAATTCCCCCGCCCTCAGTGCAGTTAAAACTCTCCAGCATCGCGGGTTGTGAATGAGTGCGTGGACGTGCGATCGCAGTGTAAGCCAAAGGGCGAGTATTTCCCTTTTCCTTTAACAGTACTCTTCCCCTACATTCTATTTTGCCATCACCAGGTAAAAATATTTCAATTTTTTGTGCTTCAAAACTTACAATTCTGCCATCTACATCCAAATCAAAATCTTGCATCTTGCTGCGAACAAAGTCTGATGCCAAGGTGCGGTTCATATCTACTTCTGTGAGTATAATACGAGCAATGGCATTTACTGGATCGTTAAGTTCTATTTGGCCAAAAAGGGCGCTTAAGGGATTAATGGTAATACTTTCTGTTTGCAGTTTTATTTCTTGTACGCGAATATCTTTTTCGATCGTTAATCCTTGTCCTGCAACCGAAACTCCATCCGCCTGTCCCTGAACTATTTTAAACAGATCGGTTTGTACATCTATTTCTATTTTTTCTACTTCATCTAGCTTTTCAGATACTCTTCTTTCAGCTTCCTGGGATAAAAATTTTTCCTCCAACCGATGCTCATCAGGCATGGATTAGTAATCTCCTAAATGTCCTCTTACTATTTACTGTAAAGGCTATATGCTAAAGAGCGGATCTGTATTTAGGTATATGCAAATCGGAAGATTGAGTAATCAAGTAGAAAGTATTGTTTGTCTTTTAAATTTTGCCTTTTTAGTAACAACCATTTTTACACCGCCGCTAGGGACAATTGTAATACCACGACGGACTGGATATGCTGGACGTTTATCAGTAAGGCTTAATTCAAAACGGGATAATATTATGGCTGTTACTAATTTCAGTTCATACATAGAAAATGCTGCACCAATGCAACCGCGATAACCTCCACCAAAGGGTAAATATTCGTAAGGTGAAAATTTTTGGTTGAGGAATCTTTCTGGACGAAACTGTTCTGGTTCTGGGTAAGTGTCTGTTCGGCGATGTGCTAAATGAATACATGGAACTAAAACTGTTTCTGATGTAAATTTATGCCCCATAATTTCCACTGGCTCTTTTAGCATTCGTGGTGTGCAAATTAGAGCAATAGGATGAATTCGCAGTGTTTCTTGACAGACGGCAGTGAGATAAGGTAATTGTGTAATTGCTTCAGGATTCGTGAGGTTGTCCAAGGTGCTTAGTTCTTGCATTAGCCGATGTTTAACCTCTGGATGAGAGTGAATTAAATAAAATATCCAGGCTAATACACCAGATGTAGTTTCGTAACCCAACAGCAATAATGAAACGAGTTGATCGCGTAATTCCTCATCTGTCATCTGTTGCCCATTTACGTCATGTGCTGACATCAGCAGACTGAGAATATCTGTACGCATAGCATCATTTTGCCAACGTCTTTCAGAAATTTCTGCATAGATGAGTTTATCAATTTGCTCTCGTCTTTTTAAGAAAATTCCCCAAGGACTCCATGCGCCTAAATCTTTTTGCAGCGAAGGAAAGAAAAACAAGCTGGAATACCAAGGTTTAGTTACGTCTTCTAATAAAGCACTCAATTGTTCTTTTAATTGTTGGTAACGCACACCATGAGTAATACCAAATACCACTTGTAAGATAATTTCTAAAGTGATCTTTGACATTAATTTGTGTATACAAATATTTGTACCTGATGTCCAACTTTGTGTAAGTTCTTCAGCAATTTGGCAAATTGCTTGTCCATAAGACTTTAAATTATCGCCATGAAATGCTGGTAGTAATAACTGCCGTTGTTGTTGGTGTGATCGCGCTTCTTTAAATACAATAGAATTCTCTCCAAACAAGGGTTTAAATACATGTGTTGCTTTTTTAAAATCTAACTTGTGTGCAGGGACGGCAAAACAATCACTAATTGCTTGGGGATGGCTAAAAAATACTATCGGTGGCGACTTTAAACCCATTACCCGCATTGTGAAAATGTCACCATACTTGGTAGCATAATTTTCTAAAGTTTTTGTGGGTTTAGCGATTAATTGCAGAGTTTGCAGCAACGATGGTGTGGTTAGACTATCAAGTATTTTCATTATTTATTCGATACTTTTAGGCTTTAGTAAGCTGTAAATAATTCAATAAGCTTGAGGTAAGCCTAGATCCTTCCTAGGCTTAATTTTTAATTAGGGAATTAGAGCAAATATTTTTAATACTTTGGGGAGATGTTCGGGAGTTAATTACCGCTAAGTTAATCATGCTTACAAAGCATTAACATGAATTTTTACAAAGATAATAATATTTTTTTACCAAATTTTTAGAGGTATTTATAGAAGAAGCTTAATTAATTATTGTGGGATATATCCACGAAAACTACGTCTTTTGGTGATGTTAAAAGATTTGGTATTGCTATATGTACTCAGTCTTAAAACTCATTCTTTTTACAGTTGCAATATATTAAAATCCCCCATAAACCTCCTTAAAAGAGGACTATGGGGGATTAATTAAAAGCATTGAAAATCTATCTAAATATATAGATGAAAGTTGAAGGTTCCTTGAACGCAACCATCAAAGCCCTCAACATCAAACAGTGGCTGTCTGTAGGATAGGAAACTTCACCTGACGTTGGCTGGTGACAACCATCTGGATGGGACGATCTTGGCCTGTCACTAAACCACGGCGTTTAGGTCGTACTTCACTATTGTCAACTAGTTCTAATTCACGGGTGGAAAGGATTTTGGCGAGTGCTAGCTTCATTTCCAACTGGGCAAATGCTAGACCAATACAGCGCCTTGCACCACCCCCAAAAGGTAAATATTCATAGGGAGAAAATTGCCGTTCTAAAAAGCGTTCTGGTTTAAACTGCTTAGGTTCGGGGTATAAATCTTCTCGGTGGTGGGTCAAGTAAATTGAACCAATAACACCTATACCTGGTTCAAGTTCGTAGCCACCCAAAGATAGAGGAGTTCTGACTACTCTGGCAAAAGTCAGCATCGCTACTGGGTAAATTCGCAAAGTTTCGGAACAAACAGCGTTGAGGTAGGGTAATTTAAAAATGGTGCTGGGGTCAGGGTTATCACCCAAGCTATCTAGTTCTTTCAGTAACTTTTGGCGTACTGTTGGTATTTTTTGAATCCAGTAAAATGCCCATGCTAAGGCTGTTGCTGTGGTTTCATGGCCTGCGACCAACAGAGTCATTAATTCATCGCGTAACTTTTCATCAGTCATTGGTTGACCTGCTTCATCCCTAGCTGCCATGAGTAAGCTGAGGATATCTGTGCGTGATGGGTCTGGTTGTTCTTGACGTTCTCGAATTTCTTCGTATATAAGTTTGTCAGCTGCCTGCTGTCGGCGCATCTGCTTTCCCCAGAAATTAATCGGGCCAAAATCCCTTTGCAAAGCTGGAAAATAAAGCAAAGCGGCACTCAACACAGAACTTCCTTTTTCCAGCATTTCAGCCAAACAATGCTGTAATTTTTCGGCGCGTGGGCCTTCATCTAGTCCAAACACAGCTTGCATAATCACTCGCAGGGTAATAGCTTGGGTAACAGACCGGATATTGAAGGGTTGCCCTATCTGGTATTGGCTAATGACTTTCTCGGTAATATCACTAATTATTTGACTATAGCTTCGCATTCTTTCACCGTGAAAAGGTGGCAATAACAACTGCCGTTGGCGTTGGTGTTCCGCACCACTGATGGTAATCACAGAATGCTTACCAAGCAAAGATTCAAACACCAGATTTGTATCACCAGGTGCTTCTAACCCCTTGATATCGTTTGTCAAAATCTGCTCTAGCACTTCAGGTTTACTGACAAATATCAGTGGCGGAGATTTGCTGTCTAACCTGATGGTGAACATATCCCCATATCTTTTGGCACAAGTTTCCATAAATGACATGGGGCTAGTAATCCAGCGTAGCATCTGTAAAACTGCTGGGCTTTGCGGGCCTTTTGGTAATTTCATAAAATTCTTTTGTTACTTTATGTCTTGTTCCTACTTTAACTAACTGCAACTTATAAATTTCTGTTGATTGAAGTTACTTATACTGAGGGTACAAAAAAGCAATAAACTGTTACAGCCTGAAAGATGTAAAATTTTTGTTAAATTCAACGAGCATCTACAGTTTCATCTCATCGTCACAAGGTACTCAGCATGACTGCAATCTCTCCAAAAGCATCTTCAGCGCTTCCCAATTTTTCTGAAGGAATTCAATATTTTGGTGAAGCGTTACCAGATTTTGAAACTTATGGTGCAACACCTGCTATCGAGTCGGGCAAAATAGCGATCGCATCTCCCACAGACAAAGCAGCTGTATATCAAACTTTACTAGCTGCCGATGCCCTGCGCTACCTGACTTTGCAAGTTACCGCTAGTAAGGCTTCTGGGCATCCCGGCGGATTCGCCAGCCAAGCGGAAGCTTACGCATCTCTTGTCATGCTGGGATACAAGAACATTATTACCGAAGTCGGACACCACGCCCCCGGATTTTATAGTGCCATGTTCTTGGATCGTTCGCTAGAGGACATGGGAATTTTTACAGTCCAAGAATTGCGCGATCGCTTCCGAGAAAAACACGGACTTTTAGGACACCTTTCTGGGTTCATTCCCGGTATTCTTGCACCGGCTGGGCCTTTGGGACAAGGACAACACTTTGCAATGGCGGCAGCACTCCTGCACAAAGATAAGTTATTCCCCTTTACAGTTGGTGATGGTGGATTGGGTGAGCCTTATATTGTAAGTGCGATCGCTCACTTCCATACTGCTTATC
Source organism: Nostoc punctiforme PCC 73102 (assembly GCF_000020025.1). Classification (GTDB taxonomy): domain Bacteria; phylum Cyanobacteriota; class Cyanobacteriia; order Cyanobacteriales; family Nostocaceae; genus Nostoc; species Nostoc punctiforme. The sequence continues at coordinate 4,711,715 of NC_010628.1, read as the reverse complement.
CTGCTGTCACCAACTTCTTACCGGTGTTGGTGTGGAACGGTTACAGCCAAGAACATCACAGCATGGTTTCTCTGAAAACCAATGAACAGATGCAAGCATATTGGCAAGGTAATGGTTTTGATGAAGTCGTGTTAGTGGATGCCAAAGACTTTGACGATCGAGATCAGCCAGGGGATTACGTTGATAGCACCGCCTTTTCCTTTGAGAAACGCCTAGCATTTACTCAAGCAGTACTTTCGGGTGTAGATAAAGCAGCGCGATCGGCTTTGGGTGGTAAACTTACCGTCTTCATTATTAAACAACTCAAAGGTGCAGGAGTCCACGCGCGGGGTGCAAAATCTCACAATTTGTATCCTAAAGATACGCTAGATGCGCCACATATTATTAGTGCATTGCAAACCCGTGCTTTGTCTGCGGAAGCTTGGCAATTAGTCAGAACAAATGCCGAACGCGCAGGCGGTGGCCCAGCAGCGAAAACTGTAGTTACGGAATTTGAATTACCATTACCAGAATTAGGCGAATTACCTTTAGAAGAATATGCAGTTGGAGGTGAAGCCAAAGTTTCCACAACCGCAATGGGACGATTGGTAGGAATTGTTGGGAATAAAGATCGAAATTTCCTCGTCACCAACGCCGACGGTAACGAAGCATCAGGAATTGCCAATATCAACCAAGCATTAAAGATTATCCACCCCACAACCGACGACTTATATAATCAAGCACCAAATGGACAAGTTTATGAACCATTGAGTGAAGATGCTTGTGCCGGTTTAGCTGCGGGTTTAGCGTTAATGGGTGCGAGAACTTTGTGGTGTTCTTACGAATCTTTTGCTATCAACGGATTACCAATTTGGCAAACTGTAACCCAATCAATGGCAGAATTGCGCCGTCAAACTCCCTCGACTATTACTTTATTCACAGCAGGCGCATTAGAGCAAGGGCGTAACGGTTGGACTCACCAACGTCCAGAAATTGAAGCTTACTTTGCTTCATTGATGCGAAATGGAAATGTTTTCCCATTATTTCCCCCCGATGCTAATAGTATTCAAGCCTGTTATGAGTGGGCTTTGAAAACTAAGAATAAGGGAATTGTAATTACTGCAAGTAAATCGCCGTTACCAATTCGGACAACTTTAGAACAAACTCGTCAAGGGTTGCGCGATGGTGCAGTGTTATTACATGAAATCGCTGGTGATAAACAAGTTGTATTTACTGTAATTGGTGATATGACATTAATGCCAGTATTTGAAGCTGCGGCTTTTTTGGAAACTGAAGGTATTGGTGCCAAAATTATTTCTGTAATCAATCCTCGGCAATTGTATCGTCCTCATGATACTGCATGGGATACCTGTTCAGAACCCGAAGGCGGTTTCTTAGATGATGCGAAATTTGCCGAATTGTTTGATGGCGATGCGCTAATTGCTGTGACAGGTGGTGCGGCGGGGATGCTGGAACCAATTCTGTTACGGAGTACAGCCAAGCGCGACACCTTTGCATGGAAGCGTGGCGAAACTACAGCTAGTGCTGGTGAGTTAATGGCATTTAATGGATTGACTGCTGAAGCGTTGACAAAACGTGCGAGCGCGTTAGTGCATTAAAACTGCGATTGTCTTTTATTTTATCGCAAATATACGTATGAGAATGCTGAAAAATTGCGTTTAATGCGTATATTTGCGTTTTTTTATGAGAACTTCTAAGGCATTGAGATTACTTTATAAATAAATGTGGTTAGATTTGCTGAAATTCTTTAACATTAACAGTTTTTCAAGTCGCAAAAGCAGGTTTTCAAGTCACAAAAGCTGCTTTTCATGTCACAAAAGCTGCTTTTCATGTCGCAAAAGCAGGTTTTCATGTCGCAAAAGCTGCTTTTCAAGTCGCAAAAGCTACTTTTCAAGTCACAAAAGCTACTTTTCAAGTCGCAAAAGCTACTTTTCAAGTCACAAAAGCTACTTTTCAAGTCGCAAAAGCTACTTTTCAAGTCACAAAAGCTACTTTTCAAGTCGCAAAAGCAGGTTTTCATGTCGCAAAAGCTAGTTTACGAGTTCAAAACTTAATTCACAAGCCAGGATGAAACGCGATATTTCTATAGAAAATGTGGTGTTTAATTGGATTGGCTGTGGAGGGTTGAGGAAAGGTGCGAGCGTGTTAGTGTATTAAGGATTTTTAAACCACATATTTTCGCTGCTATCAATTAATTGTTATGGTGTAGATATGTGGCTTTAATTATTAATCAAATTTAAAATATATGTTAATCACAAGTAAAAATTATACAAAATCTAATGCCTATTGTTGCTTATCAGGAGGTAATATTCTTACCTTGTCTATAATAATTTCTTCAATGCTCATTTTCTCTAGCGTCTCGCATAAACTAAAATATATTTTAAGCTTTAAAGTATTATTTGGATGTATGCCTTTAGCCACCGCTTCAATCGTTAGGCACTCAAGAGGATAAATTTAGGAAGTATACATTCCAATATTTACATTAATTTATCAGGCGCGATCGCGTCAAATCACTCAACTTAAAAAGTAGTCTATAATAGGGTCGTAGCTAAAATTTCCCTCAATGTAGAAGTTAAGTTTTGGGTGAGTTATTTCATGTTTGAACTCGAAAAAAATTTACATCAAAAATAGATGCGATCGCAATTATAGCTTGTGAACTATTTTACTCGATACTGATATCTATATGACTCCACAAACCATAGACCAAATCACTACTCTCGAAGAACAGCGTTTTCTCCTACCTGGCCATTACACTTGGGAAGAATTTGAGAAACTTGAAGCATTAACAGCAGATGCGCCAGGTTTGCGGATAACTTATCTTGATGGGTGTGTGGAATTTATGACTCTTGGTGAACAACATGAAGCTATTAAAAGTGTGATTGCTATATTTTTAGCGCTTTACTTTTTTGAAAAAGGTATAAATTTTATCCCTGTAGGTAGCGCTACTCGTCGAGCAAAAGAAAAGGGAGCTTCCTTTGAACCTGATGAATCTTATTATTTAGGGGAAAAGAAAGAAAACCCCGATCTAGCAATTGAAGTAAATATTACTAGTGGCAGTATAGATAAGTTAGAAAAATATAAGCGTTTTAACATTACTGAAGTCTGGTTTTGGGAAAATAATCAAATATCTGTATATCACCTCACTAATAATAACTATGAGCAAATTTCTCAAAGCCAATTACTGCCAGACTTAGATATAAGTTTGTTAGTATGTTGTGTTTTAATGCCTTCAATAATTGAAGCAAGAACAGAGTTTATCAAAGGAATTCGGCAATAATCTTTTAATTAATGGCATCTAAACAGCATGACAGATAGAACAGATTTATCAAAAATGATTGCCAACAAAGCCGAAAATCCATTAATTATCTCACCTGAAAATTTGCAGTCACAAGAAGATATAGAACTTGAGCGAAAGCTGCGAGAACTCAAGTTTAAACAAGAACTAAGAAAAGACTGGATTTTATTTATTGTCAGGGATGTAGTAATTTTTCCTGCGGCTATCCTTTTTATTTTTGCTGCCAGTGGTTATTCCCTATTTCTTCATATTCATGGGTAACTTACTCTGACTACAATTTTTAATCAACCGCAGAGGCGCAGAGTACACAGAGAAAAGAGATATGATATTCACAAACAATTTGGAATTGTTGGAAATTATTTCTCTCTGCGTTCTCTGCGCCTCTGCGGTTATTTAAAAAATCGTACACCAGTAAATTTGCGTAACTAATTTTACAGACGACGAAGCCAACTTGTTAAAAGTAGACTCATCTTTATATCCACACAAATTTTGCTGGATATAAAGTAAGTACCTGATTGAAATAATCTAAAAATATGGGGCTTTTAATATTTTCTGTTGCTTTAGTTGCCATTGTTGCTCTAATTATCATTAATGCCTACAACGATTTAGTCAAGTATCGCAACCGTTACAAAAATGCTTACTCTCAAATCGATGTTCAATTACAGCGCCGCTATGACTTAATTCCCAACTTGGTGGAAACTGCCAAAGGTTACATGAAACATGAGCGGGAAACTTTAGAAGCAGTGATTGCAGCTCGGAATTCTGCAATTAATGCTAGCAGTCGTGCTGCACAAAATCCCGGCGATCCTCAAGCGATGCAGCAGTTGGGCAATGCTGAAGGAGCGCTAACAGGTGCGTTAAGTCGGTTGATGGTACTTTCAGAATCTTATCCAGAATTGAAAGCCGATCGCAGCATGACTCAGGTAATGGAAGAATTATCTTCCACCGAAAACCGGATTGCTTTTGCACGTCAGGCTTTTAATGACGCGGTGACACTTTACAACACCAAAAGCGAATCTTTCCCCAGCAATCTTGTGGCAAATACTTTTAACTTTACTGTTGCAGAATTGCTCGCCGAAGCGACTCCAGAAATGAGAAATGCTCCACGCGTGTCTTTTTAGGTATCTATGAATTTCTTTGAACATCAGGATCGGGCACGCCAAAACACGCAACAATTAATTGGATTATTTTCCCTGTCGATCGCAGTCATGATTATGGCGATTTATATTGCCGCTTTATTTCTGTTCCGCATGGCTCCCCGTGTTTGGTGGCATCCAGGGATATTTCTCTACGTGGCTGGGATTACAATAATTGCGATCGCAGTGGGAAGCCTCTATAAAATTGCCTGTCTCCGTCAAGGAGGAAGCGTAATTGCTCAGGAGTTGGGGGGAAGACTCTTACTCCCAGATATGGCAGATGAACAAGGGCGACAACTATTAAATATAGTCGAGGAAATGGCGATCGCTTCTGGTATTTCTGTCCCAGAAGTTTATCTCCTGGAAAGAGAAACCAGTATTAATGCGTTTGCTGCCGGATTTACGCCCAATGATGCTGTAATTGGAGTTACGCGTGGGACTTTACAACACCTGAACCGAGATGAGCTACAAGGAGTCATTGGGCACGAATTTAGCCATATTCTCAATGGAGATATGCGGCTGAATTTACGTTTAGTGGGACTACTGCACGGGATTTTGTTCATTTATTTAACTGGAGAATTGCTCTGGCGAATTCGCGATAGCTTCCGTTTAGGAAAGGAAGATAAGGGTTTACCTATCTGGGCTTTTGGTTTGGCACTAATGGCAATTGGCGGTATCGGATTACTGTGTGGACGGCTGATTAAAGCCGCCGTCTCTCGCCAACGCGAATTTCTTGCCGATGCTTCAGCTGTACAGTTCACTCGCAACCCTAACGGACTTAACGGAGTCTTCCAAAAACTCCAACAGATGGATTCACGCTTGATTTCGCCTGGTGCAGAAGCCGCTAGCCACATGTTTTTTGGCAATGCCCTCAACCCCTCTTTCTGGGACAACATGTTTTCTACCCATCCACCTCTGGCAGAACGTATCCGTCGCATTGGGGGTTTGAACGTCAGTAATTTGGCAGCAATGCCATCTCGCAATCAAATGCGTTCCCCTTCCCAGGAATCTCTAACAATGGGCTTTGCTGGTAGTTCCAATGCCATGCCAGAACAGGTTGTAAACCAAGTTGGAAGCGTTACACCAGAGCATTTTGCCCATGCTCAAGCGCTGTTATCGCAGTTACCAGAATCCCTGCACTTGGGTGTGCGAGAACAGAAAAGTGCAATGGCGATCGCTTTTGCCCTAGCGTTAGATACAGAAAATATCGAGATCCAAGAACGTCAAATTGCTTGGTTACGCGAGGTACAGCCTGCTGAGTTGGTAGACAAAACTCTAGAATTGAGTAGCGAAATTAGCCAGTTAGATGCCAAAATTCGCTTACCACTTGTGGATTTGGCAGTACCCGTATTGCGCCAAAATTCTGCCAAAGAATGCCAAAGACTATGCAAATGTGTCCACGGTTTAGCTGTAGCCACCGGAAGCTTATCGCTGTGGCATTTTGTGTTGCAGTTAATACTATGGCATCGCCTCCAACCTAGTATAAATCCTGCATCTACAACAACAGTAGAATACACCTCCATAGAACAGATTTGGCCAGATAGTCTATTAGTACTGTCCGTAATTGCCCGCGTTGGACACTCTCAACCCGATGCGTCCACCAAAGACATCGCCTATGCTTTTCGTTCTGGGGTTTTTCGGCTTCCCAAAGCCGCAGAACAAGAAAAACCAGACACGCCACCAAGCTGTAATTTTACTGAACTTAAGAAGAGTATTGAACGCCTCCGCCTTGCCAGCCCTAAACTCAAGCAAGCTATTGTAGATGCCTGCGCTCACACGGTACTATTAGATAACAAGGTTACACAGTCAGAAGCAGATTTACTAAGAGCGATCGCTATGACGCTAGACTGTCCCATCCCTCCATTTTTAAACCCTCAGCGTGGCATTTCAAAACAGAGACAATCTTCTTCGAAGGGAAGTTAATATAACGAGTGAGACACAATTATTTATAACTAAACAAGAAAGTCCGCAAAAACGGACTTTTCTATTATTCTTTTTTATAGCTATAAATAGCTGTTTCACAGGAAAATTACCCGTTGCATTATCATTATATTTACAAGCAATTGATTTATTTTCGTTCTCGTTTTTTATTGGCATTCTTCTCTACGAGACGCTGTGCGTTAGCGGCTCGTTCATTTTTATAACTCAGATAAGATTGCTATAGTACAAATAGTTATTTGGGCAAAAGAGTATCATATTGTACAAAAAATCTTGGCATTGCCTAGAAGTATTAACTTGCTTAAAAAAGTTTAGACAAAATGCCAGCATTCTAGAAATTTGATTGCTATATTAGATTAAATAACTATTCTGGCAAGGATTAAAAAGCTGTGCGGGATGATTTACAGGGCTTGGAAATTAGTCAGGGTGAACTGCAAAAGCTGACTAATTTACCTGTCCACGATCAACTTTTAATCATTACAAATCCTCTCAAAAATTTTACAAAGTTATACATTCAAAAAATTAAAAGTTCGGAAGGAGCTACTGTAATTTTTATTGGGTTTGCTACATTTGTTTTTGGCTATCTTTTATTTGATATATTTATAAAAATATTTGTATCATGGATAGCAATTCCATCCTGGATGGTATTAATTATCTTAGGGCTTTGGGTTGGCGGTCTTACGCAAACCATCTTATATTTAATCTGGAAAAAGAGAAGTAAAATTGTCAAGCTCAATATGACAAACTCTCTCCAAATCCTGTTAAATGATGTTGAAAGATATAATACCGTAATTAGAGCGATACATATCAATGACCAAATAGAAGAAGCTGGGAATCCAGAAGTGTTGATAAAAGAAAGAGAGAGTGTTCTCGCAGCGCTTAATCTCACCAAAGCTGATTTAGTTCGCGCTTTGAAGACAGAAAGAATTTTGAGAGAGAATAAGAGCTTTATCCTTAGTAATACAGAACTATTTGTCAATAATTTAGCAACTTTAACAGCCATGCAAGTAAATGAACAGGCCACTGAGCATGGAAGGTTGCTCAATGAAGCATTACAGATTGCATTAGATGTACAACACGAAATGAAAAGATTACAGACTCAGGGTTAAAACAATTTGTAATGATGCTCTCTACGAGATACTGTGCGAGATTCGCTAGACTAACATAATGACATTTGTTCGCAAGCAGTATGTCGCATACAAGACTCAGTAACGTAATTCGTAATTGAAAAATAGGTCAGACTAAGAAACCTCTTCTGATAGCCCAGTTATGGATGAAAATTTAGACCTCAACTGTAACTTAATTACCAATTGTTGATGGCTTTTTCCATAATCCTTCCCACGGTAGCGATCCCCGGTCTAACATAAAGAATATAAAGAAAGCGATCGCTTATCGGCATGGACTGGAAAGAAGTCAGAGGTAACTGGGTAATCATTCCCCGAAATCCCATAGGTATCATCCATTTTTTAGGAGGTGCATTTGTCGCCACTGCACCACACATCACTTATCGCTGGTTACTCGAACAACTGGCAAGTAAAGGCTATGTTGTAATTGCTACGCCTTTTGTCAATACATTGGATCATACAGCGATCGCAAAATCCGTGCTGTTAAACTTTGACCGTACCCTGGAACGATTACATGATTCTGGGGCATTACGCAAGCTTTATTTCCCCATCTATGGTCTTGGACACAGTATGGGTTGTAAACTTCACTTGCTGATTGGTAGCCTCTTTAAAGTAGAACGTGCAGGCAATATTTTAATATCCTTCAACAACTACGCCGCCAAAGAAGCTATTCCCCTAGTAGAACAGTTCAATTCTACTTTGAAAATCGAGTTTACTCCTTCTCCGTTGGAAACTAACAAACTTGTCCAAGAGCGTTACAATATCAGGCGCAATTTATTAATAAAGTTTAGTAATGACACCATTGACCAATCAGCAGCTTTAACCAAAATATTACAAGAACGCTTCGATGACATGGTAACAGCACAAACGTTACCAGGAACTCATACAACGCCTTTAGGTCAAGATATTAAATGGCAAACTGGAACGTCTTTTACTCCTTTTGATGCATTAGGACAATGGTTCAAGCAAGAAGCATACCGCGACTTGAACCAGCTAAAAAGTTCTATCCTCTTGTGGATGAATCCTCTTGCACCCCCATAATGTTTTATGACTATCAAAAAGTCATAAATTCGACTGGGAAATATAGAATAATTACAGCTACATTAACTAATAGAAAAATATTGATATTAGTTAATAGTAAGGGTTTTTAGCCTTCTCTTCTCTATGAGAGGCTATGCGAACAAAATAGGGCTAAAACCCTTACTGCAAACCTTTAATTATTTACGCTATCCTACTTATTAATACAGAAATACAGTAGATTGCAAGTAAGTAAGGTACAAAATTTAGAGCTAAAAATCAGATATAAAGAGCTTCTGCTTTCTACATCAAAACCCGTAGTTTTGTACTTTATGAAAAAGAAAACTGTTTTATTACTAACTAATTAGCTCACACTATATTTTGATTTTTTATCTTTACAGTAAATTATTAATGAGTCTTTCTTAGAATTTTATATGTTTCAAATACTAATAATTGATGATGATTATTCCATAAAAATACTTTTGAAACGGATGTTGGAAAAACAGGGTTATGAAGTAGTTACTGCCAGCAGTGGCGAGGAAGGAATAGAAAAAGCGCTAGCTTGCCATCCAGCACTAATTATTTGTGATTGGATCATGCCGGGGTTGACTGGTCTAGAAGTTTGCCAGCGTATTAAAACAGATCCCCAATTTTTCACCACATTCTTTATTTTATTAACATCCTTAGATTCAGTTGCCGATTGCGTCAAAGGTCTAGATGCTGGTGCTGATGATTTTATATCCAAACCTATCGAGCATAATGAATTACAAGCACGGGTAAGAGCGGGGTTACGCCTGCATCAGTTGAGTAGAGATTTGCAGGCTCAAAAGTTGCTTTTAGAATCAGAAATGTCAGAAGCAGCAGAATATGTGCGATCGCTGCTGCCTTTTCCTATGACTGAACCTTTCAATATAAATTTCCGATTCATTCCCTCGCGGCAACTCGGTGGTGACTGTTTTGATTACTATTGGCTTGATGACGATTATCTAGCAATTTATTTACTCGATACTGCGGGACATGGGCTCAAAGCTACTCTTCCCTCAGTTTCAGTGCTGAATCTGCTGCGTTCTCGTGCGCTCAAAAGCCTGAATTACTATCAACCTAGTGATGTGTTGAAGGCTTTGAATGATACCTTCCAGATGAATTATCAAAATGACAAATACTTTACGATTTGGTACGGTGTTTACAATCGAATCAACCGCCAATTAGTTTATGCTAGCGCAGGTCATCCGCCAGCAGTTTTAATAACTGGTTTATCCCCAAGAAAGTCTGATGTTCAACTCTTGAAAACCCCCGGTATGCCAGTTGGAATGTTTCCAGAAGCAAAATATGTTGATGAGGTTTGCAATATTGAAAAATTTAGTAGCCTTTACATTTTTAGTGATGGTGCTTATGAAATCACTAAATCAGATGGCACTCTTTGGAGTTTGGATGCTTTTATTCAGCTACTAGTTAGCTTACAAAACCCTGTTGATTGCCAACTCGATCCCGTACTGAGTTATTTAATCGCTCTAAACTCCAAAGATGCTTTTGATGATGATTTATCTATTTTGCAAATTAAGTTTGATTAATTACGTATTGGATACTAAAACCTGATTAAATGCATCTTGGCTAGGGAATATTTCAAATACTTTATCCATATTAGTAAGTTCAAATAATATTCTAACTTGCTCATTAATTGAGCAGAGAACAAGCTTAGTATCTGCTGCCCGCAAGGTTTTAAAAGCTAACACTAAAGCTCCTAAACCTGAACTATCCATAAATATTACATCTTTAAAATCCACTAACACAATTTTCGCACCACTTTCTAAAATATCAGTGATATTTTGTCGAAATTCTTGTGAAGTTGTGGCATTCAAATTACCACTGAGCTTAATAACTTTTACTTGTTCTCTCATAATTATGTCACGCTTCTTTGTGTAAAGGATGCTCTGATGCCGCTATTTTCGCTATTATATACCCATCATAGAGCATTTAAAAATGCTTTCAAAACTAAATCTAACATTAAAAATTGAGTAATAATTGATAATTAATCTGTATCGATGAAGATTCATTATAAATATTTAAATATGATGTTTTTGTAATTATAAAAAAAATACTAGCTTAATTAAGTATATTTTTTCTACTACCAACAGACTAACTATAAATAACAAGATTGGTAAGTTGGCATGATAAAACTCATGTATGTTTAGTTGTGTAAAAACATTGGAATAACTAATTTTCAAGCTGTTCGCTGATTTTATGTTTTATCACAGATGTAGATTTTTAACGCCAACTTACTTCCATCCCATTGATGTAGCTATCTACTGATCTACAAGCTGAAGTTATGACTTTTCAGATTATTTCCCAAATATTTTTTTATTTATGTCCGATTACTTACATTATGGAAATAATTTATCTCTGGAATGCCGCTCTAGAGCTAAAAATTTCGGTTTCAATAGCGCCAAGTAAGCTTAAACCCACACCGACGCTTTAACAGAACTTCTCAGAGGCGATCGCTTCTGCAATTTTAGTATTCCCAATATCTGTCATTTTTCAACAGACAACACAAAAAGTAAAGAGTTCTGAATTTATAACTCCTAACCCCTAACTCTCTCAAACAGGACTGACTTTAGCTCTGTAAAGCAGCTTTTCACCTTGAAGATAGCCAGTGTAGCGCACCTTGACTATTTCTCCAGGTAGTGAAGTTCCTTCCATCAGTTGGTGTAGTTGGGGGTTATAAGGCAATTCTGCTCCCACGGGTGCGATCGCTTCCACTCCCCAAGCCTGTAAAAGCTTTTCCAGAGGTTTCTGCACTAACGGTACTATTTTCACTGCTGCTAGCTGTGGATTCTCTTGGGCTTTCTGCGCTGCTGTTGGCCATTGCAATAATAAAGACTCCAGCAGTTGTAAAGTTGACTGCTGGAGTTCTTGTAGTAATATCTCTCGCTGCTGTTCTAGTTGAAACTGCGATCGCTGATACTCTTTTCTTAAGTCTGTAATCTCTTGTAATAATTCCTGACTAGGCGCTGCTTTCTCTTGTAATAACTCTACGGTTGAAAAAGTTGCGATTAATTCATTCAATGGCATCTGTAGCACTGGTGACAGCTTCAGCAGTACATCTACCCGCATTTGCTCTAGCTTTCCTTGGCGTAACCGTAAAAGTTGCCGTTCTGAAACACCAGCAGCTCGACTTAGTGCTTTAAAACTAGAAATACCCACCTGTTGCATTAAATCTTGCAACTTTTGGGTATTGGGCATTTGGCATTGGGTATTGGGCATCCCTTCGGCTCCGCTCAGGGCAAGTGGGCATTGGGCATTGGGGACTGGGGATTGGGCATGGGTATTGGTGATTAAGTTTTTTCTCAATTCCCAATGCCCTATTCCCTATTCCCTAATTCCTATTCCCTAATTCCTATTCTTCCAGTAAACTTCTCAACATCCAAGCGGTTTTTTCGTGTACTTGCATCCGTTGAGTTAATAAATCGGCAGTAGGCTCGTCGTTAACTTCCTCTATCACGGGGAAAATAGACCGTGCAGTTCTAACTACCGCTTCTTGTCCTTCCACTAATAAGCGGATCATCTCAACAGCTTTCGGAACTCCAGGAGTTTCTGGAATCGAACTCAGTTTGGCATATTCGCTATAGGTTCCCGGTGCGGGATAGCCAAGCGCTCTAATTCTCTCGGCTATTAAATCAACCGCTAAAGCTAATTCTGTATACTGGGTTTCAAACATCAAATGTAAGGTTTGGAACATCGGCCCCGTTACATTCCAATGGAAGTTATGAGTTTTCAGATAAAGTGTATAAGTGTCAGCCAACAGACGAGATAAACCCTCGGCAATTTTAGCCCTACTCGCCTCGTCAATGCCGATATTTACATTTTTGACTGTTACTTTTGATGACATAATTTTCTCCTAATTAGGTTATATGTAATTGGGGATTGGGGATTGGGAATTGGGAATTGGGAATTGGGCATGGTTATTTTCCTTTTCCTTGTCCCTCTTGTCCCCCTCTGCCCCCTGCTCCCATGCTCCCCTGCCTCTCTACTCTCATTCTCTATGCCAAGTGCATCTTTAAAACGCTACGGGGTGCTTTACGAACTCTGGCTAAAACGGTTTCTTTGCCTAAACGCTGGCAAGCTTCATACCGATGGCAACCAGAAAAGCCATAATATTGTCCATCTACTTCTAGGACATCAATAGGTTCTTGCTGCCCAATCTCCGCAATCGATTCCATTAAGGCTTGCACTTTATTTGGATCGTTTGCACGGGGCAATGGCCGTTTTATCTGATTTAATGGAATTTCTTGGACTCTAACCATAAGGAGTTTATCCAACTAGTTCTGTTTTGTGTCTCTAAATAAATCATAGTCATTATGACTTCGTTTTGCAACGTATATTTTGGGCAAAACTGGTAATGGTATCATTGGAGCGCTCATGCGACAAAAAGACCGCACTGCAAAGCAATTGGAAAATAAGCTCCAACGCCGCATTAGGGGGCAAAAGAAGCTCGATATGCTGCGCGTAGCTTGCTTTCCCGTAGGGGTACGCTATCAGGTAGCCATGAAATTTTTGTTTTGGCGTTTTTCCCACACTGTGCTGACGACATTTTGTTTATTGGGACTGACTGCTGCATCAGGTCCTGAGAGTAACATCCAGGATATAGAACTGAAAATTGGGATTGTGCAGCGATTTGGTTCACAACCCACAGTCAAACTGCAACTGGAACCTACAAAAGGCGATCGCTTAAAGCTAAAATTTCAAGCGGGCAACAAGCAGCAAATCCTGCTGACAAAGAACCCTGTAAAGCTGGAAACAGTTATGCAAGCTTTACCCCAGCCAGCAGTTGAAGAAATGGTAGTCTTAGGGACATACCGTACTTTTGAGACTGCGGAAGACAGTGCTAACAAATGGCGTTCTCAGGGAATAGAAGTGGAAATCGCCCAGCCAGAACGCTGGCAAGTTTGGGCTAAACGAGATGTTTATAGCACTCCTTTATTGCGGCGCTTACTATTGCAGAACATCCAAGCTTCTACTAAAGATAAAGTATATCTTGATACTAAAGTTTTAAAACAAGTGCCGCAAGTTAGTTGGGTGGTAGATGGTAAACGCTATAGCCCAGATGATTTGGAAATCAGCACTGATAAAAACTTGATTCGGGTGAATAAAAGCGAAAAACCTGAAAATGCTCGTCTTTATGCTGGACAACTGAATTTGCAGCCAAATGCTTACGGCACATACACTTTAGTTAACCAAGTACCTCTAGAAACTTATTTACGTGGGGTTGTGCCTTACGAAATAGGAACGGATGCACCGAAAGCAGCGCTAGAAGCCCAAGCAATTCTCGCCCGGACTTATGCTTTAAGAAATTTACGCAGGTTTGCCGCAGATAACTATCAGTTGTGTGCCGATACTCACTGCCAAGTTTATTATGGGCTAAATGGAGCGGCGGCTAAAACAGACCAAGCGATCGCCTCCACTAGGGGTAAAGTAGTAACTTATAAAAACGAACTAGTAGATGCCTTATATTCTTCCACCACAGGTGGTGTTACTGCTTCCTTCAGCGATGTCTGGAATGGCGACGATCGTCCCTATTTGCGCCCTGTACTAGATGCTGCGACTAATTTTTGGAACTTGTCTAAGCAGAGTTTGGCAGATGAAAAGAACTTCCAGAAATTTATTAATATCCAGCAGGGATTTAATGAGAGCAAATGGGATGCTTTTCGTTGGCACAAGGAAACCCGTTTAGAGGATATTATCAAGGACTTGCAGAAATTTTTGCAGGTAAAAAACAGTCCTTATGCCAAATTTAAGACAATTCAGGCTATGGCAGTCGTGAAGCGAAGCGAGAGTGGACGCATCCTAGAACTCGCGGTTAAAACTGATAAAAGCACTTTTATTCTCCACAAAGACGAAGTTCGCAGTGCCTTTGCTGCTCCTACGAGTACGCTTTTCTACCTAGAACCACTGAATAAAGGCAAACCAGAATTGTGGGGATATGCTTTTATTGGTGGTGGATTAGGACATGGAGTTGGCTTGAGTCAAACTGGCGCTCAAAATCTAGCAAAACTAGGTTGGTCAAGTCCCAAAATTCTCCAATTTTATTATCCTGGTACTCAGATTCAAATTCTCAACAAAGAGATTAAACTCTAAGCTAATCGCCCTTTACAGCAGTTTGCTTTTTGAGTGAGGTACAAAATACAGGAATCAAAATTAGATAAACTTCGTCTACCTTGAGAACCGTAACCCAACATAAATAAGGTGGTAATGTTGGGTTGCGTTTCACTCTACCTAACCTACATAAATATATCTTTTAAAAAACTCTAGATTTTAACATAGATGAGGTTTAGAAAAAGTTTCTACCTCCTACATCCTGCCTCTATCTTGAGGTAGGAATAAGGAGTCAACAAAAGGCAAAATTGCTGAGGTGGAAATCCATACTAAAAAAATTAAGCAGGAACACTAAATTTACTGTGTTCCTGCTCAACATGAAATCAGGCTTTTTTTCAAAGTGGCTTTAAGAAGCACACACAAATTGATGTTTAGTCTTGCAACATTGAGACCTTGGGCTAGCGCTGAAGTCTTGATGTTGAACAACTATAATCACCAATAGAAATAGGTTTTTGGCTATTTACTTTTGCTCTTAATAGAGTTCTTCTTCTTTGTGAGTTTCGATCGTGACATTAGAAGTTGGGTAAGCAACACAGGTCAGTACATATCCAGCTTCTATTTGATCGTCATCTAAGAATGATTGATCGCCTTGATCGACGGTACCTGATACGAGTTTACCTGCACAAGTAGAGCAAGCACCAGCGCGGCAAGAGTAGGGCAGGTCAATACCAGCTTCTTCAGCTGCGTCTAGAATATAGGTATCGTCCTCAACATCAAGGGTTGTGTTCAGCCCTTCAGCCTCGTTAATTAGTGTCACTTTATAAGTTGGCATTGAGTAATCCTCTCTTTTGTGAACGGCAGTATAAGTTATCTTAAGGCAAAGGTCGCGGCTGTTCTTGAGAATTAGCCGCTAGTTTATATTTGCTTCAATTCTGATACTACGAGAAAAATTAAACTATGTAACTCGAAATTGAAGCCGATTAGTAATGAAATTTTGTTGCTTAATCCCGATAAGTTTTATTTATGTATTTAATGCCCTAGTTGGGCTGTCATAATAAAAAACTATGTTCTAGCTAAGAAAACATGATTAAATTTGATATTATTTAAATTTGCAACAAGGCTTTATTATCCATGAAATCCGACTTTTGTCAAGACAATCAAAAAACTTAAGAAGTTTGAAATCAAGAAACTTCCTGCAACAACTCCAAAAATTTCAAGACTAATAAAAACCTATTTTTAAGCAGGTCACATAATGAATTTGTGCCAAGTTTTTATATAGAATGATCGTGTATAATTCAGGAGCAGCCTTGGAAAAAGCAAGAGTGCGTGTAGGTTTGGTAGGTACTGGGTATGCGGCAAAGTTCCGGGCTGAAGCATTGCTCCATGATGAGCGATCGCAGTTAATAGCAGTTGTTGGTCATACCGCAGAAAAAACAGAAGCCTTTGTCAGAGAGTACCAGATTAAAGCATTGAGTTCTTGGCAAGAGCTAGTAGAGCGTGAAGATGTAGACCTAGTAGTAATTTGCACTGTTAATCGAGATCATGGTGCGATCGCTCGTGCAGCACTTACCAATGGCAAACATGTAATTATAGAGTATCCCCTTTCGTTGGATGTAGTCGAAGCAGACGAACTGATTGCCCTAGCCAAAGCACAAAAAAAACTCTTGCACGTGGAACACCTAGAACTTTTGGGTGGTTTGCATCAAGCCTTGAAGCAAAACTTAGCCAAAATTGGTGAAGTGTTTTATGCTCGCTACAGCACGATCAATCCCCAAAATCCTGCACCCCGTAAATGGACTTATAACCACGAGTTGTTCGGTTTTCCCTTAATTGGGGCCCTGTCTCGCCTACATCGCCTCATCGATTTATTTGGTACAGTATTTACTGTTAACTGTCATCAGCGATATTGGGAAATAGAACCGGAATATTACCAAACCTGTTTCTGCACTAGTGAACTGTGCTTTAACAGTGGACTTTTAGCCCAAGTAGTCTATGGCAAAGGCGAAAGTATTTGGCAATCAGAACGCAAGTTTGAAGTTCACGGTGAAAAAGGTGGTTTAGTCTTTGATGGCGACACAGGAATTTTCATCCAGCCAGAGGAAACAACACCTATAGAGGTTGGCCCTCGTCGGGGTTTGTTTGCCAAAGACACAGCTATGGTGTTAGACCATCTTTTTGATGGCACTCCTTTGTACGTTACCCCAGAGCAGAGTTTGTATACCTTAAAGGTTGCTGATGCTGCTCAAAGAGCTGCACAGACAGGGTTCACTATGTTTATGTAAATTTGTCTAGATAAAAGTTAATGAAAACTGAACTAATTGTCATTTTATCCCAACGAGAAATAGAGAAAATGCGTCAAGCTGGGCGTTTAGCAGCCAAACTTCTCCAGCATCTCGAACCGTTTGTGAAGCCAGGGGTTAGTACTCTAGAACTGAATGATGAAGCCGAACGTTGGACGCAAGCACATGGAGCAAAAAGCGCACCTCTTGGCTATAAGGGTTATCCCAAATCGATTTGTACCAGTGTTAATGAGGTAATCTGTCATGGCATTCCTAACGCCAAGCAGATTCTCAAAGATGGTGACATTATTAATATCGATGTAACGCCCATTGTTGAAGGGTATCACGGCGATACATCCAAGACATTTTTTGTTGGCACTCCTTCCCCAAAAACGAGAAAGCTGGTAGAGGTGACAGAAGAGTGTTTGCGTCTGGGTATTGCTGAAGTGAAACCAGGGGGACGGATTGGCGATATTGGTGCAGCTATTCAAGAGTATGCTGAAGGGCAAGGCTTTTCTGTAGTGCGAGATTTTGTTGGACACGGCATCAGTAATATTTTCCACACTGCGCCGGATGTTCCCCATTATGGTACTCGCGGTAAAGGCAAGCGCCTGAGACCGGGGATGGTTTTTACTATTGAGCCAATGATTAATGAAGGTACTTACGAAGTCGAAGTTCTCAGCGACAAGTGGACTGCGGTAACGCGCGATCGCAAACTATCCGCTCAATGTGAGCATACCCTAGCTGTAACTGAAGATGGCGTTGAAATTCTCACTCTACCTGAAGGCGAGAATTACTAAACTGGTAGGTTTTCTACTACTTAATTAACACAATAACTCCAACTCTTGCTGCGGAAAATGCCACACTAGAGTAACTAATATTGCTCTATGGATTAGAGTTTTTTTGATGTCTGTAACCGGAGCAATGAGTTGTATAATGTACTCCAGATTTTGAAGCATATTAGTCAATTTCCTAATCAAAGATAGTTAGAATAATCAAGAGCAGCAATACCTGCTCTTGTACTGAACCAGGAAGGACAAATGTCTATGGTCTCAGCCACTATTAATACAAATACTATTAGCTCTGAGGCATTCGTTGCTGGCTATCTGGATGATATACGCTACGAGTTAATTGACGGAGAACTAATCGACTTGGAACCCACTGGACTTCATGAACAGGTTGCTGGGTTAATTAATCGTAAGCTTAACGTAGCAATTGATCTGCTCAACTTGCCTTGGTTTATTCCTATGAAATGCCTAATTAAGCCATTAGGTCAAAATTCAGCCTTTAGACCGGATGTTGTAATTCTTGATCAGACGAGTTTGGCAAATGAACCATTATGGAAAACTGAGCCAGTTATTACACTAGGCAAGTCTGTAAAGTTAGTAGTAGAGGTTGTCAGTACTAATTGGCAGAATGATTATGCCCGGAAAGTGGAAGACTATGAAGCTTTAGGCATAGGGGAGTACTGGATCGCGGATTATCTAGGGCTAGGAGGCAAACGCTACATTGGCTTATCCAAAGAACCTACAATCACGATTTATCAGTTAGTTGATGGAACTTATCAAGCACAACAGTTTAGAGGAACAGAACGCCTCATCTCCCAAACGTTTCCAGACCTGAATCTGACCGCAGAACAGATATTTGTTGCGGGTCGCTAGAGTTAGAGATTGAGGAACACGTCATATTCTTTGGGGATAAACATTTACACTTTTTAAAGCTAATAAAAAAACATAAGTGCGAATTTTATCACCTAAAAATCAATATTTATTAAATGATAAAGTAAAACATATATAGAGGTAAGATTATGACTCAAGCGTTGCCCAAATTACTCACCTTCAACGAATTTATTGAATGGTATCCCAATGACGCTAAACGCTATGAATTGCACAAAGGAGTAATTATTGAAATGCCACCTCCAACCGGAGCGCATGAAAAAGTTGTGGGATTTATAGCCCATAAGCTAACTGTCGAGTTTGATCGCTTGAATCTTCCCTACACTATACCCAAAACTGCATTTATCCAAACTCCTTCTGCCGAATCCGCTTATTCGCCTGATGTGTTGCTGCTAAATCTTGATAATCTTGACAATGAACCGCTTTTTCAAAAACAGTCAACAGTAAGCCAAGCAGCATCAGTTCCAATAGTTATAGAAGTTGTTTCAAGCAACTGGCGAGATGATTACTACAATAAACTTAGAGATTATGAGGAAATGGGAATTCCCGAATATTGGATTGCTGATTATGCTGCATTGGGCGCAAGAAAGTTCATCGGCAATCCCAAACAACCCACTATTTTTGTATGCGAATTAGTTGATGGCGAATATCAAATGACATCTTTTCAAGGCAATACAGCGATTTTATCACCTACCTTTCCCCAATTAAATTTAACTGCACAACAGATTTTTAATGCGGCTAACTAATTTTTTATCTAGTCTTTCAAGATGCGCTAAATCGCGTCTCTACATTAATGTTTTGGGTTTATAGCAATCCTATTTGAATTGCGAAAATATAGATTAGGAAACGAACCACAAAGGACGCAAAGGAAGAAAAGAGGAAAGAGAGATATAATTCACGAATGATTTAGGACTACTAGAAATTTCTGAACTGTATTGTCTTATAACTATCTTTCCAACTTATTAGGAATACCTTCACAACCACCTGGAATAGTAGCTCTAGTTTTTTCGCCACCCCAAGTACAACAATAGCAACGTGCAGACTCAGACATCCGTTGCACATTACTGAAATCGGCATTTTCCACTACAGCACCAGTTTGTTCGCCGGTTTCATAATCTGGCGGTTCAGTCCGACTGCGGGGTGATGCTTTATCTACTAAACCGTAGAATAGGCGAATGCCGTTGATGTCGGCACCAGTGAGATTAGCATTATATAAAATTGTGCGGGAGAGGTTGGCTTTTACTAAGTCACAACCGGTCAAATTAGCGCGGACAAGATTAGCTTCGCTGAGGTCAGTCCAACGTAAATCAGTACCAGAAAGGTCTGCTGCGGCTAGCATTACGCCTAAATCGATGACACGCAAACCTTCCAGACGGTCTTCTGCGTATCCGCCAGTCCCATCAAGAATGGCTCGACCTAATAGGCGATCGCGTTTTAGGGGTGACAACAACTTGGAACGTGAGAGAAAGCGGAGAATTTTCGCTTTACCACTACCATCAACGCTACTTAAAATTGCCGCAGTGCGTCCTTCAGCGATCGCTCTTTCTTGGGGCCAATCTTCTAATAATCCTTCTTCATCTAACACCAAGTCTGAAATGCCTTGGAAATAAGAATCAATTGTCTGTTGCTGGGTGATAATATTTTGCTGAACTGTGAGCAGGTTTTGCTGAATTGTCAAGTCTTTGGAAATAACATATTGCCGCCACGCTACATAAACAGCAATGATGGCGATCAGGATTTGTCCCAAAGCACCAAACCAATCTGCTAGGGTTCCAGCAATATCCCAGTTAATTTTGCGTCCTAAAACAAGTAAGCGATCGCTCACCCCTGTAAACCTGATCAAGCCGATGATAGCTACTATTAGTCCCAAAAAGGCCACAAAAAGGGTGCGCTCTTGGGGTGAAAACCACTCGTTTAAAACTTCTTGGAACCAAGGCAATAATATGGCTAAGGATAACAGCAAAGTTATCAGCGTTCCGATAATGCCAACCATCCAGTTATTGAGGATAATTCCGATGAATGTGATAGCGATCGCTATTAGAGTAATTAGCAATGCCCTTGGCTTAACTATAAATTGATTGCTAGTGGGTTGCTTGACCTCAGAACGGGCTTGTTGTAAAGCAGTTGTATATTGCGGAGATTTCAAAGATGCGATCGCCGCTAGTGCTTGTTGTGTCGCTAGTACTTCTGAGCTGAGGTTTTTCTCAGTTGTACTCCCGTCAAAGTCATCAGGTTGCAAGTCGTTTTCAGGTACTGATTCTGGGGTTGGTGGATTAGAGGAATCGGATTCAATCGTCATGTTTTCTATTTTGCCCTCTCAATCCAAGTTATGCAGCATTTCTACCGGAGTAAATTGTTAAAAAATAGGCTAAAGATTATCCTGCTTGCCCTAGTGGCAACTACCACTATTGCCCTAACAGTCATCGCCAGACCTGTTGCTCATTTGACTTTAACAGCCTGGAGCGATAGCGATGATCGTCAACCTCTGCCTCTTGGCACGGTTGATGATGCCAGTCACCTGAATCAGACACAGGTGACAATTAAGCAGGTTAAAAGTCAGCCTGGAGTTGCTGAGGTGCTACTACAGTCTGTACTTAGAGATGCCTTACGTCAAGATAAGAAGGTAGCGATCGCTGGTTCACGCCATACGATGGGTGGTCACACTCTGTATGCTAAAGGTATCTCCTTGGCGATGCTTAACTTTAACCGGATGCAATTCAATCCGGCGACTAAAATTCTGACGGTACAATCAGGAGCTAAATGGTCTGATATTATTCCCTACCTAAATGAACGTGGCTATTCTGTCGCCGTCATGCAGTCCAACAACGATTTTTCTGTTGGCGGTACGATGAGCGCCAATGCTCATGGTTGGCAACATAATAGTCCGCCCTTTGCTAGCACGGTCGAAAGTTTCCGGTTAATGCTGGCAAGTGGCAAGGTTGTAGAGTGTTCCAGACAGGAAAACTCAGAGTTATTTTCTCTCGTTTTAGGCGGTTACGGATTATTCGGAATTATTCTTGACGTGGATTTGAGAGTAGTACCCAATGAGACGTATATAGCTGAACGGTTCGTGATTAAGAGCGAGAATTATATTGATACCTATCGGCAACGGATAGATGGTGCAGCCAATATTGGTATGGCATACGGTAGACTTTCTGTTGCACCAGAAAGCTTTTTACAAGAAGCTATTCTCACCACTTACCGCCAAATTCCCCAAGGAAGTCAGGCTATTGTCTCTTTAGAAAAACAGTCAGATTCTGGATTACCTCGGACGGTTTTTCGGGGCAGCATTGGCAGTGACTATGGCAAAAACTTGCGCTGGCAATTAGAAAAAATCGTTGGGGGAGAAGCCGGAAACCGGGTTTTGAGAAACCAGATTCTCAACCGTCCCTCCACCTTATTTGAAAATCGTCATCAGGCAGAGACTGACATCCTGCATGAGTACTTTATTCCCCCTCAATCTCTGGAAGCTTTTTTAGAGAAGTGTCGCGTGATTATTCCTCAGTCCAAAGGGGATTTGCTCAATGTCACGGTGCGAAATGTTCACCAAGATAACGACAGTTTTCTCAGATATGCCGATGGGGAAGTTTTTGGATTGGTGATGCTGTTTCATCAGCAACGCACTCAAGAGGGAGAGGCAAAGATGGAGGTAATGACCCAGAAACTGATTGAGGCAGCCCTCGCGGTTGGTGGCAGGTATTATCTACCCTATCGTCTCCATGCTACACCTGAACAATTTCGTCAAGCTTATCCACAATCTGCTAAATTTTTCGCCCTCAAGCGCAAGTATGACCCCAATGGGATTTTCCAGAATTATTTTTACCAAAAATACGGCAGTTAAATGAAGTGTATCTGATGATTTTAAGCTCTTTACTCTGTGTTCTCTGCGCCTCTGTGGTTAAAAAACTTTTAAACCGCAGAGGCACAGAGATCGCTGAGAAAAAATAAGAGATTTTATGAGTCACATTGAAAGACCTATCTGAGAAATTATGTCGTAGGGGCAATTCATGAATTGCCCCTACGACATGGATAAAAATATATATTGTGGGGTGAGCATCTTGCCCGCCCTGATTAATCAGCGTGCAAGATATCCACCCCACAAAATTGAGTAATTTATTTGTTGAAATTCCCAGTCCTTTGCCCTCAATTAAGGTGCAAGGGCATTACCCCGAATTAGACTACCAATGGTTTTGGCAGTAATCTTCAATTGGGTGATGGGATTAGCTGGGACAACCGTTTTATACAGATAGCTATCGAATGTTAGCCGTTGTACATCGAGGTCATCACACATTTCCACAAACGCTTCGCGGGTAGCGTCGGAACGATAGAACACACTTTGCAGAATGTCCAACACCTTGTAGGTGAGTCCGTATCTTTTATCCCAACGCTTCAGGTAAATCTTGAGGTCGCCTTCTGTAGGAATACGGCTACCACTGTTAGATGCTTCTACAATGGTTTCGGCACACATCCGCCCAGATTTAGCGGCAAAATAAATACCTTCACCAGAGGACTTGGTAACGTAACCAGCAGCATCTCCCACCAAAGCGATGCGACCAACGACACGACGGGGACGGGGATGTTCAGGAATGGGGTGCGCTTCTACTTTGATGATTTTACCGCCTGCCAATTTTTCGGAAGCACGGGCGCGGATACCAGCTTGTAACTGTTTGATGCTGGCTTTATTGATGTGCATTGTGCCAGTACCGACAGCTACGTGGTCATATTTGGGGAAAACCCAAGCGTAGAAATCGGTCGAAACGTCATCACCGACATACATTTCGGCGAGGTCGTTATAGTAGGCCATTTTGTCTTCGGGTAAGCGAATTCGCTCTTGGAAAGCGATCGCATAATTGTAATCCCCAGCGTCCATTTCTTTGGCAACGCGAGAATTAGCCCCATCCGCCCCAATGATTAAATCCACCTTCAGGGTTTTGGCAATCCCCTGTGATATACCTTCTGTATGGTCAACGTAATGGATGGTATAGGGATCGGTATTGTTTCCTGGTATATCAAGTTTATGAACAGTGGCATTAATTAAATTTGCGCCTAATTTTGCCGCGCGATCGCGCAAAAAGCCATCCAGCACTTCCCGGCGGCACATTCCTATATATTCATCTTCATTTATCAGATTGATATCAACCTCCCGATTGGAAGGCGAAATCATTTTCATCTTCCGTACCCGGCGATCGATAATCTCTGGTGGTAAGTCAAATTCACTCACCATACATAGGGGAATTGCGCCCCCACAAGGCTTTGCATTATCCAGCTTCCGCTCAAATAGGTAGGTTTCAATCCCAGAGGCTGCCAGTGTTTCTGCGGCAGATGAACCAGCAGGGCCTGACCCAATAACAGCAACCCGTAGTGTCAAAGGTCTTTCTCCCAAATCTTCACATTTACCGAGAGCATACTACCACGGTATTTCTAGTGATTTGGCGGTTTACCGTCAGGTTTCTGCTGAAATGCAATATTCCTTAATGTTTCGATACGAAGTGGGGATTGGGGATTGGGGATTGAGAATTGGGAATTGGGAATTGGGAAGAATGAAGAATATTGCCTAGTCCCCAATCCCAAAATATGCAGATTTCCTTGTTCGATTCTTTTGCTAGACAAGTTAGTGCTGCCGCAATTACCGGATATCAAAAGCACATTTCCCCACACAAAGGTTTTGCTTGTGCCCACAGAATACTATATGGCGGCGAATCTTGCTCTCAATACATCAAGCGGGTAATTGCTAAGGAAGGGTTAAAAGTAGCATTTGTCAATAGCCGTGAACGATTTCAAGCTTGCAAGGAAGCTAACCAAATTTTGCGTAGACGCGCAGCAACTTGTCGCTACGTATCTATGTCAATCGAAAATTCCGAAGAATCTACAGAGGAGGAAGCAGAAAAACAGCAACGAAAACAAGCATCTGCTAAAGCTGGTCAAACATCCTCATTTATTAACGGCAATAATACTGAATGTTTTGATTGTGCCGATTTGGGCTGTAATTGTGCCGAGATACTTAATATGGCTCCTGATTGTGGTGCCCTGGATTGTGGTGTCCCGGATTGTAGTTTCCTAGATTGCAGTGGTGCTGATTGTAGCTTTCTCGACTGTGGCAGTTGCGGTAGCTAAATCTTGTTCATCTATAAATAATTATGTATGGTATATGTAAGACACAGTAATCCTACCAAGGATCTGTAGATTTAGTTGCAGAGGTATAGCAGCAGTGGGCATAGTAGTTGAGAATGTCTCCAAACAATTCGGGAGTTTCAAGGCTGTTGATGAGGTTAGCCTGGAAATTAAGAGTGGTTCGCTAGTTGCGTTGCTTGGGCCGTCGGGGTCGGGTAAATCTACGCTACTACGGTTAATTTCAGGTTTAGAAATGCCAGATAGCGGCAAAATCCTGCTTACCGGTAAGGATGCTACATACCAAAGCGTGCAGCAGCGCAATATTGGCTTTGTATTTCAGCACTATGCCCTATTTAAGCATTTGACTGTCAGGCAGAATATTGCTTTTGGCTTAGAAATTCGGAAGGCACAGCCAAAGAAGATTAAGGGAAAGGTAGAACAGTTACTAGAATTGGTGCAATTGAGTGGATTAGGCGATCGCTATCCATCACAACTTTCTGGTGGTCAAAGACAACGGGTAGCCTTAGCAAGGGCATTAGCAGTAGAACCTGAAGTATTACTCCTAGATGAACCCTTTGGCGCACTTGATGCTAAAGTCCGCAAAGATTTACGGGCATGGTTACGCCGCCTCCATGATGAGGTTCATGTTACCACGGTTTTCGTCACCCACGACCAAGAGGAAGCAATGGAAGTTTCCGATGAAGTTGTGGTCATGAATAAAGGGCGCGTGGAACAGGTGGGGACACCATCGGAAATTTATGATAATCCTGCCACCGCATTTGTGATGAGCTTCATCGGTCCGGTAAATGTATTACCCAGCAACTCGAAGATTTTTCAAAGTAGCGGGTTTGATGCGCCACATCCACAAGTATTTTTGCGCCCGCAAGATGTGATTTTAGAAAAGGCTGCTAATGGTGCCACTACACCTGCAACAGTGAGCCGATTGATACATTTGGGTTGGGAAATTCAGGTAGAATTAACTTTCGATGACGGGCAAGTGGTGATGGCGCATTTAACACGCGATCGCTTTAATGACTTAGAGTTAGAACCGAAACAGCGTATATATGTCAAGCCAAAGGATGCAAAATCCTTCCCAGTGTCTTATTCAATTTAGACTTTTGCCAGTTTTCCAATGGCCAAAACCCCTAGTTAATCGCTGTGTAATTCAGCTATTGACTAGGGGTTTTAATCTTACGTAGGTTAGAGAGAGCATCACTTTACAATCCTAAAATTGTCTACAATTGTAATGGAATAAAATAGCAGAACAATTAAATTGATTAGCCAATGAATGAAAAGTCAATTAATTAATCGTATAAGAAATATAGAAAATATTTAGGTGAAATAGTTATAGTAACGTAAATAATATTTCGGCAAAACCTCAATACAAAATCTCTATTTAATTGAAATTAAAATCTGTATTTGGATATAAAATAACGTTAAATAAATTGACTAGAAGCATTGAGATATCCAGCGGAAATCAGGTTGCTCAGTTAGGTAAATCAACTGAATTTTTAACCGTTGATTTAGACTGAAATAAAGCTGCTTGTACTTGTCTTTATGCCATTGTATAGACCAACAAGCATAACAACATTGAGACTGACAAGATGAAAACCCTAATTATTGATAATTATGACTCTTATACTTTTAATCTTTACCAATTAATTGCAGAAGTCAATGCAGAGTATCCCACTGTGATTTACAATGATCAATTTGCATGGGATGAACTGCAACATTGGGAATTTGACAACATTGTGATTTCACCAGGGCCAGGTCGTCCTGAAAATCTAAAAGATTTTGGGATCTGTCGTCAAGCTATTCAAAATACCCAAGTGCCACTTTTAGGTGTTTGTCTTGGACATCAAGGACTTGGTAATGAGTATGGAGGAAAAGTTATTCATGCACCTGAAGTTCAGCATGGTCGGCTCAGTGAAGTTTATCACAGCGGTACTGATTTGTTTGCGGGAATTCCTTCTCCTTTCTCTGTTGTGCGCTACCATTCTTTGCTGGTTGCAAATGATCTACCAGACTGTTTAGAAAAAGTAGCGTGGACAGACGACAATCTGGTAATGGGAATGCGCCATCGATCTTTGCCGCTATGGGGTGTGCAGTTTCATCCAGAGTCAATCTGTACTCAATATGGACAAACCTTATTTGAGAATTTTAGAGAGATTACCCTAAAATTTGCCCAAGAGCGAGGCAATAGTCCGAGAAAACACTATTGGGTAGGAGATAGCGATGCTGCTTCCATACCTGCAAGTTCTTCTTCCCAAAAACAGCAACAGGAATTTCAACTTTGTACGCAGAAGTTGAATCTGTATCGCGATACCGAGCAAATGTTTGTGCATTTGTTTGGCAAATCACCAAATACCTTCTGGCTAGATAGCAGTCTGGTTGAATCTGGTCTTTCTCGCTTTTCCTTTATGGGAGATAGCAGTGGCGAAAACAGTCTGCTAATTCGCTATCAGACGCGATCTGCCGTAGGCGGCAGCGCTTCTGCTGAAGCAGACGCTCCGCGAACGCGATCGCAGGAACTCACCATTACGCAGTCTGATACCATAAGCTGTAAGACAAAGGGGATTTTTGAATATCTCCAGGATGAAATTGAACGACGACATTGCCCATCAGATGATTTACCCTTCGATTTCAACTGTGGGTTTGTGGGTTACTTTGGCTATGAATTAAAGGCAGAGTGCGGATCTAAATTAAATCACGCCTCTAGCTTACCTGATGCTATGTTTCTGTTGGCCGATCGCATGATTGCAATCGATCACCAGGAGCAAACCCTCTATCTGCTTTGCCTAATTCAGCAAGGACAATACGACTTAGCAGAAGCCTGGTTTGAATGGATAAAACACCAAATTGACCATCTTCTTCCCCTATCGCCTATTGTTCCATCAGAAGTTCAGACACCTGTTATTTTCCGATTAAGTCGGTCAGAAAAAACTTATCTTGATAATATTCAGATGTGTTTGCAAGAAATTCACGAAGGAGAAACTTATCAAGTTTGTTTAACAAACAAGATTCACACAGACACAACACCCGATCCCCTGGCATTCTATCGTTCATTACGCCGCATCAATCCTGCTCCATACTCTGCATTTTTGCGCTTTGGCGATGTCGCGATCGCTTGCTCATCTCCAGAGCGATTTCTGCACATTGATTGTCAAGGCTGGGTGGAAACAAAACCCATCAAGGGAACCCTACCACGAGGAAAAACATCCAACGAAGATTTTATCCTGCGTGAAAAATTGCGGAACAGTGAAAAAGATCGCGCTGAAAATCTGATGATCGTGGATTTGCTTCGCAATGATTTAGGACGGGTTTGTGCAGTCGGTACTGTCCATGTTCCCAAATTGATGGATGTGGAAACCTATGCTACGGTACATCAACTGGTGACGACTATTCGCGGTCATTTACGTGCTGAGATGAGCGCCACAGACTGCATTCGCAACGCCTTTCCAGGCGGTTCGATGACAGGCGCTCCCAAACTCAGAACCCTTGAGATTATCGATCGATTAGAGCAAGAAGCACGGGGAGTTTACTCAGGAGCAATCGGCTTTTTGGGATTGAATGGTTCGGCTGATTTGAATATTGTTATTCGTACTGCTGTGCTGACTCCAGAGCAAACCTCAATTGGCATTGGCGGCGGCATTGTGGCGCTTTCCGATCCTGAAATGGAGTTTCAAGAAACACTCTTGAAAGCAAAGGCATTGATTCATGCCATGATGATCGCCACGCATGGGGCCTTTGATTCTAACCAATATTATATCCAGGGACTAGAAACAGAGGCTTTTGATAGCAGCTATAAAAAAGTGCGAGCAGTTTACTAGCCGCCGCTAACCCCATTTCTTTGTGAGGTTGCACCAAACCTTTTTAACTTCTTCTTTGTTTCTTTGTGAGGTTGCACCAAACCCAATACGGTTCAGTTAAGAGCTACTGGCAAAAATTTTGGGTTTTCGAGACGCGATAAATCGCCGTCTCTACAAATATTTTGGTCTTATCTGAACTGTATTGGCACCAAACCCTTTTAACTTCTTCTTTCTTTGTGTCCTTTGCGTCCTTTGCGGTTCGTTTTTCTTTCTCATACTTAAATATGGTTTAGCGCATCTTCATACAAAAGAAAGATAACCCCAGTTAGGCAACTCGCTCAAAATCTCAACAGGTAGGATTTTTGTTAGACTACTCATCTGTGCGTAACCAATATAAAAAAAATGGGGTTTAACGCCTTAATCCTCAATTGGATATCAACAAGAGGCAGGGAAAGAAAAAGAAATAAGTGTATTCATGGCTATTTCGGTAGAAAAAATTACTAAAATTTTCTCTTTACTCCCCCTGCTCCCTGCCTCTTTTTCAACTCCGATCGCCCAAATGAGGTAAATTCGTTAAGACAACCTTAACAGAGATACCCTCTGATAATCCTCCATTCCCGTTCCTCTAACATATTTGTCAAATTAACTGTTAATTTTTTAGTTGTTGGGCTTTATAACAAAGACTACTAACAACTTTATTTAAGATGCTAACTCTGTTAAAAACAATTCGACATGCGATCGCAAGTTGGTGGTCTGAGTTCACCCTCCAGACTAAGCTGCTGGCTGTGGCTACATTGGTGGTTTCCTTGGTGATGAGTGGTTTGACCTTCTGGGCTGTGAATACAATTCAGCAGGACGCGCGGATGAATGACACCCGCTTCGGGCGTGACTTGGGTTTGCTGCTTGCTGCCAATGTTGCCCCCCTGGTTGCTGACAATAATCTCACGGAGGTTGCCCAATTTTCTCAACGCTTCTACAGCAGCACCTCTAGCGTGCGTTATATGCTTTACGCTGATGAAACCGGGGAAATCTTCTTTGGCATACCTTTTTGGGAAGCCGAGGTAGAAAATTCCCTCACCATTAAACGGCGAATACAATTGCCAGAAGATTACCCTGGTGATGGGGAAAAGCCGATGGTGCGGCAACACATGACTCCAGATGGAGTTGTTACCGATGTATTTATTCCTCTGATCGTTAATAAGAAATACTTAGGTGTATTAGCGATCGGTATCAACCCCAATCAGACTGCTGTCATCTCCACCAATTTTACCCGCGATGTCACCATTGCCGTTTTTATCACAATTTGGGTAATGGTGATTTTGGCAGGAGTAATCAACGCTTTGACCATCACTAAACCAATAAAAGAACTGCTAGTGGGGGTAAAGGAAATTGCTACCGGGAATTTCAAGCAGCGCATTGATTTACCTTTAGGGGGCGAACTAGGGGAGTTAATTTTAAGCTTTAATGAGATGGCAGAGCGATTAGAACGCTATGAAGAACAGAATATTGAAGAACTGACCGCAGAAAAAGCCAAGCTAGAAACCCTTGTTTCCACGATCGCAGATGGTGCTGTGTTGATTGATAACAACATGCAGGTGATATTAGTCAACCCCACGGCGCGGCGGATTTTTGGCTGGGAAACGGCTGATGTGGTTGGTTGCAATGTATTGCATCACTTGCCGCCAGCAGTACAAATGGAAATCACTGGCCCATTGTACGAAATGGCAGCAGGTGAATGCGAAAGCGCCGAATTCCGCATTTTTATTAACCAACCCACCCCTCGAACAATCCGTATTCTCTTGACTACAGTACTCAACGTGCAAAGAGAAAGCATCAAAGGTATTGCGATTACCGTCCAAGATATAACCCGTGAGGTGGAATTAAACGATGCAAAAAGTCAATTTATCAGCAACGTTTCTCACGAACTGCGAACGCCTTTATTTAACATCAAAACCTATATTGAAACCCTGCATGACTACGGCGAAGACTTAGGATTAGAAGAACGGCAAGAGTTTTTGCAAACAGTTAATCATGAAACCGATCGCCTAACCCGCCTAGTTAACGATGTATTAGATTTATCAAAACTCGAATCTGGCCGTCAGTATAACTTCGATGGAGTGGATCTAGCTCAAGCGATCGAGCAAACATTGCGTACTTACCAACTCAATGCCAAAGATAAAGGTGTTGAACTTCTTCAGGAAGTTGATACTAATTTACCCCTGGTAATGGGTAATTACGATCTGTTAGTACAAGTTTTTGGCAATCTAATTGGTAATGCCCTCAAATTTACCAAAGCCGGTGGTAAAGTAGCAATCCGCGCTTACCAACTAGATTTCAAACCCAATCACAGCCAATCTTCTCCAGTGCGGATTGAAATTTCCGATACTGGAATTGGCATTGCTACAGAAGACCAGCACTCAATTTTTGAACGCTTCTTTCGCGTAGAAAACCGAGTTCACACCCTAGAAGGCACAGGTTTAGGATTATCGATTGTCAGAAATATCATCGACAGACATCGTAGTAAAGTCCATCTAGTGAGTGAAGTTGGCATTGGCACAACTTTTTGGTTCGACTTAGCCGCCTTTGAGGAAAAAGCGCCACCGATACAAGTTGAAGCTATTACTGAAGCATCCAAAATCACCACGGTCTAAAGTTTAGGGATTGGGCATTGGCGATTAATAGTTATTCTTTCTCCCTTATCTCCCCCCATTCCCCATTCCCCATTCCCCATTCCCCAGTAAACACCAATCAAGACCTTAATATCACGAACAACAAACAGACCAATAATAAACCTAATAGCAACAGCAAAGCCTGATTGCGTTTTACCCAAGTTTTCACAGTTACAGCAAAACTGTTCGTGTAACGCTGCTGTTCCAACTCTAATTTTGTCTGTTCAATATTTTGGTAGAGGGTACAGTCTTTGGCGTAGGGACGCTGAGGAAAATTGCAAGTATCATCAGCGTGATAGGTGCAAGTGTTGCACAGATACCCATCCCCAGTGGCGCGGTGCAATGGAATACCGGGATGACCGTAAGCTTTGAGTGTAGTCCGGCAATAGGGACAACTAATAGCTTGACTATCAACGAGTTGATGGCAGTGGGGACAAGATACAGTAGCCAAAACCTTTAGCGCAAATAGGTTGATTAAACTCTTTGATTCTAGCCATTCTTGGATTTTACTAGCAATATAGGCAAAAATTTTTACAACGGATAAATTAGCAGATAGAATTGTAAAGTTAGATGCCTCTCGGTGCTAGTATGATTGCTGACTATGGCTCGACCCTGCAAAACATTTTTCAAGGGATCGCCCCAAATAGTAACGAATCTGATGTAGAGCAAAAGGTCGTAGTTCCACTCTTGCGTATCCTTGGTTACAGCAATAGCGATTGGCAGTCTCAAGTAGTAATTTTACAATCTAAGCTTGACTTCCTAGTGGGTCAACCAGATTCCGCTTTAATAAAACCTGCCTATTTAATTATTGAAGTTAAAGCACCTAGTAAAAACATTGCCCACAGTGTTTGGCAAATTAATAATTATATGCGCCATACGGGATCTGTTATCGGACTGTTAACCAATGGCTATGATTTTCGTATACTTTATAACCATGATAAAAGAATTACCACTATTGTAGAGTATTCCCAAGTGACACTTATTCAAAAATATAGGTCATTTTACAAAATTTTATCCAAAAAAACTTATTTAAACTTTACTTCTACCCTGTATAAAAATCAACAAAATATTCGCTTACAATTTTTAAATTTAATCTCAAAAGAGGTGCAACAAGAAGATATGTTGGGTTTATTCAACAAAGGCAAGACTTTTCCCTCGCAAATACAGCAAACCAGTGAAGAAAAAATTTTAATTTCTCAAACTAAGGAGGAACGTAAATCGATGATTATTACTGTATTTAATAACAAAGGAGGAGTAGGTAAAACTACAACTACTATCAACCTCGCGGCCGCTCTCAACAAGCTTGGTAAGCGAGTACTGCTGATTGATATTGACGCTCAAGCTAATCTAACAATGGGATTAGGAATAGATCCTTTGGATGATATTGAACAGAAAGGGAAGAAAGATATTACTCATCTACTTACTGAACCAAGAACTAAATTAGAGGACACAATAACTACAACTAATTGGGGAGATGTTCAATTGGACTTGGTTCCATCACATATACGCCTAAGTAGAATGGAAACTACACTTAATCAAACAGTAGATAGCGATCGTCTACTCGCAAAAAAGCTGAAAAAGCATGATTATGATTTCGTACTTATTGATCCGCCTCCCTCTTTCGGCAAAGTTAACAGCATATCATTAATGGCATCATCAGCTATTCTTATTCCTACTCAGTTATCAGCCTACGCAATTCGAGCTTTAGAATATGTACTAGATAGAACAAACGAAATAGAGCAGTTAAAAGATGAACCTCTACCAATTTTGGGAATAGCCGTTAGTATGTACGATCAAAAATCGTCCAACTACAATAAGTCTATGGTTGTCAGACTTTTCGAAATTATTGAAAAGAGTGGTGGCAGTAACAAAGTGGAACTTTTTCCTGAAAACACTTGGATTCCACGTTTAAATATAGTTTCTATTTGTCAAGATAAAGGATATCCACTGTACCAAGGCGAATTTGACAACACACTTGTCTCTCAAGAAAAAGAGGCTGCACAAAAAGTTCTAGAACGCTACACCAATCTAGCTCAACATTTGATTAAAGTTACTACTGGAGATTCAAAAAATCATGGATAGTTCACAACGTCGTGCCCGTATTCGCGCTAACTTGGGTATTGAACCAATTAGTCATGGTCAAGTTTATACTTTTCAGATTGCTATATCAGCGTCAGAACAGCAGAATATTTCGTTAGAAAGACACCAGCTAATAGAGGAGACTCTAACTCAACACAAAAGTAATTTAATTCCTCTAATTGTGCGTCGTACCCAAGCGTATAGTGAAGAAGAGGAGTACGAAGTTGTCTATGGTACTGATTGGTGTATTGTTGCTAAAGAACTTGACATTGAAAAGCTATGGGTTTGGGTGTTTGATATGAATGATGAGCAAGCTGCTGCTGCTAAAGATGAAATGCAGCAGTTACTTGGCTATTCAATTGATGGTGAAAATAGTGTAAAAGAAGAAACTGATATTAGTAGCTTAATTGAGCAAAAACTTAAACCAATTTATACCAAAATAAATCAATTAATTTCTAATACTTCAGGTAATACAGAAAAATCAGATTCTGAAGTAAAATTGAAAGCAATTGAAAGCCGACTTGAAAATATATTATCTGCATTGGAAAAACTGGCATTACTTATTAAAGAAGTGGTACCTCCACCAAAGTTAAATTTGCTAATAGCAAATGAGGATGAAATTAAGAGTCTCTTAGAGGAAGCTGGCGCAAATAAAAATCAAACAAATGCTGCATGGGAAGCTATTAAATATTGGAAACAAGCAGGAAAAATTTTAACCTGGCAAAATCTTAAGAAATCGTCTGAATCAGGAAGTGAACATAAAATTAAAAACTTTGCCAAAGGTACTTACGAAAAACTAAAACAAGTTACAAGTATACGCAGTCAATAATAGGTGTGTTCCGCCTCGATACCTCAGTAAATGATGTCAAAATAAGAAAACTGGCTCGTTATACTTATGAACTGCCACAAATATAATACTTCCGGGAAACTATTAATACCAAGATAAAGCTAGCTTAACCCCGCACTTGTCGCAGTGCATTAAACGCCTTACCTCGCAACCCAACTGGTAACAATGATAATCCTAAACCAGTCCAAGCTTTAGGAGTTGAAAAAGACTGCCCTGCCAAAACTAGCTCTCTACCTTTTTGCGTTTCACCCTTTTCAATTAAACGCAAACCTAATAATAACTGCGTTTCAGTTAGACGATTTTTCCTGATTGTCTCTATTTTTTCAAAATCAAACTTATAACTTTCTAAATACCGGATTTTATCAAACAAATAAGGAATGGCTCGATTTATACCTTGCTGTTCTGCATGAGTGCGATATTCCATCAATAATTTTGGTAAATAATAACCCTTCTTTCCCGCCAAAGCTAAACGCACAAATAAATCATTATCCTCACAATTTTGCATATTTGGCTGCATATATCCTAATTCTTGCAATGTTTTACGGCGGAATAATGTTGCACCAACTTGAAAGCTTTGGTTAACAAATACAACTTCCAACAAATTATCTACAACACCTGCTGGTAAATTTTTTCTACCCCAGCGATGAGTATTTTCTTGAGTTTTTGCTTCATCCCGCACATTGTTAATATCAATTATCCAATGGTCTGTACCAACAAAATCAATGCTAGAGTCTTGAGCAAGAATCGCTGCGGTACTTGCAAGAAAATCGGGTGTGAGCCGATCGTCATCATCAAATTTAATAAAATATTCACCACTGGCTGCATCAAAGCCAGAGCGCATATTATTACTTTTACCAATATTTTGCAAATGACGAATATATTTAATCCGTTGGTCTGTATACTGTGACATTAACTCAGGTGTGCGATCGCTAGAACCGTCATCACAAACAATTAGCTCAAAGTCTTGCTCAGACTGATTCAGTACACTGTCAATGGCATAAGGAAGAAGATTAACACGATTAAAAGTAGGAACGCAAACAGTAATTTTAGGCATATTTTATACTAGTAACTAGAAAATATAGAAAATAGAATACTAATTTAACGCGTCACCAATAAAGCTATATTTAACGGAGAGTTCTTTGAATTTTATTCATTGTTTTGTTAAAGAAATTGTTAGTTTTGGTAATTATACTTGCTGGTTTAAGCTGTTTTGGTCTTTGTTCTGGTTCTTTAAGAAAGCGATAGTGCAAAAATTCATCTCCATAACATATATTGACATCTTGCCCTTGAGATAACTGGGCAAAATCACGAGAAGAATAGCTCATATAATGTATACGATGAATTGGTTTTAAGCCATCTTGATTATAAAGAACGTTATTAATATTGACAAAGGGATCTGCATTGGCACAGTTGCCTGTTCTATCTTCACCATTGGGGCTAAGTGTAAAGTTAAAAAGTGGGCGATCGCAGCGCAAGGTCATATAGTTAAACAAAAAAGAATCATCCCACCATCCATGTCCATTAATCCACTCAACTTCTTTTTGGGTAATTAATCGCTCCTTCAGTATCTCAATTTCTTTAACAGTAAACAATCCTCGTTTAGAGCCAAAAAAACTAGAACAATGGAGTTGAGGACGTATATCTGCTTCTGTATACAGCCCAGTTTTCTCTATGACTGAAATATTTAACGCTGCAACAGCCCTATCCTTAAGGTGTTCCCAATCATCAAAAACAAAATCTGATGTTTCTAACTTGTCAATTACATTATTGAGTGGCTTCATTGCCAAACTATCACCGTCATAAAATACGAATTTATCAAAAATACCCTCAAAGGCAACAAACTTTCTTTGTAAATGACTTTTGTACCAACTAGGACGTGATAACTTTGCCTCTTTTTCCCTTGGATGTGCTGCCCAAACCTGATGAGCAAATTCTTCCCAGTGTTGAATTACGTCCCAATTATCAAATAAGATTACATTTTTTCGATTATTAATTTCTTTCCTAACTAAATCTAGTTGCTCATTATATGGAATTATACAAATAGGAATATCTGCGCTAACATTCACCTCAATACTGTTTAGCAAAGCTACTAGTTGGTCAAACACCACATCATTAGCCAGGGTGTAGATACCGAAGGAATCCATTTTGATAAATCCTTTTTCTCTTGCAGTGACTGAGTAAAGTAAATAATATTCTCGTTATTTTCTGAGCTATTATTCTCGAATCATTATTAGTATACACATCTTTACACTTTCTGCTGGGGCAAGAAGCAAGGGATTTTGCTTAGTTTGGATGATACTAATATTACTTGTTGTTTGTCTGCATCGTCAAAACCCATGCTGTAGACTTGCTTTGTCCCAAAAATGTCCTGTGCGTTAGGACATTCGATTAAAGTACGTGGCAGTGTACCAGTTATGAGAGCGTTTGGGATGCTGTCTAAAATGCAATAATATTTGGGGCTGCCCAAAGCGGGAGTGCCTGTCTTTCAAAAAATTAGCAATAATGCACGGAGCAAAAATTTATTTTTGAACTTGCATCAGCCCAGAATTAATCACTGATAAGTAAATACTATTTTTAGTTTTAAGTAAAAAGGAGTAGCAATGTCTAATGTTGAAGACAATAAAATAATTGCTCGACGCTGGGTCGAACTCATTAGCGAGCATCGAATTGAAGATATCTGCGAGATGACTGCCCCAACTTGGAGGATGCACGGTGCTTTACCTGGGCTTCCTCCAGGGCCGGATGGGGTACGTAAACTCTTTGGCTCATTTGGGGCTATCGAGCAGAAATGGACAATTGAAGACGTAATTGCTGAAGGTGACAAAGTTGTGGTGCGTGCAACTAATACCTGCACTCAAGAAAGTTTCTTTGGAATACCTAGTCATGGTCGAGAGCAGACGTTCACGGCTATGTTCATTCATTGGATTGTTGACGGGAAGATAGTTGAAACTTGGCGAAACGCTGATGATCTCGGACGAGTTCTTCAGCTTGGGGCGCGGATTGAGCCGGGAACGTCTGGGAAATAACTTTACTGGCTTACTGAATAAATGGCGAGTCTCTTCAGAAACTAGTAAAAGTCTTAAAAAATCTCAGCTGTTGAACAATTGTCTTCTAGAGAATAATCTCAGCAACCCGGCGGTTCCTATTCCCCAAGCACCATTAACCAATAAACCTGTGACTATTCCCACAAGTTTCCAGCCTCCAGCGATGGGCTGACCCTTGAGTGGTGCGACCACAAACCAAGCTACTAGCGTTGGGGCGATTGCACCAAATACCAATGCTGCTAACCAATAGCTTTTATTATTTTGAAAACGAGGCGCGATTGCTACCCAAATCATTCCCCAAATTCCTCCCCAGAATGCACTTGACCAAATTTGCGGGATTCCAAATGGTTGTGTTGGTGCAGTTGGATAAGGAGTGCGAGGCGTGAAATTCACTGTATGTAGCAACGCCAACATACCTTGGTGAAATAGCAAAACAGACACAAAGCCTGCAATAAATGCTAATACAAATCGAGATAAGGCAGCTTTTTGAGTCATTGCTTATACGAAAATCTCTAGGACTTGCTTCTTAGAGGTGTCTATGATAGTTTGCTAACTAGTATAAAATACAGTCAATGTATCAAGTTACCGTATTTTAGTGAATACTATTTTTAATATAGTCGAAGGAGCTTGGAGTTAAAAGTATCTAAGTACTTTACCAAAATATTATGGCAAGTAGAAAAGCCAGTGTTGCTGATTGAGAAAATAATGCCTGAAATAAACTTGAATTTGGCAATTCATCCAGAGCATTTCTGAGCAACCAAGCGATCGCAGCGAACAGATAGTGAGGATAATGAATATACGTATGCAAACTATTCATAACCGTAAAATCAAAGGCGGAGGCTAAACCTTGGCACAATTGGAAACACAACCTCTGGCTTTGTCAGACGCTCAGAAAAATTGGGTCTTACTCGGTGTCGGACTTGGGGTGTTCATGTCTACCCTCGATGTGGGCATCATCAATGTTGCTTTACCCACATTGGTACAAGCCTTTGGCACCAGTTTTCCGACAACCCAATGGGCTGTATTGAGTTACCAGTTGGTCAGTTCCGGTTTAGTTTTGGGGGCAACCCGCTTGGGAGATATGTGGGGTAAGAAGTCTTTGTATCAGGGGGGACTTGTTCTATTTACTTTCAGTTCGCTGTTGTGTGGTTTTGCACCTAGTATTGAGTGGTTGATTGCCTTTCGCGCACTTCAAGGACTGGGTGCTGTGTTCATTTCTGGGCTTGGTTTGGCAATCATTACAGAAGTTTTTCCATCTTCGGAGCGAGGTCGCGCTGTTGGCGTTATCGGTAGTGTTGTATCACTGGGAATTGCTTTTGGCCCTTCCGCAGGCGGACTGCTCCTAAGCTTATCAGGCTGGCATAGTATATTCTTCATCAATGTACCGTTGGGGATTATCGCTAGTTTTTTGATAGCTCGGGTAGTGCCACCTTCTATACGCATTCAGGGGAAACAGAGATTTGACTTTTTTGGAGCTATATTGGCTTTATTAACTCTGGGTAGTTTTGGTCTAGGTATGACGCTAGGGCAAAGCCAGGGCTTTGGCAGTACTAATGCACTAGTATTATTAGTGATCGCTACCTTAAGTTTCATAATTTTTTTGGTAGTTGAAGCAGTTATAAAGGAGCCGCTACTAGAACTACACCTGTTTCGCAATCTTCAGTTGAGTATGGGTTTGCTAAGTGGGTGGCTAGCATTCATTGTTATCGGCGGTTCACTACTCATCGTCCCTTTCTTTCTAGAGAGCGTCAAGCATTATCCGACGGTAAAAGTGGGGCTGCTACTAGCCGTGTCACCTGTACTTAGTGGGTTAATTGCGCCATTAGGAGGAATACTTTCAGACCGCTTTGGCGCTCGACTAATCAGCCCAATTGGACTGGGGTTAATGATAGGTGGCTGTTTGGGGATTAGCACCTTTGATGCTCAGATTACTGAGCTAGGCTATGTGTCGCGCTATTTTATTTACGGCATTGGACTGGGTTTATTCCAATCGCCCAACAACAGCACTGTTATGGGAGCAGTACCAAGGGAGCGGCTAGGGATTGCTTCTGGGCTACTATCTTTGTCACGTACATCAGGGAACACAGTAGGAGTTTCTTTAATCGGGGCAGTATTTGGAGCATTAATCGCTAGCATGTCTGCGGGTGCAGATGTTTCTGTTGCCCCTCCTGATGCGATCGTTGCGGGATTCCAAGGAACTTTTCGCTTTGCAGCCCTAATACTTTGTGGAGCAGCAGTCGCATCCGTGTTGAGGATCGGGAAGAGGAAGGGGGCAGGCTTACCGTGAGCGTAGCCGAACGGGAGCAGGGGGAGAATAACTAATCTCAATTACTAATTACCAATTACTAATCACTAAGGAATTAAATAAATGACAGGTAAATTAAAAGAACAAGTAGCAATTATCACTGGGGCTTCAGCAGGAATTGGAGAAGCAACTGCGATCGCATTGGCGGCAGAAGGAGCAACAGTAGTATTGGCTGCTAGGCGTGGCGATCGCATTCAGGCATTAGCAGAACGGATTGAAGCTAGTGGTGGCAAGGCATTGCCCATTGTCACTGATGTGACTGATGAAAACCAGGTAAATCACTTGGTGGCAAAGGCAAATGTCGAATTGGGAAGGGTCGATATCCTTGTAAATAATGCAGGGATTGCCTTACTCGGAACCATTGAAGCTGGAAATAGCTCAGACTGGCGGCGATCGTTCGACATCAACGTACTGGGACTGCTATATGCTACCCACGCTGTTTTACCTCTGTTGAAGGCGCAAAAATCGGGGCACATAGTCAATATCTCCTCAGTGGCAGGTCGGACAGCACGGGCGGGTGTGGGTGTTTATAATGCTACTAAATGGGGCGTTAATGCCCTCTCAGAAGCTTTACG
The DNA here is from genome assembly GCF_000020025.1 of Nostoc punctiforme PCC 73102. Classification (GTDB taxonomy): domain Bacteria; phylum Cyanobacteriota; class Cyanobacteriia; order Cyanobacteriales; family Nostocaceae; genus Nostoc; species Nostoc punctiforme. Next base: position 4,671,721 of record NC_010628.1, on the reverse strand, counting down.
CCAAGAAGTCCACAAGGACAACATCCGCGTCACCATTATTGAACCTGGTTTAGTGGATACGGAAATTGACAACCAAATTACCGATCCAGTTGCCAAACAACGCATTGAGGAACGGCGCAAGGCAATTACACCTCTGCATAGTGAAGACGTTGCTGCTGCGATCGTTTATGCCGTCACGCAACCGTCGCGCGTTAATGTCAACGAAATTCTTATCCGGCCAACGGGACAAGAACATTAAAGTACAAAATCGTGGGTTTTGAGACGCGATAAATCGCCGTCTCTACAAGTGTTTAGACAATAATTGTTACCTGCGTTGGCGTACTTTCAAAATGGCAGATGAAACACCGAAAGCTAAGATAGCCAAGGTATAATTTGGTTCAGGAAATGCAATAATACTCACCCTGTTGATAGCAAAAGCCCTATTTAACTCAGAAGTACTGAAAACCAGTCGCGAGATGTTAGCAGTTTCACTGCTAATCCCAACGAACAATGCTGAATTATCCAATGTTACTGAAGAAGTTCCCGGTATAGAGAAAGTACCCAATAAGTTATTGGCACTATCAAAAGCTGAGACAAACACGTTGAATTTTAGAATATCATCTACAGCTATTTGAGTACCAGCACCGAAAACAGGACGATCAAAGTTAATGGTCAAAGGGCTTGAGTTGCCAATGGCAGGAAAACCACTTTGTGGGTTAAAGCCTGTGAAGAGAAGAAAATCGCCATCAGTGAAGTTAGTCGGAATACCTTTAGGTATAAAAGAGGTTTGAAAAACAAAAGGTGGGGTAATACCAGAATCATTAACTTGAGGTACAGTTACACCTAAAGCTAAACCGCCTTCGGATACTGCTGAAAAGGAGTTAGGCAAAAAAGCCGAAGGATCGGGAGCAAAGGGATTGAACACTTTACCCAAACTTGACCAATCAATTCCGTCATTACTTCCAAAATTAGCACGACTAGTGACTAATGTAACTGCTTTAACTGGTAACGGTAGAATTGCTATTAGAGTTGTAATTGCTAATTTAGTGGCAATTGTTGGTAAATATTGGATTGATAACTTTAATAATTGATTTGTCGCAGATGCCACAAAGCTTGCTCCTTATTTCGTGGATTAGCATCATCAAGATACTGCTGCCTGTAGTTAGGCTTACTCTATAATCCTACGGAAAAGGAAGCGATACTATGATTAATTTATCTTAAAGTTATAGTGAAATTACTGAATAGTTACAGAAAAGGAAATAATCTACATTATGTCACTCAGTCGTAGCGACCTCGAAGCTGAAAACGCACAGACTAGACTGTTAGAAGCATCACACTCTGGAATCAAGTTAACTACTCTGAGCGAAGATGAGTTACAGCGATCGCTCCATGAAATACTACAACAGCAACTACCAAATTCTGATATCTGGATATTTGCCTACGGTTCCCTAATTTGGAATCCCCTAATTACATACATCGAGCGCCGTGCTGGGATCATTTATGGTTGGCATCGGCGCTTCTGTACATGGATGATCCTCGGTCGCGGTACTCCAGAGAATCCCGGATTACTCTTAGGACTCGATCGCGGCGGTAGTTGTCGTGGTATTGTTTATCGAATTGCTGCTGCTGATGTAGCATCCGAATTATTGCTGATTTGGCGACGGGAAATGTTAGCTGGTGTCTACGTTGCCCGTTGGGTAAAGGTGTTTGATGGTACGCAAGAATTTAAAGCGATCGCCTTTGTTGCTAATCGCCAGCATCCCAGATACGCTCATAAACTACCATTAACAACTACTGTTAATAGCATTGCCACCGCATCTGGAAAATTGGGTTCCTGCGCTGATTATCTTATGAAAACTGTCGATGGATTAATCGCAGAAGGTATAAAAGATAGAAAATTGCTCTTGTTACGCAAACAAGTGCTGGCAAAACAACAAGCGCTTTTAGTTAATGGCGGCTCTACTCTAACGACTAATTATGAATAACTGTTGTGAACCTAAAATTAAATAAAATAATTGAGTTAAGTACATATTTTAAATTGTAAAAAATAATTATCACCAAACGCTAATTTAAACCATTTTTAATCAATACTATTGGCATAAATTATCTACTTTAGCTCAGAACTTACAGCCGCATTGAGAACTGTTAGAGGTACTAATACCGCGCACAAAAATATCTACACAGGTTTCGATATAGTCCTCACAGCTATAGCTGCCTTGATTAAATTTTGCACTGCGACATAGCATTCCAGCTAACAGCATTCCCGTAAACATATCTACTGCTGGAAATGGAGCGAGGTCTACTCTCACGGTGCCTAGTTTCTGGCTCGATTCAAGATAAGCAACCAGTTTTTCTCTTAAAGGCTTGGCGGCTTCTTGAATCACTTGTTTAGCTGCTTCAGGATGACGTTTAGCTTCTCCAATAAATGTACGAATTAAGTCTTCCTGTGCTTCTAGCATAGTATTATAAAGATGGGCATATTGTCTTAAATCAATTTTTAGATCCTGTGTCCACGCTTCGGGGTATGCAAGGGCTTCGGTCTGGAGTGCCAAGGCATTTTTGATGACTGCTCCCAGAAGTTGTTCTTTGCTAGCAAAGTGACGAAATAAAGTCACCTCATTCACACCAGCAACACGAGCTATTTCACGGGTAGTCGCTCCTTGAACACCTAAACTGGCAAATACTTGCGAGGCGGCTTCTATCAAACGTATACGAGTGAGAGTTGATGAACGGATGCTTTTATTCATTTATACTGGCAAGTACTTACTTTCATAATATTTTATGTCTCCAAAGTTGTTGTAAATTAAATAAAAATACTCTTGATATCAGTACTTTTAAAGTTATTGGAAATCTGGTATAGGCTCAAATTTATCTCGGTGTCGTAGCTAATATTTTACTCATTTTCGTAACTGGAACAACTATCCCCTTGCTTAAATAATGAGGTGCTTTTTGAATGGTAGTAAATCCCAGTCGTAAATAAAATCCTTCCGCATAAAGACTAGCAGTTGTAATTACCTTATCTATACCTCGATCGGTTGCTTCATCACAAAAATTTTGAACTAAAGCACGCCCAATCCCTTTACCTTGATATTTAGGATGGACATACAGCCCGATGAGTTCATCAACAATAAAACTAGCAAAACCTATAACAGCATCTCCCTTAATGGCAACTTTGCAAGTTTCCACTTTCATACTCTTCAAGATATTTGAACCATCCGGTTTGTCGCGGTAATTACGCCAAGCTAAAAGTTCTTTTTGAGTGTAGAAAGTTGCAGGCAAAGCTTTGATAGCAGCAATATGAATTGCACTCAGCACCCACGCATCTGTTTCTTGGGCAGGTCGAAGAGATATTTCGTTAGCACTCATAGGTTCATAACTGACATTCAGATTATATGTCTGTTTGACTTTTTGGCATGTTATAAGAAAGAAATTTTAGTTGCGTAGGCGTAGCCCGTCGTAGACATCGCAACCCATCAACTAGCCAAATTTTCAACTGCTTTACTGATATTAGCAGTTTCCAATTGAGTCACAACTCGCTGGACAACTTGTCGTCTAATTTTCTGTGTGACTCGCATCTGTAGTCTGTCGTAGACATCGCTTCCCCGAATCGCCAGCCCAAAACCAATACCTGCTGTCACACCTCTGTCAGTAATAGAGAACCAGCGCAGATGGCTAATACATAAGCTCTGGTAATAGTATCAGCAAAAATCATAATAAGCTCTAATTAACACTAAATCTATCGACAAACCGTATATTATGGATAAAGCAATAAAATAACCAACTTCAAAAGACATATTTTGAAGTAATCAAGCAATATCTTTTGATATTTAGCTAACTTTGCGGTGCTTATTTGAATAAATTCTCAAAGCTTGCTGATTCGACTATTTACCAAGCTGGAAGCCATTAGAAAGTCAAAAGGAGTGAATGTGATCAACGCCATACAGATTAACGAAAACTTAACGACAACAGGACAAGTTATACCAAAACAGCTAGAGCAAGCTATCCAAGAAGGTTTTAAGTCCGTTCTAAATTTGCGATCGCCTGATGAGCTAGGATTTTCCAAAGATGAGCAAAAAGTAGCTGAAGCATTGGGGCTGCATTATAAGAATGTTCCACTCAAGGTAGATTTAAAAAACTTGAATGAAGAGGCCATTACCAAAATCCTCACGACACTCGAAGAAATTCCTAAACCAGCAGTTGTGCATTGTGCAGCCGGGATGCGATCGACTGGAATTGCACTCTTAAGTATTGCTATCCAAGAAGGATTAACACCAGAAGAAACCTTAGCAAGAGCAAAGAATCTGGGTTTTGGATTCTTTGAACACGCTGGCGTTAGTCCCCGATTGAGGCAATTATTTGTGGACTACGTTAACAAACACGCCAAATTAGCTGTGCCTACTTGCTGAAACAGATGTAGTAAATAATAGGATATTGATAATTTACCATCAGTTCAGGTAGGGCTTTACGACAATATCACTAGTAGACTGTCCTTTGACCAAAATGGTAGCGGTGGTACTTTTACTCAGATACAATTCGTGCAACTCAGCAGTGGATTATTACTAAGCGCAACTAATTTTGTTGTTGTCTAATCTGTAATATCAAATCCGAATTCGGTCTAATCAACGCATATATCGCTCATCTAAGTAATTTACACTAAAATATTTCACTTTTGTAAGTAGCCCTCAACCTTCCAGTCTGAGGGCATAATTTTGACTTATTTAAGAGACACCCATCAACCTTGTGTCAGAATAAAATGTAGGTTGTGCCAAGATTTATGATTCATCTGGGTAGACAACGCACGATAGAAATCTCTTTTCTTATCCTTTCTCATCAGTAATTTATTTCGATTTTCAAGATAGAAATACGTAATTTTTATAAAATTTTTATACTAGATATAGACAGTAAAAAAATGCCATTCCAAGTAGTGACACTCAACAAAACAAACACTATAGTGATTAAATTAATCAACTGTATTGTGTCAGCAAGTTAGCCAAATAGTACTTTCCAGCCTGTCAAAGGGTTGCTTCAAGTGGAAAATTTGTGTTTCTCAATCGCGACATAAACTATACCGAAAGTGTCAACTCTTGGTATAGTTTATGTGCATTAAAACAGCAAGTCTCTGAAAAATCAATTTAGGTCAATAGAAGTTATGGCAAATATCAAGGGTACTGATGCTAATGATGTCATTATGATAAGTAAAACTACTAACAATAGCCTCTCTGGAGGAGATGGTAATTACATCTTATATAGTGGCGAAGGAGATAATAGCCTAGACGGTGGCTTGGGGAACGATCAACTTTATGCTTCTAACACCACTGGCAACAACAGCCTTAAGGGGGGATCTGGAAGTGATTATTTTAATATTAACAATTCTTCTGGAAGAAATCTTTTAGACGGTGGCTCTGAGAATGATTCATTTTCTGGTTCCAATACCACTGGCAACAACACCCTTAATGGAGGAGAAGGAAATGATTATCTATACATTTATCATTCTTCTGGAAATAACCTTTTAAACGGTGGTTCTGAGAACGATCGACTTTATGCTTCTAACACCAGTGGCGACAACACTCTTAAGGGAGGAACTGGGGATGATGTGTTTGATATTTCTTCTTCTTCTGGAAATAACCTTTTAGACGGTGGCTTGGGGAACGATCAATTTTATGCTTATAGTGCTAGTGGCAATAACACCCTTAAAGGAGGGAGTGACAACGACTCCTTCCATTTGAGCGCCCCCTCTATTACTCCCTCTGTTTTAGTAACTCAAACGGTAGATGGAGGTACGGGCGACGACTATTTGTCTATCGATTATGGCAGTTTTACTACTGAGGGAATCACCTCAACTTTCGATACAACCACTAACCAAGGTTCAATTACGGCTGGGACGTATCAAGTTAGCTATAAGAATATTCAACAATTAGATATTTTTGGTACAGCTAACACTGACACTATTCTAGGCAGTAATGGTAACGATTTTCTTTTCGGGAATGATGGCAACGATTTCCTGGCTGGAGGGAAAGGCAATGATTGTCTGTGTGGAGGAGAGGGCACTGATACATTTGCCTTCAATAATTACAATGAAGGTGTTGATAGTCTTTATGACTTCGACCCGATTGCTGAAGTTATTCAGGTATCCTCTGATGGTTTCGGCGGATCTTTAGCAAAAGGCGCACTCTCGACTAGTGAGTTTACCATCGGTTCAGCCGCCACAACGGACGCTCAACGATTTATCTACGACAACGGTACAGGTGCGCTGTTCTTTGACCAAGATGGTAGCGGTGGCACATTTACTCAGGTACAATTCGCGCAACTCAGCAATGGATTGTCACTAAGTGCAACTAATTTTGTTGTTGTTTAATTGTACAAAGTCAAAGCGATCGCTCCATAGTACCTTGTGGTTAAAAGTTTTTAGTTGAAGAGTGTAAAGGATGCGATCGCCTTTTTTGAATTAATGAACATTTTTTATAAAAGTTTCTCGATAATCCCTTAGATGGTAAATCTTTCAAACCTGCCACGCAGATCGTTTGACGATAAAACTTCCATCTAGGACTTATCGCGCCTCAATGACTCCAGAAGAAATCCATGAAGCAGTATTAGACTCAGAAAAAACAGCTTAACACCACCCTCTCCTCATAAATTGTTAATACCCCTGCTCCTAGATATAACGAAAGTGATACACTACATCCATGCTAGGGGTGCCTACATAACCAGGCTGAGATCACACCCTTAACACCTGAGTCTGGGTAATACCAGCGGAGGGAAGCTGTTTATTGAGGAATCATAATATGCGGACAGAATGGGTTGCTAAACGGCGTGGGCAGGTTAATGTATCGCAAATGCATTACGCCCGCCAAGGTGTCATTACCGAAGAAATGCACTACGTCGCCCAACGAGAAAATCTCCCTACCGATCTCATTCGTGATGAAGTGGCGCGGGGGCGAATGATTATCCCCGCTAATATAAATCACACTAATCTAGAGCCGATGGCTATTGGTATCGCCTCTAAATGTAAGGTAAATGCTAATATCGGCGCTTCCCCCAACTCTTCTAATCTTCAAGAAGAAGTTGATAAGCTGAATCTGGCGGTGAAGTACGGTGCTGATACCGTGATGGATTTGTCCACAGGTGGCGGTAATTTGGATGAAATTCGTACCGCCATCATCAAGGCTTCACCTGTTCCTATTGGTACGGTGCCGGTTTACCAAGCTTTAGAAAGCGTCCACGGCACAATCGAGAATCTGACTGCTGATGATTTTCTCCATATCATTGAAAAGCACGCCCAGCAAGGAGTAGATTATCAAACTATCCACGCTGGGATTTTGATTGAGCATTTGCCCTTGGTGAGAAACCGCATCACTGGTATTGTCTCTCGCGGTGGCGGTATTTTGGCGCGGTGGATGCTGCATCACCACAAACAAAATCCACTTTATACCCACTTCCAAGACATTATTGAGATTTTCAAAAGGTACGATGTCTCCTTCAGTTTAGGAGATTCTCTACGTCCCGGCTGTACCCATGATGCCTCAGATGAAGCACAATTAGCTGAATTAAAAACTCTGGGACAGCTAACTCGCAAAGCCTGGGAAGATGATGTCCAGGTGATGGTGGAAGGGCCAGGACATGTGCCAATGGATCAAATTGAGTTTAACGTCCGTAAGCAGATGGAAGAGTGTTCTGAAGCACCTTTCTATGTTTTGGGACCATTGGTGACAGACATTGCCCCCGGTTATGACCATATTACTTCAGCCATTGGAGCAGCAATGGCTGGATGGTACGGTACTGCAATGCTGTGCTATGTAACACCCAAAGAACATTTAGGTCTACCAAATGCCGAAGATGTGCGGAATGGGTTGATTGCCTATAAAATAGCGGCTCACGCGGCTGATATTGCTAGACATCGCCCCGGTGCAAGGGATAGAGACGATGAACTTTCTAAGGCGCGTTACAACTTTGATTGGAACCGTCAGTTTGAATTATCACTCGATCCAGAAAGAGCGAAGGAATATCACGATGAAACTTTACCAGCAGATATCTATAAAACTGCTGAGTTTTGTTCGATGTGTGGGCCTAAGTTCTGCCCAATGCAAACTAAGGTTGATGCTGATGCGCTGACAGAATTAGAGAAGTTCTTGGCGAAAGAGCCTGTGACTCAAAGCTAATTGACATGGGGGAATGAGGAATGGGGAATTGGTCATTAATCAATAATTCTTCTTCCCCTGCTCCCTCATCCCCACACTCCCTAACTCAAACGTGTTGGCTTAAAATCCGATTTCAATGGTAAAGCTGCGAATCTTTCCTGTATCTGTGCTAGCTTTATCTGCAACTTCCAGAGTCCAGGTTCCTTGGGGACTTTTACCTTTAAAGGCAGCAAGTTTTGGGGTGTTTACCTCGTCATAGGTTGTTTTGATATTATCTGTAGCTCCACCTTGGCGATCGTGCAGAATGATGGGAAGTATGCCTATTTGCACTGGGGGAAGGAGAGTAACTACAAGATCGCCAATATAAGTATGCTCGATGTCTACATTCACTTTGATGGATTTCAGGAGGCTGGTATTAGCGATCGCCAACGACAATGTTGATGTTTGCAAGTCGTTAATTGGGATATCTTGTACTGCCTTGAATATGCTAATGGGCGATGTTTGCGCCGGCTTGGCCAATTCTACAGCTTTGAGAGCATTGATTCGACCATAACCGTAGAAAGGGCTGCGACCATTGGCATCATATTTACCTCCAGCTTGATCGATGCGATCGCAAGAGCGTTTAATAATGTCTCGTACTTCGTCCCAACGCAGATTTGGGTTTCTGGCAATAATCAATGCTGTGACACCAGCCGCACCAGGACAAGCACTAGAAGTCCCGCCGAATTCGTTCGTGTAGTTACCTCCAGCATCACCCAGATTTACATTACCGGAATTATAGCCAAGTACACCAACTCGATCGGTTGTCCAAATTCCAGGGGTTTGAGAACTATCACCATTGTTACTGGGAAAGGCGCACCACACCGCCTGACCAAAGTCACTGTAAGCGCTTCTTGTGCCAAAGTCGTTACAAGCTGCGATCGCAATTACCTTTTGGTAGCTGGCGTAGCCATCGTTATCTACACTTTCGTTACCATTGCCAGCCGCGAATAAAATTACGCATCCCTTGCCGTTGCGTCCTTTATTGATTGCAAAGTCCATAGCCAATCTTGTGGAGTCAGGCAAAGGTACTTTTTGCTTGTGTAGAGGATCGTTTGGCTCAAACCAAGTCCCATCTGCTGGACCCCAACTACAAGAAATCACATCAGCACCATTTTGAGCCGCCCAAATAAAAGCATCTGCTTCATCCTGTGATCCCAACGACGAAGCTAAACGAATCGGCATCAGTTTTGCGCCTGGTGCTACACCAGATGCACCAAATTTCCCGTTGCCACAAGCTACTCCTGCACAAGCTGTCCCGTGGTTATTGTCGTTTCCCGGTCTGGGATTGTCATTTTTACGTGTGACATCGCGCGGGGCAACAATTTTTCCAGAGGAACGAAATTCTTCATGATCGAGATCCACACCGTCATCGATTATTGCAATAATTGCTCCTGTGCCATCGCTCAACTTCCAAGCTGCTTCAACGTTGGCATGGGCGTTAATTACCTTACCGTTAATTGTTGTTTGCTTTAAGTGCCACTGCTGGGGAAAAACCTGACGTTGGCGTGATTCACGCACTAGTTCAGGATGGCACAGTTCGACTGATTCCTCATTCAGAAGTCTCTCGGCGATGTCAAAGATCGCTATACCAGTATTTGTAGGTGCATTGACAAAATAAGCATTTCGCGCATATTCAAGTCGGCGTTTAATTGTTAAGCTGTAACGTCCCAATATCTCTTGGCAGACCCTTGATTCTTCTTCATTATCGAATTTAACAAAGAGGTTTTCGGTGTAAATTATCGGTTGGCTGGAGGCTGGATCGATCAAGACACGTCCGGCAAATTGGACTTCAGACTCTTGGTTGAGAATTTCACGGGCGCGATCGCGCAAAGCGACACCCTGAGTCGGAACTTTCGCACGCAAAATTTCTACACCCGCTTGCCGAAACCGCGTTGTTAACTCGAATTGATTGAGGATGCTACGAGCTGTGGGTGACACAGGTGCGACTTCAAACGGTCTTGCACCAATTAGAGTACTGCGGCTTTCGGTACGCACTACAACGTGTTCGTCACTGATAGCAAGTTCATACTGTTGACCGTTCTGTCCACCATAGCGAACCTGAACCATAATTTAATCTCCTGGGATATTTGTCTTGAAAATTGGGCATCGGGAAATCGTATTATGCACCACTTTTAAAGCTTGCTATACGCAGCGTGCGTTTATGTTTAGTTTATGGATGGTTTTTATTTCATGTGTTATATGTGTATTACGACATTAAAAAGATCCAGCTGCAACAGAATTTAATCTCTCTAAAGTTCATACAAGCCTTCAATTCGCCTTTCCAGAAAAGAGGAATTCAAAGTCAGGCTGTTTTACGAATCTTCACTATCACTAGGGATATATAGCTTGCATCCCGATAAAAGATTTGTATTCTGTACCACTGAAAACGCTATAACATCATTAGAACTTGAGAAAGATGTTTTATTTTCCGGCTGAGTCTTTTCTACAGGTGTACTCTTTACCCCTGATTGCTGAAGTGAAATTTCAAAACGACTATTTTTCTGATTATCCTGAACAAATTCGGGTTGGTAGCGATAGCACTGCTTTATCTTACACTCGTAAGCCTGGGTACTATGCAATACATTATAATAATCAACCCAAGACGGTAGCACCAGAAGCAATTTTACAACTTAACGATGGTGCGATGTCTACGATGGTCACTGAGCCTTGTCGAAGTGCGGGCTACACCTACGCAGTTTTTCCAGGCGAACCCAATCAATCAGAGCAGGGTAAACTGAGTCCAGTTTACACAATAGAACCCAATGGTTCTTTAGCAGTACCAACTGGACTAGTTTTTATCCGCTTTGCTGAAGGCGTTGATGTAAAGTCCCAGCACGAGGCAATTAATCAAGCGGGTTACGAAGTAGTAGAAAGCCTTGACTATGCGCCTCACGCTGCTTGGTTGCGTGCCCAATCAGGTAATATTGCAGATGCGATCGCAAAGATTCCTCAGCTAGAAGCGATACCTAAAGTTGAGAATATCGAACCTCAGATGCTTATGGAAAGAGGTTTGAGACTAGGACGTTAATAATTCGTAATGGGTTACACTACTGTAATTAAATCCCATCCTAACTATCAAAACCTACGATTTTACGGCGTTATCGCCACTTAATTTTGTCCGAAGTATTGTATAAAGGAACTTGGGTGGCTAAATGTTGGATTTCAAAATTAGACTTTAGTCTATATCAATATTATGTGGATATAATTATAAAATTCGATAAAAAATAGCTAAATACCAGAGACAAAGGGTTTGCTAAATTGATGTAGGAAGTGAGAGATGAGCGATGTCATAAGACAAGACGCTTCGCGTCTACGCACTTTTCGGCAACACAACGCAGGTACGTCAAATTTTACAAATTTATCGCTTGTCTCATCAACTATTCCCACATTGGCGAATCCGACACGCGGTTTTGGTTTACCAACAAATCATACTCCACTCGGAACAGTCACTGAGGTAGCAAGCGACCTTCAAGAAGCCCAGCCTGCTAACGAGCAATCATTAGAACCAGAAGCTATCAAAGAAAAGCCTGTTGTTCACGACATTAGTCGCATATCTTTGCGTCGTCCACAGCCACAACTTGCAGTTAGCCAGCCAGGAGACCATTATGAGCAGTCAGCTGACTGGGTTGCTAACCAAATTATGCGGATGACTAGACCTGAGCCAAAGATAAATTTGGGTGAGATGGGTTCACAAGATATCATGCAACGAAAATGTGCAGCTTGTGAAGAAGAAGAGGAACTACAAACTAAGCTGTCACTACAACGGGCGACTGATGGCAGCGTCCAGAGTGAGAATAACATTGAGAGTCAGTTAAATAGTAGTAAGGGTGGGGGAAGCCCGTTATCTGCCGAAGTGCAAGAGTTTATGGAACCACGCTTTGGTAGTAACTTTAACAATGTGCGAGTACATACTGACTCTAATGCTATGCAGATGAGTCAGTCGTTGGGAGCGCAGGCATTTACTCATGGTAGTGATGTTTACTTCGGTGCAGGGAAATCACCTGGTAATAACGAGTTGACAGCCCATGAGTTAACCCATGTGGTACAGCAAACAGGCAAGGTGCAAAAACAAAGCGATACATCCACAGCACCAGTCCCTCTTGACCAGGCATCTAATGGTATGCCGCCCAAAACAGGTACAACCAAAATTGACCACAAGAATACTACAATTACCGCTTCTGGGAAAAACATCACTGAAGCAATTACAAACTTAACATCACAAGGAAAGGGCGAAGCGGGCAGTGTTACTTGTGCCCCAGAGAAAAGTGTCAAAACTTACCAAGCTGACGATCGGTCTGCTGAAATTATCTATGAAGCAGACGTTTTAGTCACAGAAACTAAGGCAATGCCCGTCTGGACTGAACTTGACAAACAATGCGAACCCGTTAAAACAGAATGGGCAAGATTTTATAGCGCTCTGGATCAGCACGAAAATGGGCACATTAGTATTGACGAGAAGGCTTTTAAAGATTTACACAAAAAGCTGCTTGGCAAAACAACCTCAGCATCTGACACAATTTTTAACGATACTTATACTAAAGCTAATACTGATAACAATACCTACGACACCACAACTAAGCACGGGCTGACTCAAGGTACAGGAGTAACCCCGGTACAATGCGGCACAGAAAAAGTTTCTCAAAATGGAGATGAATCAAATGCACAGATAGGAGTTCAAACTAAACAGATAGAGCCGAAAACGCTACAACAGGATCTAATCTGACTATAGGATTTAGTAATAAAAAGATGTTTAACAACAGCAATAACTCCCAAGCTAGTATTCTCTACAGACATGGCGACGTTCTAATTAGACATATTGCTAGCTTACCTGTCGGCGCTCAGAAGCGTCTAGGTGCTACTCTCGCTCATGGTGAAATTACAGGACATAGCCATCGCATTCAGCAAGCTGATGCTGTTCAGTTGTGGGTACATGGTAGCGATCTTTTTCTAGAGGTTAAAGAACCAAGTGCCACTTTAGTTCATGAAGAACATCGGGCGATTGAATTACCCCAAGGGCTTTACCGCGTTTGGAAACAACGTGAATATCGCCCTGATGCCTATATGGAGGTAGTAGACTAATGCTCAAGATTATGTCCAATGGACGTGTGCCGAATAAACCAGTTTTGCAGCGCCCAAACCAAAGCCACGAGCCTGTATCGGCTGAATATGCTCGAAAACTTATCCTTGAGCATCGCGCCTGCGATGGGATGCGCGTTTTAGGCCATCTGGATGTAAGTGGTGCGTTGGCTCTTTACAATCTACCTGAAAATCTCACTTGTGAAAGTCTTGATATCAGCGACTGTGTAAACCTTACAACCCTTCCCATAGGACTCCACGTTACTTATTGGATCGAGTTGGCCGGAAGTGGGATTACCAATGTATCTGCGGGACATGGTTTTATCTGGCACTGGCGAGGCGTGGAAGTGACAGATAAAATTGCCTTTGAATCCCAGTCTCTAACGGGGCAAGATATCCTCAATATAGAGAACGTTGAGTTGCGCCGCGTGCTGATTGAGCGTCTGGGATATGAGACATTTTTGCAGCAAGTGGGAGGATTGATCCGCGATCGCGATCGTGATGCTGGTGGAGAACGTCAACTAGTCTACATCCCTTTTGAGGATGACGAGCCACTTATGGTCTTGAAAGTCACCTGTCCATCCACAGGACATATTCATATCTTGCGCGTTCCCCCTTATATGCGGAGTTGCCATCAAGCAGCCGCTTGGATTGCGGGCTTTGATAACCCAGATGATTATCACCCTGCGATCGAGGCGTAGTTAGCTCTAATTCCTCTTTTCTCTGTGTACTCTGCGCCTCTGCGGTTTAAAAACGATTTATTGAACCGCAGAGGCACAGAGAACGCAGAGATTTTATGAGTTAATTGGTAGTAGTGGGTTGGACAAATCGCTTAATTTCACCACACGCAATATAGGACTTTCCATCAGGTGCTGTTTTGACTTCATCAACAACATAAAGCATCCCTTCCTCACGAACCGATCGCGGAAAACGCATATTCCAATCTGGTTCATAACCGTCGGAAACCACTCTAGCGCGTAGCTTGCTGCCATCTTTGACACACTGAACAAGAATGCCATCTTTTACAACATCAGTTGTGGGAAGATCGGCAGCGCTCGCAGACCCTTTAGAGGCTTTGCCTGTATAAGCTATATTCGATTGTCTAGGGGCAACGAAGATATCTGTTTCACCGGGTTGAGCAAAACGAGTGATATTGCCACGTACACGGTAGAAAGTGCCTTCATTTGAAAGTTCCAGCCCTTCAACAACGTACCTTGCTCCCTCAGCCCGAATACTCCGCGGAAACTGGACATTCTTGGCTGAATCATAGCCTTCAGATATGACTTTGACCCGTAGTTTACCTCCTTCACGAACGCAATACAATTCAACACCTGAGCCAACTTCATTGACAACCGGCATTGCGTACACTTCATCACCAGCAGTAACACCGCGCCCCACCAGATCGTTACGATTGCGGTTCATTGTCTGGTAAGACTGATCTCGCAATTCTTTACGTCCGGCATTACCTAGAGCTTTTTGGGCGATTCGACTTGCGAAATACTCAAGCTGATCGATCTCTTCAGCAATTTCAAAATTCTCGTTTAACCCTTTATCCCGCAAATCTTTCACCAGAGTACGCAGGGTTTCTTCCGCTTCCTGGTGTCTGCCATGTTCAGCTAAATCGAGGGCAGTCTCTTTAGCCTTAGCGATGGTGAGGCGGCTCAGTTCAAGAATGATATGGCTTGTAGAGGCAAAAGCGGCTTCCTCAACAGTGCCAACTTTGGCAATGATATCTGCTGTGCCTGAAACGTTTTGAATGAGGTCATTTTGGATAACGTCAGCGCTGTAATGCAGTTTCATCACAGGTAACTCACCAACTTGAGCGCTTGATATCACCAAACTTAAACCGAGAAGTTTGTCTTCACCCTCGTAAAGCTCTCCCAAGCTGATAACAGCCTGACCAGCGTCATTCTGGCTAACTTTTGCAAGACTTAAGGTATCAACAAGACTGACACCTTCAGCCAACTCAAGTTTCACTGTGAGGTTTTGTCCTACTACTGCTCTGAGACTGTCTAGCTCAATACTAAACACTTCAGTTGCTTCATCAATGCTTTGAATGAAATAAAAGTTTCCCCTGGCAGCCCTTGCCATACCAATCAGCAGGTCTTCATTAAAACCCTGAGCAAAACCTAATGTAGTTGTGGTGATACCTTCCTCAGCTTTTTGCCCTGATGTCGCCGTTAGTACCTTGGGGTCTTGAATGCCCATATTGGCGTGACCATCAGTAAGCAAGAGAACACGGTTGATTTTTTGTGGATCGAGCCGTGTTTTGACGTGTTCACAGCCTTTGAGCCATCCCCCCGATAAGTTGGTAATACCGCCTGCTCTCACTTTGCGGATAGAATCTTTCAGTGTGGCTTTGTTAGTTACAGCTTGGGGTGGTACAACGCTGTCTACTTCATCGTCGTAAACAACTACTGAGAGAATGTCATCTGGCTCAAGTTGATCTACCACAGACTCAGCAGCTTTGAGTGCATGATGTAAGGCAGCACCTGCCATAGAGCCTGAACGGTCAATTACAAGAGAAAGGTTAAGGTTCCGTCGGGGAGATTCAGCTATGTCAGGACGAAAACGTAGCAAAATATTAGTCTTTAATGAAGATCCGGCGGGAAGAATAGACTGGTCAAATTCGTAACTTGTCTTAATCATTTTTTATATCCCTCAATATTGTCTGTGATGAGCTACAAGCTTGATGATGCAAGGATAGAAAGTGCTTTTTTTAGTTTACCCAGAAACCAGTTCATTCAGTGTGTAAATGGAATTTAATGTAAAAATTTATAGCGGTTATATCTCGCCAAGGTGAGCAAAGCTCATCGTAGACATGGCTTTTTCGGGAGAAGTTTGCAATCTACTGACTTTTCTCTAGTACTGAAAGGCGATCGCACTGGTCACAATTGCGAGAAACTGAAAGCAGATATATTAGGAGAGGAGAACCTAATGAGCTGGACTAAAGTTCTTGCAGTTGAAGCACTTTCCCCAGGTACGCGAGAAGTGGTGAAAGTTGGCAACCGGAAAATTCTGGTTTTGAATCACGAGAATCAGCTTTATGCTGTAGATAACAACTGTCCCCACTTAAAATTACCGTTGAAAAGTGGGAAAATCACTGAAAGTGGAGCAATTGTTTGTACCTTCCATCGCAGTGCTTTTGACTTGCGGACTGGTGAGGTACAAGGCTGGTGTTCCTGGCCACCTGGTGTAGGTAAAGTACTCTCGTTGGTTTCGCAACCAAAGACGTTACCAGTGTTTCCTATTCGTGTGGAAGAAGGTAGTATCTGGGTTGATGTACAAGAGGAATAGCACCCTCTCTCGATTTACTACCATTGGGCAAACATCAGAAGTTGCCAGTAGGCTACAAAATGTTACCTAAACTTTTTGCAGCACTTTGCCTATTCATTTTTGAGTGACAATAGAAATATCAGAAACGGAGGATTGGCAAAAACAACCTCCGTTTCTATAGCCTTTTCAATGCCTCAATTGAATCTCAAGAATTCTATCGATCGCTACACCTTCATCAAATAGTTGTATCTTGCCATTGGTCAGAAATACCCTTAGACGAATTTAAATCTATCACTTACATACGCAAGCTCAATTTACGTATTTACACTGTCCTAAATCGCGTTATAAACTTGTGCCAATTGGGAACTATACGATTGGAGATCAATTCAATTATTTGAATTATTTTTTGTTTGCAATACGCACAAAAGGTTCTTGTTAATGATTAGTATAATTACACCAGTTTATAACGGTGAGAAATTTATAGAATCTTGCCTTCAAGTTGTCATTGACCAAAACTGTTTAGAAGTGGAGCATATCGTTGTTGATGGAGGTTCAAGCGACAAGACAGTAGACATTATTAAGGATAAAGCCAATCAATATCCCCACATACGTTGGATTAGTGAAAAGGACAAAGGGCAATCTGACGCTATTAATAAAGGAATTGCTATGGCACGAGGAGAGATTATTGGTGTTTTAAATGTTGATGATTTTTATGAGATAAATCTTCTTAACCGCATCTTCGAAATTTTCCAAACTTTACCAGAACCTAGCTTGATTGTTGGTAACTGTAATATCATTAATCAGAAAGGTCAGCTAATGTCTCTTAATAAACCTAGCCAATTACGAACAATAGATTTACTCTTAGAAAGACGAGTTAATGATGATGGAATTATCGATGCTTCTTTTCCAGTAAATCCATCTGCTTACTTCTATCATAAATCATTGCATCAGAAAATCGGACTCTATAAAGTAGAAGATCATTATTCAATGGATATAGATTTCCTTTTGAAAGCTGTTTGTTCATCTCATGTTAAGTATTTCAATGAAACTTGGGGTAACTTTAGATATTATCCAGGAACTAAAACATTTGATGATTCTGCAACAGGAAGCAGTTTAGCGCGAATTGAACAATTATTTAATAATTATATTAAAACACTATCTTTGATGGAACAATGGCAGATTTGGTTAGCTCGGAATATAAATTTTACTTTCTTAAAAATCTTTTATTTTTCCAAGCATCCAGAACGATTGCCTGAATCTATTAAGCAGCGATTAGCTAAACAGGACTTACGTAAAAAATAGCTCAAAGCTTGATTTTATTCTTAGAGGTTGTTTGAAAGGTGTTTTGCTATAACTTTAGGCACTTTTAGATCCCCCTAACTCCCCTTAAAAAAGCTACGGTGTACACACAAGTCTTGAAATCCCACCTAAAACTTGGTTTCGTTGCCTTAACCTTAAAATTAGCGGGATAAATGGAGTTTATAGTTGCCCAAAATTTGGGTATTTACGGGGCTAAAAGGGTTGAAACCTTTGCGGGCTATACTTGTGTGTACACGGTAGCTTTTATAAGGGGGGATTGAGGGGGGTAATGGGACTTGTGTATCACCGTAGCTTTAAAAAAGGGGGAACCGGAATCAAAGTCCCCCTTTATAAGGGGAATTTAGGAGGATTTAGAACTTTTGATACCGACAAGAGGACTTTTCAAACATCCTCTTAGGGCAATTCATGTAGACGCAAAGCAGTGAGCATCCATTCCGGTGGAAGGGTTCCCCAACATAAAGCAACTGGCGTTAGTTTAACCCTGTGGGGAAGCTAGCTACGCGTATTGTCTCATAGATAGGTTCGAGCATCACTCGTAGGATATTTGTCTCTATCCTATGTAGTTTTACGGGAGTACCATAAATATAGTCGAACCTGATGGAATGACTTTTTGCTTACAGCAGATTTAAAGTTTGTGAGTAAAAAAATACCCTACCCACGTTGTAACGCACCCTCCACTTAAAAAGAGGAGGGTTTAGTCGTGCGGTTTTGTTTGGTATCACCTACAATGCGCTCATTCATGTATTTTAGAATCTTGATGCAGAATTGAGGTGAAGCCATAGTATAATCGCTTCCAAATAGTTTTTGTATAAAATTTACTTCTGTATTACAGTGTAATTATTGTTTTTACAGAGTCTTATCCCCAGTTACAGAGGGTTTTGCCTTAGCTTGACACACCTGTACTCTCAGGTGAAGTATGGTGGTAAGCAACGATCATTTTATTTATAATCTTTTAATAAGGTTTTGCTTTCTGATTTCATGTTCAGTTTGATTCAACAATTTATTCCTGATTGAAAATTAGCTTAGTAACTGATATGGATGCTAAAAAAATCAAAATTTTATTAGTTGATGATAAGCTAGAAAATTTACATTTTTTATCAGACATCCTTCACAACCAAGTTTATCAGGTACAAAGTGCCCTTTCGGGAGAATTAGCAATCAATACGGCGTTGGCTTTTCCTCCTGATTTGATTGTACTAAACTTTCTCATTGCAAAAATAAATGGTTATGAAGTTTATCAAAATTTAAAATCTCATCATAAAACTCAAGATATTCCAATAATTTTTTTTGGTGTTTTAGATGAATTATCGGAAGAAGTAAATGTTTGTGATTTAGGCGATGTTGACTATATTACTCAACCATTCCAAGCTAAAGAAGTTTTATTACGCATACAAAATCAACTAACTCTCCAAAGGCTGAAAAAACAGTTAAAAGAACAAAATTCCCAATTGCAAGAGGAGATTAAAGAACGTCAACGGGTTGCTGTTGAGTTAAATCTTCGGAACCAACAAATAGAAGAAATTTTCACGGAAATTCCTCCCAGCCTTAGCAAAGCTTTTTGTAGGGAAGTTTACCAAAACGAACGCCTTTTAGTCGAAGCTGCCCTCAAGAAGAGCGAAAGTCAATATCGCCACCTGGTGGAGACATCCCAGGATATGATCTGGTCGGTAGATATTGATGGACTAATTACCTTTGTTAACCCGGCAGTCAAGCAGATTTATGGTTATGAACCCCAGGAGATGATCGGGCGTACCTTGATTGATTTTATCTCACCTCAGCAAGTTACTAAAGATAAAGTAGTCTTTGAGCGTGTCTTACACGGGAAGCCGATATTTCAGCATGAAACTACCTGTGTAGCGAAAGATGGTACTTTACTTTATTTAATGTTTAATGCGATCGCATTACGCAACGAAGAGGGTTTAGTCATAGGTATGACAGGCACTGCTAGTAATATTACACAGCGTCGAGGTATAGAAAAATTACTCCAAGAGAGCGCGATTAAGCTCCGCAATCATAACTTAGTGCTAACCCAACTGGCGCAAAATCAGATCCTTTATCAGGGTGACTTGAAAGCAGCTTTGGGTAAAATTACAGAAACAGCTGTCAAAAATATTGGAATGGAACGGGCCAGTGTTTGGTTGTATGACGAAACAGGCTTGAAAATCGAGTGTTTTGACCTATTTGAGGGCAGTCGCAATCAACATAGTGAAGGACTTGTTTTATCAGAGGCCGACTATCCAGCTTATTTTGCAGCTTTGCAACAAGATCAACCAATCGCCGCAGATGATGCCCATACCGATCCCAGAATTAGAGAATTTTCCCCATCTTACTCAAGATTAAATATTACCTCTATACTCTATACACCCATTAGGCAGGAGGGAAAAACCGTAGGGGTTTTATGTTTGGAGGCAGTGGGAGTTGCTCATCATTGGACGCTAGAAGATCAAAATTTTGCTCGCTCTCTGGGCAATTTAGTATCTTTGGTGCTGGAAGCAAAAGAACGTCAACGCGCTGAAGCCGCGCGGAGGGCTTCTGAAGAAAAGTTAGCATCAGCTTTTCGGTCATCTCCCGATCCCATTGCCTTAATTACTGTTCCTAACAAACGCTTCGTCGAAGTTAACGACAGTTTTTGTCGGTTTTTTGGTTATTCTCGTTCTCAGGTTATCGATCGCACCGATCAAGAATTGAATATTTGGGTGAATCCAGAAGAATATAATTTTCTTACCCAGATGCTGCAAAAAACTAAAGCTATTCGTAACTATGAGATTGATGTCTGCACTTGTTCAGGAGAAATCAGGACAACCTTGCTGAGTGCGGAAATGATCGAGATTGATGGAAAATGTTACGTACTAGGCACAGCGAAAGATATTACTGAACGCAAGCAGGCAGAAAATGAAAGCCGTTTGTTACTGTTGACAACCCAAGCCATCACTCGCGCTAATGATGTCAATAGCTCTTTAGCACTGGTCTTACGCTTAATTTGTCATACCATTGGCTGGGATTTTGGTGAAGCATGGATACCTAATGAAGATAGTAGTGTTTTAGAACACAGCCTGGGCTGGTATGGTGAACAAAGCAATTTAGAAGAATTTTGCCGCCACAGTCAAATTGTGAAATTTCCTCTGGGAGTGGGACTACCAGGAAGAGTTTGGCAGAATCAGGAACCAGAATGGATAGAAGATGTTTCAGAAGTTACAGAGCCAATTTTTTTGCGATCGCAACAAGCAGCAAAGGTAGGATTAAAAGCTGGTTTTGGTGTTCCCATACTGGCTGGAAACAAAGTATTAGCTGTTTTAGTGTTTTTTAAACGTAGTTCAGTATTGGTAGATAGACGTTTGCTCTTGCTAGTAAATGCTGTTGCTGCTCAGTTAGGTGGGTTGATTGAGCGCAAAACCCTAGAACAAGAATTAGCACTCAGGGAAGCTCGCCTCAATGCCTTTTTTACAGGGGCTCCCGTCGGTATGAATATTGTAGATAACCAACTGCGGTTTGTGCAAATCAACCAAGTACTAGCGGAAATTAATGGAATATCCCAGGAAGCTCATATTGGCAAGACCATTCATGAAGCCTTACCCAAAATAGCCAGTGTCGTAGAACCATTTTATCAACAGGTTCTATTGACAGGTGAACCCATCCTCAATCAAGAATTAAGCGCCGCATCAATTAAACAACCAGATATTATCCGCCACTTTTTAGTTTCTTATTTTCCGATTCCTGGTGAAGACGATCGCCTCTCTGGTGTGGGCACTGTTTTAGTAGAAATTAGCGAACTGCAAGCAGCACTACGCGAACGGCAAGCCGCGCTACGCGAACGCAAACATGTCGAACAAGAACTACGTTTAGCTAACGAGCGCCTTCAATATCTGCTTACTTCTAGCCCTGTGGTGATTTATAGCAGCAAAAAAACATTAGGCAATTTTAGCACTACCTTTATTAGTAAGAACGTTAAGGCAATGGTTGGTTACGAAGCGCAGGAATTTGTCGAAAATCCTAATTTCTGGCTGCATCACGTCCACCCAGAAGATATTGAACTGATTTCAGAAAAATTTTCCCAGCTGGTTGAGCAAGAGTACACTTCCTACGAATATCGGTGGTTACACGCTGACGGAACTTATCACTGGTTTTACGAAAAGATGAGGTTAATTCGTGACGAAACTGGAAATCCTATAGAATGTGTCGGTTATTGGACAGACATCAACGATGCTAAACTGGCAGAATTAGCTTTACAAACAGGTCGGCAGCGATATCAACTGCTAGCAGAAACCTCCCCAGCTTGTATATTTCACACTGATGTGGATGGTAATGTCTTATATTTTAATCAACGCTGGAGTGAGATTAGTGGATGCAATTTAGAAGAGTCTCTGGGAACCGGTTGGACAAAAGCCGTACATCCAGACGATCGCGAGCAGCTATTGTTGACATGGAATCAAGCAAGAGTTGCTAAAGTTATGTATAAGTACGAACATCGCTTTTTGTGTGATGATAGTACAGTTGTCTGGGTAATTTGTCAGGCTTTGCCAGAATTTCGAGATGATGGAGAAATAAAAGGTTATATCGGTACGATTACAGATATTACCGAGAGAAAATTGGCAGAAGAAGCGCTGCGTGAGAGTGCAGAACGGGAAAGAGCGATCGCCCAAGTGATTCAAAGGATGCGCCAAACATTGGATTTAGAGACTATATTTGCAGCTACAACCCAAGAATTACGGCAAGTACTCAATTGCGATCGGGTTGTTGTTTATCGTTTCAATCCTCAATGGAATGGCGAATTCGTCTCTGAGTCTGTGGGTAATGGTTGGATTTCTCTGATAGAAGAACATAACAACGATCCTAATCTCACAGAAGGTGTCTTACAACAAGGACGTTGCCTAGCAAAAATTTTGGATAGTGGGGATAATCAAGCGGAAGATGCTGATATGCAAGCAATTCAAGATGGCATTTACGCACAAGGCGCAACTTTTCGCTGCGTCCCAGACATTTACAATGCTGAGTTTCATCCCTCTTACATCAGCCTTTTAGAACGCTTTCAGGCAAAAGCTTATATCATTGTCCCCATTTTATATGGTAGTCAGATTTGGGGATTACTAGCGAGTTATCAAAATTCTGATTCCCGCCAATGGAAACCAGGAGAAATCAACATTGTAGTTCAAATTGGCAATCAGTTGGGTGTGGCTTTACAGCAAGCACAATTACTGGCGCAGACTCAAAGGCAGTCACAAGCATTGCAAGAAGCTGTGATTACAGCTGATGCTGCCAACCGCGCCAAAAGCGAATTCCTCGCCAACATGAGCCACGAACTGCGTACCCCACTCAACGCCATCCTCGGTTTTACCCAAATCATGAGCCACGATCGGGCTTTATCTACTGAACATCAGCAAAATCTAGCAATCATCAATCGTGCTGGCGAACATCTCCTCAACTTAATCAACGACATTCTGGAAATGTCTAAAATTGAAGCCGGCAGAATAACATTAAATCTCAACAGTTTTGACTTAATTCGCCTCTTAGAAAACCTCGAAGAGATGTTGCGTTTCCGCGCCACTTCCAAAGGCTTAGAATTAAATTTTGAATATACATCTTACCTTCCGCAGTATATCCAAGCTGATGAAAGTAAACTGCGTCAAGTATTGCTTAACCTCTTGGGAAATGCAATCAAATTTACCGATACTGGAAGAGTTATGTTACGGGTGGCAATGGAGAATATGGGGGAGAAAATTTTACCTCATCCTCCTCATCTCTTCTTCGAGGTTACAGACACTGGTCGCGGTATTGCGCCACAGGAAATTAACTTACTGTTTGAAGCGTTTGGACAAACTGAAACCGGTAGAAAATCGCAACAAGGAACAGGACTAGGTTTAGCAATTAGCCGCAAATATGTGGAACTAATGGGCGGAGATATTAGCGTGACTAGCATTATTGGTGAGGGAAGTACATTTGCCTTTGATATTCAAATTGATCTAGCCGCAGCCAGCGAAATCCAGATCCAACAAATTAGACGGCAAGTTCTGAGTTTAGCACCTGCTCAAAACGAATACCGCATCTTGGTGGTTGATGACTCTATAGACAGCCGTTTAGTGTTAGTAAAAATCTTGACATCTATTGGTTTTGCAGTCCAGGAAGCGGCAAATGGCACGGAAGCGATCGCACTTTGGCAACAATGGCAACCACACCTAATTTTTATGGATATGCGGATGCCAATTATGGACGGCTACGAAGCCACCAAAATTATTAAAGCTAGAGAAGAAACTTCAATCCCAAATCGCAAGACGATTATTATCGCCTTAACCGCTAACGCCTTTGAAGAACAGCGAGAGGCAACAATCAAAGCTGGTTGTGATGATTATATTAACAAGCCTTTCCGTGAAGAAGAATTATTAAAAAAATTGAGCGAATATTTAGAAGTTAAATATATTTATCAAGAAGATAACTATCAGATAAAAAATGCAAACCAACAAATAACAGAATCAATCTTGAAGCTTACAGATTTAGTTCCTCTATTGTCTGAAATGTCGCCTGAATGGGTGAAACAGGTGTATACTGCCGCAGCCCAATGTAGTGATGACTTAATTTTAGAATTGATTGAACAAATTCCTTCAGAAAATGCTACGTTGAGCAATTTTATTCAGAATTTGGCTCATAATTTCCAGTTTGAGAAAATTATGGAATTGACGAGTATTGCAGGAGTATTATCTGGTTTATAAGAATTATGGCTACGGTGTATACATAAGTTTTTTAGAGTTTTCCCACAGCGTTGAGATCCCCCCTAAAAAGGCTACGGTGTATACACCGTAGCCTTAAAAAGAGGGGAATTTGAGTGTCTAATTTTATTTATAGTATTGCCACTGAAGAAATTAAACTTATTGTAATTCACAAAAAAAAGCCCCCCTTCTTAAGGGGGGTTGGGGGATCTCTTATCTATAATCTTGCTTTTGAATACTCCCTAAACGAGCAGCATCACGAATATTATAGTCTGGTCGAGTAAAGCGATTTAGCTGCATTTCAAAAAAATCTCGATTTGCTTGTAAATGCTTGGGATTTTGGTCATCTAATGGATATAAAAGTGCAGTTCGCAAAGCTTGAATTACCGCAGAAGTGACACAGTACATTGACCGTTGAAAACTTACTCCCAACTGAATCAACATATCTTCTTCACCCCGGCAATGTTGGCTGTAGTAATTAACAAGATATGGTGGCAAAAAATGCAACATATCTTGCATTAATAATGTCGGAGGAATGCCAGCAGTACCGACTGGAAATACATCAGCGTAAAGAATACCATAGTGAAAATCTTTTTGGTCTTCCGGTACTTGACGCGCTTGAGCATTATAAGATTTTGTCCCCCGGAAGGGTGCGGTACGGTAGAAAACAGCTTCTACGTAAGGTAATGCGGCTTCGTATAGCCACATGAAACCCTTTGATTTAGGGATAATTTCGTAGCATTCGCCACGAATATAAACGTGATGGTAAATGGGACGACCTGCGATCGCAAATATACCATTAACTAAGAAGCTCATTGCCTCTGGGACGGTGCTAATGGTACCTTCGTCATAGCGGTCTGACATTTCAAAGAATACCGGGGCCATGACTTCCCAGAATAAGCCCAGATTAGCGTAGTATGACATCTGGCGGCACTGTTCCAAAAACATATCGGGGAACAGCTTGTAAAGCCCCAGCATTACTGGGTTCCGTTGGAAATAAGCTTTAATTGCTCGGTCAGCGTTGGCTTTGTATTCGTCTGAATCTAGGTAAGGGTCAAATTGTCCACCCATCCCTCTATGCCATAACATCGCCCGCATACAAGCTTCAGCAAACTCCATGTTAATGCGATCGTGGAACAAGTGATGCAATAACTTTGGCATTTTGAAAGTTTCACCCTTTTCCATAAATGCCAAAAGTTCTGGATGTGCAGTAGCTTCGCCGCGCCAAATACGTAAATCGGCATCATCGCCAGCATAGTGATTATGCAGTTCTAAATATTCTTTGGGTAAGAAGTATTTAAAGAAAGGAACCGGGTTTAAAAACTCGTTTTCAGCAATATAAAGCAGGTCACGCCAGTAAAAATCCATCGGTACAGCATAAGCTTTATATAAACCGATGATTTGCATCAAATTTTCTGGAGTATCGGGTAACATTGCACCGCCTGCTTCTAAGCGATGAATTACATCAGCAAATTCGTGCGTTGAAGGAGGTAATTTAATTGCTGTTTTAATTGCTGTCATATTATTTAGTAATTGGTGTTAGTGATTCTTGACGAATATTCAAGGCATGAAAAATGCTTAAAACATCATGTGTCCAAACTGGCAATATTAGCGTCATAGCAATTTCTTCGACGCTGTGAATTGTACCAGCAATACAAGTCAGCCATAAGGCAACTCCGGCGTAATCAAAGCCAAATAAGGCAATAATGGCAATAAAAAGGGTGATTCCCCAAAATTTTGCAGAGTAGGTGTGATAGCTAGCGGGTTTACCATATTTCACTAAATTCACCACCCACCACAGCAATTGAGCAAAAACAATCATTAGCAAAGGGACGCTATAAGTAACGAGAATATCTTGATGAACTATCCACGCACTCACGAAGATACAGCTAAAAAGGCAGACATCAGCCCAACTATCGGCTTGGCGCAATTGGGCAGTGCTGACACCTAATCGTCGCGCAATAATGCCATCAAAAATATCTGAGAGAAAGGCTGCGACAAAACCGACGATGAACCAAATACTGGTTTTGCCATCCAAGGCATCTAATAGGAGGAATGGAGATATTAAAAAACGAAATAAAACAAGACCACTGGGAATTAATGTGAAATTCATCCTTTCTTCCTCCTGTATCGATGCGTAACTCTCTAAATTTATTACTTCAGCGCTACTTCAGAGATTACGGTTTTTTCTAAAGGGGGAATTGCAGCGACCATTGTTGTAGTTGTAGATTCACTCCAACGTACTAACCAAGTGGGTTGTACTCCCAAAAAGATGATGAAAGCTGCCAAAATTAAAGCTGGGATTTTTTCAGACCAAAGAACTTTGGGATAGTAGGCAAAGTTATCGAGTCTGCCAAAACAGGTGCGGTTGAGGAGGATGAGAAAATAAACTGCGGTTAATCC
Organism: Nostoc punctiforme PCC 73102; assembly: GCF_000020025.1. Taxonomy (GTDB): domain Bacteria; phylum Cyanobacteriota; class Cyanobacteriia; order Cyanobacteriales; family Nostocaceae; genus Nostoc; species Nostoc punctiforme. Next base: position 4,644,792 of record NC_010628.1, on the reverse strand, counting down.
ACTAGCCACTATACACAAAATAGTCGGGATGGGGAAGGCAGAGAAACTACCTTGAAAGACAATAAATTCCGCGATAAATCCTGTTAAACCGGGAATACCTGCGCTAGCCATCCCACTTAAGACTAGTAAGGCGCTAATTAGGGGTAAACCGCGTATGGGACTCATTAAACCATTGAGTTTATCTAACTCGCGAGTGCCAACTTTGGCTTCCACGACTCCCACCAAGTGGAAGAGAATTGCCAGGATGATACCGTGACTAAACATTTGGGCGACTGCACCAACGAGTGCTAAGGGAGTACTAGCCGCACCAGCTAGCAAGATATAACCCATGTGACCGACGGAACTGTATGCTACCATGCGCTTGATATCTGTTTGAGCGATCGCAATTACCGCCCCATAGATAGCGCTGATTGCTCCCCAAATTGCCAGAGTCGGTGCAATAATACTCCAAGCATGAGGAAACATACCCAATCCAAATCGTAGCAGTCCATAAGTTCCCAGTTTTGCTAACACACCACCAAGAAGAATAGCAATTGGTGCTGAAGCTTCAACATAAGCATCGGGTAGCCAAGTATGGAAGGGAACCAAGGGAATTTTAATACCAAAACCTAAGACTATTCCTGCTAGTAAAAGGATTTGTTTTGCTGTTGACAGATTTTCTGTAGAGACTGCATCAAAAGCAAAATTGGTAGAACCACTCAGCCACACCATACCCAAGAATGTCGCCAGAATTAATGCTCCTGAAACCGCCGTATAAATCAGGAATTTAATCCCAGCATAACCCCGTTTTGCCCCTCCCCAAATGGAAATTAGTAAGTAGAAGGGGATTAATTCTAGTTCGTAGAATAGGAAGAAGAGCAGCAAATTCTCCGCTAAAAAAGCACCTGCAACCCCTCCACTCACTAATAAAATCATCGAGTAGAATAGCCTGGGGCGTTCAGTTTCTTTATTGCTGCTATAAATCGAAATCCAGGTGAGTAGGCTATTTAACACCAACATTAAGATAGAAAGCCCATCAACACCTATTTGATAGCTCAAACCAAGGGTTTCATTCCAGGGCAAATACTCTTTAAATTGCATCGTTGGATTGCTGATATCAAATTTTAGCAGGATAAATAGGTTCCAGGCAAGAACTGTTCCAGAAAAAATTAATGCTGTTAGACGAATGCGATGATTAGGGAAACTTACAGGTAATATTGCTATAATAGCGGCGGCTAAAATAGGGAGCCAAATTAAAACACTTAACATTATATTTGTCCTTTGTTATTTCTCCTTTATTATTTGTCCTTTGTGCGTTAGTAATGACCAATGACTAATGACAAAGGACAAAAAAGCTAACTTACTAAACTGATTCTGCCAGTATCTAAATCGTAATAACCACCAATTATTTTCAGTTTTTCTGCCTTGATTAATTCAGATAAAACTGACGATGACTTCAATTTTCCAACTTGCGCTAAAATATTTGCTTTACAGACATTTTCTAACTTATCTCCTGATTTTCCTTTGGTACTTTCTACACTTGGTTGAATTGCTTCAAGCAAACTTCCAATTTGCCCTGGGACTTGAGCGCCTTTAATAGCAGCACCTACCGCACCACATCTTTCATGTCCCACTACCATGATGACTTTAGTGCCTAATACTAAGCTGCCAAATTCTAGGCTACCAATTTCTTCTCGTGTGGCAATATTACCAGCTACGCGGCAAACAAATAAATCTCCAAGTCCTTGGTCAAAAACAATCTCTGAAGGCACTCGTGAATCTGCACATCCTAAAACAGAGGCAAAGGGCTTTTGACCTTTGGCAACTTCAACTAAACGTGAATGGCTTTGGTTGGGATTGCGACGTTTTGCTTTGACAAATCTTTCATTCCCATCTAATAACTCTTGCAATGCCTTATCGGGGGTAATATCATTTTCTGCTGGCGCTGCTGGGGTTTTTTCGGCTGCAAGTAAATTTGAGCCAAGTCCAACTGTGAGTACACCCGTACCGATGGCACCTGCACCAAACTTGAATAAACTTCTTCTGGAAAGATTAATTTTTGGATGTTGTATGCTCATGGAATTCTCCTCACAATATTAATGTCTGCTTGTTTGTAATAAAACGGTATTCAACTAACCAACTGTCGAAATTGGAAAAATCAAATTTAAAAACTGCACACCCCAAAATGGCCAAGCTACCCACATTCCTAAAATGCTCACTCCTATTAAGACAGTTAAGGCGTAAAATTGGGTTTGTCCAGAGGTGCTGTATTTTAAACTTTCGCCACCTAATAGCGAAAATAAACCAACCAAATTAACGATGCCATCGACAACAAAGCGGTCAATCATATCGGCAAGTTGGGAAATCTTGGCAACGCCAAAAATAATGGTTATCCGATAGAGTTTGGGGGTATAAAAGTCGTATGCAAACAAGTCTTGGAGACCTTTCCAAGGGAGACGAATTGGTTTAGGAATATTCCCTAAATAAACCACCCCAGTGATGCTGCAACCGGAAATACTTGACCAAATTAAAAGTAGCACGACATCTTTATTTAGAGTTGCCCAATCGGGTAAAAGTGATAAGCTTTGCAACACTAAAGGAAGATGTAGACTAAAGCCAAGTAGAATTACCATTGGCAAAATCATCGGCCAGTGTGCTTCAGGCGATCGCTGACTCATTTGTGTAGCTTTACCACCAAAAATTAAACCGAATTCTCTGGTTAAACTCACGGCTGTCAAAGCATTTACCGTTATCACTACTCCCACTAACCAAGGTTGCGTTTCCCACAACCCGTCTGATAGTTTCACTAGCGCCCAAAAACTACCCAGTGGTGGAAAACCAATTAACCCCAAAGTGCCGACGATAAAGGCTATTGCTGAAATCGGGCGACGTGTCCACAACCCACCTAATTGGGTGACATCTTGGGTGATGCTATTCCAAATAATTCCGCCGGTACTCATCACCAATAGGGCTGCGGATATAGCATGGGTAAGTACTAATAACAGCGCTGCTTCATCTTGTTGCGTTCCCACAGCGATGAATACTAAACCCATGTATGCACTGACAGAATAGGATTGGCAGCGTTTAAGATCAATTTGAGCGATCGCAATTAAAGAAGCACCTACCGCCGTCACTACCCCAATGCCCACCATAGCGGAGGAAACTATGGGCGACAGGCTTAACACAGGTTGCAGTTTAATCAGCACCCATGCACCACTAGCAACTACTACCGAATTCCGCAAAATTGTACTGGGAACTGGGCCTTCCATTGCTTCATCCAACCACAGATGCAAAGGGAACTGGGCACATTTACCCATCGGCCCAGCAATTAAGGCTAAACCTACCAGTGCCATTGTTGTCGGGTTGACGTTAGCAGTCGCCGCCCACTCAGCTAGTTCTGGATAACTCCAAGTTCCAGCTAGGGGCCATAATGCCAACACGCCCATCAGCAAGAATAAGTCTCCCACCCGCTTGGTTAAGAAAGCATCTCTGGCACCTGAGACTACCAACGGCTGGCTAAACCATAAGCCAACTAGTAGGTAAGTTCCTAGTGTGAGGACTTCCAAAATTACATAGCTGAAGAACAAGTTATTACATAGAACCAGGGCACATAGTCCTGCTTCAAATAATCCTAATAAGGAATAGAAGCGTCCCCAACCCCAATCCATCTCCATGTAACCGATGGCATAAATCTGCGCCAGCAAATTTAAACCAGTAATCACAACTAAAGCGCCGACACTTACTGAGGATATTTCTAAAGCAATGGTGAGGTCTAAACCAGCTGTAGATAACCAAGGAATAAATACTTCTTGGGCTGGATGATTCCAAGTTGCTTGTAAGGCGATCGCACTATGCACAAACGCCAAAAATGTCATCACCAAGTTTATGTAACCCGCCGGTCTTGGCCCCGTTTTCCGAATAATTCCCGGCGACCAAGGTACGGCTAACAAGCCACCTATTAAGGCATAGCAAGGAACTAGCCAAACAGTCTCAAGTAGAAACTGAGCCATCAACTTACCTCTAAATTTCCATCAAAAGTTTGGGGTTTTGAATCAACTTACGTTGATCCCTGTTAACCCAGAGATATCTACGACAGGCTACGCCTATGCAGATCAGACAAATTTATCTTTATTTAATCTTGTTAGAAACAGCTTACCGTTATATCAGTCAAAAAGGAATTACTTTATCTAAACAAATCTGAGATAAATGCTCTAAAGAAATCTTATATAACAAACCATTTGAGTAATGAATAATAGCTATTGTTTTTTATCTATGAATCTATCGTTGGTTTGATCAATAATCATCATGAGTTTTTACTTATTGACATAAATGACAAGAGACGCAATCAATTGCGTCTCTACAAGTCAGCAAAACAAAATATGAATTACACTTCGATAATTTTGTCAATCTGCCAAAAAACAGAAATAATAGCAGGCGCTTGGTCAAATTGGCTGATGGGGGCGGGTTTCATGTCTCGGTAGTCCAGAAGTTGGACTAAGATCAGGTAAGCGATCGCCAAAATAACCGAAATCGCACCTGTAAGAATAGCAATTAATTTTGAACGTTCCATCAGTATTTCCTATATTTAAAGTTATTGTGCTGTGTCTATATCCTAATAAGTTCTAGTTAAGGCTTGGTCGTCCTAACCCTCCTTAAAAAGAGGAGACGCTGAAAGCGTTAGTTAGTCTGCGAGGTCAGAGGTTCCTCCAATTCAAGCAAGTGAGTGGTCGGCAAAATATCAAGAACCCAAGGGTATTAGCCTATATCTACATTAATACTTCACATATACATCACATAGTTACCGATATACTCATAGTTGTTCAAAGCAATAGTTTAGTACGTTGCACCTACCTATTTACAGCAGTTTTCTCTTGTATGAAGTACAAAGAGCTACGGGTTTTGAGGCAGGATCGTGCAGCATTACGGCAACAGACAGATCGCTTTTAGCGTCTCCCCTTAGGAGAAGGCAAGAGGTATAAACTTTCTCTGATGCGTGAGTTCTGCATTTGTACCTAAATTCTTTGCAAAATACTATATCTTTAAATAGTTCAATTGTTTCATACCCACCTACTTATTGCAATCATATATGAAGATAGAGTTTTGCTTGCACTGCAAACATTTGCAAACTCTAAAAGTTGTAGTAAAACATAGCAAAGTTAAGCATAAACTTAAGTACCAATAGACTCATAATCTTTCTTGATTACAGTTTTTAGTCATTATGAGTAATAAAAAAAGACAGAAATTTTTGTTATTTTATTAGGATATTAACTATTGCGAAATAGTCACTTAAATCTAACTTTAAATTTCATGATTAGTATTACTAAATTAAATAAAATTGACTTTATAGTTTTGATTGTTATTGTCATTATTGGTCTGATACATTTACCTTTTCCATTTGACGGAGATCAAGCATTTTTTAGGCTAGGTGCTTTGGAGATGCAACAAGGAAAGGTACTTTATCGGGATTTTTGGGATATTAAACAACCAGGGATTTTCTCATTTTATTTTTTAGCAGGAACTTTATTTGGTTTTAATGAGATTGGTATCCATGTATTTGAACTTATTTACATGGTATTTTTTTCGATAATATTGCTGCTGACTCTAAAAAGCTATTTTCGACATCAGATAATTGCAAGTCTAGTACCTTTGTTAACAGTTGGCGTTTACTATATTGTTTCCGGTGCTTGGCATCTGACTCAAGTAGAAGCACTAGTCGGTTTTCCTTTATTCCTTTGTCTTTGGGTTACTTTTAAATCTTTTAAAAAAGAAGGAAAGCAAAGATTTTATCTGCTTTTAATGTCAGGCTTTTTAGGCGGAATTGTTCTGCTATTTAAATTCTTATTTCTGGTGATATTAGTTTCATTATGGCTAAGTATATTGATGTATTCTATACTGATAAAACGCCACACTATCCAAAAAAACTTCATTGAGATTTTTATCCCAATTTTTATAGGAGTTACATTTCCTCTTTTAGTTGTTGCCAGCTACTTTATCTCGGTTAATAGTTTTGCGATAGTGTTTAAGACATTTTTTATATATCCACCAATGATTGTTGCTAATGCTGCATTTAATCAGACTAATTTTGTTTTGGGAATGAAATGGTTATTACAGAATTTTTATTCTTTAATTTTAATGACTGCTGTTGCAGTATATGTATCATTGTATAAGTCTAAGAATATATTGACTTTGCTACTTGTTGTTTGGTGCATTTTCGGTTTGTCTGTTATTCTTTTACAAGAAACAGCATTGTGGGAATACCATTACTTACTATTATTTGTACCTATAGGTATTTTAGCAACTAAGGGATTAGATATATTGTGGGATTCCTTAAAAGGATTAAAGTCTCGAATTCCAACTATTTTGCTGGTATTTTTATTGTTCTTACCTTTCTCTTTCACTCTCGTAAAAAAAAGTATTACTCTGGTTAATAATAATTTTGCTTTAACTGAAGATGCACGATTGCAATATCAGGCTGTCTTTAGACCCAAATATCCATCTCTTCGTTCAGAAGCTAATTTTATATCTCAACCAGGAAATCTTATTGGTGATATTTATGTAGCAGGCGATCCATCTATCTACTATTTTTCTGGTCGGACTCAAGCAACGATACTACGTGGTTGGGCCCTTGAATATTTTCTATCTGAGCAATGGTCAGCACTTATAAAACAGTTAGAGTTATCAAAGCCTCCTTATATTTTTATTGATTACGAACCCCAGGCTATAATTAAAGATAAATTTCCAAATCTGCTAGAATTTGTTGAGAAAAAATATCAGATTTTAAGTCAAAAGAATGATGGTATTTGGTATATGCTTAAGGAAGATTCCGAAGTGAGAATTTAGAGGATATTTTAAAAGTTCTCTTGTTGTATGTTTGATAAACCACTTTTAGGCGATAGTATAACTGTAGATTATTGCAATTCTCTCATCTACCATGCCAAAACAGTCTATAGGTCTTGACGATCAACTCTATAATTACCTTTTATCCGTTTCACTGCGGGAACCAGAGATTCTTTTGAAGTTGCGCCAAGAAACTGCCAGTCATCCCAGAAGCACGATGCAGATTTCACCAGAACAAGGGCAGTTTATGAGACTGCTAGTACAGCTGATTGGAGCCAAGAAAACCCTAGAAGTTGGTGTATTTACAGGTTATAGCTCGCTTTCAGTGGCTTTAGCACTTCCTGATGATGGTAAAATTATTGCTGCTGATGTGAGTGAAGAATTTACTGCGATCGCTCGCCGATATTGGCAAGAAGCCGGAGTTGCCGATAAAATCGATTTACGATTGGCTCCAGGTTTAGAAACTTTAGATCGGCTGTTGGCAACTGGCCAAGCAGAGACATTTGATTTTGCTTTTATTGATGCTGATAAAGAAAATTATGATGGATATTATGAGCGATCGCTGCAATTGTTGCGTCCAGGTGGATTGATTGCGATTGATAATGTTTTATGGTCAGGACAAGTTGCTGACCCGGAAAATCAAGATGAAAGCACCCAATCGATTCGGGCACTCAATGAGAAGTTACATCATGATGAACGGGTAACACTCTCCCTTGTGCCCATTGCCGATGGACTAACTTTAGCTATCAAGCGATCTTAATACGGTATTACCATCCCGTAAAAATTCCAGAATCGCTGCATTCAACTCCTTAGAAGCACCAGTTGAAGCGTCATGATAGCAGTTAGACAAAATTTTTAATTTGGAATTTGGGATATGCTGATGTAATTTTTCACCATGAGTAGCAGGAAACCAACTATCTTGATCGCCCCACAAAACTAGTGTAGGGCACTTAATTATACTTAGTTTATTTTGAATTTTGGTAAGCATATTTGGTTTATCTGCTTGCCAATTCTCAATTTCTCGCGCTGCTATTTGTAACTCTTCGGCAACTTTGACAAGCGTACCAGGAAATTCAATAAACGGGTAAGTTATCCAATAGACATCTTCTTTTGTCAAAATTGACGGATCAAATAATACCCCACGTCTTTCTATTGCCATAATTTCTCTTAATAGAGGTGCAAAGAAATATGCCAACCGTAAGGAGTCAATTGTTTGGATGATTTCTAGAGGGGTTTGAGCAAGTAATCCCATAGCCCAATGGGGTAGACGTTTAGCAAAAACAGGCACATTTACTACTACAAGCTGCCCGATTAACTGCGGATTTTCTTGAGCAAGAGCAAGGGCAACTAATCCCCCCAGAGATTCTGCTACAATCACTGCGGGTTCATCACATAATGCCTGAATAATTCTTTGAAACTCAATAACTTGATGACCGTTGTGTTCTCGACGAGACAATGGTTTTTCAGAAAAGCCAAAACCTTTGGCATCAAAACAAATTACCCGAAAATATTTAGATAATTCTGTGACGCTGTGTCGCCAATTATAGCTCCAACTACCCATGCCATGTAACAAAATTAGCGGTTTTCCTTTACCTTTTTCGCCATAAGAAATTTCTACAGGATAGCCTTTAGCATCAGTAATAATTAAAGTTTGCCGTCCGTTGGGAAAAGTAGCTTGCCACCAATCTTTCATTCCATTATCTATCAATAATTTAACCACCAGTTAAAGCGTTCCAGAATATTCTAATTAGGATCACGGGTAATGCTACTAAAACAATGGATATTAGCAACAATCCAACCAAAAGAGCAATAATAAACAACCTATCTGCACTCTTTTGCTCGCTGGGAAACTTTAAGTATTCTTCCAATAGCTTGATATTATTAGTGTTAGCTCTCCAGGCAAAATCAAAAAAGTCTCCCAAAACAGGGACAGTGCCTACCAACCCATCAACGATCACATTTACAACCATTTTGCCTAAAGTGGCTCTAGAGACACCCAGCCGCGCTGCTTCTAGGATGATGTAGCTAGAAAACATGACTCCCAAAAAATCACCACCAATAGGTATAAGTCCTAAAATTGGATCTAGACCAAAACCAATCTTCGTACCAGGAATGGTAATAACATTATCTAGCAGGCGGCTTAACTGACGCAGGCGCTTTAAGGTGGGTGCTTTAGCATCAGGTTCAATCATAGAAAACCGAGGAGAAGAATCTGGCATGAAGGCGATCGCTAATTTTGCATTGAATCGTTAGATATTCTACTCCCCTACTGAGCTTTTGCAAAAGTTTTCTCAAGGATTTACAAATTAATATTTTTCGTTAGATTGTGACTGCGCTTTTAGACGCATATCTTCACCGACTGTCACGTTCAACTGATCGCCGATTAACAGTACAGCAGCGCTCATCGACAACCAGAGCATTAAAACTATCACAGCCCCTACAGCACCATATACTTTATTATAATTGCCAAAATTCGCCACATAAAGCCGAAATAGGGCAGATAATATTGCCCAGAAAACAGCTGCCAAAATTGCTCCAGGCATCATTGGCGTGCCTGAGTTCCATACACTTGGCCCATAGCGATAGACAAAGCCAAAAGCAACAGCAACAATACTTAAAGCTAAAGGCCAGCGTAACAGCTGCCAAAGATGTAATAAGACGATCAAGGAACCATTTTCGCGTACTACCATTCCCAAAAGCCAATCACTGGTAAACACTAAGAAAGAAGCCAGCACTAAAAGCAACATAGTACCAACTGTTAATCCCAGAGAAACGAGCTTGGCTTTCCAAAAGGGGCGCATATTTTCTGAAGGAATTTGATGGATTTGGTCGAGGGCTGTCATAGCGGTACTCACCGCCCCAGAAGCAGTCCAAATTGCTAATACAAAGCTCAAAGAAAATAAGCCACTGTTTCTAGAATTGGTAATTTCTGTGGTAGCAAAATCACGAATTAAAACCAGGGCTTCTTCGGGTAGGATTTGACTAAGTTGGGCCGCTAGTTGTTTAAAGGTAGCTTGTAAAGATTCTGCCAATAAACCAATGGCTGTGAGGACAGCAAGAATCGCTGGAAACAGCGATAACATGGCATTGAAGGCGATTTCTGACGCTAGTCCCAAAAGTCGTCTTTCCATTGTCCTAGCAAAAGTTTTTTTGAGCGTGCGCCAATTGAGGTAGTAAAAAAAGCGAAAAAAACGAGGCTTTGGCATAATTTAGAGTTAAAACTGGTTAGGTTTCTTAACTACTGTGCCAAATTTTGCGTAGCGATCGCATTTATCTTTTTACCGCAATAATACCGAGTGGGGAGAGCGGGGAGGCAGGAGGAGAATAACAAATGACAAATGACAAATGACTATTTAATTTATGAATCAAGATTTTACACAACAGTGGTTGACAGAAATCCAGGAACTCAGAGAGCAGATGGCGGCACTTCAGAGCGATCGCGATACAGCTTGGGAAAGTGCCCAAAAATGGCGGCAGCTTTACAATACAGAAGCAGAACAACGCCGCACAGATGCCCAACTGTCCCAACAGGCGATCGCATCACTCAAGGCAGACTTGCATAAACTCCGGGGTCTTGAGGTCGAGACACTGGCTGCTGGGACACCACTAACAGCGATTCAACAAGAAATAGAACAACTAAAATCTGTGGAGGAGTTACAAACTAAACTCATCGCCGTAATCAAAGAACGCGATCGCCTCTTGCAAGCTTTGAAAACTGAGCAGGATAATCATGGCCAAACCCGCAATAGCCTTACTACTGCTTTGGGTGATGCTATTGATAGCTTGACACAGGAACGAGCTAGAGGAGAAAAAGAAAGTCAATGACCCGCCTAAACTTGGGTGATTTCGAATTTTTACAGCAGTTTTCAGGTATTTAGACCACGACTGAGACGGGGAAAGGGAAGAGACGCGATAAATTGCCGTCTTTACAATAATCAGTCCTTTGTAGAGACGGCGATTTATCGCGTCTTTGTGATTTTCATAAAAAAAACCTTAACCGAACCGTATTGAGAGTGGTGTAGGTAACGCTATCCTTGTCTCGGCTGAATGCCAGATACAATTAATGTTTCTATCGACTTGCTATCCAGGGGTTGGGAGAAAAAATATCCCTGTGCGTATTTGCATTTCATGGCTCTAAGTTGTGACAGTTGCTCTACCGTTTCTATGCCCTCTGCTATCACATCTATATTTAGACTCTCGGCTAGGGTGATAATCGCCTGAACAATCTCCAAGTTTTCTCCATTAGCACCAATCTTAGTAATAAAAGAACGATCGATCTTCAAGGCATGACTTGGAAAGCGGTGCAGGTAACTCAACGATGAATAGCCTATGCCAAAATCATCTAAGTGTAATTGGATATTCATCTGTTGTAGTTGCAAGAGCATAAAAGTTGCTGACTGAATATTTTCCATCAGTACGCTTTCAGTAATCTCCAACTTTAAATTACTGGCTTCCAGGGCAGTCTCTTGCATAATTTGGTTAATTTGCTCAATCAGATCGGGTTGTAAAAACTGTTTAGTGGAAAGATTTACACTGATTGTCAAGGGTGGATCGGTCGGAAATTGGATTTGCCAAGCACGCATCTGCCGACAAGCCTCCCCCAATACCCAATAACCAAGAGGGATAATCAACCCAGTTTCTTCTGCTATTGGAATAAAGCTTTCTGGAGGAACTAATCCGTGCTGTGGATGTTGCCAGCGAACGAGAGCCTCGAAGCCAATAATTTTACAAGTTTCTAATAAAACAATTGGCTGGTAGTAAACCTGAAACTCCTGGCGTTCAACTGCCCGTCGTAGATCCATCTCTAACTCTAATAGCTTCGTTATTTGGGTGTACATGGTTGAGTCAAATATCTCATGGCGTGCCTTACCCAATGCTTTAGCGCGATACATTGCAATGTCAGCATCGCGCAGGATCTGCTCTGGTAGGTTGTAACTACCCTTGCTCACGACGATGCCAATGCTGACGGTGGTAAATACTTCATATCCGCTGAGTGTGAACGCAGATGTCAGAGCTTCGTGTATCCGCTCCACTACGCCTATTGCGTCATTGATGTTGTTGATATCATCAAGCAGAATTGTAAACTCATCTCCCCCAAGCCGGGCAACTGTGTCTCCAGCACGCACACAGTTTTCCAGTCTGCGAGCAAGGGCAGTTAGTAGTTGATCGCCAATCATGTGACCGAGACTGTCGTTGACAACTTTGAAGCGATCTAAATCTAGAAACAGAACAGCGAATGTATAGTCTGCACGTCGTTTTGCCAACATCAGCGCCCGTTCTAGCCGTTCCATAAACAAGGCGCGGTTTGGCAGACTGGTTAGTATATCGTGAAAGGCATCATGAATTAATTGTGCTTCCGCAAGTTTTAGAGCAGTAATATTGCGAGAAATACTCAAGACAAAGTATACTGACTCATCGCTAGCCAATTCAGGCACAAGACGGGTATGGTAATGTCTTGTTTGGGCAGCGATCGCTAAAGTACATTCAAACTCGGTTTCTTGCTTGGTTTGGAAAACTTGCCCAAGCTTGCGATCACACATCCGGCAAAATTCTTCCGGTAGATTTAATTCTGCGTTTGTTTTACCGATAAATGTTTCGGCTGATATCCCTGTAACCTTTTCAATAGCTGGATTAACGTAAACATAGCGCAATTGAGTGTTAAATCTGGAAATAATATCAGGTGCATTTTCAACTAGTGCTTTGAATTCTTGCTGGCGACGCGCTAGTGCCGCCAATATCTGCTTGCGCTCGGTGATATCCTGAAAAACAAGAACTGCACCCGTGATGTTACCGTTGTCATCTTTAATCGCTGCAATACTATCATCAATAGGGATTTCTGCACCGTTTTTAGTAATAAGTATAGTCTGTTCTGGTAGACCGACAGTAATGCCCGACTGAAGGACTTGCGTTATCGGACTTTCAATTATTATCCGAGTTTCTTCATGAGCAATATTGAATACTTCTGTTGCTTCTTTACCAAACGCGTCTGAATAATTCCAGCCCGTCAGTTCCTCTGCAATAGGATTCATAAAAGTCACAGTTCCAGATGCGTCGCTAGTAATCACAGCATCCCCAATACTTTTAAGTACAGTAGTCAGCCATTGTTCATTCTGTTTTATTTTTTTTTCCGTCCGATGTTTGGAAAGAGTAATTTCAATAGTAAACTTTAATTCTTTTTCTTTGAAAGGCTTAAGAATGTAGCCAAACGGCTCTGTTACCTTTGCTCGAGCCAAGGTTGATTCATCTGCATTAGCAGTAAGATATATTATTGGAACATTAAAAATATTATGAATTATCTGAGCAGCCTCAACACCGTCCATCTTTCCTTTGAGATGAATATCCATTAGAACTAAATCTAGAGAATCATCTGCTGCTTTCTTAATTGCTTCTTCTCCAGAATCGGCAAGACCCAGAACAGTGTATCCAAATTTACTTAGCCGACTTTGTATATCCATTGCCACGATGATTTCATCTTCAACAACTAATATATTTACTGGGTTCATGATTTTATTTATCTTATGAAATTAGATATTTTTAATTGGAAATATAATTTTACACTTCACTCCGTTATAGCTGATAAAATCGATATTGCCTTGTAGCTGATGTGTTAGACCTTTTACTAATCGCAGTCCTAACGATTCTGTAGCTTGAAAGTCAAAATCTTGGGCAAAACCGACACCATTATCACTGACAGCAAGTGTAAATAAATTTGCCTCTATGGAGCAAAAGCCAATACAAATTTCTCCCGTTTCTCTTTGGGGAAAAGCATATTTTAGGGAATTTGAAATAAGTTCATTGATAATCAACCCGCAAGGAATAGCTGCATCAATAGCTAGAAAAACCTCCTCAACGTTCATTTTTAAAGTAATAGCGCTGGCATTAACGTTATATGAATAAAATAAATTAGTTACCAAATCTTGGATATATTCAGCAAAATTAATCTTTGCCAAGTCTTGAGATTGATATAGTTTCTCGTGGATCAGAGCCATTGTTTCAATCCGGTTCTGGCTATCTTTGAATACCTCAAGGACTTGATTGTCCTTGAGATACTCTGCTTGCAGGTTGAGCAGACTAGAAATAATCTGCAAATTATTTTTTACCCGGTGATGAATTTCTTTCAATAGCACCTCTTTTTCTTGAAGCGATGCTTTAATCTGCTCCTCTGCTTGTTTACGTTCCAATCTCACCTGGGCCTCACGCAACTCGCGAGCAACAGCAGGGATAAGTCTTGCTAGATTACCTTTGATGATGTAATCATGGGCACCAGCTTTCATAGCGGCTACTGCGGTATCTTCACCAATCGTGCCTGAGACGATAATGAATGGCAGATCAAGTCCACTTTCCTTAACCTGCTTTAATGCAGCAGGAGCGCTAAAGGTGGGCATGGAATAATCACAGATGACAATATCCCATATTTGCTCTGCGATCGCAGCTTTCATGGCTGTGGGTGTATCAACCCTTTCAAAGGCTACTTCATAGTCACCACGTTGCAGTTCACGTAGCAACAAAAAAGCGTCGTCTTCTGAATCCTCAACAAGTAATACGCGCAGTGGTATACCCATGTAATTCGTAATTCGTAATTCGTAATTCAGAAAGTCAGCTTTGTATATTTTGGAGGCAGGAGGCTTAGTTGGAACCCAATACTTCCCACTTTGTGCATTTTTAACTCGGAATTGGGTTTGGGGAAAAGGTTAAAGGTTTTTTCTTTCCCTTTCCCCTTTCCCATTTAACCGAGAAGTATTGCCCCCTGCCTTCTTTAGTAAGCTATACCCTTGGTGGTGATTCGTTTAAGACAAACCAGTACAACCCTAGTTGTCGCACTGCTTCACTGAATTGGGAAAAGTCTACTGGTTTCCGAACATAGCTGTTGGCACCTAAGCTGTAACCATTGATTAAGTCTTGCTCTTCCTTGGACGAAGTGAGAATGACGACGGGAAGAATTTTTGTCCTTTCGTCGGCTCGTAGATGTCGCAAAACTTCCAAACCATCCATTTTAGGCAACTTCAAATCCAACAGGATGAGATTCGGCATAACGCTCATGTCGCGGTCAGCGTACACACCTTTACCAAAGAGATAATCTAGGGCTTGTACCCCATCGCGTGCTACCACTACCTCGTTCATAATGTTGTTTTTCTTCAGTGCCCGTAAGGTTAACGCTTCATCGTCAGGATTGTCTTCTACTAGTAGAATCATGTGGTATATCTTCCTATAGTTAAAGGGTGAAGTAAAATGTTGCGCCTTGTTCTACTGCGCTTTCAGCCCAGACACGGCCACCATGACGGTGAACAATCCTTTGCACAGTAGCTAATCCGATGCCAGTGCCTTCAAACTCAGTCATGGCGTGCAGGCGCTGAAAAGCACCGAAGAGTTTCTCAACATAGGCCATATCGAAGCCTGTGCCATCATCACGGACAAAATACACATAGGTGTCATCTTGCTGTAAAAGCCCAAATTCTATTCGGGCTTTTTGATGTTTTCCTGTAAACTTCCACGCATTACCCAGCAGGTTTTCTAGGACTATCCGTAACAGATGAGCATCACCTTTAGTAACCAATCCCGGCGCGATCGCAAACTCTACTTGGCGTTCTGGTTGGGTTTTGTGCAACTCTGTAGCGATCGCCTCCACCAGTGCGCTCAGATCAACCTTTTCGCAACGCATCTCACTGCGCGTCAATCGTGACAGATTCAATAAATCGTCAATCAGTTGTGCCATTCGCTGGGTGGCTGCACGCACTCGCTGGAGGTAGTTTTGGCCTAGTGTGTCTAGCTTATCAGCGTAATCTTCTAGTAGTGCTTGACTAAAACCATCGATACTCCGCAAGGGGGCCCGCAGGTCGTGAGATACAGAATAACTAAATGCTTCCATCTCTTTATTAGTGGCTTCGAGTTGTGCCGTGCGTTCTGCAACTCGCTGCTCAAGCTGGACATTCAGCCGCAGAATCTCCGACTCTGCCTTTTTGCGCTCATTAATTTCAGTTTGCAATTCTTCGTTAGTGTTTCTCAGTTCGGCAGTCCGTTTGTTAACCTCTATTTCTAATTCAGCGCGAGCTTTTTGCAGAGAATTTTCCATCCGCTTGCGTTTGACGAGTTCCTGATTGGTAATCGTGGCTGCTAAACCGACGATGACAGAAGCGATAATGCTGCCAAAAATAGTCAGTACAGTTGTTTGATGAGCGCTGGCGTTCGCCTCCATTGACCTCTGTTTCAACAACTCATTTTCTTCGTTCTCCATAGCTGTAGTGAGCATTCGGATGTCCTCCATAATCTGCTGACCCCGATCTGTCTGAACTATTTGCAGTGCGGACTCTAAATCTTTGCTCCTTGCATTAATCGCCTGTTCAATCAAAACCAGTTTTTTGGTAATCAAGGGTTCAAGGCGATCGAGCCGCCGTTGCTGATTGGGGTTATCCGCAGTCAATTGGCGCAGAGCCTTAAGTTGCTGAACAATCTCGCCAGTTGCTATGCGATAGGGTTCGAGATACCGTTTTTTGCCCGTGAGAAGATAGCCCCGTTGTCCAGTTTCTGCATCCTTAATCTGTGACATTATTTCTTTTGTCTTTTCAAGTACCTCGCGTGTATGTGTTACCCATTGAGCATTTTCTTTATACTGAAGCAAACTCAGATACGAAACTACGCCGATACCAGTCATAATTGCTACTGCTATTACAAAACTGCCCGTATTCTTTTTGTAAATAGCCCATTTCATTTTTTACCTTCCTAATTGAAAAAGTAGCTGTTGACTAAAGTAGTAAAAACAGTAAGCCAGCTCTTTAAACGGATAACAGTCGCTATATATTGGCATTAGAGCATCACCCTTCGTGCCCCAGTGAAAGCGCCTATATTTTCGTTCCAGCAAACAATATCCATGAAAAAATTGGCTTGCTGAATAAGAAGTATGAAAATGATTTTGTTTAATATCAAAACCCATATAGAGATACGATATATCGCGTCTCTACCTTTTGATTCATACTTCTTATTCAGCAATGCCAAAAGTTTTTCACGGTACTACTCATCATAGTCGTGCTAACTGATACCAAATTTTTTAACTTTTAGAGTAGAGCAAACTAGCTCTAATAAAGGATATCTATATTAGTGAATTATTGTGAGCGTATATTTTCTGACTCATAAGAAGGCAAATAAGAAATTTTATTCAAATATTCAGTATATTTCCCCAGCTAGATTCAATAGATTTTCGCTTGCATCAGCCAGGCAAATGTGATATAAAACCCCAGTAATTACACTTAAAAATTTTTGATTGTATTAGCTTGATATTGACTTGACTTATAAGATACGTAGATTAGATAGAGACATAAAGCAATGTAGGGAAATAGGGGCTTGCCATACCCCTACGACAAATCTATCTGTATGTATCAGAGTTTTCGTGAATTAGTATTACGCCTCGGAATTGCTGAAATAAGGTAAAAATAATAGGGCATGGGGAATTACCTCATGTAACTAACTCAAGGCAAGGTGAAGTACTCATGCTCAGGCGCTTAATTGTGATTGTTACTGCCGCTATACTCTTTAGCAACTCCTTAACGCTGGCACAGACTAAAAAGCCCAAACCACCGGATGAATTTCCTCCTAGTCCTCTAGAAATCACCCCACCCGACCCACTGCTACCACGTTTGCCGAAGGATAAACAGCCGTTAACTCTCCAAGAACAGCAAAATTTAGAACCAGCACTAGATGCTTTAAACCAAGAAGCAACAGCGAAACTGCAAGCAGGGGATCGGGTGGCGGCGTTTGAAATTTGGAACCGGGAACTTCGCTTGCGGCGCTTTTTAGGTTCATTAGCAGAGGTGCAAGCACTATCACGAGTCGGGGCGATCGCTTGGAAGCAAAATGATGGGGAAGAAGTACAATATATTGTGCAGCGATTGCAAGCAATTCAAAAGCAGGCGCAATCTCAGAAAACAACTGCCCAAGTCGATCTGCAATTATGGCGATCGCTAGCCCAAGCTTACCAAAATGTGCGATCGATTAAACTAGCTGTAGAAGCTTACGACCAAGTTTTGCTAGTGGTGCGGCAGCAAAAAGATACGGCAGCAGTAGTAGAAATGCTTAAGACAATTGGGGAATTGCATTTAACTTGGTTTGATTATACCAAAGCCGCCCCAGTCTACGAAGAATTATTGAGTTTAGCTACTTCTGAAGGCCAACGTGTAAATGAGGTAACATATCTGCAACGGCTGGCTTACATTTATGAGCAGACACAACAACCGCAGCAGTCATTGAATATACTTAATAAGTTAGTAGTAATTTACACTACTGAAAATAATCTTACAGAAATCCCAGAATTAAAGCTAGCGATCGCTGCAAATTACGAATCTCTAGCCAAGAAAGATCCTAACTTACTGCTAGAAGCTTTTCAAAATTATCAAGAAGCTTATACCACTGCTTGGCAATTACGCGAGTATGTTCGTGCTGGCGACGCTTTGCAGAAGTTAATTGCACTGTACAGTTCTCAAGGACAAATAGACGAGGCTTTGCAGGCTAGCCAAATCCTTGTACAGATACAGACGCAATCTGCCAACTTTTACGGGATAATGCAAGCTTATGACCAAATTGGGCAATTGTATCTAGAACAGAAAGATTTTCCTCAAGCATTAACAGCTTTTAAAAAAGGGTTGGAAATAGCACAACAACTAAAACATGAAGAAGCATACTTTACTAAGCAAATTGAAAAAATATCATCTAATCGATAATACCTATTAATTGATTATTCAACTTAGATGCTTTTCAGCTTAATACATCTTCATATATTTCGGCGATCGCACACCGAAAATCAACGCTAGCTAAATGCACTTCTTGTTCTTGTTCATAAGGATAAAGTACCCACTGTCCTTGGTCATTGCGGCGGAAGCATTCGACACTCATTCGATCTGGTGAAATTAGCACATACTCTTGTAGTGATTCTAAATGTCGATAACTAGCGAATTTCTTTCCCCTATCAAAGCCTTCTGTTGACTCAGAAAGTACTTCGATAATTAAACAAGGATAGGATTTGAAATATTCAGACTCTCTATCTCGTGTATCACAAGTCACCATGACATCAGGATAGAAATAGCGATTTATCACATCAATCTGTGCTTTCATATCTGCCATGTAGACACGGCATCCACTACCCCGCAGATGGTTTCGCAGCAGTATAAACACATTTCCTACTACGGTGACATGAGCATCACTTGCCCCTGCCATTGCGTAGACTTGCCCATCAATATACTCGTGTTTGATGTCACTTACTTTCTCGCCTTCTAGATATTCTTGTGGAGAGATATAGTACTCACTTTGGCTGATGACCATTTTAGTACCTTAGTAGTTTTATCAAACAGTTTAACAGATGCAACAAATCTAATGAGCGACAGCATTACCACTTGGCTTCACCTTTTTGAAGAATAAAACGGCAAGTCCACTGAGTAATAATGCAATGCCAATAAAGTAGAAACAATCGTTAAAAGCCATTACATAAGCTTCCCGGCGGACTATATTAGATATGGATGCGATCGCTTGATTTTGTGCGGTACTCAAATCTGCTCCTTTGCTGACAAAATACTGTGTCATTTGGTCAATTCGCTGTTGAGTTTCTGGGTTATATAAAGATATTCCATCACCCAATCTATTTGAGTGAAATTGCTCTCTGTTAGTTAATAAAGTTGCTAAAGATGCAATTCCTATAGAACCGCCCATATTCCGCATCATATTAAATAAACCACTTGCTGAACCTGCTTCTTTTGGACTCAATCCAGCAGTAGCGATAGAAGTTAGCGGTACCATAATTAGGGGTTGTCCCATTGCACGCACAAATTGCGACCAGCGTAACTGATCTAATCCAGTTTGATTAGTCATTCCAGAGTTCATAAATGCACTGATGGAAAACAACGTTACGCCAACAGCTACCATTAACCGTACATCAATGCGTTGCATCAATTTAGGGATGAGTGGAATAATAAAAAGTTGAGGAATACCAGCCCAAATTAATACTTCACCAATTTGTAGCGCATTGTATTTTTGAATTTGGGCAAGATACAACGGTAGAATATAAATTGAACCATACAATCCCACCCCCAGGGACACATTAACAATACTGGCTAAACCAAAGTTCCGCCTAAACACAAGTCGTAAATTAATAAATGGTTGCTTACGAGTTAATTCTATAAAGAAAAATATCGCCAGAAAAATTACTGCGATCGCACTTAAGCGTACAATCAGCGCTGAACTAAACCAATCTTTGCGGCTACCTTCTTCTAGAACAACTTGTAGGGAGCCTAACCCAATAGCCATTGCAATAATTCCCCACCAATCACCTTGTTTCAGTAAATTAATTTGGGGTTTTTCTTGTTTAATTCCGTACCAAACTCCAGCTAGCATTAATGCGCCTGGAATTACATTTATATAAAAGTTGTATTCCCAACCAAAATTTTCTGTTAACCAACCTCCTAATGTTGGGCCAATTGATGGTGCAAACACTGCACTAAAGCCAAAAGCAGCCAGCCCAACTGATTGCTTAGATTGGGGTAAAGTCGTTAATACAACTGTCATAGCGGTAGGAATTAAGACTCCTCCACTAAAACCTTGTAAGGCGCGAAATAAAATCATGGAATTGAGATTCCACGACCAAGCACAGCATATAGAAAAGAAAATAAATAGTGCAGTATTCACTAACAGATAACGTTGCAGAGAAAACACCCGTGATAACCATCCTGTTAAAGGAATTACCACAATCTCTGCTACTAAATAAGCGGTAGAAATCCAAGAGCCTTCTTCTAAAGTTGCTCCTAAACTTGCTTGAATATCTTGCAGTGAAGCATTAGTTATTTGAATATCTAATACCGCCATAAATGCCCCAAGCATACTGGCTAATACACCAATCCAGGTTCTTAGCGGTACACGTTCTGGTGGTGCTTGCTGATGAATTACACATGTATTAGCCATAGTGTTGTTCCAGTTTTAAGGTTAAGCAACAAAATTGTTATTAAATTTTATACCATCTCTTTGCTGTTTTTATCCTAAGCTCTCTTACTCATTACAATGCCCTTCTGCTCATAAATTGGACGCATAATCTGCCTTAAGGCAGGCAATTGTCTGCTAAAAATTATAGAACCTAAAATACAAGCTATACCATCAATTATTAAAGTATTAGGTGCGCCAATACGACTGGCTAATACACCTCCTAGCAAGTTGCCCACGGGAATCATCCCCAAAAATGACATTGTGTATAAGCTCATCAATCGCCCACGTTTGTCATCTTCAACAATTGTTTGTAAAAATGTGTTGCTAGCAGCAATCTGGAGAATTGTACCTAAGCCAACAAATAACATTGTAAATAAAGAAAGTGGTAAATATCGAGATAAAGAAAAGGCAATTAGAGCAACTCCTAAAATTGCTGGAGCTAAAGCAATCAATTTACCAATTCCTAAGATTGTTTGGCGCGTAGCTAGATAAATCCCACCAGTTAAAGCTCCAACTCCAGATGCCGCCATCAAAAACCCCAAACTCTCTGCACCACCTTTGAGTACTTGTTCTGCAATAACTGGTACGAGAATTGTGTTTTGCAGTCCCATGAAACTGACTAAAGTTGATAGCAACAAAATCGAGCGAATGGGCGGAAAGCTAAAGGCATATACAAATCCCTCTTTGACTTTTTGTAAGGGATTGCCGTCAGTCACCACATTTTTCCAAGGCTTAACTTTCATTGCCAATAAAGCGGCGAGTACAGCAATGTAGCTTAAACCGTCTATTAAAAAACAATAGCCAGTTCCAACTCTAGCAATTAGTAAACCTCCGATCGCAGGGCCAATTAATCTAGCACCGTTGATCATGGTAGAGTTAATGGCGATCGCATTGGCTAAATCTTCTCTGCGTTCAACTAACTCTGGTACAAATGCTTGGCGGGCTGGCGCATCTAAGGCGTTAATAAATCCTTGACACAAGCTCAAGGCGATGATGTGCCATACCTGAATTACACCAGTCAGCGCCAACACTGCTAATGTTAAGGATTGAATCATCGCCAAGACTTGCGTACCAATTAAGGTACGATATCGAGAAAAGCGGTCTACAAATACTCCACCAAAGGGAGCTAGAAAAAAGCTCGGAATTTGACTTGAAAATCCCACAACTCCTAGCATTAATGGTGAATTTGTCAAGTTATAAACTAGCCAAATCGTCGCAAGTTGCGTCATCCATGTCCCAACTAGGGAAACACCTTGTCCGGCAAAAAACAGTTGGTAATTTTTTGACCTTAAAGCAGGTAGTAATGGTTTTTTCATGTCAAGTTTGTTTTATACCAATCTGCTCTCACAAATATCATTTCACCTCATCTTTATACGCCTCTCTCTAGATGTAGGAGAATGTCACAACAAGAAAGAGGTTTGCAGGCAACTTGGTATTACTTGACTTCCACAGCTACTTCCGCAGACATCCCCGGAGTAATCCGCGATTCGTATCCTTGAATGCTCTTTTGGTCAAAAACTACTTTGACTGGGATGCGTTGGACAACTTTGGTAAAGTTACCTGTAGCGTTATCTGGTGGCAATAAGGCAAACTGAGCGCCGGAAGCTGGCGAAAGACTTTCAACACGACCAACAAAGGTATGATGAGGGAAAGCATCTAGCTTGATTTCTGCCATCTCTCCTGGGCGCATCTTTTCTAATTGGGTTTCCTTGAAGTTCGCAATTACCCAATACTCGTTATCCACGATCGCCATTAATGGTGTTCCTACTGCAACTCGGTTGCCAACTTCCACGTTTTTTCTACCGACTCGTCCGGCACTAGGGGCGGTAACATTGGCGTAGGATAGTTGCAGTTGCGCGTCTTTGAGCGATGCTTCCGATTGCGCGATCGCAGCTTTTGCCGCTTCGTATTGACTACGTTTTACTGTTGTATCTTGTCCGCCTGCGGTAGCTTGTTGCAATCCTCCCTTGGATGCTGCCAATTTAGCTTGGGCGTTGGTGACATTTTCTTGCGCCTGTGCTAGCTGAGACTGGGCTTTGGCAACACCAACTCTCGCAGAAGCTAACTTGGCTTGAGCTTGTTCTACTCCCTGA
The DNA here is from genome assembly GCF_000020025.1 of Nostoc punctiforme PCC 73102. GTDB lineage: Bacteria > Cyanobacteriota > Cyanobacteriia > Cyanobacteriales > Nostocaceae > Nostoc > Nostoc punctiforme. Next base: position 4,621,930 of record NC_010628.1, on the reverse strand, counting down.
ACAGCAGCGTTTCTTTGTGCCGTAGCCACATTAAAAGCGGCCTTGGCTGCGTCTAGCTGCTGACGAGCGATCGCACCGTTTTTATACAATTCGTTGTAGCGATTGTAATCTGCTTGGGCATTTTCCAAATTCGCATTTGCTTGCGCTACCTGGGCTTGGGCGGCGGGAATCCCTGCTTCGGCTAATCTGACTTCAGCTTGCGCGGCTGGTATCCCAGCTTGGGCTTCTTGTACTGCTGCTTGGGCTGTGGAAATTGCTGCTACCGCACCGCTAACATCTCCCTGTGCTTGAGTTGTCTTACCAGTGGTGGTTTGTGAAGTTAAAGCAATATTTGCTTGGGCTGCTTGGGCCTGTCCACGCGCATTTTCTAAGGCTGCTTGTGCTTGCTGTACCTTACTTTCATAGTCTCGTGGATCTAATTTCACTAACAACTGTCCCGGTTGCACCAATTGGTTATCATTCACAAGCACCTGACTTACAGTTCCGGGAATTCGGCTACTAACTTGGTGAATATTTCCCGCAACAGTGGCGTTGTCTGTTTCCTGGTGGGTGGAGGCGTATTGCCAATAGTTATAACCAAAAGTACCTGCGACGATCGCACCCACACCTATTCCTGCCAAAATCAAACCAGTCGGTTTTTTCCGCTTCGGTGGAACTTCTTTCTCAATCTCAGGAGTTACAACAGGTGCTTCTGCGGTTACAGCTTTTAAAGCCTCTGAATTAGGAATCAATTCTTTTTCTATAACTATGGTTTTGTTTTGGTTGCGTCCGTTAAATGTATTGGTTTTCATGATTCTTAACTCGCTTGTTCGATGATTTGATTGATAGTCGTTTATTTAGAATGCGTAGTATTTCCTGAAAAAAATCTTATTTCCTTAGTATGCGTAATATTATCTCAAAACAAATCTTTACAACACTTCCCCCGGTCGGGTGATTATGGGATCATCTTTAGGAGAGGTTAGCGATCGCCCGATTCAAGATTTGGGAAAATAGTTCTCGATCAGCAAAAGAAATACCGTCCATTGCTTCATCCCTGACTGCGGCGGCGATTGGGGGTAAGATAGTTTCTAGTTCTTTACCTGCATCCGTTAGCCAGATCCGCCAGATGCGGCGATCGTGAGTGTCGCGTTCTCGACGCACCAAACCACGTTCTTCCATCCGATCTAGTACGCCTGTTAAAGTTCCTCCTACTTGTTTGAGTTTGTCTCCAATACTAGAAGTAGGTAAACCATCTTCTTGCCACAAACAGCACAACACCAACCAGTGAAATGGTGTAAGTCCAAAGGGTTCTAGCTTATCTGTAAACTTGCGACTGAGCAATTGTGAGACTAATTTGATTCTGTAGCCCAAATTGTATGGTGCCAGATTTTGCTGCCACGACTCTAAAGCTGGGGAATGATTAGATGTAGAAACCATTTAGCAAAATACTTAGTATGCGTACTATTGTCTATAGTATATAAATCAACATTTTTTAGCAATAGGTGCTTTGCATCTATCTTAGGGAAGAAATTGGATCAACTGGTACTCTTTGACAGTGCCGAGAATACGGTGAGGTCTAGATAATTTAGGGGATTGGTCACTATAGATCCAAGCATAGCTCAAAGCTGGTATTTGCGAAATAGAGGCTACTTGCTGGGCATGAATAGGAAGATAGAACTCAAATAATACTTCGGTTTTCTGGTCTATTTCCACATAGTAGGTAGGATGAGATTGGAGAGTTGAAGCGATCGCACTTTGTTGTAAAAAAGTTTTCAAAACATGGTTATAGTCACTTAACAGACCGATGCTACCAATCGTCGCCAAAGCTAGCCAACAGGGAATTAGCCAACCTGCAATCCAATAACGCGCTGTGAGAAACTTCTTGCCAAAGTGGTAACGACTAATCCACACTACAGGTAAAATTAACCAACCCAAGCCCATAGCCAAGCCAATAGTTGCATACTTGCGAAAATCAAAACTACCCCAACTAAAAATGCCAATACTCGCTATAACAAGTAAAAAACCTAACCCACCAAAGCCATAACTGAGATTCCGAGGAAGATTGTTTTTGGCAAAAAGGCTTAATATATTTATTTTATCTTTTTCAAGAGGTAATGGGGGGGTAATTCCTGCCTGGTAAATACTACCTAACCAGGTTAAACCCACAGATGCGAACAAAGCTATAAATGGATAAAGGCAAAGACTATAATGAGGGAGACGAGTGCTAAAAAGACTAAGCTCACAAAATAAGATAAGTGGAAAGCCAACTAATATTAACTGATAACGAGGAATAGGACGACGTAGAGTCAAAAATAAACCTAAAACTCCGAAAAAAGCCCAAGGAAACGCTTTTAAAAGAATATTCCATAAATAAAACAGCCGATCGTTTCTATAATTATTTTCAGAACCTAGCTGCATAACAAACTTGAGCAACTCTTCAAAACTCTGATTTCCGTAGTGCAGCCAGCTTAAATACAGCCAAAGACAGGTAGGGATTAAACCTACAAAAAAGCCTAAATACAAAAATGGGTTAGTAAGATGATGATGACGGCGATGTTCCCAAATTAAATAAGGGAATAAAGCGATGATTGGCAAAAAAATCATAAAGCTTCTGACTAAGAAGCCTAAACCTAAACTTAAACCAGCGATAAAACTCCAAAAATAGCGATATTTAGGATATGATTCTGTTTTTATTAAAGACAAAATAGCTAAAAGTACCAATAGAACCATCGGTATATCAGGTGTACTTAAGCGAGAGTATTGCAGCCAGAGAAATTCCACACTTAAAATTGCAGCAGCAAGCCAAGCTAATTTTTTGCCTAGCATAATTTTGCCGATTTCATACACAAGCCATAAGCTAAAAATACTAGCAATCATACTAGGAAGACGCGCACTAGTATCACTCATACCAAACAGCTTGTAGAAACTGGCAATTAACCAATAAGGGCCAGGGGTTTTATGATGTGCCGTTGTCCAAGGAGTTATCCAATTACCAGAATCAAACATCAGACGCGCACGTGAAGCGTAAAGCGCTTCATCATGTGCCATCAGGCTATTGTGCCCAGAAGTAAATAATAATAAGGGAAGTATCCAAAGTAACAAACTCAAATATGGTAATAATCCCACTAGGCGCGTTTGTCGCCAAATATGCCGCAAGATATGTAATTTATAAAACATTGAATTGATAAAATTAATGCTGCTATTTAGACTCGTTTATGTATCTTGCTGTTATTAAAATATGTTACATAGTGTTTTTTGAACAATACCTGAAATTGCCGCATTTTTTGAAAAAAGTACTCCAAAACAGAGATTTATGCAATTAAGACCGAATCAACGCCTGAAATTAGACGACAAGGACGATAAGCTATTCTATGCCTATCCCCGCTTCGTCACCCATGTGGATGAAGGATTTATTCAACAGCTAACGGATTTATACCGCGATCGCCTCAAACCCATACTTCGGCTACGCTCAGTACAAGACACCCGCATTCTTGATATGATGAGCAGTTGGGTGTCCCATCTACCAGAAGAGATGCAGTTTGACCATGTGGAAGGACACGGACTCAACGCTGAGGAATTAGCACGAAATCCCCGCTTAAATCATTATTTTGTGCAAAATCTTAACGAAAATCCGCAGCTACCTTTACCAGATGAAGATTTTGATGCTGTTCTCAATTGCGTATCTGTGCAGTATGTGCAATATCCAGAAGCAATATTTTCCGAAATTTACCGCATCTTGAAACCCGGTGGTGTCGCAATTATCAGCTTTTCTAACCGGATGTTTTTTGAAAAAGCAATTCAAGCTTGGCGCGAAGCTTCAGAACCACAGCGAGTAGAATTAGTCAAAGCTTACTTCGCCTCAGTTCCAGGATTTACAACCGCAGAAGTTATAGCTCATAAGTCAACATTACCGAATTTATTTCAGTGGTTGGGTGCAGCTGGAGGAGATCCATTTTATGCCGTTCTAGCTTACCGTAGTTAAATTCACTGGTACAGAACGGCGTAAATCCAGGTACTATCTCAGACAAGGGATAAAATCCCTTGTCTTAAAAACCCTTGTTATTTGTATATTCATAACCTGTATAAATGAATTATTGGCTAATGAAATCAGAGCCAGAAGCCTATAGCATTGTTGACCTTCAACAGCAAAGCCAGACTATCTGGGACGGTGTTCGCAACTATCAAGCTCGTAACTTTTTGCGCCAAATGGAGGAAGGAGACTTAGCTTTTTTCTATCATTCAAACACTAATTTTCCTGGTATTGCAGGTTTAATGCGTGTGGTCAAAAAAGATATTGCTGACCCAAGTCAGTTTGAGCCAGAAAGTAAATACTACGACCCAAAATCGACTTCCGAATCCCCTCGGTGGCAAACAGTTGTGGTAGAATTCATTGAGACTTTTTCAAACCCAATCTTGCTATCAATACTCAAAGAAAAGTTTAGCGATGAAGACTTAATGTTAGTGAGACAAGGAAATCGATTATCAGTTATGCCCGTTCCTGAAGCAGTGGCTTTGAAGATTCTGGCGATGAAAAGTCATAGTTTAAATAATTCGTAATTCGTAATTCGTAAAATATTTTTAAAGGAAGGTTGATTAACTGGCCATAATGCAATACATTTCAGATAAGACCAAAACACTTGTAGAGACGGCGATTTATCGCGTCTCAAAACCCACAATTTTGTACAAGTAGCGTTTAACCCAAGCGTATTGGGACATAATGTGATTTTTGCCTATTTATTTAGTTTATACCCATTGCCCAGGGTCTAATTGATAGTAACGTTGCAGTTGCTCATAAAGTGCCGGATGCTTAGACAACAATTGGTGCGGTTTTTCAAAGAATGTCTCAGTCGCTACGGCGAAAAATTCTGCGGGATTCGTTGCGCCATAGCTATGCATTACCGTCTTTGCGCCTTGTAGAACATCATTACAAAGTTGCTGATATTCTTCTGTCATCACCTTCGCCCATATAGTATAGTCTGAGTTGCTTTGCAGTATCGGAACTCCTTCAGCTTTACCATCTTCTTGATCCAATTGATGGGCAAATTCATGAAGCACAACGTTACGTCCATCGCTCCAGTTATCAATGTCGTGTTTCACCTGTTCCCAAGACAGTACTAATTGGTCATTTGTCCACGATTCTCCTAGTCTGGCCACACGCCTTTCTTCAACAACATATTTTCCAATGGAAGTCGTTTCTTTAACAAAATAAGCATTGGGATACACCAGAATTGAACGAAGTCTAGGGAAGTATTGCCCACGTTCATTTAATAAAACTAAACAGGCGACAGATGCAATGCTCAGTTTCATTTCCTCTGTCACCTGTAATCCTCTACAGCCAATAAATTGTTTTTCTGCTAAAAATACTTGAATATGTCCCTGAAGCCGTCTTATCTCATTGGGAGAGAGATACAAATAAATAGGAAGATTATTCTCAATAATCGCATTCCACAGTGGAGGAAAAGGACGGTATTTGAGACGGTTTCTTCGCCTTTTTACTAGAACGGGATTGATTAAAATCCCTGTGAGAATTAGCCCAATTATGAGAAAAGCAATTATTGTTTGAATCATTGACTTTTAAGTAATTTATATATTTAAGTCACTGACTTGTGTTTCTAATTTAGTCTCTTTTTTTGTTATAAAATAATCCTGTTCAATTAAAGATAATTGTAGTTGAGCTGTAGCTTGTTTCTCCGCAGTGGTACGAAGTGAAACCCAACAAATTCGCCGCGGAATTTTAGTCTATCAATTCTTCTTTAACCTCTTCTCTCTGTGTTCTCTGTGCCTCTGCGGTTAAATAAATTTACTTTTAAACCGCAGAGGCACAGAGGGCGCTGAGAAAAACAATCTTATTTTAGCAGTCACTTTAAAAGGGTTAGCCTTATAACTCTGACTCTACCCTCGCCACACTTAGGCGATGCAATAACAATTTATAAAAACTATATTTACTGCTATATATTACCGTTATTGGATCAGAATTATGCAAGATTGAACTTTGGTGGAAAGGGTTTTTTGAAGCCCTTGCTCAACTTTACTAATCAGTTTATCAAAAGCTTCTCGATCTGCTGTCAATTGTTCTTGAAGAACTTTCTCTAACTCAGGCTTTATTTGCTCACACATATCCTCGATTTTTTTATCACTCAAAAAACTAGAACGAACCCAACTAGGTACATCCACATTTGTCTTGATTACTTCTTGAACACTCTTGCGATTTAGCTCCATTCCTGCCGCCATCACCGAAGCCCCGTATACTAATGCAATAGGCCAGGTTAAATGTCCAGTTAGTATGAGAGTGATGATGCTAGCTACAGTACCTCCACCAATTACTATATTGACAATAAAGCCCACTGTCTCAGCCAGAATAGCATCTCCAATCCGTAACTCTGGATTAACAAAATTTGGGTCAATACTATCCTGGAACCTTAAGCTGCTTCTAGGTATCTGAAACTTTCGACAGATTGGATCGGTTTGTGCGGCTAAATCGGGTTGGATTTTATTGCTAAACCAAGAAGCGCATTGATGATTAATTATCTGCACAGCAATCTCGCTTTTGAGCCACTGTTCTGCCCGACTAATTAAAGATGTTTCCAAATCTGCTAAAGTCCGTATTTTGTTTTTTTGCCAATCTTTTAAAGCTGGTTTAACTGCGTTGACAATCAAGCCATCTGTCAAAGGCTTAGTTAATGATTCGATTAACTCCGGGATATGCTTTTCAATCAAACCTTTAAGCGTATTCGAGGTAAATAGTTTGTTGACTTCTTCCTTAAAAGCAGCAGCACGCAGATCCCATCGTCCTACTCGTGCTAATCCCAGTGCGATACACCGTTCCGGTTCTGGATCGGGGCGAAGCAGCGTTTCTGGTTCGGGAAACATTTCCTGGCAAAGCAAGTGCGTAAACTTCATGCGAGATGCACCGCCAGTCATCAGCAGAAGTTTCGGCACGATTCCAAGTTTTTCTAGCTTTTCTTTTGCCTCGGTTAAAGAGTCGGTAAACGATCGCACCCAACTATGATGTCCCAGTTCTGGTAAGGGCTGGTTTAAAATTTCCTCCATCAGCAATTTATTGACTTGAGGAATAAAATAAATCTGTTCGTTAATCGACTCGAAGCCACGCGCAAAGGATTCAGGATCGCTGTATAGCTGTTCATTAGAAAAGTAATCTTCTTTAGCTTTACGGCAAGCAAGTTCACAACGAGCTTGGTGATGGGGATATTCCTGAAATACTTTTTCGAGTAATGCTTTTTGCTCGTGGTTGGCAAGAGTCCGGGCAAAAATAGCTTTGTCAATTAGAGATGCACCTAAAGTATTACTCCCGAAATCTATGGGGATCTCTTCTAAGCTCTTAACCAGAGTAAAATCTGTGGTTGAAGAACCAATATCGACAATTAGCACCGATGCAACAAGTTTGTCATACTCCAGTTTCCCGGCTTCCTTGGCTTGCATGAAAGCAGCCCGCGATTCGGGTACAACATTTAGTTGGGGAATGCCAGCTTCTTGAAGTAGCTTTTGGTATTCGGTGCGATCGCTAACTGACCATCCTGAAGGGCAACCAATGTAAAAATAGCTACTTTCCCCACCTTCCAGTTGTTTACTTTCTTTCAAAAGGCGGTAGTAGGTTGCTACAAAAGTGCTAATTGTTTCCCGATATTTGGGATCGTTGTTGGGTTTTTGCTTGAATGAAATTGTCAGTTGGGTAACGCCAGCTTGAATTAATGCTTGTTCGCCGACTAGATAACCGAGTTTAGGATGCCAACCAAGGGCTGTAATTTGGTTCTTCTTGTTGTTAATCTCCAACATCTGGGGGGGGTCGATGCTTTCCACGATCGCTTTAGCTACAGCCGTTTCACCGTGCCCCAAATCAAAACCGATTGTTTCTAAAATTTCCATACCCTTATTGTCTATTATTCTCTAGAAGCGGAATATGCTGGCTCAATTACTCTACCGCGCCGAATCAAGCGATCGCCTTTCAACAAAGCCGGAGTTAGAGTTACGTGATCTTTGGTATCAGGGTCGATACTTGGCTCAAAGTCAAAATAATTGCGATCGCTGTGAGGGTCATTTGGTCGGTAAATTTGAGTGTTAATTCCCTGAGACATTAAAATCTGTGGCAGAAGTTTTGCAAGTTCATAAGCCATTTGGGGTTTATCAAGTTTAGATGCGCCCATTAGCCTTTGCAGAAAATTTAATAACTCTGGCAGTTCTTCTATTGCTAGATCGCCTTCATGTTTATTCCATTCTTCTACTCTAGCTACTGCTAGGTCGATAGTGTTGAGAGCATCACCAAGATGATCTAAAAATACCTTACTATCAACCCGGAGCAGAGGTTTAGGTAATTCCAATAGCTCTGAAGATATAGAATTTCGCTGATTATTTAAGTCGAGTTGAAGCACAACTTCTACCCCTAGAAGTATAGAGGTTAGTAAGATAGCCATCCACGCACCTGGGGTAGTTTTAGTTAAAGAGAATAACGAACCTAAGATGCCGATATAAATTAGTCCTTTTAGCAGTTTCAGGATTAATCTGGTGGAAAAAAGGTTTGTACTTGGGTTAGTAAATTGCTTTTGTTCTGTTGGAGCAATTTGAGAATAGTTAGCCGCAGCGAGAGTGGCGATGGACTGCCGCAGGGTATCTAGGAAAAATGAAGCTAGACGAACTTGAGCTAAATTAAGCTTTTCAATGTAAATTCTTTCGAGATTATCAAGTCGATTCTGAACCAACTTAACTATCTCCTCGATGTTGGTTGTGTTATCAATATCTGTCTGGAGTTGGTTGCGTTCTTCGCTAAAAAGTGAGGTGATTGTTTTCATTGCGTTGACTAAGACTTTAACGTTATTAATAGGAGTGAAATGAACAGACAACTGCTTATTTCAACCTGTAATCACATGATGACTGATGTAATTAATCTAGGTTGGTGATTCCAGCATTTTGTTAGTGGAAAATTACGCTCAATGTTATGTAGAAATCTTGTATATAGTTGAGATCGCACCTAAACTACTGATGAGGCAGGGCCTGTGGGGCGTTTAAAACCACCTATTGCCTAACCATTGATTGCAAATTACTTGCTAAGGAAGGAGGAGCAGAATGTTTATTTGTGTCATTGCAGACTACGGTACAGGAGATCCGGCATTTACAGAAGTCACACAACGTCTGCTGATGGCTTTTCCCCATGCCCAAATTCATTTGCTTTCGGTTCCAGCATTCAGTACCTTAGCAACGGGATTCTGGATTGCCCAACTAGGACTCAACCCTGGCCCTAGCGATCGCCTAATTTATCACAACTGTGCCCCTCGTCAGGATGATCCTGAAGCCCGTCGAGACAATGAAGGTGAAGGTTTAACTTATGCCCTTTTATCTAATGGTGTAAAAGTAGTAGGTGTAAATGCGGGCTACACCCTCTCCTTTATCAAAGACTATACAAAAGAGTTGCGAGTAGTGAACGTTTCTCGTGGTGGTTCGCAGTTTCGCTCACGGGATGTCTTTCCTCCAGCAGCGGCGGCCATTATGAATGAAGATTTTAGCCTTCTGGGAGATAGTCTTAAGAGTGAGCAAATCCCCGATGTTCCACCAGATCGAATTGCCTGGATTGATGGCTATGGCAACATCAAAACAACTATTGGGGCCCATACACTTAACTTGGAGCCTCAAAGCAAGATTGTGATTCGGATTGGAGATGTGGTTAGTGATGCAGTATATTCTGATGGCAGCTTCAAGGTATCTGAAGGAACTTTAGCCTTTGCTCCAGGTAGTTCCGGTTGGCCAACAGGCGATTCTGGGGAACCATTGCGCTTTTTAGAATTGTTTCTGCGAGGAGGGAGTGCTTGGGAGCGTTTTGGCCGTCCCCGTGTGAATCAGCAAGTAACTCGAATTGCCTAAATTAAATCTACTCCTCCACCACACCCTACAGATAAGCACTATCTATGTTTATCTGTAGGTATGGGTATTAGTGGTACTAACAATGACAATTGGAGTATGGGTATTAGGCGACCAACTTTGGGTAAAACAAGCAGCTTTACAAAGTTGTTTGCATCAGGAAAACGTACCTGTAATTTTGATCGAGTCACTGCGTCATGTTCAAGTCAGACCTTACCATCGGCAAAAGCTAGTCTTACTTTGGTCGGCAATGAGGCATTTTGCCCAAGAGTTGCGACAACTAAAATATTCAGTAACATACAAAATAGCTGAAGATTTTGAAACACCACTCCAAGAATGGATTAAGGAAAATCAAATTACTCAGTTGCGGGTGATGACACCGAATGATCTACCGTTCACCCAAATAATTCAAAGTTTAGAACTTCTTTGCACAATCACTTTGATTCCTAACAATCATTTTTTGTGGAGTACAGAAGAATTCAATAATTGGGCATCAGGTCGTAAGCGCCTATTAATGGAAGACTTTTATCGGGAAGGAAGGCGACGGTTCCAAATTTTAATGGAGAAGGATAAACCAGTCGGCGGAAAGTGGAATTTAGATAAAGAAAATCGTCAACCACCCAAAGGTAAATTAAATACACCACCTACACAATGGTTTGAATCAGATGAAATTACTCTTGATGTGATTGCTCAAGTTAATTCTCTCACTTGCCCAACTTATGGAGAAATAAAACCTTTTCGCTGGGGGATAAATCGTCAACAAGCACTTCAAGTATTAGACTGGTTTATTCAAAATCGTCTACCGCATTTTGGCCCCTACCAAGATGCAATGGTAACGGGAGAAGAAACAATGTGGCACGCGCTACTTTCTCCTTATTTGAATATTGGATTACTCCAACCAATGGAGGTAATTCAAGCCGTACAACAAGCATACTTTCAACAGCAATTGCCTTTAAATAGTGTGGAAGGTTTCATTCGTCAGGTGTTGGGTTGGCGAGAATATATGCACGGCATCTATCACTATGTAGATGCAGATTACTCAAATAAAAATTGGTTTAATCACACGCAACCACTACCCGATTTTTTCTGGACAGGTAGAACTGAAATGAATTGTCTACATCAGATTCTTACGCAAGTGGAACGCACTGGCTACGCTCATCATATTCAACGGCTAATGGTGTTGAGTAATTTTGCTTTGATTGCCGGACTTTCACCACAATCTGTAGAAAACTGGTTCCACGCAGTATTTATTGATGCTTATGACTGGGTAATGCAGACAAATGTCATTGGTATGGGTTTATTTGCTGATGGAGGTGTGTTGGCATCTAAACCCTATGCTGCTTCTGCTAACTATATAAATAAAATGAGTGACTATTGCAAAAGTTGTGTTTATAACCATAAGGAGCGTGTTGGTGAAAATGCTTGTCCGTTCAACTTCTTCTATTGGGATTTTCTTGACAGACATCGCCAACAACTAGAATCTCAAGGAAGGATGAGTTTTATTTTAAAAAATTTGGATAAAATGTCTCCTGAAGAATTACAGTCTATCCGTCAACAAGCCCAAGATTGGCACGTTCAGTCGTAGTGTATCGCAAGGTGTTCAAAGCCAGTCATTTACCAGTACAGGAGGATGCCTAAAATGACAAAAACAACGGAGAACACATTCGGTTCAGAGATGACTAATGAAGATTGGTTTAACTTAGGAAAATCTGATGTCTGGGCTGGAAAAGCCAAAGTGCCACCAGAACAAGATTCTCAAGCTGCTAGTATGTACGAACTGGGTTACTGCGAGGGAGAAATTAAACGTCCGCCAACTGAAATTAGGCAGTATCCCTTGTAGAGACGTTGTATTGCAACATCTCTACACACCAGGAAATCCCACCAATAACCTTAACTAAGCGGTAAGGAATAAGAGTTGCTGAGAGTTCTTGCTTAAGTGATGGCTTAGTTAAGAGAATTTAGCGTGATTTCATTCAACGACTGTTACTGAAGCCCCTTCAATTGATGGAGGGATACCGGGTAACTCAAGACAGTATCCAGCACCATACACTGTCTTGATATAGCGGGGGTGGCGGGGATCTGGTTCTAGCTTGGTTCTCAAGTGGCGAATATGGACTCGAATCGTTTCTATGTCATCATCGGGATCATAGCCCCAAACTTCTCTGAGGATTTCGCTAGGAGAAACTGTTTGACCGTGGCGTTGTAGTAAGCAGTGAAGTAGCTCAAATTCCAAATGAGTCAATTTCACCGTGTCATTGAACCATATTGCCTCAAATCTTTCGGGAACAAGGGTTAATGATCCATAGTTCAGAATCTCACTATGCTTTGCGGCTTGGGGAATGCGGTCAGTACGTCGCAAAAGTGCCCGCACCCGCGCCAGCAGTTCTTCAACTTCAAAAGGCTTGGTGAGGTAGTCATCTGCGCCAGCATTGAAGCCTTCCACCTTGTCCTGAGTTTGGCTCAAAGCCGTCAACATTAACACGGGAATCTCAGAGGTGCGATCGTCGCGGCGCAGACGTTGGCAAACTGTAAACCCATCTACTCTGGGCAACATTAAATCGAGCATGATCAAGTCTGGTTGAAGCTGGAGAGCCAGCGCTTGACCTTTGATGCCGTCTTCAGCTTGACTAACATCGTAGCCAGCCATTTCCAAGTTGACGGCAACTAGTTCTGAAATCGCTGGGTCATCGTCTATGACAAGAATCCTCGGCATTCTTAAAAATTATTACTACTTATTAAGGATAATTAACAACCTTTGATAGATACAAAGATTTTTGAAACGATTCTAAAAAAGTTTTTAAATCTTACATAAATATTAAGATTAAATGACTGTGAAATCAAGACTCAATTACATGAAATCTTATAGTCTATGATGTGTTATACTCCCCCCTACAATCCGTCTTGGTTTTTACAAAACGGTGTGATGATGACTGTATACACTGCTTTGTGGGGAAAACGTCACTGGCAAAATACTACTAAAGACCCAGAACCGTCTTATCACGAGAAAATCTTTGTTGGTGGCCAAGGTGTGCCAATTTTTGGCTTGGTTGCCATCCCGGAAAATGCCCATAGCACTATTATTGGCACTTACGGCATTACCGGAGAGTTAAAAACAGAATGGTTTTTGAGGGTGCTAGGGCGTAAAGCCTACGCTCAAGGATACGCTGTAGTGTTGTTTGATTGGCGGGCCCACGGGAAAACTGCCGAATTGTCGCCAACTCTCACCTCTGATGGTTTGTATGAGGGGGAAGATTTTGTTCGCATCGCCGCCGCAGCTAAGGCAATGGGATGTCCTGAGAAATTTTGGTTTACAGGGTTTTCTTTGGGAGGGCAATTGGCACTATGGGCAGTGAAGGTGGCTGGTGAGGTAATTAGGGAGTATGAAGATTTAGGACTAGAAGACAGCGATATTGGCGGTGGTATGGTGATTTGTCCGAGTTTGGATTCGGAGCGATCGCTATCTTATCTAGTTACAAAACCCTTTGGTCGATATTTGGAAGCAGGGATTGCCCAGAATTTAAAAAAACTAGCATGGCGAATTCATGATGCTCATCCTGGAAGCATTGACCCAGCATCGATTGAACGGGCGAATAGTATTTGGGGTTTTGATAACGAACTGGTAATTAACCGATTAGGTTTTTCTTCTGTAGAAGCATATTACCAAGCTAGTAGTGCTTTACAAATATTGCCGCAAATCTCAAAACCGACTTTGATTTTATATGCTGCTGATGACCCACTTTTTGACCCAGCCATCATACCGGAATTAAAGGAAGCTTGCGATCGCAATTCCGCAATAGATTTATTACTCACTCAGTACGGTGGTCATGTTGGCTATTTGAGCAGCAAAGACTGCCAGCGTCAAGTACAAGACTCCGATCCTTGGTGGGCATGGAATCGGATTTTACAGTGGTTGGAGCAACAGCGGAAAGAATAAGTAGGTTGGCGTAAATAACTACCAGTGGGATAAGACAGGGCAAGGGAAGAAGAGTTTTAGCTTTCTTTACCTTTCTTCACACATTTTGATTTTATTAGACTGGCTTACTTAATACTAAGATTTTTTTATTGAAATGAAGTCGATGAAAATACAAAAAATATTCATTAGAGCTAATAAATACTGGCTTAATATAAATTAATAAATGTTTCTAAAAAAGCACTTGTCAAGAAATCATGACATTAGTTCCAATCTAGATTATAGCTCTAACTTTTGCTTGCTGATATAAAAGTTGACTTGCTCAATAAACCCCACTCCACAATGAGAGTTTCTAAACCTTAATATGTAAGAATAACCAAAAAAATAGCACCAAACTTCTGTAGGATTTGCCCAAATTTCCGGTAATTATATCGGGATAGTAGGCTTATAAATTCTGGACAAAAAACTCCCATTGACTCTTTCAAAGGATAGGATTAATGTTGTGAGTAGTCCTTACAAGGACAACTCTTTATGCATCAAAAAATCAAGAGGTACTTCCTATGATGATGATGATGATGAATGAAACCATGACTGCCGAAATGCAAGCTTGTATGGAAGTTTGTATGGACTGTCATAAAATGTGCATGGAAACCATGACTTACTGCATGGCCAAAGGTGGTATGCAGATGAACAAGGACATGATGAGCATGATGAGCATGATGCGCGATTGCTCTGAAATGTGCATGATGTGCATGAATATGATGATGAGTGGTTCTGAGTTCATGGAACGCACTTGTATGCTCTGTGCTGAAATGTGCGATCGCACTGCAATGGCGTGTGAGATGATGAGCGATGACATGAAAATGATGGAATGTGCTGCTGCTTGCCGTAAGTGTGCAGAGTCTTGCAGAAGTATGCAGATGATGCCTGCTTAATTCTCCTAACTAGCAGAAGTCTCTCTGCAACCTAATATTCAAGCGCTCAGACTCTTTGGGGTCTGGGCGCTTGAAGTAAGATGATTTTGAATAATTTGCCATGTCCCGTATATTTCTGCGTTCACTCCATCAAAATCAAGCGCAGAGGATCTAAACGCACATACCAAGGAAAAGGTTGATCTTTCATAGTCACCCATTTTTCTTTGAAGACTTCAGCTTGCAAATGGTAATCTTGAGAATTCTTACCAGCAGAATGTAGTTTAAGAAATAATGTCATTCGGTGGGGCGTTTCACTTGTTCGTACTATCCAGCAGGGAAAGGTATTTTCCTGTGATGAGTCGTTGGTAAAAATGAACTGATGGGCACGAATACCGATGTGGGATAATTCACTCATGACTGGTTCAATGACTTGAAGAGTACAACCCCAATCAATCGCTTCTACCTTTTGTGATGACTGGAGAACAGCACGGGAGAAGTTTTTACATCCAGTAAGTTGAGCGACACTAACGGTAGCAGGATGCTGGAAAATATCGTATTTGCTGCCATGATGAACGGCTCTACCATGCTCCAATACTAATAGATTCGGACAAATTCGATAAGCTTCTTCCATATTATGGGTGACAAATAGAGTCACGCCTTGGTAGTCAGCAAGAGTTTCTGTCATTTGCTGCTCTAATTGACTACGTAAATGGGTGTCAAGTGCCGAGAACGGCTCATCTAAAAGCAATGCTTCCGGTTGACTTGCCAATGCTCTTGCCAAGGCTACCCGTTGTTGTTGACCTCCAGAAAGTTGGTGTGGATAGCGATCGCCTAATCCCTGCAACTGCATTGCTATTAGTTGCTCCTCTACCTGTACCCTAATACTTCCAGCCGATAGTTTTTTGGGCAAGCCGAAAGCAATATTTTGCGCCACACTCAAATGGGGAAACAGAGCATAATTCTGCACTAAAAAACCAATACGGCGATCGCGGCTGGGTAGATTAATTCCTTGTTCTGAGTCAAACAGTACTCTGTCATTTAAAACTATGCGTCCACTAGAGGGTGTTTCTATCCCCGCAAGGCAGCGCAAAATCATGCTCTTACCTGCTCCAGAACTCCCTAATAATCCCAAAGGTTGCTCATCAGAAGTAAAAGCAACTTTTAAATCAAAGCTAGTCAGGATTTTTTCAATGTTGACAAACAATCCACCAAATTCAAATCTAGAGTGCGGAGTATAAAGATTTTCTCCCCCTGCCTCCCCTGCTCCCTGCTCCCGTTCGGCTACGCTCACGGCAAGCCTGCTCCCTGCTCCCCTCTTCTTTTCCCTCAATTCTTGCCAGAAGTTAACCCCAATTATTCCAGATAGAGAAATCACCATAATTGCGATCGCCCAAAACCACGCCTCGTTCATTGCTCCCGCTTCCACAGCAAAATAAATTGCCATTGGGATTGTTTGCGTTTGTCCGGGAATATTACCAGCGAGCATTAAGGTTGCGCCGAATTCTCCCAAAGCACGGGCAAAAGCGAGCATGGTGGCAGCGACAATGCCGGGTAGCGCTAGGGGTAAACTGATGCGCCAAAAGATTGTAGTTTCGGTTGCACCAAGGGTTCTAGCTACTCGCAGCAAGTTGCCATCTATTTGTTCAAAGGCTCCTAGTGCAGTTTTATACATTAAAGGGAAAGAAACTACTGTGGCTGCGATCGCAGCCCCATACCAAGTAAAGACGATGGTGAAGTCAAAAGGCTGCATGAGTTTCCCTACAGGGCCATTTTTGCCAAACAATAGCAGCAGCAAGAAACCAACAACTGTAGGCGGTAAAATCAGGGGCGCAATAAAGATACCCTCAATCAACGATTTACCTTTGCCACGATATCCTAGCATCCAGTAGGCAGCAGCGATACCCAAGAAGAAGGTGATAAATGTAGCAAGTAATGAAGTTTTGAGTGATATCCAAAGAGGCGATAAATCCAATTGCATAGTTGTCTGGGGAAGAACTAGCTCAACTAATCCATAATTTACCAACTTTAGCTTCAATATGTTGGAAAAAGTTGGTAAACAACATCACAATCAAGAAAATCCCAAAAACTATCCAAACTTTAAACAAGATTCTCGTTCGGTCGAGTATGAAGTGTCGGGGTAGAAGTTGTACTTATCAAAACATCATCATGGAGAGTGTCAACCTCTCAGTTGTAAGTTTTCACTCTTCCCCCGCTCGATTAGGCTTATCCTTAAACTCGATTAATGCATATCAAAAATAAATAGCTGATTCACATCAAATAAAACTTCATATTATCTTTATGGATTATCTAGTAATTACTATTTAATCTTGTTAAATAGTAATTACTAGTCTTTTTAAAGACAAAAATCCTGTAATTATGTCTTAAAAATATTGTTCTTTTTTACTTCTTTAAAAAAATTTATATATAAAATATTTTTATTAACTCAATTAAAAATGTATCGTCATGTAATGCTAAATAAGCAATAAAAATTGTGAGTATACAATGATTATTTATTAACAAATAACTCTAGAATGAACACTAAATATCCACTAATATCTGACTGTCTCCTCAAATATTTCCCAGTAATTGAAACCGAAAAGTATATTCTCCGGCTTGCGTCTACTAAAGAAGAATTAGAATCTGTTTTTCGGTTGCGCTTTGAAATTTTTAATATCGAACTAGGCTTGAAATATTCTGATTCTAACTTTACCCAGATAGATCAAGATGAATTCGATACGGTTTGTCATCATTTGATACTCATCTTTAAGCCAACTGGTAAAATAGTTGGGAATTACCGAATGCAATCTTATACAATGGCTTCTCAAGCTTTGGGATTTAGTGCTGCTAAATATTTTAATATTAATGACATTCCTGATTCTATACTTCAGGAAACTGTAGAACTTGGGCGTGCATGTATAGCAAAAGAATACCGTAATATTCAGGCACTTTTATTACTCTGGAAGGGTCTAGCGAATTATCTTGTCTGGAGTGGAAACCAATATTTTTTGGGACGTGTAACATTTAAAACACAAAGTCCTCTACAAGCTCGTTGTGCTTATAATTATTTTCAGCAAAATAACTTGATGCATCCAAATATTTTGGTTTATCCAAACTCAGAATTTATTATAGAATTACCTCAACAATGTCCTAGATCATATAATAATGTTGAAATTCCGCATATTTTACAAGCATATTTTGCTTGTGGAGCAAAAATATGTAGCCTTCCATCTATTGGTCAATTTAAGTGTATTACTTTTCTAACCATATTTAAAAGTACAGATGTTCCTAGATACCAGTAAAAATTCGTCTGCTAAAATGCTCGGACTCAAAACAAAAAATAAAAGTTTATGAGCATTTCTTGTAAAAACAAAAGCACAACATTGTTGTGCTTTTGGAGATTATTTGTATTCAGTTAATTGTGACAATTAGAGAGTCTCTTAATTAGTCCAGTTGACTACTGTAGGCACTAAAACCATAAGCCAAAGTTTCTTTTAGAGCATCTGATGGCTTGAGACTTCTGTTGATAGCTTTAGCAAAAGGTACCGGAATCCCTTTAATGGTTTCCGGCAAAATTGCATACTCTTCTGTTGGTTCCACAATGTATTGTGGACACTTCGTTTGGATGCCAGCACTCGCTAACATCTCATTAATTTCAGCAGATGAATATTGCTTGAGATAAACTGGATTTCTCACAAATGGGTTCAGCTTTCTCACAAAATTATGGATAATATGAGAAGGACAAGACTTGTTATGGAAGGAATGATTAAAAACAAAAATACCACCAGGCTTTAACACACGAGATATATCAGCCAATAAACTTCTTAATTGTGCATCTGGGATGTGCATAAAGACACAGTTAGAAATTACCAAATCTATAGAATTATCTTCTAAAGGCAATATTTCAGCAGAAGTGCAAATCAAGTTAAATTCAGCTTCTGGGAAAAAATTATATTCTTGTTTAACCTTAATTAACCGCCGCAACAAAGGTTCAGAAATATCAATTCCATAATATTTTTCACATCTCAGATTTTTCGCTTTCGAGAGATGCAAAGGTGCGCGACCATAACCAGAACCAATCTCTAGAATAGAGCCAACAGATTTATTCAATGGAAATTTGTTCCAAGTACCTCCAGGTGTACCAGTTAGTAAAGTGTAATCTTGTTTGATGGGAGACGTATCTGCAAGTTTTTCAATTTTTTGGGAACCATAATATGTTTTACCAATTGCATCCCATGTTTTTTTATGTTGAGTATTATTCAATTGTTCATAGTCACTAGGAAAATAAATACCATCTCGTAATTCAAAGTCATTTAAACTGAATTTTGTATTTGCTAATTGAGTCATTAGGATTATTCCTCATGAATAGTCAAGTCTGTTTTCTGTTATACTCTTAACTCAGCATTAACCGCAAGGCATTTTTACTGAACTGCATCCCAAAGAAAAGCCTTATAGTAACAACCTGTCATCCGATCGGAACACAAGTTCGTATACATTAGTTGATGGACAGCAACAATCGGAGGCTGGTATGGTAGAAGGATCGCAACAAAAACGGGTGGTAGTTGTAGGCGCTGGTTGGGCTGGTTTAGGAGCAACCTACCATTTGGCAAAACAAGGCTATGATGTGACCCTTCTAGAAGCAGGCCCCTATCCAGGTGGATTGGTGGCAGGTTGGCAAACAGCCGCCGGAAAATCTGTTGAAGCTGGCATTCATGGCTTTTGGTATCCTTACAAAAATATTTTTTCCTTAATTAATCAATTAGAAATTAATCCTTTTACTACTTGGACTCGTTCTTCGCAATATTCGCCAGCAGGCTTGGAAGTTGAATCACCGATTTTTCAAGACTTACCGCGACTCCCATCCCCACTAGGAACTTTTCTATATACTCAGTTTAAACGATTGCCACTAATTGACCGTCTGAGCGCCCTGCCTTTACTGTATGCTGTTGTTGATTTTGATAATTCTGATGATGCTTGGCGGCGTTATGACTTTGTAACTGCTAGGGAATTGTTCAAAAACTTTAATGTTTCTGCACGGCTTTACCGCGAGGCTTTTGAACCAATGTTATTAGTGGGCTTGTTTGCCCCTGGTGAACAATGTTCGGCCGCAGCAACTTTAGGGATGCTTTACTTTTTTATTCTGGCTCATCAACCTGATTTTGATGTAGTTTGGTGTCGGGGAACTGTTGGAGAAAAGATATTTCGTCCTTGGGTGGAACAGATTGAAAAAGCTGGTGCGCGAGTGCTACCCAAGCGCCGAGTTACAGACTTAATTGTTGATAGCAATCATCGCGCCAAAGGTGTGGTTTGCGGTGATGAAATTTTTGATGCAGATGCCGTGATTTTTGCAGTTGGCATAACGGGGATGAAGAAAATTGTCTCAAATAGCCCTAGTTTACAAAGTCATGAAGAATTCCGTAATTTGAGCAATTTAGGAGGGATTGATGTTTTAGCAACGCGGCTATGGTTTGACCGCAAAATTGATATTCCACGTCCCTCTAATGCCTGCTTTGGATTCGACGCAAGTACAGGTTGGACGTTTTTTGATTTGAATGCCTTACATGACGAGTATCGGGATGAGCCAGGAACGGTGATTGAAGCTGATTTTTATCACGCGAATCAGTTTCTCAGTTTGAGTGATGAAGAGATTTTAGCAATAGTTCAGAGTTATTTAGCAACTTGTGTACCTGCCTTTGGGGAGGCAAAGATCGTTGATAGCAGTGTAATTCGGCTATCTCAGGCGGTGACTCACTTTGCACCTGGTAGCTATCGTTATATGTTGCCCGCGAAGACAAGTTTTGAAAATGTGTTTATGAGTGGGGATTGGGTTGTGAACCGTCATGGTTCCTGGTCACAGGAAAAGGCTTATGTTACTGGTTTGGAGGCGGCGAATTTGGTCGTGTCTTATTTAGGAGAAGGTCAGCCAGCCGAGATTTTACCTGTAGAAGAGGATGAAGCACATATCCAAGTGGCGCGATCGCTCAACCAAACTCTACGTGACTTGGGCAAATCTATCCTACCTGACTTTTGGTTGCCGTAATCCGTAGGTACGTGAAGAGCTAATCATTAATTGTAATCTAAATTCGGTAAGCTAAAGAAAGCTATTGCTATACCATCCTTCTAATGTAAATCAAATCACATAAGCTTATGGAGCCAGACTCTTTACAAACCGAGGTGATTCTGACGCATCCGCGTGAGTCACTCGGTAAAGTGCAACTTGATTGGACACCCCAACCCGGAAATTATCTCGATTTTGAAGGTAAAACTTATGCGGTTTTAGAACGCCGCCATAAATACCAACTCAAAGCTGGGCGCTACCGTTTACATAATATTGCTATTTATGTGCAGTCGGCTAAACGGCCATCTGAAAAAAGTTTGGTAGGTGGACGCTGGGTAGTTGGCGATGCCACCTGCTCTTACAATGCTCATTCAGAACTCATTCGCTGTGCAGTCAACCCAGATGGCCCTTGCGAATCTTGCCGTTTTTATGAAAAGTCTTAGGAGAGACGCGATTAATCGCATCTGTACAGGAGTTAGGAGCTAAAAGTTATTCTCCATAATCTCTTTTATCTCCTCCATCCCGGTCAACTACCCGCACCAAAAACTTCTCCCACAGTTAAGCGGGTACCATTCACAAAATCCCATCCCGACTGGGGACGTTTCCCAGCTAGCTGAACCTCTCGCAACAGCAACAAACCTTCCCCAGTTTGGACGATCGCTCCAATGCCTTTGGTAATGTTTACTACAACTCCTGGTTTGTTTGATACATTTGACAAATCAGGCAATTTATCAATTAATTCTTGTAATTCTGGTGGAAAATTGCCTAGACGCGGAGCGGCTTGTCGCCAGACATCACCTACAGAAGCAAGGGGAACCGAAGCGATGATTTTCAACAAATTGTTACGAAAGGTAGCGGTACAGTTAGGGTAAAAGCCTCTAATTTGATTGTGTAATTGCATCGCGCTTTTTGACCAATCCAAACCATAATTTTCTTTTTGAATTAGAGGTGCATAAGTAGCTGATAAATTATCTTGGGGTATTGGTTGAATTTCCTGGCGTTCCAACTTCAACAAAGTTTCCACCAATAAATCCCCACCGATCGCAGCTAGTCTTTCAGCTAAATCTTGAGTATTATCCAGTAATCCGATGGGTGTAGTGGCTATTTCTAGCATTGGCCCGGTATCCATCCCCACATCCATTAACATGGTTGTGATCCCCGTTTCCTTCTCACCGTTATACAAACACCACTGAATCGGCGCTGCACCACGATATTTAGGTAAAATCGAGCCATGCACATTAATACAGCCCAACTTGGGCATCTTTAATATTTTTGACGATAAAATCTGTCCATAAGCGACAACAACAAACACATCTGCGTTTAATTCTTTGAGTTTGGTTAAAATCTCAGTGTCCTTTTTTACCCGTTCGGGTTGCCATACTGCTAAGTTGTGGGCAGTAGCGATCGCTTTTACTGGTGAAGGAGTAAGTTTATTTCCACGCTCCCGGCGTTTATCTGGTTGAGTGACAACTGCCAACACATCAAATTTTGAATGATTCAATAACTTTTCCAACGTGGGTACAGCAAACTGTGGTGTACCAAAAAATACAATTTTCATTAATAATTACTTGTTAATCGTTAGTCATTAGTTAATGGTAAATAATCTTGGCTGTTTGGTGGTACAATATTTTTGTATTGAGTGAAACGAAAAGGCTGTTTGATTAACTTACATAGTTAACTTGACAAGTGTAACAGCTAATATAAGCTGCATCTGCCTTTAGTAAACCCTCTTCGTTTAGTGGTGTCTCGTCACGAGCCGCTAGAGCATCTACCAAGTTAGTTTTGTTGTGTTCCCGAAGGTTTACCCCAAATTGGCATTAAATGCAGTTGGGTTTGTAAAAAACTATTGCGTCTTCTAGCTATTTTGTAGTTGAGATTGCAATTTATAAATTTGGGTTGCTGACAGCAGTATTTTCTGAGTATGATTTATTATGCGTCTGCATTCCCCAGCTTTTCACGTAACACCTCACGTATACCATTGTGAGGGTTTGCGCTGTTATATTTAGTGTGTAACCTGACTTGTTGATTGTGTACTAGCTACAACTAGTACGATCCCCAATAATTTAAGTTATCTCATTTTTTGTTGCCAGCGTTATCGCCTCAAATATAACTTGAATATCCCTTGACTAATATCTGTTTTTGGTATTGTCGGGGATATCAACAGCAGGATTATATATCGTGTAGTAATTACTGAGTTCTCAGCGTGTTTACTATACTCGCATACTTTTGCAAAAAAATATTCAGTACCTGAGTAATAAAAGGTGTAGACAATGATACTTAATTTTTATAAGACTCAGCGAACTTTGAAGGAAATATCTCGTCAAAGTTTTTAGTTTCTTGTTATACATATAATTACTGCCTGCCCCATTGCTGCATAGGTATTGCTTCTCACATAGCAACCACCCCTCTAGAGAGTCTACAAATGCTTAAACCCCTTTTGCTGTCAGGATGGTTCCGCGCGCAACCATTTCTCAATTACGTTGTCGTTGTGATACTGATC
This sequence comes from Nostoc punctiforme PCC 73102, assembly GCF_000020025.1. GTDB lineage: Bacteria > Cyanobacteriota > Cyanobacteriia > Cyanobacteriales > Nostocaceae > Nostoc > Nostoc punctiforme. The sequence continues at coordinate 4,598,705 of NC_010628.1, read as the reverse complement.
GCACCCTTGCTAGGGGCATCGGCTCACTCGTTCCCTGTAAAATCCGAAGTAGCTAAACTAACTTCGAAGGTTGGAGATTCTGACTCTGTATCAAAGGAAATAGCTGTAGTTGGGGAACCTGAGATAGCTGAAATATCGAAAACAGATCAAATCGACTCTTTAACAGAAAAATTTGACTCTGTACCCACACAAAGTCCTGCTGTCCAGGAACCGCAAGTATTACCAGCAGATAAAATTGAGTCTTTTGCTCAAGCAGATAGTTATGGGTTAAACAACGATTTAACTGTTCCTGATACTTTGGCAGCAGTTGAACTTGCACCATTAACAGATGTTCCTGTTAGTCAGCTTAATCTAGTACAAAAGCTCAAAGCTGCTAATATCAAGTCTTTGAAAGGACAAGAAAAATCTCTCTCTAGAGAAAAGTCTTTTACTAAATCATTGACAGCAACTCAAGTAGCGCCAACTCTTAGAGAGTCACAACCAACTACAGCAACAGAAATACCTGTTTCTGAACCACGTGATGAGTCCCAAGCAGAACAAATAGATCCCATAGGTAGTCCTCATCCTATTCCTTGGAAATGGATTACAGCGACTCAAGAAGCAATTGGTTCTAACGGTGGTTCTGGAGTTCGTCACTACCGTAGCGTACCCGTGGTTTCTCCAGATGGTAAATATGCTGTTTATAGTCGCGTGCAACTAGAAGTAAAACCCGAAATGTACAACAGCCGTGTTACTAGCGTTCTGTTTGTCCAAGATATGCACACGAAGAAGTTGTGGGTAATGGCTTCAACTACTCCAGTTAGCGATCCTTTATTAAAAGTAAAAGCTCTAAAGGGTTCTTCGTCAGAAGAGGCTAATCCGAACGGTCAAATTGGGGTATTAGTTCCGGTTAGCTGGTCGGAAAAAGGCGATCGCTTTTTAGCACGCAAGTTTGAAGGGATATTTAACACAGGCGATTCTACTGATAGTGCAGTGATTTGGGATCGGCAAAAAAATCACGCTAATATAGTTGCTCCTGCTAATGAGCAAGATGAGCATGAGAAAATTGCCGTCTTGTTAGGTTGGAGTAAAAAGCAACCAGATCATGTACTATTCCGTGCAGGTGAATTGGGTGATGAAAACTGGCCGCTAATGCAAGTTGCTAATGATGGCAAGACTGTACCCACAACAGACGAAGATCAGCCGATTACTTTTGGCAAAAAAGTTACAGAGATTTGGGCAGGGCCACAAGTTGCTTACCGATAATTTATAGAATAATTTATCTACTCCCGTTGTCAGCAGTGACGACAACGGGAGATTTTTTTATATCCCGATTCTCATTTTAATGAGTACTTTCTATACTCAAAACTCCTATATTGACACGTTTGGGTGGGTGTCAATATAGGAGTTTATTTAATCCAAAACTTGGGACAACTCGTTACAATTGCAATAAAAATACTTAAGACTAAAACTATAAAGACTTATTTATCACCCCTTTCCCATTCAGGTATAGCCCCTTTCACCCTACGGATGGGCAAATTAGCAATTAAAGCTGTGGTTCGTTGGTTGCTTTCTAAGGAGAACTCCAAGCCCTCTGTCTCAATTTCGACATAGCGACAGACTACATCTAGGATTTCTTTCCGCATTTTTTCCAACGTTTGAGGATCTAAATCAGCGCGATCGTGAGCAATCACCAATTGCAGGCGACGTTTAACTTGAGTTCGACTGCTATCAGGGCCGCGAGAAAAAAGTTTTTCTAGAAGTTCAATCATTACGAATAGGTCTGGCGCGGAGACTAGAAAAGTAAGTTAAACAATCTTTGTCCACAACAACCTTCGTAGACGGGCGAAGATGCTGTCTTGGGATGAGTCGATCTCCAGAAATTCGACACTTTCTCCTTCTAATCTACGAGCAATGTTCTCAAAGGCTGTGGCGGCTAAAGAAGGATTTTCCGCTAACACTAAGGGTTCGCCGCGATTGGTAGATACAATAACACGCTCGTCGTCAGGGATTACCCCGATCAGGGGAATGGCGAGAAGTTCCTGAACATCTTGCACTGACATCATATCATTTGCCTGCACCATTGCGGGTCTGATGCGGTTAATTATTAAATGAACACGCTTGATACCTTGTGCTTCAAGTAACCCCACTACCCGGTCGGCATCACGAACTGAGGAAATTTCTGGCGTGCTGACAACTAGTGCTTCTTTGGCCGGGCCGATCGCATTTTTAAACCCATTTTCAATACCGGCGGGGCTATCAATGATCACGTACTGATACTTTTGCGCTAGAGCATTGACCAGTAACTTCATCTGTTCCGGTGTGACTGCATCTTTGGAACGATTTTGGGCTGCCGGTAGGAGTACAAGATTGGGTTGGCGTTTATCTTTCACCAAGGCTTGTTCTAAGCGACACTCTCTGGCCAAGACTTCCACCGCAGTATAGACAATGCGGTTCTCCAGCCCTAGCAGCAAATCCAAATTTCTCAGACCAAAATCCGCATCAACCAAGGCAACTTGACGACCCATTTTGGCTAAAGCCATGCCCAGATTTGCTGAAACTGTGGTTTTACCCACTCCTCCTTTACCGGAGGTAATCACTATAATGCGAGTCATGATAGAAATGCGGTCAATGAGGGTTCAGGAAATATAAAACCGTAAATTGAAGTATAAAGTATGAAGTATCGTATCAAGTATGAAGAAATATCTGGTCTCCCTGATTCGGGCGAGGATAAATATTTTTTTATTGCGGTGTCTGGCGACAAGCCTCTCCGCATCTACGCTCGGTGGAATGAAATCCACTTTGCTAGGGGAAAGGGATTAAAGTAGTGTATTCCATCTACATAAAAACCGCTATATTTCATCCTTCATATTCTTCATTTTTTAAGTAAATATTCAGGGCTACTGATTGCTCTTAGTAAATTGGTTTCTAGAAAAATCACTAGCCCTAGCGATGCGAATCCCTTGGGGCATAATATGTGCCACTTCTGGAGAAAATTGCGTCGGTAATTTTTCTGGTGCCCTAGCTACAGCATCTGCGATCCGCAATTGGGTAGGTTCCATTTGCAAAGCCATTATCAGACACTCACGATTGCCTCCGGCCCCAGCATGAGCAATTCCACGTAAACGACCCCAGATGATAATATCTCCATCTGCAATTACAATACCACCTGGGTTTACATCTCCCAAGATAATTACTGTACCAGGATGACGAATTTCTACTCCAGAGCGGACTGTTGTTTCTAGATAGAGGGCATCTGCCTGGGGTGTAGCTGTAGCTTCTGACCCTGTATTCAGGGAAGTTACAAGCTGCAATTGTTCTACAGAATACCCAGATGTTACGGCTGCGATCGCAGTTTGCCGACGACTCGTTGAGACAGATATTAGCCGCAGTTGGACTTCACTTAAAGCCTCGGCGAGTTCTTGGAGTTGCCTGGCATCTACTAGGCGGTCTTGTGCCATTAAATGTACGGGTGTATTTGCTATTCGGAAGCGATCGCCTGCATTCAAACGTTGCCTGATTTGTTGCCAAATATCAGACCAACTGAGTTCTGAGGCAGATACTTGAGATTCCGGGGGCAAAATTAATAACAGTCGTCCCTCCTTACTTCTTAACTGGACTTGAGTATTATCATTTACGCGATACCCTGATATTGCTGACTCATTTGGATTTGAATCAGTCAAGATAAAATCTGATGCGACATCAGTATTAGACTCTACATCTGGGTTAGCAGGATTTGGCTCTAAATCTGAGTTAACAGGATTAGACTCTAAGTCTGGGTTAGCAGCATTAGACTCTACATCCCCAACGATAGTATTTGATTTTAAATAAAGGAGGACGGATCTTAACTCCGCATCAGGGGGGATAGGATCTGACTCTACATCAGAAACAGTAGGATTTACCTCTACCTCCGAAAGGATAGAGTTTGATTCTGCATTAGGAAGTGCAGAATTTGACTTTAGATTGGGAATTGCAGAATCAGAAGTCATGCAGTACTAGCCAAAAGACAAGGGACACTCCGAATCATTACCAATATTAGATCAGTTGGAAAATCTAACAACACGATCAGACCAGAAAGTGCGGAGCATAGATTACTCCCTTTCCGCCATAAGATTACTTGTATCTTCACTTTGCGTTCCTTGCGATACCCTGTGGGTACTCCTTTAGAGAACTTTTAGAGTAGCCAATCCGCATCTACGTAAAAAATTATCTTCTAGCAGAAAGGCAGTAGTTCGGAATTATCATTATCTTCACTCAACACTCAAGATTGTTTAGTCAACCTCTGATAAATTGTCCCCAAGGCATCAGCATCACCAACGTTACCTGGAAACAGCACCACAGGCAAATCAGGAAACTGGGGATGATCGGATGGGGTTAACACCATTGAACAACCAGCTAAAATTTGACCGAGTAAGCGGGCTGAAGTTAAGGTTAGTCCAGTACTCAAGACATCATTTGAGGTAATGCCACCCTTGCTGATTAAGAATCCTATATCGGATGGTAAACCCCGCACAATATCCATCAATAAACTTGAAACTTTAGCCCCAAACTCCAATCGGGTGTTGACATCTTTAAAACTCATTTCCTGACGGCTAGTATAAACCACTGGTGTTTTACCCGCTTCGTGTGCCGCCTGTGTACTTTCTTTGATTTCAGTTAGCAGAACCGCAGATTGATTTGCATCATCAAGTAATCGCGCGACATTTACTTCAATTCCCACTGTTCCCTCTATTTGCAATAGCGCCTCTAACTGCTGAGTGGTCTTTTTCACATGGGAACCAACAATAACCGCACCTGGTTTGCCCTGGCGCACGTATTGCGCCATGTTTTCGGCAGCAATGGGTTGGGGTGGTAAAGCGGCTAAAGCCGTTAAAATACTTGCGCCACTACGAAACAGAAAGCGTTTCCCTTGACTTGCTGCTGCTAATATATCTACTGCAAAGCGGTTGAGATCGTCTTGAGTTTCACCATCGACGACAGCGCACTGATTACCACTCAGTTGTAACAAGCGTTCTAAACTACCAGCGCGAATATCAGCTAGGAGAAACCTTTCTACAGCTTCAGCACTAATGCGTCCTTGAGTCTTTTCTTCGACGTACTTGGGTAAGTAACTGTGATGGTAGCTGAAGACTGAATCACGGGCAAATTCGGTTTCATGGACTGGGGTGGGTACACCGCCAATCATCAAGTAATGCACGCTGTCGCGGGTGATACGCCCACCTTCAAAAAAGGCTGGAACAAGAAAATGAGCATCAAAGGGGCCAAGTTCTTGTGCGATCGCATCAGTTTCGATGGGATAATGCCCCCGCAAAGTAGAATCAGAACGGCTGACAATCAAAAAATCGTCAATTCCTTCAGCATTCAAAGCGATTTTTAGATTTTGGCAAACTTCTTTGGTGACAGATGTAGCTGACTCTGGCGTTAGCGATCTAGTGTTAGTCAGTACAAAGAAAATCGGCGAATCGTCCTGTAATCCACTGCGTAAAGTGTCCACATCCCAGTGCATTAGCAGCAAGCAGCTGTGGACTGTTTGAGAACCTGTAGGGTCATCATCCAGGACAATTATTTTTGGTTTGTTGCTCATTTAGGTCAACGGGGCGATTGTTTTGTGGGAAAGTATTGGGCGACTAGAAGTCGCTACTACACTAGCATTGTCCACCTCCGTGGACTAATGCAAAATCAATGGTTTTATAACCTGCGGAGGCAGGTTTTGTATTTCGACTCCGCTCAACACAAGTCTGTGTAGCCGCGACTTCTAGTCGCCCAAGGTTGACAAACATCCACTTAGCCTTTGTGCAATTTTCTGATTTCTGCTTGCACATCGATCGCAATTTGCAATGATTGATTTAGCAGTTGAGCATATTCGCCTGCTTGACTACTAACTTGTAAAGCTTGCAGACTGGCTAAATTATTCACAAATAACTCTTGGTTATTAGCAAGCAATTTTTTATTATCTCGCAAAATTCGTTCCGTTTTCAGAGCGCGGACTAAATCTTCTCTAATTAGTTGTAAGGCGGCGGTGACTTTATCTCGGTCATGGATACTGCTTTCTACGTTCCCTGATGCTGCCAATTGGTCATTAATATCTATAGCAGCAACCAGGTCATGATATTTATCAACTTCATCTAAAAGTATTGTCAGTCCTTCGGGACAGGTTAATTGTCGCCACAGCCATCGCCCTACTAATATCGGCATTGGCACTAAAATTAGTAAAAGAATTCCTAGTCGAATTGAAGAACCAATTGTTGGCAGAATAATAAACGCATAAACAAAGCCCACAATTATTGGCGTTAGCGCCAGCGTTACCAGCATTTCATTGATAAAAAACCCTAATCGCTTTTTGCCATCTCGCAGAACAGAAGGTCTAAAAACGTCTTCTGGATCAAACCCAGTCAAACGTCTTAGTTCCCCCTTACTAATTTCCAAGCCTATTAAGTCCGGCTGCACGGCTTCATACTCCTATGGAAACCCAAGTTGCGTATTCATTTTAATCGGGTTTACCGTAATGATTATGGTTATATTCAGGAAACCAGTTTTCATCTAAGATTTGTTCTAAAGAGCTAATGGGTATAGAGAGGAATATGTCAAGTAGGAGTTTAGAGCGTAGTTTACCGCCGTAGGCATCGCTTGCTTCTTTCCTTGCATCTTGATAACATTCATCAAATATTTCTAAGATGTAAGGTTTTAAGCTAAGACTATCTTTTAGAGCTTTTTTAATCTCTCTACGAAAAGTCCTGATTTCCCCTTTCCAATGTCCTAGATTACGTTCTCGCTCTTCATCCCAACACTTGAGTTTTAGTAGATATTGAAGAAGCTTAATTAATAAACTTTCAATTGCTCGCTTCTCCCTTCTACCCATAGTTTCTAATTCTTCTAACAAATTATCTAAATCAACAGCAGAAAACTGTCCAGCACGAAGTTGATTGATAGTTGTCCTCAGCCAGAGGTAATAATCTTCGTTGTATAAAGTTTGAGTTGCTGATTGGATTATTGGTTTTACCATAGACTAGCCGAACTCCTACTATTTTTTTAATTTAGCCAGCTCGACTGAGGGTAAACGCCAACTCAGTGTGACTTGCACTTGTCCATCAGGCAAAGCTGACATTTCCCATGCACCATCTACAAGTTCAGAGGCGTAGGCGTAGCCCGCACTTCTCTACGAGACGCTCCGCGTTAAGCGTAGCTATGCCGCAGGCTTTACGGCTGCGCTCAGTGACCGTCGCAGGCATCGATCGCATTCATCATCTTACTGCCATAGCCACTTTTTGGGCGTTCACAGGTCGTATGGTTGATGATTGAGCCGTATTCTTGGGCTGCTAACGCTACATACTCTGTATCCATCATGCTGAGGTTATGAATTTCAGTTAGGTTGCAATAGCGGAAATATTCCTTAAGTCTAAACTAAAGCTTACTGAAAGAATGAGGTTTTAATTTAGCAATTCATTGAGAATATACGAGTTCTCATTCATCAACCTCCAAATTCTCAGCCCTATAAATCTCTAATTAATAAGGGGAAAAGAAATGGCTAGAACTAAAGCTAATAAAGATAAAGCAACAGGCATTTTGGCATTAATTGAAGCAGAGCATCGTCAAGTTGAAAAGCTTTTTACAGAAGTAGAAAAAGCTAAGGGTGCAAAATTAGTTGAACAATTCAATCAAATTTATGTAGCGTTGATATTACATGCTAGAACTGAAGAATTAGTTTTCTACCCAGCTTTGCGAGAATACGAAGAAACTGAACAATATGTTGAAGAAGCTGAAGAAGAGCATGAAGAAGTTTCAGTTATTTTAGAAGAGATTAAGGCGTTTAAACCTACCGATCCTGAGTTTAAAGAAAAAATGAGCGAATTGAAGGAAACATTTGAGCATCATGCAGAAGAAGAAGAAAGCGAAATTTTTAATGCTGTGCGCGAATGTATGAGTGATAAAGAGCTAACTGAATTGGGACAGGAGTTTCAGGAAACCAAAGCTAAGTTGGTGTCAAATGTAGAAGCTGCATTAGCAATGTAGGAACCTAATTTCTTCTCAGTATTTGTATAAACAGTTAGTCCTAATTCAAAGGTAATTGGTGCATTTAGCAAAATATTCCTTTATCAGAGAGGAGAAAAATGACTGCTACAAATGGTAAGCGCAAAATTCGTTATGCTGTTGTTGGTTTAGGTTGGTTTGCTCAAGAAGCCGCCTTACCTTCCTTTGTCCACGCCAAAAACTCAGAATTAGTGGCACTGGTTTCAGATGACCCCATTAAAAGCGAAGAACTGAGCAAAAAGTATGGAATAGAGCATACTTACTCCTATGAGGAGTATGAGGACTGTTTGGCAAGCGGCGAGATTGATGCAGTTTATATTGCTTTGCCCAATCACTTGCATTGTGACTACACTGTGCGGGCTGCTAATCAGGCAATTCATGTGTTGTGTGAAAAGCCAATGGCAGTGACAGAAGAAGAGTGTGAGGCAATGATTAAAGCTGCCAATGATAATAATGTCAAGCTGATGATTGCCTATCGCTTACATTTAGAAGAAGCCAATTTACAAGCAGTCGAAATTATCCGCTCGAAGCAAATTGGTGAACCACGTGTTTTTAACTCGGTTTTTAGTCAACAAGTAGAAGAAGGCAATATTCGTTTACGTAATGTAACTGGTGGTGGCACGCTCTATGATATCGGCATTTACTGCATTAATGCTGTACGTTATCTATTTCAAGATGAACCAATTGAAGTATTTGCTGTAGCTGCCAATAAGGGAGAACAACGTTTCAGCGAAGTGGAAGAAATGACTAGTGTCACTTTGCGTTTTCCCAACGAGCGATTGGCAACATTTACCTGTAGTTTTGGAGGGGCAAATGTTTCAACCTATCAGGTTGTAGGTACTAAAGGAGATTTACGAGTAGAACCTGCCTATCCTTGGCAGGGAGAAATCAAGCATTATTTGACAATTAATGGTGAAACTCAAGAGCGTACCTTTGAGGATCATGACCAACTAGCAGCTGAATTTACCTACTTCTCTGATTGTATTGTGCAAGATAAAGACCCTGAGCCATCTGGGACAGAAGGGTTGATTGATGTTTCGATCATTCAAGCACTTTACCAGTCAATTGAGATGGGTAAACCTGTGCAGATCCAAACTCGCGCTCGCCATCAACGTCCCACATCGACTCAAGCTATTGAACTTCCTCCTGCTGAGAAGAAGCCAGATTTAATTCATGCTGCTTCCCCTTCTGGTGAGTCGTAAATAATAACAGATACATTGTTAGGAGCGTAAAGCTAGCTCTACGCTCCTAACGGTGTATCTTGAATCGAAGTTATATTAGCAGCGATCGCTATGTAATTGTAGGGGCACAATATAATATCGCACCCCTAAACATCTGGTCTATTCAATTCAAAATATTGTATCTTCCTAAATATTAAGGATAAAGACCTCTGTCAGTCAGGGCCTGGGCAACTCTACCCACGCCTAAAGTGTAAGCTGCTAATCTTAAAGAAATTTGCCGCTTATTAGATTGCTGAATCACCTTACGGTAGGCTTGTACCATCAAATGCTCCATTTCGCGGTTAACGCGCTCCTCATCCCAAAATACGTAAGAAAGACCCTGCACCCACTCCAAATAACTGACTACCACACCACCAGCATTCGCCAAGATGTCTGGTAGCACTGTTACACCCCGCGCCTCTAATGCCAAGTTAGCTTCAAGAGTAACCGGCCCGTTAGCTGCTTCTGCGACAATTTGCGCTTGCACCTGATTCACATTTTCTCCAGTTATCTGGTTTTCTAAAGCCGCTGGTATTAAGACATCGCAGGGTAAAGTTAATAAATCTGCATTACTTATTGGTACAGATTGCGGGAAACCTACAATACTCTTGCGATTTTCAGCAGCGTAGATTTTCAACGCGGGAATATCAAGACCAGCTTCGGAAAATATTCCCCCAGCACCTGTTGAAACAGCGATAATTTTCGCGCCTGCTTGATGGAGTAATTCAGCTGCGGCACCACCGACATTACCAAAACCCTGAATAGCTACTCGCACTCCTACTAAGGATTTACCTCGATCTGCTAGCGCCTCACGCACAATAATCATTGTGCCACGTCCAGTTGCCATTTCTCGCCCCAGAGAACCACCAATGGAAAGCGGTTTGCCAGTCACAACCCCTGGTACAGCATGACCAACATTTACAGAGTAAGTGTCCATCATCCAAGCCATTTCACGAGCAGAAGTACCCATGTCTGGCGCAGGAATATCTACAGAAGGCCCAATATCTTTAAGTAACTCACTGATATAACGGCGGCTAATTCGCTCTAATTCGCCAACACTGTAGCGTTTTGGATCTATAGGAATGCCACCCTTCCCACCACCATAAGGAATACCTAACAAGGCACATTTCCAGGTCATCAGCATTGCCAAAGCCGATACTTCGCGCAATGTCACAGCTGGATGGTAACGAATTCCACCTTTGTAGGGGCCTAAAACATCGGAGTGCTGTACACGGTGTCCAGCAAGAACTTGTATTTCGCCATCATCTAGTTTCACTGGAATGGAAACTGTGACAACCTTACGCGGATGGCTGAGGATTTCCAGCAAACCTTGATTTAAATTTAATTCTTTAGCTGCCGCTTCTAAGTAGCTACAGGCTTGGTCAAATGGGCATATATGCGCTGGAGAAGCAGGTTCTAGCGGTAGTAGTGATTTTGAAATCATAAAATTTTCTCCTAATCACGGTATCTTTACGAACCGGATATCATTCTGTAACTAGCTTATCCTTTTTTTGAGAAAAATAAAAATTTTGTATTTTTTGTTACAGTTTTATATTTTATATTGTGCTGTAGGTACAAAGTACTATGGGGACTTAGCTAACGCGATCGCGACATTCTGTCCACCAAAGCCAAAACTCAAGCATAAAACCTGCCTAATTTTGCTTAGACGTGCTGCTGTAACGATTTCTAAATCAAATTCTGGCTGCTGCAATCCTACACAAGGCGGTAATATTTGATGCTTTAATGCCATGAGAGAAAAAGCTACACCTAATGCTCCCGATGCTCCTAGTGTATGACCTGTGCTTCCTTTGGTAGAACTAACTGCCACGCCTTGGGGAAACAAGCGCTGGATTACCATACTCTCCATCTGGTCATTTAGCTGGGTTGCTGTGCCATGAGCATGAATGTAATCAATATCGGCTGGTGAGAGACAACTACGTTCTAGACATTGTTTGATAGCTGCGATCGCACTTTTCCCTTCAGGTTCCGGTGAATTACTATGATATGCGTCGTTAGTTAAGCCAAAACCGAGAATTTCACCATACACTTTTGCTTGACGCTGTTTTGCCAACTCTGCGGATTCTAAGACAAATACAGCCGCACCTTCGCCCAAAACTAAGCCTTCTCGCTGCAAATCAAAGGGATAAGCCCCAGTTTTCGCCAAAGCACCCATCTGCTGAAACCCAGCTAAAGTTAGGGGTGTAATTGGTGCTTCCACTGCGCCTGCGATCGCCTGTTGACATTGCCCAGTTTGTATAAGTAAGGCTGCTTGGGCGATAGACCAAATTCCAGTTGCACAAGCTGCCATCGGTGCCAAAACCATACCTGTTGCACCGATTTGTCTTGCAGTTGCGATCGCATTGATATGAGGTAATATATCTAACCAATTTCCAAAATTAGAAACGGGCAAGTTTTTTGTATCTTTATACATTTGCCGCGCCAGCATCTCCCAAGATGCTTGATAAGAGCGGCTAGATCCAATGACGACAGCACAATCAGCTAAAGGTGGAACTAACCCAGCATCTTGTAAAGCAGAAGTAACAACCATTTGAGTTAACATTGCCAACTCAGATGGTTGTTGAGCAATCAAACCTAGAGGAAGTGGTTTTATTTCTGGAAATGGTTGATGTAACCTAATTCCAGATTTACCTGCTATCAGATTTTTCCAACTATCCTCTAAACTTCCACCCAGGGCGGAAACTAGGCCAATACCAGTGACAAGAACTTTCACTAAATTTAGGAGTTAGAAGTTAGGAGTTAGTAGTTATTCTCCCCCTGCTTCCTCTGCCTACCCCGGTTACTGAGCGTAGTCGTAAAGCCTGCGGCATAGCTACGCTTAGGGCGCAGCCTCTCGTAGAGAAGTATGCTCCCCCTGCTCTCTTCCTCCTACTGCCCTGCTGTTTTCAGATTTTCAGCCCCTTGGGTGACTTTAGCAGAGTCAATGCGATCGCCTTGCTGAATTTTGTTCACTACATCCAAGCCTTGAGTGACATTGCCAAACACGGCGTAGTTACCATCCAAGAAGGCTAGATCCGCCAAAGCAAAGTAAAACTGAGCAGAAGCGGAATCTGGTGCTTGCGATCGCGCCATCGCTACTGCACCCTGTTTATGAGGCAATATAACGGGTTGAGCAGTAGCATCAAATGGTTTGTTGTAAAGCGGAGTATCCGAACCTTTTGGCTTAACTTCTAAAGGTATGTAGCGAGCATTTCCCGTTTTTGGGTCAATATAGCTACCCGTTCCCAGCTGATCTGCTGGAACTTTCGGGTCTTTGCTTTGAGGATCGCCCCCTTGAACTACAAACGGTTGGGGTTCGCGTACAACTCGATGGAAAGCTAAACCATCGTAAACGCCCTTTTGAACTAAATCTACGAAGTTACCAGCTGTAATGGGGGCATCAGTGCCGTCTACTTCGATAGTAATGGGCGAACCTTTAACCGTCATTACCACAGTCGCCTTGCCTTCAAGACGTGGTAAACCAGTGATTCCAGGAATACTCTCACTACTAGTTTGAGATACAGATGTTGCTTGAGTAGTCGTCTGGGTAGTCGAGGTAGCTGTCGAGGTTGGAGAAGAGGTATTAGAAGCTACCTGCTGTGTTGAACATCCTCCAAGCATCACAGCACTGATAAGCACAAGAGAAAGCAAAAATTGTGAAATTTTTAACCGCATTGCCAGTTACTGATTTAACCAGAGTATCTTATCGTTTCAAGAGGGAATGAGGAATGGGGAATGAGGAATGGGGAATGAGGAATGGGGAAAAGTTACAGTAAGTCTTTCCCCTCTGCCTCTTTGCACCTCTGCCTTTTGTACCCCATGCCCTATGCCCTATCACTTAAAGTCCTTCTAACGATACTCCCAAAAAGCGGGCTAACTTTGCACCTTCTGTTTCCAACTCTGTTAAAGATAAGGGTTGTCCAACCCGTGTTAAGGGAATATCTCGCCGCCCCTTAATGCGTAGATAGAGGGCGCGAATAGGATTAAGGCCTTCTTTGACGGCTATTCGTACAGATTGTACATCTTCTATGCGGCTATCAATCTCAATTCGGCGGTTTTTGCCCGGAAAACCCCAACGGAAGATTTTGATTGTGCCAGTTTCCTGATTAAATTCGTTGTAGCCGCCACCCACATCCAATAAAATCACTAGCCATAGGTATGTGGCTAATAGCAAGCCAGCAGCACCATATAACCCCATCACCAATCCTTGGGGGACAAATACTAGTTGAGTTGGATCGGAAACTATGAGTAAATTAACTTTTAAGTAGCTGGATATCCCAGCCAGTAAAAAGCCGCTTGCTCCCAAGGTAACAATAGTTGCCCACCAGTAGTTACTGAACCGACGAGAACCGAGAACATTTTGATGCAGGAGGCGATCGCCTTTGTTAATCGTTGTTGATGTCGTCATTGAACTACAATTGCCTGTGAGATACTCGCTGTGAAATACTCGCACACTGAATGCTACTAGACAGAACTTGACTAAATTGAAGGCTAGTCATTCAACTAAAGAACACTTTAGAGGGTCTGCTGCTTGATTATTTTACCAAACATTGTTGACAAAAACTCAGCTGCGCTCCTGCCTCCTGCCACCCATATAATTTATTTGTGAGGGGGACATTATATGATTTATTTACTCACTGGCGGATAAAAATTCTTTCTTCCCTTCCCTCTACCTCTTTTTGACCTCTTGGGAATGAGTTACCTACCTACGTCCATCTAGACTAAATTTTCTTACATTTCTGAGAAAAGTTGTGTCAAATTGTAAAATTTCTGATATTCATATTATTTATAAGGTTCGTGTTTCATGCCTGATTTGCTTCTGTGTGTCAGGCAAAAACCCTGAGTAGTGTGATAAGTTAAGAATCATTAAGTTACCACAAGCTACATTACTAGCCGATGGTACGTGTAATGGCATAAAGAAAGACAAATGCTGATTTCACAGGTCAGCAACTTCTCAGAATCTCAGTCGCTTTTAAGCTGTTGAGATTGTCAAAAAAAACGTTAATTCCTCACGGCAGCCGGTTACATTGGCTCTCCGTATTGCCTTAGAAACGTTGCAATTTTAGTAAAAAAAGAGGATTTTAGTCCGATGACCATCGCAGTTGGACGTGCGCCCAGTAGAGGGTGGTTTGACGTTCTAGACGACTGGCTCAAGCGCGATCGCTTCGTATTCGTAGGTTGGTCAGGGATACTGTTGTTCCCCTGCGCCTTCCTAGCACTAGGCGGTTGGCTGACCGGCACCACCTTCGTCACCTCTTGGTATACCCACGGATTAGCCTCCTCCTACCTAGAAGGTGCTAACTTCCTAACAGTGGCAGTATCCACCCCCGCCGACAGCATGGGACATTCCCTATTGCTGTTGTGGGGACCAGAAGCCCAAGGCGACCTCACCCGTTGGTTCCAACTGGGTGGCTTGTGGCCATTCGTTGCCCTACACGGAGCCTTTGGTTTGATTGGCTTTATGTTGCGGCAATTTGAAATTGCGCGTCTAGTAGGAATCCGTCCTTATAACGCCCTCGCCTTCTCAGCTCCCATTGCAGTATTCGTCAGCGTATTTCTGATGTACCCCTTGGGACAATCAAGCTGGTTCTTTGCACCCAGCTTTGGGGTGGCTGCAATTTTCCGGTTCCTGCTATTCCTGCAAGGCTTCCACAACTGGACACTCAACCCCTTCCACATGATGGGTGTTGCTGGTGTATTGGGTGGTGCATTATTATGCGCCATTCACGGTGCCACAGTTGAAAATACCTTATTTGAAGACGGTGATGGAGCTAACACCTTCCGCGCCTTCAATCCAACCCAGTCTGAAGAAACCTATTCAATGGTGACAGCAAACCGTTTCTGGTCACAGATTTTCGGGATTGCTTTCTCAAACAAACGCTGGTTGCACTTCTTTATGTTGTTCGTGCCAGTCACAGGTTTGTGGATGAGTGCCGTCGGCATCGTCGGTTTAGCACTCAACCTGCGAGCTTATGATTTCGTCTCCCAAGAATTACGGGCGGCGGAAGACCCTGAGTTTGAAACCTTCTATACCAAAAACATTTTGCTGAACGAGGGTATCCGCGCTTGGATGGCTCCTCAAGATCAACCCCACGAACAATTTGTATTCCCTGAGGAGGTATTACCACGTGGTAACGCTCTCTAATAGACCAAATATATTAGGCGGCACTGGACGCGACCAAGAATCTACTGGCTTTGCCTGGTGGTCTGGTAATGCGCGTTTAATCAATCTATCTGGCAAACTTCTGGGCGCTCACGTTGCCCATGCTGGCTTGATTGTATTCTGGGCAGGAGCGATGACTTTGTTTGAAGTCGCTCACTTTGTTCCTGAAAAACCCATGTACGAACAGGGCTTGATCCTGTTACCTCACCTCGCTACACAGGGTTGGGGCGTTGGTGCTGGTGGTGAAGTCATCGACACCTTCCCCTACTTTGTTGTCGGTGTACTCCACCTAATTTCCTCAGCCGTTCTTGGCTTTGGCGGTATTTATCATGCCGTTCGTGGTCCAGAAACCTTAGAAGAATACTCTTCTTTCTTTGGTTACGACTGGAAAGACAAGAACAAGATGACCAACATCATCGGATTCCATCTGATTATTTTGGGATTCGGTGCGCTGCTATTGGTAGCAAAAGCAATGTTCTTCGGTGGGTTGTATGACACCTGGGCACCAGGCGGTGGTGACGTTCGGATTATTACCAATCCCACATTGAACCCAGCAGTTATCTTCGGTTATGTAATCAAGTCTCCCTTCGGTGGTGAAGGCTGGATTGTCAGCGTTGATAACTTAGAAGATGTGGTCGGTGGTCACATCTGGATTGCCTTCATCTGTATTGCTGGTGGTATTTTCCACATTCTTACCAAGCCTTTTGCTTGGTCACGTCGTGCATCCATCTGGTCTGGTGAGGCTTACCTCTCCTACAGCTTGGGCGCTCTGTCGTTGATGGGCTTTATTGCCTCGATCTTTGTTTGGTTCAACAACACCGTTTATCCTAGCGAATTCTTTGGCCCTACCGGTCCAGAAGCGTCTCAAGCTCAAGCTTTGACCTTCTTGATTCGTGACCAACGCTTGGGTGCTAACGTTGGTTCTGCCCAAGGCCCCACAGGTCTAGGTAAATACCTGATGCGCTCTCCAACTGGTGAAATCATCTTCGGTGGTGAAACCATGCGCTTCTGGGATTTCCGTGGTCCTTGGTTGGAGCCTCTACGTGGCCCCAATGGTCTTGACTTGGAAAAAATCAAGAACGATATTCAGCCTTGGCAAGCTCGTCGCGCTGCTGAATACATGACCCACGCTCCTCTGGGTTCTCTGAACTCCGTGGGTGGTGTGGCTACCGAAATTAACTCGTTCAACTACGTATCTCCTCGCGCTTGGTTGGCAACTTCTCACTTCGTACTAGGATTCTTCTTCCTAGTTGGTCACTTGTGGCACGCTGGTCGCGCACGGGCTGCGGCTGGTGGTTTTGAGAAAGGAATTAACCGTGATACTGAGCCAGTGATGTTCATGGACGACCTAGATTAGGTTATAAAGTTTATTTCATCACTGACAACTAAATAATTTAAAAGCTCTTGCGTAAAAGCAAGGGCTTTTTTTATAAGAAAATTAGTAATCTATTGATTAAACTCAGCGACTTACCAAAGGAATTAATACTATGAGCGACTCTAATTTTATTGATGCTTTGCGGTGGACACCAGAAGCTAAAGAAAAGTTACAAAATATTCCCTTTTTTGTCCGCTCTCAAGCTAAAGCCAGAATTGAACAGCTAGCTCGTGAAGCAGGTCAAGAGATTGTTACAGGTGATTTGGTAGAACAGGCTAGGCTTGAGTTTGGCCAATAAAACATTCTGGAGGTCGTAACAATGACAGTCGCTAAAAATCGAGCAGACCGAGTAATGCTTTACGACATTAGCTGGCAACAGTTTGAAAATCTTCTAAAAGACTTGGGAGAGCATCGGGAGTAATTGTTTTAGCTTGAGAAATACTAATTTATACTTAGGGCTTGCTGAAAAAAAAGAAAAGGTTGCAGTCTCTAGATTCTCAGACCAAAGAAGTATATTCAGGTGCAAGACAAGAAGGTAAAATAGCCCAAAATCCTTGCATCACAGTGGTTCGTCGCAGCATAGTGTATCATTATTAACTATGTACTGAAAAGAAGAATCAACTCCAATTCCAGCAGAAAGTTTTGAGCTTCCATTTGAGGGAAAGTTATCATCAGATAATCGTTGGGTAATTATGGCCGATTTAATACCCTGGACAGAATTTGAGTCGGAATATTCTGCCGGATTCTCCGCAGAGATAGGGGCACCAGCAAAGTCATTTCGGATGGCGTTAGGTGCATTAATAATTAAAGAGAAACTAGGTATAAGCGACAGGGAAACAGTAGAGCAAATCAAGGAGAATCTTATTTACAGTACTTTATAGGGATGTCATCTTATAGTAACAAAACTCCATTTGACGCATCCATGTTAGTACATTTTCGAGAAAGAATCAGTGCAGAACTAGTCAATAATGTGAATCAAGAAATGGTTAAGAAGATGCTAGAGTTAGCATCTTCTATTGACACCGAAAAAAAAACAGAAGACGCTCGCGAACTCGCTAACGCTGCGCTATCGACAGAAAAAGCAGCAGAACAAGGTAATACGCTAAGAAATCGAGGGAAATTAATATTAGATGCGACTTGTGTGCCTAGTGATATCAGCTATCCAACAGATTTAAACCTATTAAATCAAGCGAGAAAACAGACAGAAAGAATAATTGACTTGCTTTATGAACAGATAAAGGGAATATTAGAGAAAAAACCAAGGACTTACCGAGAAATAGCTAGGAAAGACTACTTAGAAGTAGCTAAAAAACGTCGTGTATCTCAAAAAGAGAGGAGAAAAGCGATTAAAAAACAACTCCAATATATTAAAAGAAACTTATCCTATATTGACCAGCTAATTGTAGCAGGAGCATCTCTAAAAAGTTTAACTAATAGACAATATAAGATGTTGCTGGTAGTCGCAGAAGTATATCGTCAACAACTATGGCTGTATGAAAATAAAAAGCAGAGCATTGATGACCGTATTGTAAGTTTAAGCCAACCACATATCCGTCCAATTGTCCGAGGAAAAGCGGGTAAAGCCGTGGAATTTGGCGCTAAACTATCTGCTAGTTACTTTGATGGATATGCATTTTTAGACCATATTAGATGGGATAACTTTAATGAATCAGGAGACTTAAAAACACAAATAGAATCCTTTAAAAACTACACTGGATATTATCCAGAATCTGTTCATGTTGATAAAATTTATCGCAAAGCGAGAAAACCGATCTTGGTGCAAAGAAAGAGGTATTAGAATCAGTGGAGTTCCTTTAGGAAGACCGCCAAAAAATGTGAGTAAAGAAAAAAAGAAGCAAGCTTTACAAGATGAGAGGATTCGTAATTGTATTGAAGGCAAATTTGGACAAGCTAAAAGAAGATTTAGCTTGAGTAGAGTAATGGCGAAACTTCCTCATACAACTCTAACTGTGATTGCTATTACTTTTTTAGTCATGAATCTTTCTACTCACCTGTCACGGTTTTTTTGTGCCTTTTTATGTCTATTTTGGAAAAATAGACATTTTTTAGCGATTGACATAACCAAGCATTATGATTTTGCTAGCTATAGGCAACAAAAACTTATCTTTGACCTTGCTTAAATAACTAGTCAACCCAAAAGAATTGCTTTTTTATGACTTTTTCAGCAAGCCCTACTTAGTTTATTTATCTACGTCAATTTGAATGGGTGATGTATCGAAAAAATATCTCATATCAGTCCATATAAATCGATTTTTTATTGTTTGTGAGAAATTTGCGTTAATGCGTTTCTTTTCAACAGAACACTTTTTACAAGCTTCTTTTACAATCTTGATTTCATCAACTGTCAAAAGCTCATCAGGCTAACCAGACGCTAAAATCCTAGCTGCTTTTAGGGGTCAAATGAGCAGTGATTCCGAAAGTTACGCTAAGGAATTAATAGGCTGTTTTCAATACTGCGTAGCTTGCCGCCGCAGGCATCGCCACGGATGAAACTGTACCAATTGAAGTCTCTGAAATTTAGGAGCTTCAAAGCCTTGCTGTGCCGTATTAAATGGTTACACCAAATAGCCTATAGGTTAATTGGTACATTGAGAATTGCCAAAAATATCGATTAGCAGAATGCTTGTACAGTAAGGGTTACAGCCTTAGCGTATCTGTACCGTTGCTCATTTGACCCCGTTCCCGTCGCCCAAATAAAGCAAATTGCCAACTAAACTCATGAACGGCGATGGATTCTCCAGTTTTTTGGCGCTCCTTGTCAAAAATATTATCTTCTTTCTTAACTAACCTGCGGAATGTAGGGTGAAAAGTCAGATATGTAGTTGGGATAATTAAGCGTTTGGCAGTTGCTGAGGCTCCATAGGCTGAAATTGTGCTTGCGAAGTTCTTCTTACCCAAGGGGTAAACCGATTAGGATGAACACATTCAGCACCATTTAGTTGGTCTTTAAGGTTACAGGCGAAGACCTCAAAAATCTCAACCAGAGCTTGGCGATCGGTTAAGCAACCTTGAAGGGCAATAAGTTGTTCGAGAGTCCAATTATAAAGTTGGGTATCACCCTGTTCAATACGAAAATATAACTGACTCTCAAACTGTCCTAAACGGGCGTAAAAGTTCTCCACCTCAGCTTTGATTGACTGCATATCAATGTAAAACTGCTGTTTTTTGATATCTGATAAAATCGTCGTTTTGAGAGACTCCGTGAAGTTTTGGTTAATCTCATTGTTAACGAGCATAGATACTTCATTGCGGAAGTTGACAATTTTATTGTCTAAGTTGACATTGATGCGATTATCAAGCTCGTTGGCGACATTATTAACGACTAACTGAACATTGTTATTGGTAGATTGGTTAACGACAGACTTGATGCGTTGATCGAAATCAGCTTCAATCTGTTGGACTACCAGGCTCTTAATATTTTGGGTTTGATTAGCGATTTTAAGGTTAACTACCGCATCAATACGCTTATCAATGTTGATTTGGATCTGCTGAACCACTTGAGTGGTAATGTCTTGGGCTTGATTAGCAATTTTGATGTTAACTGCATTGTCAATCCGTTCCTCAATGTAGGTTTGCATTTGCTGAATCACAAGATTATTGACATCCTGGGTGTGATCAGAAATTTTCAGGGTGACGACATTATCAATACGCTGATCGATGTCAAATTGTATCTGCTGAGTTACTTGATTGCTGATCTGTTGAGATTGATTAGCAATTTTGACATTAACCACATTCTCAATGCGCTGGTCAATGTCATTTGATATCTGGTTAATGACTTGATTGCTGATCTGTTGAGATTGATTAGCAATTTTGACATTAACGACATTTTCTATCCGTTGCTCCAGTTC
Organism: Nostoc punctiforme PCC 73102; assembly: GCF_000020025.1. GTDB lineage: Bacteria > Cyanobacteriota > Cyanobacteriia > Cyanobacteriales > Nostocaceae > Nostoc > Nostoc punctiforme. The sequence goes on along the minus strand of NC_010628.1, from coordinate 4,578,074 downwards.
TGTTTGCATTTGCTGAACGACTGAAGCCTTAATCTCTTGAGCTTGATTAGTGAGTTTCAGATTAACTACAGACTCAACACGCTCATTGAGTTCTGTTTGTATCTGTTGAATTACTAAGTTTTTAACTTCTTGGGTTTGTTCAGTAATTGCCAGATGGACCTGATCGTTAACTATTCTGGGAATTCTCGTAATAAACAAGTCATTGAGATTTTTATTAAAGTAACTAGACCAACCTTGGAAGCTTTGGTTAAAATTTACCTCCGTTTGTTGTATCAGAGTCTTCATCATGAACTCAAGCCGTGCTACCTGCATGGCAAGTTGCTTAGCTTGGCTTTGATAGCCTTTGAGTATCGATTTTTCAAGACCTTCCCAGTAGGCTTGTTTATTTTCGTCTTTTTGAGCCGTTACGCTTACTGAGCTTTCGAGCCTGGCTGACATCTCTTGCCACATTCGCTCCATCTGATCTTGATCGAAACTGAAGCTGAAAGCATTCTCTCCGCTGAAGCTACTTCCTCCACTGAAGCTTCCTCCTCCACTACTGATAGCAGAACCTGTTCCTCCAGTGCTTACAACAGTGACATTGCCTTCTTCATTCACATTACCGTCTGGCACTCCTGTTACTGGCGGTTTCGGCTGATTGTCATAGCCTGTAGTTACTACAGCCTGACTCACTGTGTTAATTTCTAGAACAACTTGTCCTTTGTTATCTTCTTTGTAGGTATCAAAGAAAAATCCTAAAATAGTGGTTTTTTCTTTAACTTCTAAAATGAATTCGTCTTGTAATCCATTGAGCGAACACCAAGTTTCTTTAACTTCAAGACCAGTAAGGTTAGAAACAAATTTCCCATCTTTAATCCATAGCAAAGCCCAAGGCTCTAATTGAAATCTTTGCTCAGAAGACCAATAAGTAGCGTTGCTTTCACGAATCTTTATCTTGTAATTGCCTGGTTCCAATTCAACAAAATTGGAACTTGGTTGCTTCAGATTGGATATAACTTTTTCATCAAGAACATAACAGTTTTGCTTACTGTCAACTGTTATAGTTTGAGGATTAAAATGTGGTTTATTGCTGCTAACTAAAAGATTGATCGATCCTTTGTTCTCACTATTGTTAACATCAAAAAATAAAGCACAAATAACAGTTTTTCCTTTGACTTCCAACTGTAATTTCTTGTTGTATCCGTTTAAAGTTGTCCAAGTTGCACCTGTTTCAGTGCCTGTGTTTTTGTTGATAAATGTACTGCTATCAGCCCCATATATCCAAAGTACAACCAAAGGTTCGCCTTCAGTTTCGCTCTGAGCATAACTATAGCGACCACTGGTAATTCTTATATCAAAAGTCCCTTTCTCCAAAGTAAAAGTGCTAGCAACATCTTGTTGCAGGTGGTTCATTGCATTAGCGTCAATAACGTAACAATTGTTTTTGGTGTCAATCGTTAAAAGTTTCATTTTTTCTTTGTGAGTTTTAGCGTTTTGAGAAGTTTTCGGTTGGAATTTAAACTAAAAGCGATATCGGGACTTAAACAAAATCGAAGGTAAAAAAAGAGTATAATGCTATCTGGGTATAGCTTTCACATTGAAAAAAGCTTATGGATACTGTTGGCGAACTTAACAATTCACTGGAGAGAAGATAGGAAAGAGGGCGAAAGAAAAAAGATTCAAAGCTCACTTCCGCTACATCTTTATATATCAGTTTCGCGTTTTTTGTACAGTAAACATATATCCCAAGAGGTAAATGTCTTTCCTTTCCTCTCAGCTTCAAAATAAAATCATAATCATACTTGCAGATTTTTTTTCGAGAGTTAGGTGGTGAATCAAGTCGTGCCGCAATGCAACGGGCAGTTGCAGTAGTAAATAAAATTTTGTTGTACGATACTAAGACTACGATTATTGTCACGCATGGTAATTTAATGACCGTGCTATTAAAACATTTCCACCAGCAGAATAGGTTTTGCTGAGTGGCAGCGTTTGACAAATCCAGACATATATAATGTCGTGACTGGCAATGATTATGTAGAAGTTAAGCGGGTATGGGGTACAGCCGGGATACGTGTAAATTGGGACACGTTGTAAAGTTTTGTAACTTCAAAGAGTTGAAACCATTGATTTAGCGTTGTTTCAAACCGTGGTTTTGATGTCAACTGAAGATGAAAACATCACCAAAAATGATTGTTTATGGGCAAGCTTGAGGTACTGAAAGGGGTAAAGAGTTGATTTTACTGTGTAAAATTTTGATTGCTTGAAGCCTGATAATTGCTAATTTATACTTACTTTGTTTAGTCTCATAAATTTCAATTGATGATGTATCAAAAAATGTCTTGTATCAAGTGATGTGAATTGATTTTTTATTGTTTGTGAGAAATTCGCGCTGGGAGTACCAGAACTCTGGTGTTATGACTCCAGTGAACTAAAGATTTACCACCTACAAAATGGGGAATATGTCGAGTTAGAGAACAGTTTAGTATTTCCTACTTTAGCAATTCGATATCTGCCAAAACTCATTGATAAAAATCGGGCAAATGGCAGACGGACAATTCGTTAGGCAGTGCGGAAGTGGGTAAATATTGAACTACCCAACCTAGTTCATAATTACGAATTACGAATTACGTTAGCGTAGCGGTAGCGAGTCCGCGATAGCGAAGCGTTAGCGACGCAGGAGCGTCGCGTCATTACGAATTATTATCAGCTTTCTCCCACATTCATTGCTGCTAAAAAAGCCTTCTGACTCACATCTCTGTAAACTGTATTTAAATACTTCATTACCAGATCACTCGAAGTTGAATTTACTGTATTTTCCTCTTCCTTCGCTAGAGGAATTGCTCCTAATACATCTAATACCATCTCACTAGTGGACGGCGCAATCACTACCAAGGATGACTCTAGTGGCTCATTATATTGCCAGAAAGAGTCAATTTTCACTGAGTATTTGTTATTAGGAATTGATTGTTGAATATCGGGCGTTTCTGTGGTGTTAGGTTGAATCTTGGTACTACGTAATTGTCGTAAATCGCTGATAATTTGCTCTTTAGTGCGTCCGCGCAATTGAAATAGTACAAAGGGGTCTTCACTGAAGCGATCGCCTAACTGATAGTACAGGGCACCAATATGTTTACAGGGATTTGCTTTATCAGGACAAGAGCATTTACTCTGGACATCAGCAAGGGTAAAAGGAAATATCGAAAGACCATTTGCCGTGAATACTTCTTCTATATTTTGTGGCATTTCTCCTGCTAGTAATTTTGCAGCAAAAATTGCTCTTTGGGACATGGTTTCAATTACATAACCCCACTGTTCATCAGTAAATGGTTCAAGGGAAAGGGAAACTTTATAAGGTTCAACTTCACTGCCTTGCACCCTAGCCAATACTTTTGCACCTTTAAATTCGATACTCAGAACATTTCCTTGACGAGCATAATTTCTCGCACGTTCTAAACGCTTTTTAAAGCGATAGGAATCTAGCAAATCTAGCCATTGTTGTGACCACCATTCTCGACTTGCTTGTAATGTGTAATTAGTCATAATTAATTCAAAAGCTTAGTAATGCGCTGTGCTAATTTTGACGGGTTAGTAGTGAGCGCTTTAGCGCTAAAATCAAAGACGAAAGTCCTTACTAAGAACTTATTCTGCATCATCGTCAATTACTGCACTGCGATCAAGTATTAGTAAGTTGCGAAGTTGGTCTGTATCCAGTTCAGTCAACCATTCTTCACCAGCACCTACAACTTGTTCAGCTAATTGTTTCTTACTTTCAATCATGTCATGAATTTTTTCTTCTAAAGTGCCTGTACAAACAAATTTATGTACTTGCACATTCCGGGTTTGACCAATCCGAAATACTCTATCTGTGGCTTGATTTTCCACGGCTGGATTCCACCATCTATCAAAGTGGAATACATGATTTGCTCGTGTTAAATTCAGTCCTACTCCACCTGCTTTCAGAGAAAGAATCATAATCGGGGGGCCTTGGGGGTCGTGTTGGAAACGATCGATCATTTCCTCCCTTTGTTTTTTACTGGTACTGCCATATAAAAAGAATATTTCTCGCCCAAGCTGTTTTTCTAAATAGGGTTTAAGTCAGAAATGTTGAATGCTGATACAAAAGTTTACATATCTAGTTACACTAACTCTAAAAAGCCTAAAATAGTCAACATGACATCATCTCTTCAAACCAATGAACATAACTTATTTTCTGACACATACAAGATTGTAAATAGCGGAATTTATCTAATAGCGTATGTCCCCATTGTTGTGGTACAGATAATATCTGTAAAATTAGATAAGCTATTAAAGTAACGTAAATTTGTATGGTGATACCATTAACATTTTTAGTAATTAACTTGTCAAGTTTTAAGTGCATTTTCAAAAACTTCCACAACAATTCAACTCCCCAACGCAATCGATAAATATCCCTGATTTCATAATCACTAACGGCAGCCTCTCCTAATGTTGGTAAATTGGTTACTAATCGAAACTCAGTTTTCGTTTCTAAATCACAAAAATTAATCACTCTATAGGCTTGAGCATCATTAGATGCACCAACTTTAATTAATCCAGTTTGCTCCTCAAATTCTAACTTCCAATTGTTTTTTACCCGCAAAACAAAGTATTTGTTTTCTTGGACTAATTCTTGGATAAATTTTAATCCAGCAAAACCTCTATCCATTACACCAACAGCATTATTTGGTAGACTAGACATCATTTTACAACCAAATTTATAGTCATGGTCATGTCCAAAGTTTATGAAGTTATCTGATGGACTTCCAGTAGCTAAATTTAGAGAACTGAAAAGTTTTACTTGATGGTGTCCTAGTACCCATAACAATTTACTTGTGAGAGTAATAATTGTTGAATCTATTGGACAAATTGCATATTTATCATGTAACTTTTTTTGAACTTTCTTCTGTACTAATTCATTTAATTTTTGGTAAATTTCTTGAAAAGGTTTTTGACTTCGATGTAAGTTTGCTTTAGAGAAAGTAGAAATATCTACCGGAAATCCTGTGTTGTTTAATCTGTTAAATAAATCTCGCATACTTGTTAAGCTGTTATCCATAGCATAAGATAACCAGCACTCAAAGAACAGACGACTGTTCAATACTGGATAATCGTTTTTTGGCAGTCCTCTCAAGATATCTTTGACAATCTTGGGAAATGAATTTATAATCACTATTAAATAGATATACTTTAATCTTCCGCCCAAAATTTAACATATTTTGGGCTGTTTTTATCGGATTTTTCTTAACATTCAACACTTTTGGGTTTAAGTAACTTACCCCACTCTGCAAATTGTGTAAAGATTAAAGCCCGGTCACTTTCTGCTAAAACTTCTTCTAACATTTCTTCTAGCCGCAGAAGTTTGGCTGAATTATGTTGCTCTAATGTCGCCTGTTTCAAATATTGGGCTGGATGATTGCAGATTTGCTTCAGTTTGATTAGCAAAGCCAAAATCATCCCCCGACGTTGCAATCCTTCAGCAGATTCTATCTCTACTAAAGATTGTTCTACAACTTGTTGATAAAGTGCAGCTTGGTCGGCAGTTAAACCGCAAAATACGGTCATCTCTTGCTTATCTGGCAAGTCTTGAATAATTTCGCGATCGCTTTTTAATCGCCGCAGTATAAATGGCTGAACTAATGAACGTAATTGACCCAAAGAAGCCGTATCACCATACTTTTCAATTGGCATGGCAAACCGCCGCTGGAAAAATTGCTTATTACCTAAATACCCTGGATTGAGAAAATCCAAAATAGACCATAGTTCTTGCAGTCTATTTTCTACTGGTGTCCCCGTTAATGCAATGCGAAATGTAGCTTCTAATTGCCGCACAGCTTTTGACTGCTTCGCCTCTGGATTTTTCACATTCTGGGCTTCGTCTAAAACAATTATCTGCCAAGGAACACTTTGCAATGACTTGATATCCCGATGAAGCAGTGAGTAGCTGGTAACGATTAAATCGTGATTTTTCACTGCTTCTAAAAACGCTTTCCCTTTTGGACGTTTGTCACCGTGATATTGCAAAATTTTCAGGCTTGGTGCAAATTTATTGACTTCCCTTTCCCAGTTGCCTAAAACAGAAGTTGGACAAACTAGCAGTGTTGAATTTTCTAGTGCATCCTGTTCTTTAAGATGTAGCAAAAAAGCAATAAACTGAATAGTTTTACCGAGTCCCATATCGTCGGCGAGACACGCGCCTAAGCCCCAACGTTCCAAGAAGGACAGCCAAGCAGCACCACGTTCTTGATAAGGTCGCAACTGTCCTTTAAAGCCTACTGGTGTCGGTAAAGGTGCGATCGCTTGATTATTATTTAGCGCCCCAATCAACTCTTGCAATGCCCCAGATGCCTCAAAGCTGACCACTGGTAATTTTTCAATTACCTGGGTATCTCCTGTACTGAAACGCAAGGCATCTTCCAAGGAAAGCGCCATTTGGTCTTTGCGAGTGGTAAAAAATGTTTGGGCTGTCTTGATATCTTGGGGCCGCAATTCTACCCACTCACCGTTAATTTCCACTAGTGGACTATTTAAAGCCACAAGTTTATCAAACTCAGCTTTGGAAATAGTCTGTCCGCCAATTGCCAATTGCCATTGGAAATTCAGCAGACTTTGCAACCCTAAACGTCCCTGCTTTTTCTTTGGGGTTTCAGCAGTAATTTTCAAACCCAAACGATTTGCCCATCCTTCGCGGTTCGCTAAACTAGGAGGCAAAATTACCCCCAAACCACTGTCTTCCAACCTCCAAGCTACAGCCTTGATAAACTCATAAGCTTGCATGGGTGTGATCCGAGAAGATTGGGGATATTCGGTTTCAAAACTGGGTGCGATCGCTGGATATAATCGGGAAGCTACCCCTAAACCTCGCAAAAATGTTTCCTGTGGTTGCTCAATTGTTCGATTTTCATAAACCAAACGTTCAACTGGATTGTTCCAAATAGTTGCCGCATCCACCAAAAAATCAGGATCGTCAGCCGCTTGCAGAAAATACGCCAATGTCCAATCTGTTTCGCCAGCTTCTGGAGAACGCAGTTGAAAACAGGTACGAAATAGAGTTTTAAGAGTTAATTGGTATTGTAGCGGCATCATCCAAGCCTTCAGTGCCGCTTCCAGTCGTTCCACTTCAATGGCATCTGCGTTAACTGTACCAGATGTACTAGTCAAGCCTTGCAACCACTGCCGCACCCCAGATGGTAAAGATGCCATTGCCTTAGCTTCCATTGGAGGCTGAGAACCCACCATCCCTCGCACTTGGGCATCTATCGTACTGTTGAGAAATCCCAGCAACAATTCTTGAGGTTCAGTAGGGAAGTTTACATAAAGTAGGGATTGGGAATTAGGGATTAGGGATTGGGAAAACTCCTCCCCAGTCCTCAGTCCCCAGTCCCCAGTCCCCACTCCCTCCTGATAAGTGCGGCAAACCAACGGCATATCCGCAGAAAACTTTTCTAGGCGAGTTCCATCTACAGCACTGTCTAGAAGTACTTGCCATTTAGCAGCAAATGCACCGTCTGATTGCCGTTCAATTCTTGGTAAAAACTTACACCGCGAGATTAAATCTAAACTCCATCGGGAAACTTGCGACCAAAAACGTAAATCTCCTCCTAAAAAAGCATCTTCCCCTTTAGCAGCATTCAGGGGAACAGCAGCGAGAAATTTTACTGCTTCGCTGGGGTTAAGACAAAAACCCTCAACTAGCCACGGTTGCAAATATTGCGGAGAGTCTGTTTCTAGTCTCAAGCTGGCAGAATGCACAGGGAAAATTGCAGATGTTCCTTCTGCACTCTCTTCGGGAATATAAGTTGGTAAGGCAATTATTTGTGAATGCGTTGGTAAGTTTATCTCAGTGGCAGTGGCTGCTTTACGTGTTCGCCCAGTAGTAGCGATGGCAATTTGGGGTTGCTGGATAAAGTTGGTAATGGCCATCTTCTGGGAAACCAACCACTCGCTCAACTCTAGTGATGTCATTGCCAATGGATTTAGTGGGATATCTCCAGATCCATTAGACTCGAAATTAACTCGTGGCGATCGCCAAGTTTCTCCCCAAATAAATAAACAACCTTTTTGACTTTTTAGTAACCAATTACTGTGTAAAATCGCCATTTGCTAACTACTCAGATTCTCGTAAAATTAAATAATTTAACTCGCAAAGCTCTAACTATTAAATCTTCCCAATAGCATTTATAATCAAATCATTGCATACAAATAATTTTCAAATAATCATTCTATATCAACATTATTAATAATGGATTTACCCCTGGTTCAAGTTATAAAAAACAATATAACAGTAGAACTAGATTATATTCATCCTCAAGAACAAGAGGTTGTAAGAACATTACTCAATGTTGTAATTGTTGAAGGTAAAACTTATCCCCAAAGGCAACCTCTATCTCAGGCAGAATTTTCAACTTACTGGTTAAGCAAGGATGCCTTTGTTGTCAGGACATCTGGTAAGGATACTACACACAAGCCAAAAGAAATATTAGGGGCGTTTTATTTAAAACCAAACTTCCCCGGTCAATGTTGCCATATTTGCAACGCTGGTTTTATTGTACAACCTGAGTTGCGCGGTCAGGGAATCGGGCGGTTCATGGGGGAGGCTATGCTTTTGATAGCAGCAGACCTAGGCTACGAAGCAGTAATGTTCAATTTGGTCTTTGAAACTAATATACCTTCAATTACCCTTTGGCAGTCGTTAGGATTTGAGATTATTGGGCGAATTCCTCGTGCGGCGAAGCTAGGGGATGAACAAGTGGTAGACGCGCTCATGATGTATCGTCCTTTGGGTTGAAGACAACTCTTATCTTTGTATGTATTAGAAGTCAGCCCTAGTGCATAAATGTTAGGATTGCCACAGAAAGAGAATAGCGAAAGAGAAGGAAAAAGAACTGAATGGCAGAAGTTGATAAGTCAATATCCTTCGATGGAAGGGATATTCGACTGAAAGTAGGCTTACTAGCTCCCCAGGCAGGTGGGTCGGTTTTGATAGAATCAGGGGACACATCCGTTTTAGTGACAGCTACGCGATCGCAAGCCAGAGAAGGCATTGATTTTCTTCCCCTCACTGTAGATTACGAAGAAAGACTGTATGCAGCTGGTAGGATTCCCGGAGGGATCATGCGGCGGGAAGGTCGTCCACCAGAAAAAACAATTCTCACTAGCCGTCTTATAGACCGTCCCATGCGTCCCTTGTTCCCCTCATGGTTACGGGATGACCTGCAAATTATCGCCTTAACGCTATCGATGGACGAGTTGGTTCCACCCGATGTGCTAGCAGTTACAGGCGCTTCCATCGCTACCCTGATTGCCCAGATTCCTTTTAATGGGCCAATGGCAGCAGTTCGCGTTGGTTTAGTGGGAGATGATTTTATTATTAACCCCACTTATGCAGAAATTGAAGCCGGAGATTTGGATCTGGTAGTAGCCGGTTCTCCACATGGCGTAATCATGGTGGAGGCGGGAGCCAATCAGTTGCCAGAGCGAGATATCATCGAGGCAATTGACTTTGGTTATGAAGCAGTGCGGGACTTAATCAAAGCGCAGCAAGATTTAGTAGCAGAACTGGGCTTAGTGATAGTGCAAGAAGCACCACCAGAAGTAGACCAGACGCTAGAAAATTATATCCGCGATCGCGCTAGCGGTCAGATTAAGAAAATCCTGTCTCAATTTACTTTCACCAAACCCGAACGCGATGCAGCTTTAGATGTCGTCAAGGATGAAATTGCCACGACGATTAAAGAACTGCCAGAAGAAGACCCAATTCGAGTTGCTGCAACTGCAAATAACAAAGCACTTGGTAACACTTTCAAAGATATTACTAAGTACTTCATGCGGCGGCAAATCATCGAAGATAACGTTCGCGTTGATGGTCGTAAACTCGATGAAGTGCGACGTGTTTCTTGTTTAGTTGGTGTCTTACCAAAGCGAGTCCACGGTAGCGGTTTATTTAATCGGGAACTAACTCAGGTATTATCCACTTGTACTTTGGGTACACCAGGTGATGCTCAAAACCTCAACGATGATATGCAGTTAGACCAACATAAGCGTTATCTGCATCATTACAACTTCCCGCCTTTCTCAGTCGGGGAAACCAAGCCAATGCGTTCTCCAGGAAGGCGTGAAATCGGTCACGGGGCATTAGCAGAGCGATCGCTAATTCCTGTGCTACCCTCAAAAGAACAATTTCCCTACGTGATTCGCATCGTATCAGAAGTACTTTCTTCCAACGGTTCCACTTCAATGGGTTCAGTCTGCGGTTCCACTCTCGCCCTCATGGATGCTGGTGTACCAATTCTCAAACCCGTTAGTGGCGCAGCAATGGGTCTGATTAAGGATGGGGACGAAGTGCGAATCCTCACCGACATTCAGGGCATTGAAGACTTTTTGGGCGATATGGACTTCAAGGTTGCCGGGACGGATACCGGAATTACCGCCTTGCAAATGGATATGAAAATCCCCGGTTTGTCGTTGGATGTTATTTCCCAAGCTGTCCACCAAGCCAAAGCAGCCCGGTTGCACATTCTGGAGAAAATGCTCGCCTGCATTGATACACCACGGATTGAAACCTCACCTTATGCCCCACGTCTGTTAACAATCAAGATTGATTCAGACATGATTGGTTTAGTCATCGGGCCTGGAGGCAAGACTATTAAGGGCATCACAGAGGAAACTGGTGCAAAAATTGACATCGAAGATGATGGCACCGTGACAATCTCGGCTGTGGATGAGAACAAGGCGAAGAGAGCCAGAAACATCATCCAAGGTATGACCCGCAAACTCCACGAAGGAGATGTCTATGCAGGACGCATTACTCGGATTATACCGATAGGTGCATTTGTGGAATTTCTGCCTGGGAAAGAAGGGATGATCCACATCTCACAACTAGCTGACTACCGCGTTGGCAAAGTTGAGGATGAAGTAGCGGTGGGCGATGAAGTGATTATCAAAGTCCGTGAAATTGATAACAAAGGTCGGATTAATCTCACCCGCTTGGGTATCCACCCAGATCAAGCAGCAGCAGCAAGAGAAGCTGCGGCGGTGAATCGGTAACTCGATTTGGGATTTTAGAATAAAATCTAAAATCCGCGATGCCTACTGTGAAGGCATCGCCGTATGCTTCTCGAAACTAGTTGCACTAAATTTATTGAAACTCATACTTGTAAATTTCTTTAATAACTATAAAAGATAAGTAACTAAGCCTAAATAAATTAAAGTTTGTAGTAAGGACTTTAGTCCTAAAAATCCTAGTCTTGAGCGATTCATCCCTCAAAAGTAGGATTTTATTTTATGTTTAATTTTACTATTATGTTTAATTTTAACTACCTACTCAATACCATATAGCGATTCTCAATTGCATTGAAATTGAAGGAAAGGGCAGTAAAATTCAAAGCCTTTCTCCTTTTAAGCTACGGTGTACACACAACTCTGTACAAGGTACAAAACGGCTTTAGATCCTTCTAAATTACCCTTCTTAACGGGGACTTTGGCTCCTATTACTGTAGAGGGAATCTAAATCCTGTGGAACCACTTTAAAATACTTGTATATACACCCTTGCATAGCGTCTTTGACAGGAGAAAAGTTAAGCAAAAAACGGGATAAAAAACACAATTTTTTTGAGTCAGTCCATCGCAAATTATTTAACTTTGATGAAAAAAATGATAAATTGTTATGCGATTAACTCAGACTTCGATAAACTTCAGTTATCTATTGAAATAAAAACAAGAATTTTTGGGCATTGCGATCGCTACTAAAGCTCCAATGATTTTTAACCAGAGTATAAGTTATTATCAATACAGGTAACTTATGAACTTCGCCATTTTTCAGTAGTAGATAATGTTTACCTCTAATAATGTAGTAACGTCTATTCCTAGCGACTTATTTATTAATTCATACTTGAATAAACCAGCAAATATTAAATTAGTAAAATCTGCTTGGATACCACACTAAATCGAGGGGTTTTTCGTATTTTAATCTATTATTAATCACTTAGAAATAAGCCTTGCTATTAAATACTAAATATGTCATATTAAGTACTTCATTCAGAACTAAAGATATTGACATCATGTTAGCAACATATCTAAAATCTCTTAATGAGAACGATCGATCTCTCTACAATGAGGGTGAAGATGTCATCCAAGGATTAATTCAAAGTCCCAAAACTTTACCCCCTAAATATTTTTACGATGATTACGGCTCGGAACTATTTGAACAAATATGTGAATTATCAGAATATTACCCAACACGAACAGAAGCATGGATTTTACGCCAATATGCCGATGAAATAGCTCAGATAACAGGTAATTGTGAACTTGTAGAGTTAGGCAGTGGCAGTTCTACAAAAACTCTTTTTTTGCTAGATGCTTACCAAAAAATTGCCAGCCACTGTAGATATATACCCATTGATGTTAGTCATGGCATCCTTAAATCTAGCGTACTTAAACTACAACAGAAATATCCAAATTTCTTTGTTGAGGGATTAATAGGAACCTATGAACAAGCGTTGATAAAGCTAGAATCAACATTTGCAGCATCACGGATGATTTTTTTCTTAGGCAGTTCTCTTGGGAATTTTAACCCACGAGAATGCGATGATTTTTTAAGACAAATTACTAGGACTTTGCAAGCAGGAGACTACTTTCTTTTGGGGATTGATTTACAAAAACCCAAGGAAATTTTGGAGCCAGCTTATAATGATAGTCAGGGAGTAACAGCTGCTTTTAATTTAAATATCCTTTCTCATTTAAATTGGCGTTTTCAAGGTAATTTTGACCTCAGCTTATTTACTCACCAAGCTATTTATAATGAAAATGATGCTCAAATTGAAATGTATCTGCATTGCCAAAAGAGTCATGAGGTATCTTTAGAAGCGCTAGATTTACAAGTTAGCTTTGCTGGTGGAGAGAGCATTCTCACCGAAATTTCTCGCAAGTTTGATTTAGTAAATATGCAAAAACAACTGGAGACACATGGACTTAAGACTCTGAAAACTTGGACAGATCCCAATCAGTGGTTTGGGTTAATTCTTTGCCAAGCTTAAATTTTGCTTCCCAAAGCCGAATTTAAATAGACATATCCGTGAATTAGGCTTTAAACCTTAACTTACAAAGCTTATGGTTTGTTCATGAATGGCACTTACTTAAGGCAGGTAGGTATTTTGTTCGTCCTACAGTATATCAATAGTTTTCGCCATTTATAAATGCCCAATGAAGCGGCATTTGTTTGTTCATGGATATGTTTAATTTAGCAAGATTCAACATATCTGGAAAAATATAAATAGAGTTGGAATGCAATCAACAATTAACATTAGCAATTTTTTTGATTAAGTTTTTCAAGTAAATCAGCCAGGGTTAATCGTCTCTATAATAGCAATTGAGTTACATCATGAACAGTCTTCAATCTACTCATCCACCTAAACTAAATAGTTGCGATCGCCAAGTTATCCTCGATTATTTTGAGAATGCTTGGCAGCTAGAAGATATGCTGATGAAAACTTTAGTGGAGGAGGATACATTTTATCTCAATCCCGATCCTTTGAGAAACCCTCTAATTTTTTATCTAGGACACTCGGCTGTTTTCTATATTAATAAATTAATTAGCGTTGGATTATTAGAAAAAAGGATTAATCCAGATTATGAAATTCTGTTTGAAATTGGAGTTGATCCAGAAGTACCAGAGGAATTAAATCAAGCGATCGCTCATTTAGAATGGCCACAAGTTGCACAAACTTGGGAGTATCGAAAACAAGCATATACGGTAATTGCCGAAGTAATTAAAACTACTCCGATTACTCTACCAATTCACCCTACTCATCCCCTCTGGGCTTTAATGATGGGGATTGAACATCAGCGTATTCATATTGAAACCTCTTCAATGTTGATTCGCCAACTACCAATTGAGAGAGTGAAACGCCCCCAAAACTGGCAATATGCCCCTTTTAATGGCTACACTGCTCAAAACGAAATGATACAAGTTATAGGTGGGGTAGTCAAACTTGGCAAAGCCTTTAACGATCCGACCTATGGGTGGGATATTGATTATGGCGATCGCACTGTTGAAGTAGAACCTTTTTTAGCCAGTAAATATCTAATTACTAATGCCGATTTTAGTTATTTTGTCAAGGCTGGTGGCTACGAAAACCAAGCGTATTGGGATGAAGAATCTTGGCATTGGAAAACTGAAAATAACATTCAATATCCCAAATTTTGGATACATCAAAATGGCATTTACAAGTATCGAGCCATGTTTGATGAAATCGACTTACCCTTAGATTGGCCTGTAGAGGTCAATCATTATGAAGCGATGGCTTACTGTTGTTGGCAAGGGAAAGATACTCGTTTAATGAGTGAAGCCGAATATCATTTAGCAACTTATGGTAGTGGTTTGGTAGAAGATGTAGACAATTACAATGTCAATTTAAAATTTGGCTCGCCTAGTCCAGTAGGAATGTTAGAAACCGCCAAAAGTTATTCTGGATTGTACGATTTACGCGGAAATGTTTGGGAACACTTGAGTGATAATTTAAATCCTTTACCAGGATATAAGCCTCATTTCCTTTACGAAGATAATTCTGCAATATTTTTTGATAATAAACATCAGATGATGTTAGGAGGATGCTGGATAACTAACGGTACAGAAGCTTTAAAATATTATCGCAACTGGTTCCGTCCTAATTTTTATCAACACGCTGGTTTTAGGATTGTTCAAGATATGAAGCATTAAGCACAACATGAGTTTTTAAAAAAATAATTTTTGCAGGATACTAATAGTTACAGAATAGCAGTTTTTTTATCTTCCATTTCTCCCTGTAATGACCAGGTTCAATTTTCGTTGAGACAGCAAACATATTACTAGCCTAAAATCTAGGAGTAATAGTACGAAAAAATCATCTAGAATGGAATTAGATTAATGCGAACTACCTTTGCATTTTAATGGCAAAGTAAAAACAAGAAATTATTAACCATGAGACCAAATCCTATTCCTCCACAACCCGGTCAAGAGTCAGTTTGGGATTATCCGCGTCCGGCCCGTTTAGAAGATACAAAAAAATCAATTCGGATTATTGTTAATAATATTGTTTTAGCAGAAACAAGTAAAGCTAAAAGAGTCATAGAAACTAGCCATCCTCCTTCTTATTACATTCCTTCAGAAGATATTAAACTAGAATATCTGATAGAAACACCTAAAAAAACTTGGTGTGAATGGAAAGGTAAGTGTCAGTATTATGATATAAGCATCGGTGATAAGTATATAAATAACGCTGCTTGGCGATATTTTGACCCCACATCTGATTTTGTAACGATTCAAGAATACTATGCTTTTTACCCTAGTTTAATGGATGCTTGCTATGTAAATGATGAGCTAGTTATGTCTCAACCCGGTGATTTTTATGGCGGATGGATTACCTCTGATATTGTCGGGCCATTTAAAGGTAGTCCAGGAACAATGGGGTGGTAATTTTTGACATAAAATTAATGAGTCAGAATTTATTGACAATTTTGCCTCATGAATATGAAGTTTAGATAATTAGTTATAATTTCCTAGATTCATTGCAACCAACCCCGCCAAACTACACTTTATCTCCCCAAGAATCAGCTACGGTGTACACACATCTCTCTACAAAACCAAAATATTCCAGATTCTCCTAAATCCTTTGATAAATTAAAGGACTTTGAGAGATTTTTTCCCTTCAAAAGAGGAGTTGGGGGAATAAAAAGCTTGTGTGACAACTTTAAAAGGCTTGTGTACACTGTAGCCAAGAATCAAGTGAGGGTTTCTCTAGATTTAAAGTTCTCAATCAATTTAAAGGATTAGATAACTTCATGGTGATATGCTCCAAATAAGCTACAGGGAACATAATTCCTGGCTTCTTTGTAGGAGGGTTTAGTGTGTTGAATAACCTGTCCCAAAATCCTTGAATTCCATAGTTTCTCTTGAAACAACTGTGGTGAAGATCGTGAAAATCTGATGGAACAAAAAATATTGATAAAGAACTATGACCTTCAAGGTTGTAAGCATTACCTATAATAGTCCAAGCACATAGTTGGGTGATGTCATACCCAAATATAAAGATAGGCAAAAGGTCTGTAATAGTAACAATAATATATTCAGTCAAACTCTTATGTCCAGCAACAAAACTTGATGAGTCGGCAAACTCATGATGTTTTAAATGTATTTTTTGTAAAAATTTTCTGTGAAGTAGCGAATGAGAAACGTAAAAACAGAAATCAGCAACAATTATTCTCATCAAAAACCATCCAAGGTTTGAGAGCAAACTATTTCCTCTATTTACCTCTGGCGCTAAGTAGAGAATAATTAAAGCTGCTATGAAACTTTTGATTTCTCCAGTAATGATACCTTTCGCAGTAAAGGAAGGAAATGGTTGTGTTTTGACTTTCTTAACTCTGGCAGTTAGTTTCTCTCTCAAATTATCATTGTTTTTAATTACCTTTTCGATGAAAAGACCAATGCTATAAAATGAAATAGAACCAACAAGCCAGTATAACAGCACTTGAGTTATAAAATTGAGTTCTATATTGTGCAACAACCAATAAAATATTTGCTGAACAATGGTGCAAGTAATAGCAATCTTTAGATAAAATTCAACTTCGAAGCAGAAATTAAAAAATTTTCTCATACCTACATCCTTGTAGTAGTTATGGAATTAAAGCCTTTTTGCAAGTATAAATTATTTATTTTTGTATTTCACCAGATTATAAATAGCGTTTCTCAATTGTATTGAATACAGACCGAACAAGAACAGCCCCTTTCTGCTAGCGTTGGTGGCTCTAGACCTCAAAGCCTCTCTTCTTTTAGGAAAGAGGAATGGAAGCAATGTCAAAATAATCGCATCCATAGATGATGTGTAGCGGCTTACCGCAGTGTACGAGACAATCTGATTTGCAGGTATTCATCAGCAAGGGATCGCACGAAGCACTCACCGTAGGCGATCGCAAAAATTTTCAGTCTACTAACATTTGTAATTATTTTATCGCTATCTACTTAGTGACATAATTTTTGTGAATAGGAGATTTTTAGTAATTAAAAATTTTAAACATAATGCAGCAAATGATACAATTTGGATTGGATTAATGCGAATTTCTTTTACCTTTTAATTGCAATGTGAAAAAAGACATGAAATTACCAAAATCAGATTAAGTTAAGTGGGCGTGAATAATTGTCGTTGGGATAAGGCAATAGAAAATAGGCAACAGGCAATAGGTATAAGGGTTTTAGGCTAGTTCATTTTTATTTAGATAGTTTGATTTTATTGTGCCAACTTACTTCGTACAACTTTCCCAACTAAAAATCCTCAATTCAGAAGGCGCTGACTGGATGCAGCAAAACCAACATTCTCTATGCGATCGCAT
The DNA here is from genome assembly GCF_000020025.1 of Nostoc punctiforme PCC 73102. Taxonomy (GTDB): domain Bacteria; phylum Cyanobacteriota; class Cyanobacteriia; order Cyanobacteriales; family Nostocaceae; genus Nostoc; species Nostoc punctiforme. The sequence goes on along the minus strand of NC_010628.1, from coordinate 4,560,716 downwards.
TCTCTATGGATGTAAAGAAACATTATTCAATCAATTAATTTGATGCAAATTGAAAATACGTTACGTTTAAAAGGAATAATGCTGCTTATCCTTGTTAATGTAATTAGCGCTACAACTTTTCCATTGACTAAAGACATCGTTAGTAGTCTTCCACCAAGTGCATTGATTACTACACGCTTTGTCATAGCAGCAGCGGTTTTTGCTGTAAATTTACGTAATATTAACGCACTTTTACTTCGTGATGGTACAGTACTAGGTCTTTTCCTTTTCTTTTTCTTAGCTATAGAAACAATTGCACTCAAGACTATACCAGCGAATCGGGCTGCATTCATTGGCAGTTTGAACGCACTCATCGTCCCGCTACTAGCATGGCTGAGTGGTCAGCGCGTACCGTTGAGAACTTTCCTAGCCGCTGGAGTCGCTGTGATCGGTATTGGCGTAATGTTTTGGGAAGGGGGAGAACTAGGAATTGGCGATCTTTTGATGTTCGTTGATGCTTTTGTCTATGCAGGCTACATAATTTTCCTAGACCGGGTTGCGTCCCGTCACCCCACCTTAACGCTTACCAGTGTTCAACTTTTGTTCATTGCGGTGCTAGGTCTGCTTTGGAATAATACCCAAATTCTTAACCAATTTGAGGTAATTCACCAGCACTGGGGAGTGATTGTCTACTTAGGGCTGTTGGCAACGGCTGCTGTTATCTGGCTGCAAACATTGGCACAGCAATGGGTTTCAGCCGACGAAACAGCTTTACTGTATACACTTGAGCCATTGTTCGCCACAATTTTCTCGTTTTGGCTACTTGGAGAACATCTGGGAATACGCGGTCTAATTGGCGCGATTCTTGTCTTAGTTGCTCTGCTTCTAAGTCAAAGCCCTCAAAAGCTTGAGCCGGAAGCAAAAGTTGAGGTACAGAGCAGTTAACGAGCTTTCACCTCGAAAGTGAAATCTAACTAAGCCAAGTTTGAAATTTGGAAGCAAGAAATTTAAACATAGCGGGTCTTTATCTATGAATACAATAGAGTCGATTTCAGATGCAAAGCTCAATTTTCATGTGACGATTCAGGAAACAGCAAAAGGGAGAGGAGTATTTGCTACGAAAAAATTTGCCAAAGGGGAAACCGTTGTGGTGGGTATCCCAATTGAAGAAGTTCCCCAACGAACAATTTATTCTTTTCAGATGGATTTTAATTTGTATGTCAACTTAGATGAGCCTGCTGTCGTAATTAATCATTCTTGCGATCCAAATACTGGCGTAAGCAACAATCAGTTTGGGGGATATGACTTCGTTGCTTTGGGCGATATCGAAGTAGGTGAGGAAATTACCTGGGACTACGAAACCACTGAATATGAATCAATAGCTGTATCACGGTGCTTGTGCAAATCCCTATTCTGTCGAGGTAAAACATTAGGATTCAAATTCCGCAAACAAATGTTGCGCGATCGCTATGGAGAGTACATTGCAGATTATCTCAAAACCTAAAGCAAATGATGTTATTAAAAATGCACCTATCTACACAATTTTAAATAACATCTATAGCGGTATAAAAAATAATTTTGCGTAATTTCAAAATCATTGTAGAGACGTTTAATTGCAACGTCTCTACGTTCAGATCCTTGTGTTGCTTAAGCTTTTTTCAACCAGCTAAACATAGCGCGTAAATCTTTACCAACTTCCTCAATTTTGTGTTCAGATTCTTTGCGACGCATGGCGGTAAATCCTGGTTTACCAGATTGGTTTTCTAGAACGAATTCTCGTGCAAATTGCCCAGATTGAATTTCGCTGAGAATCTTTTGCATTTCAGCTTTGGTTTGTTGAGTAACAATCCGCGGCCCACGGGTATAATCGCCATATTCAGCTGTGTTAGAAATGCTGTCGCGCATTTTAGCTAAACCGCCTTCTACAACCAAGTCAACAATCAGCTTGACTTCATGCAGACATTCAAAATAAGCCAATTCTGGTTGATAACCAGCTTCTACCAAAGTTTCAAATCCGGCTTTGATTAAAGCACTCAAACCACCGCACAATACTGCCTGTTCGCCAAATAAATCGGTTTCGGTTTCTTCGCGGAAAGTGGTTTCGAGAACACCAGCGCGAGTGCCACCGATACCTTTAGCATAAGACATGGCGCGATCGCGTGCCTGACCACTAGCATCTTGATAAACTGCAAACAGCGCTGGTACACCTTCCCCACCTTCATAAGTCCGCCGTACCAAATGCCCTGGCCCTTTTGGTGCAACCATCACCACATCTACGTTAGCCGGTGGTACAACTTGCCCAAAGTGAATATTGAAACCGTGGGCAAAGGCTAACACATTCCCTTCTTCTAAATTTGGTTCAATCTCGTTTTTGTAAATCGTTTTTTGAACTTCATCAGGTAACAAAATCATGATAAAGTCAGCAGCATTGGCAGCATCTGCGACACTCTTCACAGTTAACCCAGCAGCTTCAGCTTTTGCTACTGACTTACTACCCGGATATAGTCCCACAATCACATTCAAACCACTATCTTTGAGATTGAGAGCGTGGGCATGACCTTGAGAACCATAGCCGATGATAGCAATAGTTTTTCCAGCCAAAAGGTCTAAATTGGCATCTTCGTCATAGTACATCCGGGCCATAGAAGCATCTCCTGTCAGCAAGCATCGTCATTTATTGGCAGGCTTACGATTGTACCTCAAATTGAGTAACCCAGATGAACTATAAATAATTCAATTTATCTCTTTGGACTAAGGGGACAAATGACTAATGACTAATGACTAATGACTAATGACTAATGACAAACCTGTTACATAAATCGCAACAATACAGATTTTGAGTTTTCTTTCAGCAATACTGGGGTTAACTTCATCCATCTGGGGGTAGATTATGTACGCTTCAACTAAATTGCCGCGCACATCTGCTTTATTTATAAGTGCGTTATTAGGAGGGGTGATTTTCACCAGTTGCGCCTCTTCCCATCGGTTAGGAAATAAGCAGTTACCTGGAGTTGCAGCTGATAGCGCGGCAAATCCAGCATCTGCACCGGCTAGCGAAAGCAGGATTTCCCAAAAGGTGGAAGCTGCTGCACCAATAAACCGTTCTCGTCCCCAACTCATTAAAAAGGCAGCAATTTCTTTGACTGTCAATTCTGTAGATCGCACTATTGATGCTGTTTCGCAAATTATCAATCAACAGCAAGGGGATTTAATCGGGTTGAAACAACAACAACCCAAAAGTGACAACCCACGTTACACAGCAACAATCCAATTGCGGATACCAGAGAATCGGCTAGAACCTACCCTGGAAGAACTAGCTAAATTGGGCACCGTAGAGAGCCGTAATATTACTGTCGAATATGTAGGCGATCGCCTAGTGGATTTCCAAGCTAGATTAACTAATTTGCAGAGAACTGAAGCTAATTTCCAAAAAATTATGGATCGGGCGGGTTCTATTACAGATGTGCTTAGTGTTGCCCAACAATTGAGTAATGTCAGAGAAACGATAGAACAAATTAATGCCCAACTAAAAAGCCTACAAAATCAAGTTGCATATTCCACGATTACGCTGAACCTAGAAGCAGCAGTTTCTAGCACCAGTTCACAACCTGCCTTTGGTTTGCAAGTTCAGGAAACTTGGAATAACTCTACCCACTCTTTGAGTGCATTTTCCGTTGGCTTACTCAAGCTGGGTATTTGGTTAATTGTTTACAGTCCCTATTTGTTAATTCTTGTTGCTCTTGTCTATGGCTTTAGTCGTTGGCGGCGAAATCATTTACCAGAATCAACTCGTTCTGAATGAATTTACATAAATCCTACATCTACCGTTGATAAATTTACATAAGCAAAGAGTATGTTAAATATTGCCAAATCTTATTGTCTAACCCTATATCTTTAAAAGTTCTATTTATCCTGTACTTTTGATTGCTTTAATCATTCTTGAAATGTAAAGGGCAATACAAAATATATGATGACAATTTTGATACAAATCTGTTAAGAATAGTTACAATAGTCGGCATACACGATAATATTTCTTATGGTAAATTCACTTGACAATAATCCACCCCATAAAGTAGTAATAGTTGGCGGTGGTTTTGGTGGACTTTATGCAGCAAAAACACTCGCCAAAGCGGCAGTAAACGTTACTCTGATTGATAAACGTAACTTTCATCTATTTCAACCCCTTTTATATCAAGTCGCCACAGGAGCGCTATCTCCGGCTGATATCTCCTCACCGTTGCGTTCTGTCCTCAGCAAGAGCAAGAATACGAAAGTGCTGCTGGGAGAGGTGAATAATATCGATCCAGAAGCCCAAAAAGTGACTGTGGGTGAAGAAGCAATAGCTTACGATACGTTAATTGTCGCCACAGGTGCAAAGCATTCCTACTTTGGTAAAGATAACTGGGAAGAATTCGCCCCAGGCTTGAAAACTGTAGAAGATGCCATAGAAATGCGTAGCCGGATTTTTTCAGCCTTTGAAGCCGCAGAAAAAGAAACCGATCCAGAAAAACGCCGTGCGTGGTTAACTTTTGTAATTGTGGGTGGCGGCCCAACTGGTGTAGAGTTAGCTGGTGCGATCGCAGAATTGGCAAATCAAACCCTCAAAGAAGATTTCCGCAACATCGACACATCAGAAGCCAAGATTCTGCTATTAGAAGGTTTGGATCGGATTCTGCCACCCTTTGCACCAGAGTTATCACAAGAAGCGGAAGCATCCCTAACGCGCTTGGGGGTGGTTGTCCAGACAAAAACACTGGTAACGAATATTGAAAATGATACTGTTAGCCTCAAACAAGGCGATGAAGTTAAAGAAATTGCCTCAAAAACGGTATTATGGGCAGCAGGTGTAAAAGCTTCAGCAATGGGAAAAGTGCTAGCAGAACGTACAGGTGCTGAGTGCGATCGCGCTGGACGCATTATTGTCGAACCTGACTTGAGTATTAAGGGACATCCCAATATTTTTGTAGTTGGCGACTTAGCAAATTTCTCTCATCAAAATGGTAAACCCCTACCTGGTGTTGCACCTGTAGCCAAGCAAGAAGGTGAATATGTAGCAACACTAGTCCAAAAGCGGCTTGCAGGTAACAGTTTGCCACCCTTTGCTTATACTGATCATGGTAGTTTAGCAATGATTGGGCACAATTCTGCTGTAGTCGATTTGGGCTTTATCAAGCTGAAAGGTTTCGTTGCATGGCTGTTTTGGCTGGTGATTCACATCTACTTCTTAATTGAATTTGACAACAAATTAGTAGTAATCATTCAGTGGGCATGGAATTATTTCACCCGGAATCGTGGAGCAAGATTAATTACAGGTAAAGAATCGCTCACGGAGTTTGTAATTAGCGATCGCAACAATTATTCAGCCGAGAATAAACAGCCGGTAAATGTCTAATTTGTCATTAGTCATTATTTATTCTCCCTCTGCTCCCCACTCCCCATAACAAAGTTATCGCCCTCATGAATTAGCAGTAAGCTATTTTAGGGCGTTTTTCATATTTACACATGGCAACTATTAACAACAACTACCTGAAACTGAAAGCGGGTTATCTGTTTCCAGAAATTTCTCGGCGGGTGAATGCCTTTGCAGAAGCCAATCCTGATGCTAAAATCATCCGACTGGGCATTGGTGATGTTACCGAACCTCTGCCGGAGGCTTGCCGCACAGCTATGATAAAGGCTGTGGAAGATATGGGCGATCGCAATACCTTCAAAGGCTACGGGCCAGAGCAAGGCTACGCTTGGTTACGGGAAAAAATTGCTGCTCAAGATTTCCAAGCACGGGGAGCCAATATAGATGCTTCCGAAATCTTTATCTCCGATGGTTCCAAGTGCGACACGGGCAACATTCTGGAAATCTTTGGTCATGACAATCTAATTGCCGTTACTGACCCAGTTTACCCCGTGTATGTAGACACTAACGTTATGGTGGGTAATACGGGAGATGCCAACGATAAAGGCGAATTTGAAGGCTTAGTTTATCTACCAATTACGGCTGATAACAACTTCACCGCCGAAATTCCCTCAAAGAAAGTTGATTTAATTTATCTCTGCTTTCCCAATAACCCCACTGGCGCAACTGCTACCAAAGAATATCTCAAAGCTTGGGTAGACTATGCCAAAGCTAATAACTCAATTATTTTCTTTGATGCAGCCTACGAAGCTTATATTACCGATCCGTCGATTCCGCACTCAATTTATGAAATTGAAGGTGCAAGAGAAGTTGCGATCGAATTCCGGTCTTTCTCTAAGAACGCAGGTTTTACAGGAACTCGTTGCGCCTTAACCGTTGTACCGAAGACACTCACAGGAAAAGCCGCCGATGGTTCCGATGTAGAACTATGGAAACTTTGGAATCGCCGCCAGTCTACCAAATTTAATGGTGTTTCTTACATTGTTCAACGGGGAGCCGAAGCGGTTTACTCTGAAGAAGGGCAAGCACAAATCAAAGGATTGGTTAGTTTCTATCTAGAAAACGCCAAAATTATCCGCGAGAAACTCACAGCCGCCGGATTGTCAGTTTATGGTGGCGTGAATGCACCTTACGTTTGGGTAAAAACTCCTAATGGTTTATCCAGTTGGGAATTCTTTGATAAGTTACTGCAAACCGTCAACGTTGTCGGGACACCTGGTTCTGGCTTTGGTGCTGCGGGTGAGGGTTACTTCCGCATTTCGGCGTTTAACAGCCGGGAGAATGTCGAAGAAGCGATGAAGCGGATTACCAAGAAGTTTAAGGTGTAAGCGATCGCTTTTAGCCGCTTTTGTTAAACTCAATTCATTAATCTAAAGGTTACGGTGGGCTGGATTATCCACCGCAACCTAATAGAGATAATATTAGGTAATACTCATATAATTAGGTAATTGAAATTGGTTACTAGTATTAAAACTTATATTTTCTCTTACACAATTCATCAAATTAGTTCCAATCGTAGTGGTGTTTGAATTTGCTTTAAAGTTAAACTTTGAGTCAGGCAAAGCTTTACTTATTACCTTTATACTTCCTTTTGGGATAATTTTTGTACAAGGAAGTGTAAATACTATTGGTTCTAGCAACAAATCACTAGATAAGGTGTGCTTTGCTAACGCTTGTCCAAAAAATGGACGTATTAAGTTAGAGTACATATTATCAAACTTGATGAAACCAAAGGAACCATTAGTCTCAACAAAAATATCTGGCATTAAATCACAGTTTGGTAATACTCTTCTAAAAGCTGTACATAATTCAAGAACAATAATTGTAGCTTGAACAACATCCACTTGATTACACAAGAATGGTATTGGACTAAAACTTGTTTTGCTAAAATTACGTTCATCACCTAGACTACGATCATGAAATATCTCATTACGAAATTCCATAAACTCTTGTAGCTTTGGATAAATTCCTGATTTATAAAAATCTTCCTTGACTAATTTAAGTACATCGAAAACTCCGCTAATTCTGGCTTTAAGGTCACGATCACGATAATTACTAAATGGTATACTACTCTGAAGACACCCAGCCTTCAAAATTGCATTTATATATGATTCACAAGTCAAAAACCAAAGTGCTACTGCTGTTGAGCAAGTATTGCCTTGATTAATAGCTTCTTTAGAATGTTCCAGTAATTCAAGGTTTTGACAAGATAAATAAAAAGCTTTAATAGCAAAATTGGGGTATGTCAAGAGGACACGACTACCAGGATCTGTCTCATTTCCAAGATGTGGGAACCAAATGTAAGCTTCGCCTAAATCATTTGTACGAAAATCTTCTAGTTTCATAATTTTATTTGTTTAAAATGGTAGCTTCCATACTAAAATGAATGAAAGTAGTTAATAACAAGAACATCGCACTGAAAGTTTTTGAATAACATTAAAAAATGACCGCTTGATTCAAAAAATACTAGCTATTATACACAGTGAGATCGCCTTCATTTCGTGCTTGTAAACTTAGCATTTTGAGTAAGTTTGAGAGAATGATTTTCTGGCTCTGAATACATAGCAAATAATTCACTAAAAACCTCCTCCCCATTAATCTCTCCATTACTAATAAATCTTTCTACTTCAACCGAACCATCCTCAAAAAATTCTACTTCCCATCGTTCACCAGCCACCGCCACATTCACCATAATGGTTTCATCTCGATTATGGGCTAAGGTGTAACTAATTTTCTCTTGTTCCAATTGATTTACAAAGGTAACTAGTTTGCCAAATCCATGATTATTCATTTATCAAACCTCTTATCGCTTAATAACTTACGAACAACTTTAAAACCCGGTTGATTTAGCTCTGCTCCCGCTTCAATCTCCTCCCATAACATTTCACAAAACTCATCCCAACTGGGAGATTCTTCTGGGAGTGGAGCCTGTTTTATACTACCCTTTTTATATTTCAGGATTTCAGACACTTTTTGCCCAGCAAATTTGTGTACGATTTCTTCCTCTCCTTTTGATTGAGTGGCTACTTTACTTTATACAATTGCGATCGCTTATGAAATTTCTGCCTAAATAATTTACTTCTATAGATAGATGTATTTTTATTATCTACAAATACAAATTTGATCAAAATAACAAGTATCAAAAACGACTAAATTATTTTTTATAAAAGTTAAGTAGGAAAACCGTACTTATCAGATAGGTTTTCTGTACCATATATCTAAGTTTAGCTGGATACAATTAAAGTATGGCTTAAGTAATGCTGTTTTCTAGAAAATTCATACAGCATTAGCAGGAGAGCGAAAATATGGGAAATCAAGTGAAAACGGCTGCTTTACTAGCTGCATTAAGTGGTCTTTTGATCGCAATTAGTTATTGGGTAATTGGCGGTAGTAGTGGCTTGATAATTGGAATTGGCTTGGCAGCAGTAACAAACCTATTTTCCTGGTATCAATCAGATAAGATTGCTCTAGCAGTATATCAGGCCCAGCCTGTGAGTGAAGGAGAAGCACCAGGACTTTATCGAATGGTGCAGAGATTAAGCGATCGCGCTAACATCCCTATGCCGAGAGTTTATATTGTCCCAAGCCAAGGTGCTAACGCCTTTGCGACAGGGCGCGATCCCGAACATGCTGCTGTGGCTGTCACCGAAGGCATTTTGAATATATTGCCAGACGATGAACTCGAAGGTGTTATCGCTCACGAACTTACCCATATTATTAATCGTGACACCCTGACACAAGCTGTTGCTGCTACCGTTGCTGGTGCGATCTCATTCCTAGCGCAAATGGTGAGTTATAGCTTATGGTTTGGCGGTGGTTCACGAGATGACAACAGAGGTGCAAATCCTTTGGGCGTTTTGTTAACAGTAATGCTTGCGCCATTAGCTGCAACAATTATTCAGCTAGCAATTTCGCGCACACGAGAATTCTCTGCTGATGCAGGTTCAGCTAGATTAACTGGTAATCCTCGTGCATTAGCTAGGGCATTACAACGCTTAGAAGCCTTAGCAAAACAGATCCCTTTAAATGCCAATCCAGCTTTTGAACCGTTATTAATTATCAATTCCATTTCTGGACAGTTTTTAGGTAACTTATTTTCCAGTCACCCTGCTACAGAAGCACGAGTTGCAGCATTATTGAAATTAGAGCAACAACTGCCAACAAAAGCTTATTGATTTGTCATTTGATGTAGTTTTCATCCAAGAGTAAATTTTGCAATTAAGGATGTTTTAACTATGAATGCTAACAACATCGAATCCTTTGAAAGCACAGTCATTGAATCTACAGAATCCATAGTAATTGTAGAAATTAGTTCTCAAACCGACGAACTAGTAGAAACCGAAATGGCTAACGAAAGTGATGAAGTGAAGCGCGAAACTAAAGCGCTGATTGAGGCACTAAAAAGACGCGCTCAAGCTGAGGCTGATTCAGCAGGTACTCTCACACGTGAAACCTATTTGAAAGCTGTGCGACAAGCACGGGAATTGGTTGAAGGTAGAAAACTGATGCAACGCGATCGCTTAGAGGACTCTTGGGCGGTAATTCAGGATGAAGTTGAGAGAAACTGGTATTTATTGATGAAAGACTTAGTGGACTTCAATTTTCGCCTGCGAAAAGCGGCTATGGCAGCTTGGGAAACCTTCAATAATCCTTACTCTCGTTAGTTCGCCGAACTTTCCCTATCTTTAACTAAAGTTAAAGTCTGTCCCTCTCCGACTCGGTGAGGGACAAGTTTTGTGTAGTAAGGGATTTCCAAGAAATAAATTATCGAACCACAGAGGCAAGGCAGCGCGGTCTTGGGGGTTTCCCCCATGAGCGACTGCCGTGCAGTGAACACAGAGTGAAGAGGAATGGAGAGATTTTGCAATCGACTTGGGGATATTTTTTTATTTGAAAGTTCTAAAGCTAGCGAGAGGTCTTTTTATATAGATTTTGCGTCGCGGATAAGATAAAGAGGTAACGTAGCTCCTCACACAAGTAGCAATGACTTCAACCCTGCGGAAATTTACTCGTCTTCATAGCCCAACCCTGCATCAGTTACCCAATGGTTTGACAATCATAGCGGAGCAGATGCCAGTTGAAGCTGTAAACCTCAACTTATGGATTAAAGTTGGTTCAGCCGTCGAATCTGATGCCATTAACGGTATGGCTCACTTTTTAGAACACATGATTTTTAAAGGAACAGAACGACTGGCTAGCGGCGAGTTTGAACGTCGAATTGAAGAACGGGGTGCTGTCACCAATGCCGCTACCAGCCAAGACTATACTCATTACTATATAACTACTGCCCCCAAAGATTTTGCCCACCTTGCTCCACTACAAATAGATGTAGTATCAAATGCTAGTATTCCTGATGATGCTTTTGAACGCGAGCGATTAGTAGTTTTAGAAGAAATTAGGCGTTCAGAAGATAATCCCCAACGGCGGACATTTCGCCGGGCAATGGAGACAGCATATAATGAGCTACCTTATCGTCGTGCGGTATTGGGGCCAGAATCGGTAATTGCTGAACTTAAACCCCAACAGATGCGGGATTTTCATCATAGTTGGTATCAACCCCAGTCAATTACTGCTGTAGCTGTGGGCAATTTGCCTGTAGAAGAATTAATTGCGATCGTTGCTGAAGGATTTACAAAAGCTAATAAAACTCAGCACTCCCGTTCGGCTACGCTCACGGCAAGCCCACTCAGTAGAGACGTGATTAATCGCGTCTCTACTCACTCCTCACTAAACCCTGAGTCACCATTTACAGAAATTGTCCGCCGAGAATTTACAGATGAAAGTCTCCAGCAAGGGAGACTAGTGATGGTTTGGCGGGTTCCAGGAATGGTGCAGTTAGATCGCACCTATGGATTGGATGTTTTAGCAGGAGTTTTGGGGCACGGACGGACATCAAGACTGGTGAGAGATTTACGAGAAGAACGGGGATTAGTTTCTTCAATTTCTGTGAGCAATATGAGCAATCAGCTGCAAGGGACATTTTATATTTCAGCTAAATGTGCAGTAGAAAATTTAGCTGAAGTAGAAAATGCGATCGCTCAACACATTCGCAAAGTCCAAACCGAGTTAGTCACAGAGTCAGAAATTGCCCGTGTACGGCGGCGAGTAGCGAACAGATTTATTTTTGGCAATGAAACACCAAGCGATCGCACTGGGTTGTATGGTTACTATCATTCCTTGGTGGGAGATTTAGAACCCGCCTTTAACTACCCAGACTATATTCAGAGTCAAGATGCAACTGACTTAATGCAAGCAGCCAAAGAGTATCTTTCCCCAGATGCTTATGGTGTAGTTGTCGTTAAGCCGTAAATTAAAAATGGGGAATTGGAAATTGGGAACTTGTACTGAGTTTCGACTGCGCTCAACTACCGCGCAGTCGTTGGCGTAGCCTCTCGTTAGAGAAGTATGGGGAATTGGAAATTGGGAATGGGGAATAGCCAATAATCAATAGTTGCTTCTTCCCCTGCTCCCTCTGCCTACCCCGGTATACTGAGCGTAGTCGTTGGCGCAGCCTCTCGTAGAGAAGTATGCTCCCCCTGCCCCCCTACCCCCTTCCCAATTCAATCATGTGGACTCAAATCGACACCCATATCAGCCAGGTGACTGGCGAAAAATTTCAGAGTCAGCAACGGCGATCGGTTGGTGGCGGATGTATCAACCAAGGTTATGCTGTTTCTAATGGTGAGATTACCTACTTTGTCAAGCTCAACCTTGCATCCCAAGTTGCGATGTTTGAGGCTGAGGCATTGGGTTTAAAAGAAATGCTAGCAACAGCTAGTATTCGCATCCCACAACCTATTTGCTGGGGTGTAGCTGAGAACTCTAGCTACATTGTGCTGGAATGGTTAGAACTTGGTAATGGCAACAGCAATACTTCTCTACGAGACGCTCCGCGATGGGAAGAGATGGGGCGCAAGTTGGCGGCGATGCATCAAGCTAGCAGTAGCCAAGGTTTTGGTTGGAAAATTAACAATACCATTGGTTCAACGCCCCAAATCAATACTTGGACAGCAGACTGGACAGAATTTTATATTAAACATCGCCTTGGTTATCAATTTCAGTTGGCAAGGCGACGGGGAGGAAGTTTCCCCCAGCAAGAAAAATTACTAGCAGCTATCCGTGAACTATTGACGCACCAAGTACAACCTTCTTTAGTACATGGCGATTTATGGGGCGGAAATGCCGGGTGTACTGCGTCAGGAGAACCCGTGATTTTTGATCCAGCAACTTATTTTGGCGATCGCGAAGTTGATATTGCCATGACAGAATTATTTGGTGGGTTCCCCGCAGCTTTTTACAAAGGTTACAACGAAGTTTTTCCTTTAGATGCAGGCTATGAGCAGAGAAAAACACTTTATAACCTTTATCACATTTTGAATCACTTCAATTTATTCGGCGGCGGTTATGCTTCCCAGGCGAACCGGATGATTGACCAGATTTTGCGTTGAACCACAGCATTTCATCAATTCGTAGTGAATTAAATTTGGCAATACCATGCTTTGTTAGTGCATCAGCTTGCATTGTGAATGCGTTGGCTTGCATTGTGAATGCGTCGGCTTGCCTCGTGAATGCGTCGGCTTGCCTCGTGAATGCGTTAGCTTGCATTGTTAGTGCGTTGGCTTGCATTGTTAATGCGTTGGCTTGCATTGTTAATGCATACCCTTATCGAATCACTACCAGTCCTCGAATTACCCCACCCTAACCCTCCCCGTATGTATTGGGGAGGGAACTAGAATCTCGTATTTCCCCCCTTTACAAGGGGGGATTAAGGGGGGTAATTCAACTTGTGTGTACACCGTAAGGATAAAAACAAGAACGTGGTTATTCCTTAAAGACTGATGCTACCTTAAAGCCACAATTTGATTTACCATCACCGCCAATGCCACCATCCCCAAAATCGTCATTAATCCCGCCGGCATAAACTTGCGTGTTTTAGCTAGTCGAACTGCAAAGACTACCACTAAAACAGCAGTAACTAACACTGCTAAAATCGAACCCCAGGTTTGTCCTTGGAGTTGAAAGTAAGCGGCAAGTATTAGTAAAAAACCGCTAATACTACCACTTAACAGTGAAACCTTACTTCTAGCCTGAATATAGCCGATAATGCCACCAGCGATCGCTAATATGCCGTAGGCGAAAGCAGCAATTATACTTAAATTCATTGTTAATACATCTGTAGATTTTGACTTTACTGCCAAGGTCAGCAGACAATTTACCATAGCTAAATAGCTATACCACACAGTTGATTGATGGATAATCAGGCGATGCCAATAACAAGTACTTCCTTATATACAAAAGTCCAATATCTCCAGCGTCAAGCGGACTCACTTTTACTGTACCAGTCTGTTCTCCAAGGCGAAGTAGGGATAGCATTTCTGGAACTGTTGCAAGCTATACGTTACACTGACTCTGATGCACGTGGTTGTCTCCAAGCCTACGGTCGTTACTTCCACGCTTTAGCTGCTAAAAATCAAAACTGGGAAGACTATTTAATTACTCAACTTCTCTTCTCTAAGAATCCTTTTACAAAGCTGGCTGAAGTGAAAGAATTTGAAGAATTGCCCCCAGCTTTAGTAGCAGCAGTACAGCATGATTTACAAATATTGCAAAGTCTCTATGAATGTAGCAGCGCCTCTTTGAGTGAGTGGATACAAAACGTAGCTCACATGCCGATTTCGCCAGTAGTGTGGTATAAAGAGCAAGAATTCGTAGGAGTAGAGACAAAGTTCGCTACATATTTGCAAGACTTAGATAATTGGGGTGATGCTGTAAAAGAGTTGGCGGCTTATTATCGGCAATGTGGCTCTGGTTTATTTGCAGAATATCGCGCTTTACGTTGGCAAGCTGGGCAGTTTATCGGTATCCAATATTCTGATCCAGTTAAGTTGAGTGCGCTTGTAGGTTACGAGTCTCAAAGAGATGCTTTGTTAAAAAATACAGAGTTTTTATTATCAGGAGAGATGGCACTTCATGTATTACTTTACGGTAGTCGTGGTTCTGGCAAATCTTCTTTAGTGAAATCTTTGTTGAATGAATATAGCGAGCGTAGTCTCCGCTTATTGGAAGTGACAAAATCTGATTTAAAAGACTTACCAGAAATTGTGGAACATTTACGAGGAGTGTCACAAAAGTTTATTATCTTTGTCGACGATCTTTCCTTTGAAGAAGATGATGATGCCTTTAAAGCGCTCAAGGTAGTTTTAGAAGGTAATTTAACCGCGCGGCCGCAAAATGTAGTTGTGTATGCTACTTCCAATCGCCGCCACTTGATTCGGGAGTTCTTTGTGGATAGACCTACCCCCAAGGATACTGAGGAAATCCATGCTTGGGATACGATGCAGGAGAAACTTTCGTTTAGCGATCGCTTTGGTTTAACCTTGACCTTTGAACCAGCCGATCAGAAAACTTATTTGAAGATAGTACAACATCTAGCTGCACAAGCTGAAATTAATATTACCCAAGAAAATTTAGAGTTTCAAGCATTACAGTGGGCAACTCGCCACAACGGTCGTTCTGGACGCACAGCACGGCAGTTTGTTGATTTCTTAAAAGCAGATTTAAGACTTTTTTATGCAAATAACAATACATCCAATACTTCTGATTAAAATTAGTTTATTGATTATTAAAGTTTTTTGTTAGTTACATAACACTATGATGCGCCAGTAACTAAAACTAGATATTTCAGAAATACTATGATACAAAACTTTGGAAAAATGCCTTATTTAACCAAGCAGAATAACCTGTGTATTCTAATTTTTAATTACATTCGGATATCCGCCAATGTAATTACGAATTACGTAGCTTGCTTTTTGCCTTCTCTACGAGACGCTACGCGACTAGCGAGTATTACGAATTAGTATGAAACTTACTTATTCTGATAATTTCACTACGCTAAAAACGAGCAATATGCAATCAGTAACAATCAGCAATCGATTTATACTAGGAATAGTTGCCTTTAGTGTGAGTTTTGGTCTTAGTCTCGTCCCAAGCTGGGATTTTAATAAAGCTTTTCTCACAGGTTTAATTACTGCCGCTACTATCTATGCAGCAGCATTATTTGTAGATAAACGGCGGAGAAATTATGAAATGTTTGTTTTAGGTTCTCTCCGCAAACGAATTAAAGAAATGGAAGGGTTGAAAGCTCGTCTTGTCAGAGAAATAAATCAAATCGAAGAACATCATAATTTATTATATGCAGAGTCACAGCAACTGCAAAATCAAGTTACAGAAAGCCGTAACCAAAGGGATAGTTTACATCGAGAATTAAGAACATTTGCCGGACAAAAAAAACAGCTAGAGACTGAAATAAATAGTCTGCAAACTGAAATTAATAACTTGCAGAAAAATCAAACAGAATTGAATAATGCTTTTTCTATACTTACAGCAGAGAAGCGTCGTCTAGAGTCGAATTGTAATGTATCTCGTGCTGAAATCACGCAATTGCAAAGCCAAATTTCAGAACTCCAGCAAGAGAGACAAGAAGTTGAAAGTAATTTAACTCTTTTAGGCAGACTCAAACCCCAATTAGAAGAAAAACTATACGAACTGCGAATTGCAATTCAAGAGTTAGAAGTTGAGACAACGCAAAAAAATCAGTTGCTGGTAGCGACAAAAACTGAAAGAGAAAATATTCAAGCTATCCTACATTCTTCACAAACCAAACTAGTAGAACACAAATCCGAATTACAGCAGTTGCAAGGGCAAATTTCATTATTGCAAGAAGAACGAGATTCATTACAAAATCAAGTATGGGAATTACTCCAACAACTAGAAACATTTAATCAAGAGCCTTTAGCAGATAGTTTTCAAGAAGATGATACTGAATTGTTTCCTTTTTCTGAAATAATGGAAACTACAGCAGTTATAGGCAATTCGGAAATTGATACATCAGAGAATATACCTGAAGAATGGACTAATTTTTTAGAAAATCTCCCAGGATACGAACTACAAGTATTAAAAGCTATAGTTGAACAAGATAATCCCAAAGCTGCTATTAAAAAAATTGCCGAAGCAAATATCACTATGCCAAATCTTTTAATCGATTCTATAAATGAACGGGCAAATGATACTATTGGGGAATTAATAATTAACTCTGATTCGGAAAGTCCAGAAGTTTACCATGAGCATATTACCTATGTCAAAAAAATGATTGTAATGCATGAAAGTCTCATGGCTAGACATACGTCGCCAAATTAAAATATTATTGCCGTCGTAAGATTAGTAGTAAGGTGAATATGTACCTTACCTATTTACTACGTGCTTATGTGTTTAGAATAAAGTGAAGTGTAATACATGGCAAAGCTCAAAATCTCGAAAAAAATCTCCACTGCTTTAATCAATTCCCTTGGTGCGGGAGTAGTACCAAGAGTAGGAGTTGAATATATTGCAGTAGGTCGAGAAAAAGAACTAAAAAGCCTATTACAAAATCTCGATGATATTGCAGAAGGTGTAGCAGCATTTCGCTTCATAATTGGTAACTACGGTTCCGGGAAAAGTTTTTTACTGCAACTAATTCGTAACCGTGCTATGGAGCAAGGTTTTGTAGTAGCTGATGCTGATTTATCCTCTGAACGCCGATTAGCTGGAAGCAACAATGAAGGTGTAGCCACTTATAGAGAATTAATGAGCCACCTAGCTACAAAAACTCGCCCTGATGGTGGTGCTTTAGTTTCGATTTTAGAAGGATGGATTAATAAAATTCAACAAGAAGTGGTTAAAGAAACTGAAATGCGTCCCAATGACGATGGTTTTGATGACCAAGTTGAATCAAAAATTAGGGAAGTAGTTCAGTATATTGAAGGTTTAGTTCACGGTTTTGATTTTGGTAGCGTGATTATCGCTTATTGGCGTGGCTACCGAATGGATGATGATAATTTAAAAAATGCGGCGATGCGCTGGCTGCGGGGAGAATTTACTACTAAAGTTGAGGCGAAAGCAGCTTTAGGAGTGCGCGTCATTATTGATGATGATAGTTGGTATGACTATATAAAACTGTTTGCGAAATTTGTCGCTGAGATTGGTTATAAAGGACTGTTAATTTTAGTTGATGAAGCTGTACATTTATATCAAATATCTACTACAGTCACGCGCGAAAAGAATTATAATCGACTCCTGGCAATGTTTAACGACACCATGCAGTGTAAAGCTGAACATCTTGGCATTGTCGTTGGTGGAACAACTAAATTTTTAGAAGATCCCAAACGCGGACTTTTTGCAGACCAAGCTTGGCAAAGACGCACAAAAGAAAGTCGTTTTGTTGCACAAGCTAATGTTCAAGAAAATTCAGGGCCAGTGATTCGGCTAAATCCGTTGAGTGAAGCAGAAATATTGACGCTTCTGCAACGTTTAGCTGAGATTCATGCACTTAATTTTGGGTATGAACAGACTTTGACAAATCGTGAATTGAAGGAGTTTGTGCAAGAAATTATTAATCGTTTGGGTGCGGAAGCATTACTGACACCAGGAGAAATTGTGCGAGATTTTATGAGTGTGCTGAATATTCTTCACCAAAATCCAGGAATTGTGTTTGCTGAATTAATTCATGGCTCTAAATTTAAACCTACTGCTATGGGTAAAAATCCAAATGTGGATGAAAATGGCGCTGCCGAATTTAGTTTGTGATTTACTCTCTAGTAATTGGTAAGCCTAGCCAATCGCTCAACCAGAGCGATTTATTAATAGAATATTGCTTGGTTTGATATCACGATGAATTATGGGCGTTTGACGGCCATGCAGATATTTGAGAATTTCTAGAATGGCTTTTGCTAGTTTCTTAACTTCTTCTTCACTGAAACTACGCCCAATTTTGAGTTGTGCTTCTAGAGATTGGGCTGGGATATAGATATAACTTTGTACGAGTGCAAATCCTCTGCTGTTGGGTGAATCTAGCTCAAAGTAGTCAAGGTAGCAGGGAATAGCTGGGTGGGAGAGTGCTTTGAGTGTTTCAGCTTGTGCTGAATTAAGACGAAATTAAAGCGTCAATTAAGAAACTATGTTGTAGCAACTAGCGCGTCGAGTCGTATTTTCTCCTTGACATTACGGATGTAGCAGATAGCTTAAGTCTTTTTCCTACTTCAGAATTTCTTTACTCCCGCGTTATCATCTGAAAAAGATAAAACTTTTGTGAGGTGGGGAGGTTTTCTCGCTTAGGGAGTTCCGACAACTAAATCATCCCGTAGAATAGACAGGTGATAAACCCTGCCTCATAAAAAATACGGGAAAATTTTTAGAAATTCCTCAAGACTCAGGACTCGCTATTTATCTGCTCACTCAGGATTCAGGACTCTTTATGTTAGCAGGCACAATTTTGCAAGATGGAAAATATACCCTAATTCAAGAAATAGGGCGGGGTGGCTTTGGTATTACATTTAAAGCTACCCATCACTACTTAGGTCAGGAGGTGGTGATGAAAACCATCAATGAACGGCTGCGACAACATCCTGATTTTGCGAAATTTGAGCGCCAATTCCAAGATGAAGCCAGACGATTAGCTACGTGTATTCATCCAAATATAGTCCGAGTCAGTGACTTTTTTGTGGAAGCTGGACTGCCTTACATGGTAATGGAATACATTCGTGGTGAAACCTTGGGAGACGCATTTGTATTACCAGGAATAACTTTGCCTGAAGCCACAGCAATTCATTACATTCGTCAAATTGGAGCAGCTTTACAGGTAGTACATAACAATGGTTTGCTGCACCGAGATGTCAAACCAGATAATATTATTCTTCGTCAAGGAACACAAGAAGTAGTACTAATTGATTTTGGCATTGCCAGGGAATTTAATGGCGGTGTCAGACAGACTCACACTGGTCTAGTTTCTGAAGGCTATTCTCCAATTGAGCAGTATTTGACACAAGCACCGCGCACACCCGCCACAGATGTTTATGGTTTAGCCGCAACTTTGTATGCACTTTTGACAGCACAAGTTCCTATGCCAGCATTATTGCGCGATCGCGAACAAATGCCTTCCCCGCGCGAATTACAACCACACTTGAGTGCTGCTGTCAATCAGGCAATAATGCGGGGTATGGCGGTGGAGTCTCGTTTTCGACCAGCAACAGTTGCCGAGTGGTTACAACTGCTACCTGGAAATGAGGCGCTGATGACACCGGAAGCCTTAGCAACTTATGCAGTCCCAACTGTCAATTTATCTGCCAAAGAAGCTGCAACTTTACTTGGGAAAACTGGCCGAAATCGCCTTCATAAGCCATCTGTGCTTGCACAACCCAACCAAGGCATCTCTAAAGGAAACCCACTGGCAAAAAAACCGGGATCATCTCAAATACTCATTGGTATGGGTGTAGCCTTAGTTGCTGCTACCGCAGGTTTTGGCATCACTAGCATTTTACCCAAATCTCAGCCGCAGCCAACTACAAAGCCGCTTTTTGAACAGCCTACTCAACAGCCAGCCGCGAAAGTACCTAGCGTAGAAAATGGTGCAGAGACTAACACCACCTCAAGAACAGAATCAGCACCTCTTTCTAATTCCAAGCAGCGCCGACGTAATCGCCGTTCTTCCCCCGAAGAAACTCCTAGTAGCCCTACAGGAGATTCACAACGAGGCGATTTGCAGCAATCTGCACCTTCACCTAGCGTTTCACCCACACCCTCGCTAGTAGAGAAACTACGGGCGATCCGATCAACTCGTAGTGCTTCTCCCGCACCATTGCCACAAAATAACTCACCCGCTTCTAATCAGAATTCTGCTTCCCCTCAACCGATAATTCCACCAAATTCTGTGGTTATACCAGCAGCACCACCGACACAATCCAAACAGTCAGATCCTTCTGCCGTAGTAGTACCAACACTGGAAAAGCAAAATTCACCAACTGATAATCAACCCCAGAGCGATCGCAAATTGCAAGAAAAGCTACAAGATGATAATAATTAGTCAATTTTAGATTTTTTCTTCAAAGTCGAGATTTTCTGTATCAAGAACTACTTGAGAGTTACCATTCTGTGACATAGCTAAATCCCTGATTTCCTTTTCTTTACAACAACTTCCCCTTTCTTATTAATCTTCACCGGATTTTTGGGAAAAGCTTGATTATTCAAATCACGCATAAGTTTCACAGTCCGAAAATACCGATCAATTTGAGGGATTCCTTGACGATTCATTCGCACGGGGATAATTTTACTTGATACCAAATCTCCCATAGAGTTGAGTTTAACTTCTAAAATCATAGAGTCACCCGTCTGGGCATTTGTAGATAAAGTTCGATATCCTAAAAAGTTTCCTAAAGAGTAGGCAATGATTTTTCCCTTATAAATTTCCATCGCTCTCGGAACGTGAGGCCCATGTCCTAATACTAGGTCTGCTCCAGCATCAATCATATTTCTAGCAAACTGGATTGAATTACCTCGGTTCTCTCCATAAAAAAACTCTGTCTGATTCTTAACATGTAGTGCCTCAGTTCCTTCGGCTCCAGCGTGCATCGATACTATTACAATATTTGCTTTATTTTTAGCTTTCGCTATCAGAGCTTGGGCTGCTCCTAAATTATGGATGGAATTATACATTTCATAAGGAGAAAAACCCACCATTGCCACAGGGATATTGTTAGCTTTCAAATAAAGAATTTGATTTTTATGACCTAATGTTGCAATGCCCACAGCCTCAAGATTTTTCTTTGTATCTTTGAACCCTACCGAACCGAAATCCATTGCATGATTATTCGCCATATTAAACACATTAAAACCAGCCTCAGCAAATAGCCGAGCATATCCAGGTGGGGAGCGAAAAGCAAAGACTTGTCCTCTACTAGTATCTTTGGTAGTGTAAGGATAGTTAGTTAAGCTACTTTCAAAATTACCAAATAAAATATCAGATCCTTGCAAGTGGGATCTCACTGGCTTTGGTAATAATTGCTCCTGAAACCGGGGTAATCTATAGTTAGGAAAATTAGTGCCGGGAATAATATCTCCAACAGCTTTGATAGTAATAATATCTGAAGAAGTTTGCTGCTTTGGTGTTAATGACGTAGGTTCAGCAATAGTAAACGGTAATGATACAGGTTCAGTGGGTGTAGTAGCAGCGTTTAATTGCTGTGATTGCCCAAGCCGAATTACGACTCCTATACTAATACCCAGATATAAACAGATACTGATAAAACTAAATGAAAACTCTCTCCCCAGGCTGAGATTTGCCATCGTTCACTCCTCACACGATGGCATTAGTTTATCCCAAAAATCTGTGTTGGTGCTGTATATTTTAGTGTTTATTCGACAATATTTAACTCAGTAGCCACGGAAATATAAGCTCGTTTCACTTGCAAATAATTATACGTGCCAGTTATCAAGCCAAACATTATCGGTTTGTCCAGTTCTTTAGAAACATTTTTAAACGGAGAGGGGGGGATTCGAACCCCCGTTGGGTTTCCCCAAAACGCATTTCGAGTGCGTCACCATGAACCGCTCGGACACCTCTCCAGATATTTATTTACACATTTGAGTATCTATCTTATATTCAAACGCCGTAAATTGAGGTAAATTTTATCCTATTTCCTATAGTACTATAACATTACCGCTTTATCTGCGTAGTCGCAGGACACTTACGCTTCATAAAAAACAACCAGCCTAACTAACTGGCTTCAACAACAGCCCGGTCATTTACTAATTTGCCATCTTCCATATAGACAATGCGATCGGCAATATCTAGAATGCGGTTGTCATGAGTCACCAAGAGAATGGTACAATACTGTTCTTTAGCTAGTTTTTGCATGAGGTTGACCACATCTCGTCCCGATTTACTGTCAAGGGCGGCGGTGGGTTCATCTGCTAAGACAATTTTAGGACGACCTACTAACGCACGAGCGATCGCAACTCTTTGTTTTTGTCCCCCAGATAAATCATCAGGATAGTAATTCAAGCGATGCCCTAATCCTACCTCCTCTAACATTTGGGCTGATCGAGCTTTCATTTCTGCGGGTGAAATATTATTATGCACTTCTAAGCCCATTCTGACGTTCTGGAGTACTGTCAGGCTACCGTGCAAGTTGTGCGCTTGGAAAATATAACCGTTATTGCGTCGCACCTGGGTAAGTTGTGCTGTCTTAGCGCCACATAGTTCTTGTTCCAATATCTGCAAACTGCCAGATTGGGCAGAACGCAAGCCGCCGGCTAAGGTAAGAAGTGTAGTTTTACCAGAACCAGAAGGCCCAGTCATAATAATAATTTCGCCAGCGTTAATATCCAGGTTGATATCAAAGAGAACTTGTTTGCGAAGCTGACCATGACCGAAATAGTGATCGAGATTTTTAACAGAGATGACAGGTTGACTACTCATAAATAGCTTGATTACTCGTGATGCTTGTCATTTGTCCTTTGCAAAGGATAAATGACAAATGACAAATTAAAACATATCTGCGGGATCGGCTGACTGTAATTTACGGGTGGCGATCGCACCAGAAATTACACACATAATCATAGTCAGGGTTAATACCGTCAAAGCCCGTGCTACGGTCATGTAAAGTGGCAAATTAGTCGCATTACGTGTTAAATGATAAAGTCCTAAAGGTGCGATCGCTCCTGGGATAAAGCCCAAGACTGCCAAAATTATCGCCTCTTCAAGCACCACACCTAATAAGTAGAGATTGTTATACCCCATCGCTTTAAAAGTGGCGTATTCTTTAATATGGGAATTTACATCTGTAGAAAGAACTTGATAGACAATAATCACGCCTACCATAAACCCCATTGCTACACCGAGGCTGAAGATAAATCCGATTGCAGTATTTGTTTTCCAGTAATTTATTTCAAATTCGATAAATTCTGCTTGAGTTAAAACTTTGACATCATCATCTAAATGAGATTCTAAAGCTGCTTTCATCTCTTTTGGATCGTAGCCTGGTTGCAGCTGCACCAAACCAAGACTAACGCTGCTGGCTTCTCGTCTGGGAAATAGTCGCAGAAAGTTTTGGTCGCTGGTGATTAAAGTACCATCTGCTATGAAGGAAGCCCCGACTGTAAATAAGCCGCTAATGGTAATTGTCCGCCGTTCTATTTCGGTTGTGACAGTTTTACCTTGTTCAATTTTGGCGATCGCTTCATTGTAATCTCCTCTAGAGGCGCGATCGAAGAGAACGGTATCTGGTAGCTTAACAGCATCTACCTGGCGATTCACATCCGCTAAGTTAAACACTTGCCGATCGGGATTGAACCCCATAACTAATATTGTCGTCTTCTGTTGTGTTTGGGGATTTTTCCAATCAACAATGTTGACGTACATTCCTTCTGCCGACTTTACACCTGGTACATCCATTGCTTGATACAGCCGCCGCCGCGTAAAGTTAGACATATTTGCTAGGTTACGTGCTTGGGGGCTGATGACAAACATATCAGCCTGCATACTCCGATGCAAGATTGTATTACTTTCAAACAAGGCAGTCTGAAACCCTAGCTGCATGAACATCAGAACATCAGCAAAGGCAATGCCTGACAATGCCACCAACAGACGACCTTTTTCGTGACTCAGTTGCAACCATCCTAAAGGTGTTCGCCGCCGCAGTTGCTGGATAAATCCAATCACAGTTCAATTACCGCCTTGACTTGCAAATTAGTTAAGCTAGAAGCGTTTTGGCTAGATAGTTTATTCAGTTGCACATGAACTTCCACTACTCTGGCATCAATATTGCTAGAGGGATCGGCGTTGATCAGATTTTGCCGCTTTACCTGCATACCAATCCAATCTACTCTTCCCTCTAATTCATTGCGTAGGGAATCACTGCTGACCCGCACATCCTGTCCCGGACGCACTCTCTTGATATCACTTTGGTAGACTTCTACCACTGCATACATCTGGTCGGTTTGGCCTAGAGCCACAATTCCTTCATCGCCAACAGTTTCTCCGGCTCGTGTATTAATCTCCAAAATTCGACCGGCTTTAGGAGCCACAATGTATGCTTGCGCCAGTTCTGCTTTAATTTTCTCCACGGTGGCTTGAGCGCTCTCTATCTCTGCCTGTGCATTTGCTATATCTGTGGGACGGACTTCAGCAGTTTGATTCAGGTTAGCTTTTGCTTCGTTAATCTGCTGTTGTAAGCTGGCGAGGGTTTTATCCTGGTTAGCTTTTGCTTCGTTAAGTTGCTGTTGTAGGGTAGCCACAGTTCTTGTCTGAGTGGCTTGGCTTTCAATTAACGCTTGAGTGGAAGTTTCTGCACTTAAACGTCTGCTATCAACTTCCTGGCTAGAAATTGCTCCTGCTTTATATAAAGTCTCGTAGCGCTGTACCTCAGCTTGGGCATTACGTCTCTCGGCTGCTACGCGAGCCACTGTTGCTTGCAAGCTCCGTTGTTGCCCAAGGAGTTCTGCTTCTATACGGTTAATTGTGGCTTGCTGAGTTTTAATGTCTCCTTCTAATTCTACTTGCAGACGATTCACGGTAGCTTGACGCGCTCCAATTTCTCCCTGTTTGGCTCCAGCTTTTACCTGGTTAAGGCGGGATTTAGCAACTTTAACTTGTTTTTCTGCTTCACCCAAAGTCGCTTGGAGGCGATCGCGGTTGTCCATAATCGCAACTACCTGCCCAGCTTTGATGGCATCGCCTTCTTTCACCAATAGTTGCTCTACCCGATTTCCTTCATTAGAAGAAGGCGCTGATAGTTTTATTACTTCTCCCTTTGGTTCTAGCCGCCCTAATGCTGTGACTGTTTTTACCACAGGCTGAATCGCTACTGATGTCTTTTGCTTCTCATTAGCTGTAGCCTGAAGCTTCATCACAGCATAAACGCTGATTCCGCCTATTGCTAGAGATGTAATTATTGCAAGTAGAACAGGCGATCGCACAAGATTCTGAGAAGACCTTAGACCCTCTGAATTCCTGTTTTGCTCCATACTATTTTCCCCTTACCACCAGTAGCAACTTGTACTAAACTGTTCAGTTCAATTTATGCTAAACTAAACGGACTAGTTTAGTCAAGATGATATAACTAAACTTGTCAATCAAAAAGGCATTATGCAGGGGAATGCTATTCCCTATTGGGATTGATTGTCTACTAGAAGAAAGTAGAAGCGAGGAAAGCTGATAATAAAGGCTTTTGGGCTTTATGAAAGGGTATATTTATTTTCGCCATTTTGTACTGGGGCATTTTGCAGCATCTATTAATATTGTTTATAAGAAAGGATGATTAATAAATGGTACGCATCAAAACTGGCGAAGTGGATCGAGACAATTCCGTTGATAAAGTGGAGCAAATTCTGCAAGGAGCAATGCAAGAGTTCCTTCAAAATGGCTATGCTGGAACAAGCATGGATCGGGTAGCGGTAGCAGCAGGTGTTTCTAAAGCGACAGTCTACAGCCACTTTCAAGATAAAGAAGGACTTTTTAAAGTACTGTTAGAGCAACTGACAAGCAAAAAGAACAGCTCCATTTTTGGCACAGAACCTATTGAGGGAGAACCAGCCGCCATACTGCGCCAAATAGTAACCAAAGCATTAGAGCAGATGATTAATGACCAAGAACATAGTGCATTTATGCGAGTACTAATAGGGGAATCTGGGCGTTTTCCTGAGTTAGCTCAAATTTGTGTTCGGGTGATGATTAAGCCAGTAGTGGAAACTCTTACTCAGTACTTGGAGGCTCCGGAACTAAAGATACCCGATCCAGAAGCAACAGCGAGAATCCTCTTAGGAACATTAGTGCATTTTCATATTACTCAAAATGTGATGCATGGACAGGACATTGTGCCAATGGAAAGCGATCGCTTGATTGATGCGTTAACACACCTAATCACTAAATGCGCCGATTGATTGGCTATGTCCCATTGTTAGCTGATGGAGTGCTGTTGCCTATGCTCTGGCTTTTTTGGTTTCTTAGCTTGGAGCTAAAATCCCACGGCTTGATCTGAAAACGAGCAATAGCAATGTTTTCATGTCCGTGGGAGTTTCAAAAGCTGGCACAAATACATCCTCCAGCGATCGCAAGATTAACTAGGCAGGAATGACTTGAACAATTAATGAGCGTTTATCCAGTGACTGGATTTTACCTACTTGACTGAGGTCTTTTGCAATTCTGTCTAGCAGTTCTCCCGCTTGGTCACGATATTGATGTTCTCGGCCTCGTAAACGAATGGCAAACTTCACTGAATCGCCTTTACTCAACCAACCAACTGCTTTTTCAATACGTAAATTGTAATCAGCCACACCCACGTTTAAACCGAAACGAACTTCTTTTACCGTAGGTCTAGCACTCTGGCTCTGACGTTTTTTCTTTTGATACTGAAGCTTACCATAATTCAGGATTTTGGCAATTGGGGCCTCTTTACCTTGAGAGACTACAACCAAGTCAAGCTCTAAGCTCTCGGCCAACTGTAGCGCCTCATTGGTGTCGATCAGACCACGATTGTTATTCTCATGGTCAATCAAGAAGACATGAGGTGACTTGATTTGTGAATTAATCAGTTGCTTTTGGATTGCGATAACGAATTTCTCCTAATTGTTCAATACTTTACATTCCAAGTAATGCTAATTTAACACAACACTGAATCAGAGCAACTTTAACCACACAATGAACTACAATCTGTTAGAATGTGGGACTGCGGCACTCGCTCTTCAGTCTTTGCGTTACTGCCCATCCAGCCTTTCAAGACTTTTTTATCCGTCCGCCTAAGACTGACGCCGCCATTGGCGACAGGCCGATGTTACTTTTGGAGTTTTATGAATTTTTCTACTCTCGGCTTGTCCAATGAAATTATCCGTGCGGTTACAGAGCGAGGCTACACCGAACCTACGCCAATTCAGAGACAGGCGATTCCTGCCGTCTTATCGGGTAGCGATTTACTAGCTGGGGCACAAACTGGCACTGGAAAAACCGCTAGTTTTACCTTACCGCTTCTACATCGGTTATCGTCCGAGAAGAACGTCAAAGTTACATCTAATGGATACCGCCCGATCCGGGCACTGATTCTCACCCCGACTCGTGAACTCGCAGCCCAAGTGGAAGAAAGCGTGCGCGAGTACGGCAAATACTTGCAGCTCAACTCAATGGTGATGTTTGGGGGAGTCGGTATTAATCTGCAAAAACAGCGTTTGAAGAACCGAGTGGATATCTTGGTTGCTACTCCAGGGCGATTGCTGGATCACGTACAGCAGGGCACGCTGAACCTGTCACATATTGAGGTTTTAGTTCTAGATGAAGCAGATCGGATGCTGGACATGGGCTTTATCCATGATATCCGCCGCATCCTTGCAATTTTGCCCAAACAGCGACAAAATTTGCTATTCTTCGCTACTTTTTCAGACAAAATTAAAGCGCTAGCCGCCGGACTACTCAATAACCCGAAGATGATTGAGGTAGCACGCCGCAACGTCACCGCCGAGACGATCGCCCAAAAAATTTACCAAGTAGACCGTGACAAGAAACGCCAATTACTTGCTCACCTGATTCGGCGCGATAATTGGTATCAAGTGCTAGTGTTTACTCGTACTAAGTATGGCGCTGACCGTTTAGTCAAGCAGTTGGGTGAAGACCGCATTCAAGCACTTGCAATCCACGGGAATAAGAGTCAGCCGGTGCGTACCAATGCTCTGGCAAAGTTCAAGAATGGTAGCTTACAGGTATTGGTGGCGACAGACATTGCTGCTAGAGGTCTTGACATCAGCGAACTACCCCATGTAGTCAACTTCGATTTACCTAATGTACCGGAAGATTATGTTCATCGCATTGGGCGAACTGGTCGTGCTGGTGCGTCAGGTGAAGCCGTATCGCTGGTGTGCGTCGATGAATACAGTTTATTGACAGATATCGAAAAACTGATTGAGCAGCGTTTGCCAAGGGAAGTAGTTGCTGGCTTTGGCCCTAACCCCGATACAACGGCCGAACCAATCCCTAATGGACGGCAACACAGACCCAAATCTGGAGGTGAAAAGCGATCGCCTCGGACTCCTAAACCGTTACCACGGACATCGGCTAAACGTAAAGCAGCACCACCCGCGACTAATGGCGAGAAGCCTGGGGCTCGTTCGTCTGCATCGCGCCGTTCTAAGTAGGGACTAGGGACTGGGAATTAGGGAAGACTTTTCCAAATATGAAATATCCAATACCAAGTAACCCAGTTCCCACTCCCATAATCAATCCATTACAGCTAAGACAGCTTTCGGCAATAACTTATCTTTAAACCAAACAATTCTGGCGGGGACATCATTTAATTTTACTCCCGCCTTTTCTAAATTAAGTCTTTCAGAAATTGCCAAAATTAAGTCATCACGTCCAGCCCGCCGCACCTGAGAAAACTTTTTTTGTAAATATTCTGGTCGCCAATAACCAACAATTTCTAATAAGAAAGTGCGTCCATCAGAATGCACTAAGCGAAAATCGGGAATCATCACACTACCGGGGATTGGGATCAAATCAACTTCTCGCTCTAATGCCCAGCCGCTTTTCAAAGCATCCCACTTATCAGCAAAGGATGCTTCTAGCATACTATCGTAGGGTTTCCCTGGTGGATAGTGGGATACTAAACCACATTCAGAATTGAGGGTGAAACGTCCAGTTTTCCAAGCATTTGTATAAGCGTCGCGGGTTTGGAGAATCGAAGAAAGACTCCATTTAGTAACGTGAAGTAAAGCCGGAATAAGTTTAGCGATCGCTAACCCATATCGTGTACTAGGATTAAACAAACTCGTCGGCCCGTCAATGGTAATAGTAAACCCGTGGTCAGCATCGCCCTCAATATAAGCCATCAATTGAAACAACTTCAGATAGCGAAATAACAGCTTATATTCACCCGGAACATTACGATGAGCATTTAACACCAGTTGACTGGCTTTATAAAACACACCCTGCACTTGAGATAAGTTATATCTATTTAACAAATCTGGCGCTGTTGGTGCATCAAACACTGTCAAAATTTTATTTTCAGATAAATCAGCGTATAGTCCATTACGAACCTGTTCTAATAATACTTCCCGCTCAAGTTCTTGAGTTAACTCATCAGCAATTTTACTCAAAGTAATTTGTGTCGATTCTCGACTAGAAACCGATTTTGCCGCCAACGAAAACACCCGTTCTCTTAACATTTGTGGTTCCAAAGG
This sequence comes from Nostoc punctiforme PCC 73102, assembly GCF_000020025.1. Taxonomy (GTDB): domain Bacteria; phylum Cyanobacteriota; class Cyanobacteriia; order Cyanobacteriales; family Nostocaceae; genus Nostoc; species Nostoc punctiforme. The sequence goes on along the minus strand of NC_010628.1, from coordinate 4,531,297 downwards.
ACTAACCACCTCAAAAGTGCAAAAACTGCTTTTGAGAATATAAGCTAACCCTCGCTTCACCCGATAATCTGTAGAATCTCCCTCAAAATCAGTCAGTTGTCGCTCAAGTACACCCTGAGTCTTCCCCACTGCTGATTGAAAATAATTAATTAACTCAATCGCCAAATCCGAAGTTCCCCGATCAATCTTCAGTCTCTTCGGAATGATCTCCTCTCCGTTTTGGCGATGCATCAGTAAGTCTGTCGGTAACATCTGAATTCTGGATTTTAGATACTTCGACTTCGCTCAGTACAAGTTTTGGATTTTGGACTGAATAATTAATTTCTAACTGTTCCGCAGCCTTCAAACTCCTTTCCTTCTCACTCCCATACACAACCTGTAACTTCCCCTTTTTCTCCTCTTCCTCTCTGCGCCCTCCGCGCCTCTGCGGTTCGTTATTCCTCTCCCCTCTCCGCCTAGCCGAAGTCCCCTCCTCACTTGTATCCTCCGCCACAACCTCATACAAAATCGCCTGCTTATTCTCAATATTCCCCTTCCGTAAAATCCTTCCCAAGCGCTGAGTATACTCCCTAGCCGAACCCGTCCCCGATAAAATAATCGCAACAGTTGCCGCAGGTACATCAACGCCTTCATTCAACACATGAGAAGCAACCAAAGTATTATATTTACCCTCCCGAAACTTAGTTAGTATCTCATGCCGTTCCTTCACAGGAGTTTGATGAGTAATAGCCGGAATTAGCAACTCTTGAGAAATGCGGTAAACCGTTGCATTATCAGCAGTAAAAATTAAAATTCTTGCCGGATAATGTTCTGCCAATAAATTAATCAGAATTCGCAACTTCCCATCAGTCCCCAAAGCAATATCTTTTGCTTCCCGGTGCGCTAACATCGCCCTACGTCCAGATTGCGATCTAGCACTCATCTGCACAAACATTTGCCAACCTTGCAGACTTCCTAAAGAAATCTTCGATTGCTTCAAAAAGTCGTTGCGGGTTTGAATTAACTGGTTGTATCTTTCCCGTTCAAGTTGCGATAACTTTACCTTAATTTGGACAATTTCATGTTCTGCTAACGCCTTCCCCGCCAAATCCTCGGCCCGTTTGCGATATACTTCTTCTCCAATGAGAATATTTAAATCAGCGTGTTTACCATCAGTACGTTCGGGTGTAGCAGAGAGTCCCAGACGATAAGGTGCGATCGCATATTCAGCGATAACCCGATTAAAATCTGTCGGTAAATGATGGCATTCATCAAAAACAATCAGCGCATATTGATTTCCCAACGTCTCAGCGTGAATTGCTGCACTATCATAAGTTGCAACTAGAATCGCCGTTCTATCCCGCGAACCACCTCCCAGCAATCCCACCTCAGCATCGGGGAAAGCCGCTACTAAATGTGCATACCACTGATGCATTAAATCTAAAGTTGGCACCACAATTAGCGTTGTGCGGGGCGTTGACTGCATCGCCATTTGCGCTAAATAAGTCTTTCCCGCCGCCGTAGGAAGCACAACCACCCCTTGTCTACCCGCCAGTTTCCAAGCCGCTAACGCCTCAGTCTGGTGGGGATAGGGTTCCATTTCCAAAGTGGGAACCAAATCTACAGGATAAAATTGCTTGGCCTCATCGATAAAATTCACATCTTCCGCTTGTAGTGCTTCTACTAGCGATCGGTATCTAATTGCTGGAATGCGGAATTTTTCAACTCTATCATCCCACGTCGCATAATCCATCCAACCTTTGCCGCGTGGTGGTGGATGCAAAATTAATGTGCCACGATCAAAATTTAGTGTAGGGGTACGAGCCATTTATGGGAATTGGGTATTGGGGATTGGGTATGGGGGATTGGGCATTGGTAATTTTTCCATTCGCCATGCCCCATTCCCTAGTCTATTGATTACTAATAACGTAAAAAGTGCATGATTCATCCAATTAACTCTGACAAAACCCAACTAGATGCCCTCATTAGTCACGGAATGTCCAATCGGCAAACCAACAATAACCTTGCCGAATCCTACAAAGAACAGCGACAGAGCTTTCTACTAAAACGGCTGCAATTGCAGGCCCAGATTATGCTGGTAGCTGGCTTGACTTTAATCGCTTTTTTCCTTTGGGCAAATTCATATCTAGAAGCCAAGATATACGCTTTTAAAATTGGGATTGTCGTAGAATTATTCATTTTTATTTGTTGGGGTTTATGTAAAACTTCTATTGGTCGTCGCCATCCTGACTTAATTTTTTTGAGTTTATGCTGGGCTGTAACTTGTGTTGTCCAAATTGATATAGCTTTGTTGTTTAATAATCTGGAACCTAGAAGCAATATTTGGACTTTGATGTTTCTTACTCAGGCTACAATTATACCAGTTCAATGGTGGATGCATTTAATATCTCAACTCGGAACAATACTTTGCTATTTAATCTTATATTTCTTATATAATCCTATATTGAAGAATCCATCAGCTTTTTATGTTGAACAAGGATTATACTTCTTTTGGACTTGCATAATTTGTGTATTTTCTGTATTTTTATACGAACGCTTGCGAAAAAAAGAATTTTATGCGCGTAAAGCAATGGAACTGGCGCAGCAAAAATCGGAACGGCTGCTACTAAATATTTTGCCAGGAATGATTGCGGAACAATTAAAACAACAGCCTACAACTATTGCTGATAGTTTTATGGAAGTTACGGTATTATTTGCCGATATTGTTGGTTTTACAGAGCTTTCAGCTCGTACATCTCCTACGGAATTAGTCGAGTTATTAAATACAATATTCTGTTTGTTTGACCAATTAGCAGAACTTCACAAGGTAGAGAAAATCAAGACTATTGGCGACGCATATATGGCTGTTGCCGGATTGCCAAATCAGTCTAAGGATCATGCTTTAGCAATAGCTAATATGGCGTTGGATATGCAAAATGCTATAGCTATCTTTAATGCAGAAAATAATCAATTATTTAGCATCCGTATTGGCATTAGTACAGGGCCAGTTGTAGCGGGAGTGATTGGTCTGAAAAAGTTTGCTTACGATCTCTGGGGAGATACAGTAAATACTGCTAGTAGAATGGAATCACATGGAATAGCCGGTAATATCCAGGTTTGTGAAGCAACTTATCAGCTTTTAAAAGATAAATACTTATTCGATAAACGAGGTTTGATTCAGGTTAAAGGCAAAGGAGAAATGATGACTTATATCCTAAAAAAAGTTAATTTTAAAAACTAATACAAGTATGCTATTTGACGGATATAGAGAAATATAAAGTATATAATTAGAGCGATAAATCTTAGTTGTTTAACCTCTGCTAAAACTAAGCTTTAATCCTTTAGATAGATTCACAGCAAATAACTGCTTTAATGTGTATTATTTCGATGCATAATAAATATTGAGCGATGTCTACGACGGGCTGTGACGCTCTCTACGAGACGCTAGAAGCGAACGCAGACTGGTTAACGCATCGCATTCTCTAGCTGATTTTGGGAATAATCCTTTAGCTAGCTGCATAAAAGGAGAAGCCACATTGAAAGGAACACGTTCCCTTCTAGCACCCTATGCTGTTGCACTATTGGCTGTTGGTAGCGCATTGCTACTAACACTATTGCTACAGCCACTACTGAAACCAACTATTTTCCTGCTGTTTTTTGCTGCCGTGGCGGTTAGTGCTTGGTATGGTGGTATGGAAGCAGGGCTGCTGGCTACTGCTTTGTCTACTTTAACTGTTAGCTATTTTTTCTTAGAGCCAGTGTTTTCGCTCTCGGTTGCGAGTCTAGACAACATAAGACGGTTAGGCTTGTTTGTCCTGGTGACAACATTCATCACCTTGCTAAACTCAGAGTTACGCACTGCCAAACAACATCTTCAAATGAGTTTGCAGAAGTTAAAAGTGAGCGAGGCAAAGTTTAGAAGGTTGGTAGAGTCCAACATTATTGGGATAATTGTAGCCAATATGGATGGGGCGATCGCAGAAGCCAATGATGCTTTTTTACGAATGGTAGGTTATTCGCAAGAAGATTTACTTGCCGGGCGGGTTAGATGGCGCGATATGATCCCACCAAAATATATTGAAGCAAACAACAGTGCGATCGCAGAACTCAAAGCCAAAGGAGTATGTCAGCCTTTTGAGAACGAATACATCCGCAAAGATCAGAACTGTGTTCCCATCCTGCTAGGTTCTGCTTTGTTAGAGAATAATTCTAACGATATTATCTCTTTTGTCCTTGATTTAAGCGAACGCAAACAGGTAGAGCTTGCCCTATGCCAAAGCGAAGAACGCTACCGCGCTTTTTTAGAGCAGAGTTCAGAAGGTATTTGGTGCATTGAACTAGAAGTACCAATTTCGCCAGACTGTCCAGAAGATGAACAAATTCAACATTTTTACCAATATGTTTACTTAGCCGAATGCAACAATGTGATGGCACAGATGTATGGCTGTTCTCGTGCTGAAGAAATTATCAACGCCAGACTAGGAGATTTTCTCATTCCCTCCGATCCACATAATATTGCATACCTGCGTAATTTTATCCGTTCTAACTACCGATTAATCGATGCAGAATCTCACGAAATAGATAAGCAAGGTAATTCCAAATATTTTTTGAATAATCTGGTGGGAATTGTCGAAAATGGTCTTTTAGTTAGAGCGTGGGGAACTCAACGCGATATCACAGAACGCAAACAAGCAGAAGCAGCACTAAATCAACAAGAAGAGCAACTGCGGCTAATTACAAATGCTGTGCCTGTCCAGATTTCTTATGTTGATATCCAGCAGCTTTATCGCTTTAATAACAAGGGATATGAAGACTGGTTTGGACTTCCCGCTTCCGAAATTTATGGTAAACACATTAGAGAAATTATGGGAGAGTCGGTTTATCAGTCAATTCTTCCTTATGTAGAAGCAGTACTTTCTGGAGAGGAAGTCACTTATGAAACCCAATTACCTCATAAAGATGGCACACACCATTACATAAATGTAAGTTACGTTCCCCAGTTCAGCGAGCAAGGAAAAGTTGAAGGATTTGTTGCCTTAATCACAGATATTACACTTCATAAGTTAGCAGAAGCAGCACTAAAACAGAGCGAAAAACGGTTAAAGACACTCACCGAAAAAGTCCGCATAATTCCTTGGGAGGTAAATGCCACTACCGGAAATTTTACTTATGTAGGGCCGCAAACCGTTGAGATTCTTGGTTATCCATTATCAGACTGGTACATCGATGATTTCTGGCAAAAACACATGCATCCAGAAGATCGCGAGTGGGCTATTCAGTATTGCCAAGAATCTTCGCTGTCACTGAATAATTACGAATTTGAATACAGAATGTTGGCTGCTGATGGCAGAGTTGTGTGGCTGTATGACATTATTAATGTCGTGCGGGATGAGAATGGGCCGCAGCTACTACATGGGTTTATGCTCGATATTACTGATCGCAAGCAAGCAGAGCAAGAACGCGAACAACTGCTTGAGCGCGAAAAAGCAGCACGCGCTGATGCAGAATCAGCAAACCGGATGAAGGATGAGTTTCTCGCCACCCTCTCCCACGAACTCCGTACACCCTTAAACGCCATATTAGGTTGGACGCAGCTACTGAGAAATCGTAAGTTTGATGAGGCTACTACTGCGCGGGCGCTAGAAACAATTGAGCGTAACACTAAATCCCTCGCGCAACTAATCGAAGATGTCCTAGATGTGTCACGGATTATTAGGGGCACACTTCATCTCAGTATCCATCGGATAAAACTTGTACCACTTGTAGAGGCGGCAATCGATACTGTGCGCCCAGCAGCTGAGGCTAAAGAGATTAACATCAAGTGTAAATTCGATCCTGAAGTTGGGATAGTTGTGGGTGATACCAACCGCTTGCAACAGGTTGTGTGGAACTTGCTCTCCAACGCCGTCAAGTTTACATCCAAGGGCGGAAGCGTTGATGTGCAATTAGAGCGGATTGAATCTTCCGTGCAAATTCGGGTGAGTGATACGGGAGTGGGAATTGCTGCCGAATTTCTCCCCCATGTATTTGAACGCTTTCGTCAAGCTGACAGTTCCAGCACGCGATCGCATGGCGGACTAGGATTAGGGTTAGCGATCGTCCGTCACTTGGTAGAATTACACGGTGGCACAGTCTCTGTCGAAAGTCTAGGAGTTGGACAGGGAGCGACATTCATTGTCAATCTGCCGATGAAAGCCGTTTATGTAGAGGCTAATACAGCAGAGCAGCCTTCATCTCTGGTGGATGTCCCAGAGGCTAATAATTACCTGCCGAGATTAGATGACTTGCGAGTGCTAATTGTTGATGATGAGGCAGACGCGCGTCATTTACTCACCACAATTCTGGGACAGTATGGGGCGCAAGTCATAGCAGCTGCATCTGCTTGTGAAGCACTGCTTGCTTTGCAACAATTTCGCCCCCATATACTGGTGAGCGATATCGGTATGCCACAACAAGATGGCTACGCACTAATTCGTCAAGTAAGGGCGCTACCAACAGATCAAGGAGGGCGGATTCCAGCAGTGGCGCTGACAGCCTACGCTAGGGCAGAGGATCGCACGCAAGCGTTGTTAGCAGGCTTTCAACTCCACGTCCCCAAACCAGTAAATCCCTCTGAGTTAGCAGTTGTAGTTGCCAACCTCACCGGACGCACTTGAAGAATTAAAAATTAGAAATTAAAAATTAAAGATGAATTTAATATTTCTTTTGCTTTTTACTTTTGCCTTGTTTGATGAGTTTTTATAATGGTTTACGAGTATTAAAGGCTTATTAATGAGCCTTTAATACTCGTAAACGGAGTTCAAATACTCGGCGACGGAGATAAAAGATGGATTCATCCAGTTCAAATACTCGACGACGGAGATAAAAGGTGGATTCATCTAGTTCAAATACTCGGCGACGGAGATAAAAGGTGGATTTATCCAGTTCAAATACTCGTCAACGGAGTTCAAAGGTGGATTCATCCAGTTCCATAATGGATGAACCAAGTTTCCTCCTGCTCTCCTACCCCTTGCTCTCCAGTCACTGAGCGACTTGCCTTGACTTGTGCCGAGCGAAGCCGAGGTAGCGAAGCCGAGGTAGCGAAGTCGAAAGGAGCCAAAGTGCTGCCCCCTTCCCCCTTCTCCCCACTAGACTAGAATTAGAATTGACGTGACGTTTCTTAGTAGCTAAAGTGTCAGATTCTCTGCCATTGCGCGATCGCTATCTTGCCTTAATCGATGAAATTGTTGAAACCACCCTCAAGGGCAAAATTAGCTCTGTTGAGATGGTGTACCAAATGCTGCTTAAAGGAATTACTTCCGGTACAGGGGAAGTATTTGAGTTAGTTTTAAGCGATCGCTTGAATGCCCTCCAAAGCCAAGTAGATGGTGAAAAAGACGAACTCAAGAAAGCCAAAGCTACTCGCAGTTTGAGAGCCATTAAGACTATTCAGAGTCAATGGCAACGTTGGCAAGAGCAAAACAAAACCACAGAAGCGATCGCTTCGGCAGTTACAGAAATTACCACAGCCCCGGCTGACGAGCGACTGGCGACATTTTTACGGATTACTGACCCCAATCAGAAGTATCCGCTAAATTTACAACAGCTACAGCAATTATCAAAAGCATTACAGCAATTTGCCCAGGCAGATAGTGATTTAGAACAGTTTTCCGAAGGGATTACTCGTGGTTTAGCTTCTTGGCAGCGATTGCAAGACAACTTGCTCAGTTGGATGTACGAGCAAAAAGAAGCTTTAGGATTTGGCGGCGTACCGGGAGAACGTGGTCCTTGGGCAAGTTGGGCTAAACAACTCAATAGTGAGTTACCCAAAGCACTGCTTCGCACCTTAGCGATGGAAAAATCAGCAATTGAGTTCGCCCAGCGACAACGAGGAATCACCCTGAGAGATTGGGTGGAAATGGCATTAATTTTACAGTTCTTGCAACGGGGACTAATTAACTGGTTTGACCAACAAGCTTACGATGTTAAAGCCGGGCCAAAGTTGTCCATTTCCACTTTTTTGACCTTTGCAGTGATTTGGAGTCAATTAGCCAGTGGTTTTGCAAGTATTGGCACAGTATACGCCGATGCCTGTTCTCAAATCATGCTCCAGATTTTGCGAACCTTTGCCCAGCGTCCATATTTTCCCTTTTATGGCGGGATATTTGCCTCTTTTACTGGTACTTATTTGCGAGATGCCCTCGATTATTTAGATGAACCATTACGACGAGGTGAGGGAACCCAAGAAAAGGCGCGGATATTGACCCTTTTAGGTTATTCACAGCGTGCTTTGGGACAATACCAGCGCTCAATAGATTTTCATCAGCAGGCGTTAGAGATAGCCAGGAATGCAGGCGATCGCGCCTGTGAAATTGCCAATCTCAACCACCTCAGCCGCACCTACGTGCAACAGCAAAATTATGCTGAAGCAATTAACTACAGCCAACGAGCATTAATATTGAGTCGGCAAGCAGGCGATGCCTACGGCGGGCAAAGCCAACGCACAGGAGAAGCCAACGCACTAGTAAATTTAGGTTACAGCGAAGTCATGCAGGCTCAAGAACTGGAGAATCTAGAACCTGAAACTTATGAAGCTGCAATTAATTATTTGGAACAAGGTTTAAAATTATCAGAAAAATTAGGCGATATTCAAAGTAAAGCTTTATGTGTGAGTAGCTTAGGAATCGCTTATCTAGTAATTGGAGAACACCAAACTGCAATTAAATATTTGGAGGATGGCTTTAAAACAGCGCAAGTTTCCGGCGATTTGTATCTACAGGGGCGTAACCTAGCTTATTTAGCAGAAGCTTATTATCATCTCCACAATTCGGAAAAAACTGTTTACACAGGCTGTTTAGGAATGTATCTTTTGGAGCAAATTGCTTCTAATGAGTGGCGGCAAGCGGCAGGGTTACTAACAATTTTGCAGGGACAAATTGGGGCAGAAGCTTTCCAAAGTTTCTTACAGCAACATCGCCCTAAAATAATTGCGGTTATCGGTGTAGATGGGTATGATTACATTCCAAAATTATTAGAGATATACAAGCAAGATATGTGACTTCTAAAATCTTTGCTTTCTCCTCGTACCTCTGCGGTTTAAAATTAATCTATTGAACCACAGAGGCGTAGAGAACACAGAGACAATAGGAATTATTGTCCAAGAATTTTACTCACTTTCAAAAAGCATAGCGATATGGTTGGTTCAGTTAACACCAAAACCCTTCAACTGCGTAGGTTGGGTTGAGGAACGAAACCCAACATTTACCCTGCGTATTTACAATAAAACCAGATAATTAGTCTGTGGGGTTTAGATAAAAGAAAAACGCACCTTATGACCACTCAAACACTAGGACTTGAACAAAACCTTTATGACTATTTACTATCAGTCTCTCTCCGAGAACCAGAAATTTTAACCCAATTGAGGCATGAAACAGCCCAGCATCCAGTAGGTAGAATGCAGATTGCTCCTGAACAGGGGCAATTTTTGGCGTTACTGGTGCAGTTACTAGGAGCGAAAAAAACTTTGGAAGTTGGGGTATTTACAGGTTATAGTTCCCTGGTGGTAGCCTTGGCGTTACCAAGTGACGGCAAGGTGGTAGCTTGTGATGTGAGTGAAGAATTTACAACGATCGCTCGGCGTTATTGGCAGCAAGCTGGAGTGGCAGATAAAATTCAACTGCACATTGCCCCAGCTTTGGAGACTTTAGATCGTTTACTGGCAACGGGAGAAGCGGAAACCTTTGATTTTGCTTTCATCGATGCAGATAAGAGCAACTATGATACTTATTATGAGCGATCGCTGCAATTAGTGCGATCGGGGGGACTAATTGCGATCGATAATGTTCTCTGGTCAGGCAGGGTTGCTGACCCCCAGGTGCAGGATAATAGAACTAAAAGGATTCGTGCCTTTAATCAAAAGCTGCATCAAGACCGGCGAGTTAGTCTGAGTTTAGTAGCGATCGCAGATGGTTTGACTCTGGCACTGAAAAAGTGATGTCTTTCTAAATTTTCTAAAACCCAATCTGCTTAGGTTAATACTTAACTTTCCTTAATCTTGCTTAAAAATAAGCAAGCTTTTTGAAGTAAGCAGCATTAAATTATAGTTTAAAAAACTGTATTCTTAGAATCTTTTTTTAAGTATTTATTCGGTTGTATATTATTAATAGGTCAAAATAGATGAATTTATCTAGTAATTGTTTAAACTTTAATGACCGTGGAAGATATTCTGCAAGCAGTAGAAACAATTCTGCAAGACAAGCCTCTTGCTTCCATTCAGTACTTTGTGCTGTCTCAGTCGTGGTTGGGCAAAACTTATGGTGAAATGGCAGAGGAATCAGGCTACCGCGACAATTACATCAAGGAAGTTGGCTCTGAGTTGTGGCAAGACCTTTCCATCGCACTTGGAAAAAAAATAACCAAAAAAAATCTGCATTTAGCCTTGAAGAAATACCTGCAAGACGAAATAGGCAATCGCGAAAATCAGAGCCAACAAGAATTCAGTGAAGAATCTAACTTAGAAATGGTGTCTCCGGACTCGTTTTCAGCAAGCAAAATTGAATTTCCGAGCGGACCAGTACCACTGGGTTCTCCTCTTTACATCAACCGCCCCCCTCTGGAAGAACTTGTTTGTAACGAGATTTTATACCCTGGTTGCTTAATCCGAATCAAAGCACCTAGAAAGACAGGAAAAAGTTCGCTGCTCAACCGGATGATTGCTTATGCTAGAGAGCAAGGTTATCAAATCGTCTATTTAGACTTTCAAGAAGCCGATCAAGACGTTTTTGCTTCTCTTGATAAATTTTTGCGTTGGTTTTGTGTCAATGTCAGCAGACAGTTAAATCTTCTTCCCTGTCTAGATGATTTTTGGGATATGGAAATGGGCAGCAAGGTAAGCTGCAAAATCTATTTTGAAGCATATCTACTGCAATACATTGATAATAGTCCTCTAGTTTTGGCTTTAAATGAAGTCCATCGAGTTTTTGAACATCCCAATATTGCTCAAGATTTTCTGCCAATGCTGCGATTTTGGCACGAACAAGCAAAGCAGGATCAAATCTGGCAAAAACTACGGATGGTGGTAGTTCACACCACAGAAATTTATATTCCACTAAAGCTTAACCAATCGCCTTTCAATGTTGGGATCACAATTACGCTGCCACCATTGACTCTCAATCAGGTACAGAATTTAGCATTGTCTTATGGATTAAATTGTGCAGCCGACTCCGAAGGGGCAAAACGCCTTGCACCCCTACAAACGATGGTAGGAGGACATCCTTATTTGGTGAGCCTTGCGCTTTATCATCTATGTCAGGAGGAAATGACATTAGAGGTATTACTAGAAACTGCATCTACACCAGTGGGAATTTACAGTCAGCATTTACGCGAACTGTTGAGCTTACTACAAAAAGACCCAAAATTAATGTTAGCTATGCAGCAGGTAATTGCAACGGATCAAAAAGTAGAGCTAGACGCGATCGCTGCTTATAAGCTAGAAAGTATGGGTTTGGTTAAACTCAACGGCAATCAAGCTCATGTTATGTGTGAGTTATATCGCCTTTACTTTAGCCAACAGCTTGGAAAGCACTCAGGATAGTAATTGTTCTGGTAAACTGTTGAAAGATAAATAATCAAAATAAGTAATTCTCGTTCTTAATATGAATTTTATCAATTGTCCCGATAGAAATTTATTTATTCAGAATGGGAACTAATTAAAATTTTAAATAAAATGAACAGTTATCGATATCAAGTTGGTGGCACTTTAACCAGTGATGCTCCTAGCTATGTTGAGCGCAAAGCGGATGTGGAACTTTACGAAGCCTTAAAGCAGGGTGAATTTTGCTATATCCTAAGCAGTAGGCAGATGGGCAAATCTTCGCTTATGGTAAAAACCAAGCATCGCTTGCAACAAGAAGGCTTTAGATGTGTCACTATTGATATGACTAATATTGGTTGCGAAAATATAACTCCAGAACAGTGGTATAAGGGAGTTGTAGGCGATTTGTGGCTAGGTTTTAAACTGTTAGGAAAAGTCAATTTAAAAACCTGGTGGCAAGAAAAAAATGATATTTCTTTGCCCCAGAAACTTAGTCGGTTTATTTCAGAAATTCTCTTAGTTCAGTTTCCTAACGAAAGGCTATTCATTTTTATTGATGAAATTGATAGTATTCTCGGTCTCGATTTCTCTGTGGATGACTTTTTTAGCTTGATTCGGTTCTGTTATAACCAACGAGCAATTGATCCAGAGTACGATCGGATTACATTTGCAATTTTCGGTGTTGCTACACCTTCAGACTTAATTTTATATCAAAATCACATTACACCGTTTAATTTTGGTAAAGCTATCCGAGTAAATGGTTTTACATTTGAAGAAGCTCAAACACTATCTTTAGGACTGGATATTAAAGAAAATCATCCCCAAAAAGTTTTGAAAGAAGTATTAGCTTGGACAAAAGGGCAACCATTTCTTACTCAAAAGCTGTGTCGGTTACTTGTCAGTTTATCTCAAGATGATGGAGGTAGAAAGTTAAAAATCCCCCCTGGTACAGAAGAATTTTGGATAGAAAATGTGGTGCGATCGCATATCATCGATCAATGGGAATCACAAGATGAACCAGAGCATTTGCGGACAATTCGCGATCGCATCCTCAGAAACGAACAAATTGCCGCTAGATTGCTAGGAATTTATCAGCAAATCCTCCAAGGAGTGGAAGTACCAGCCGATGATAGTCGAGAACAAGTAGAACTATTGCTGTCTGGCTTGGTGGTTAAAAAGCAAGGTTTTCTCCAAATCAAAAACCGAATTTATGAAGAAGTTTTCAATTTAGAATGGGTTGGAAAAAAATTAGCTTACTTGCGCCCCTACTATGAAACCTTCAATGCGTGGATAGCCTCAAAAGAAAATGATAAATCTCGCTTATTGCGCGGACAAGCCTTGATTGATGCCCAAACCTGGGCACATGGCAAAAGCTTGGGCAACTTAGATTATCGATTTTTAGCTGCTAGTGAAGAATTAGATCGGCGAGAAATGCAGCAATCATTAGAAGCCGAACGTGCCAAAGAAGTTGAAGCACGACTTGCAGAACAACAAAAAAGATTAGTTCAACAAAAGAGAACTTCCACAATCGTAACACTTTTACTTGCAGGCATGACAATCAAGTTGCTGATTTCTATTGTGTGGGGAGTATCGCTTTTACGAAAGATTGACGCTTTGGAATCACAGTTAAAATGCACCCAAGTAGGACACCAAGGGAAAGTAATAACTGCAAATTCTCGCTTAGGTAGATGCTAACTAATTGAGAGTATCCCAAATGTGTAAAAATATAATCTTCAATTTTCTCGCTGCCCAAAGTCAAGATCCGTTAGGGAAAGCCCAGAATAATGCTCATTAAAAAACTTAGCTAGGGACTTAGCTTCAGATTGGGTAACTTTCCGTTGACCATTAACCACTTCCTTAACAATCTTAACAGAACCAAAAATTTCGACTAAAGAAGTTAGTTCTACATCAAACTCATGCATCAGGGATTCTAAAGTAGCCACAGGTTTTGATTTACCCATCGAGTAATGATGTTCCTCGTAATTTTCAATCAGAAGAACCAGCAACTCAAAAAGCGCAGTTTCAGCCTCTGCTAACTCACCAGACATCATCCCCTCTACTGCTGTTAAGGCTCTGTTATACTCCTCTTCTGTTTTAATTGGTTTAGGCTGATACTGAATCAGTAAATCAGTATAGGTTTGTTGACTAGAAGTAGGGATCATCTTTCCACCTTTCCTTATCGTATTCAGGATGGGTAAGAACGTATTTAATAAAAATTGTCTGGCTGGAATATCTAATATCTACAATCAAACGATAGTTATTACCTTTGATGTTAAACACTGTAAAGTTACCAACCGCTTCTGCTTTCGGATATCTTTTCTGAACATCTACCAAATTAGACCAGTTCGCAATAGATGCAAACTTGTACCAGTCATTGAGAGCATCTTCAGAATCAGCGTGTTGAACCCAGAATTCCCGCAATTTCACTTTGCTGATTACGTGCATCCCTAAAGTGAGAAATTTGTGCTTATCATAGCATTGATTGAGCCGAACGCTAGGGTAATAGTGCGATGCCTGCGGCGTGCGCCTACGACGTTAGTGCGTTAGCGTTCGCACAGCGTTCCGCAGTAAAGCTCACCGTAAGTATCGTAGATAAACACAGGTCTGACCAACACTGCCGATGATGTAAGTTAAAATCCTGATATCTTCAAAACTACTCACGCAGACAGCCCCCGAAAAAGCGATCGCTATGCTTCAGTATCCCAATCTCGAACAAGCGCTAAAATATCACTTCGGTTACGATAGGTTCCGCCCCGGACAACGGCAAATTATCGAAGATGCGCTGCAAAATCGAGATTTATTAATTGTCATGCCTACGGGTGGGGGAAAATCTCTGTGTTTTCAGTTACCTGCATTAATTAAAAAAGGCTTAACGGTGGTGGTGTCGCCATTAATTGCTTTGATGCAAGATCAAGTGGAAGGACTGCGTAATAATAATATTAACGCCACATTTCTAAATAGTAGTCTGAATCCCTATAAGGTGCGATCGCGGGAAGAAGCCATCCTCAGTGGTAAAGTCAGATTGCTTTACGTCGCCCCAGAACGTCTCTTGAGTGAAAGATTTCTCCCCTTTCTCGATTTAGTCAAAGAAAAAATTGGGATTGCGGCTTTTGCCATTGACGAAGCCCACTGTGTCTCCGAGTGGGGACACGACTTCCGCCCAGAATATCGGCAAATGAAATCTCTGCGGAAACGCTATCCTGATGTCCCTACCCTCGCCCTCACCGCCACAGCCACCGATCGCGTCCGTGCTGATATCATTCAACAACTAGGGCTAAAGCAACCCAGTATCCACATCGCTAGCTTTAACCGTCAAAATCTTTACTACGAAGTTCGTTCTAAAACCAAGTCTGCGTATGCTGAATTATTAGAACTTATTCGAGAGAATGAAGGTTCAGCAATTATCTATTGCTTGACGCGCAAAAAAGTTGATGAACTCACCTTTAAATTGCAAAATGATAAAATTTCCGCCTTATCTTATCATGCCGGCTTAAGTGATGAAGAACGCAGTAGCAATCAAACTCGGTTTATTCGGGATGATGTGCGCGTGATGGTGGCAACAATTGCCTTTGGGATGGGAATTAATAAACCAGATGTGCGGTTAGTAATTCACTTTGATTTACCGCGTAATTTGGAAAGTTATTATCAAGAATCAGGAAGGGCAGGAAGGGATAGCGAACCTTCACGTTGTACACTTTTTTTTAGTTTCAGTGATATTAAAACTATTGAATGGAGTATCGATCAAAAAACTGATCCTCAAGAACAGTTGATTGCTAAACAACAACTGCGTCAGGTAATTGACTATGCTCAAGGTACTGTTTGTCGGCGGACAATTCAGCTAGGTTATTTTGGCGAACGTTTTGATGGCAATTGTGCTAACTGTGATAATTGCCGTTATCCCAAACCAATGCAAGACTGGACAATTGAAGCCATGAAATTTTTATCTTGTGTGGCGCGTTGTAAAGAAAGATTTGGAATGCTGCACATTATTGATGTGTTGCGGGGGGCAAAAAGCCAGAAAATTATCCAAAACGAACACGATCAACTTTCTACTTATGGTATTGGCAAAGATAAAAGTGTAGATGAATGGCGAATGTTGGCGCGATCGCTTTTACATCAAGGTTTGGTAGAACAGACTAGCGATGGTTACTCTGTTTTGAAACTTAACCCCCTGAGTTGGGAAGTGATGCGGCGACAGCGTACAGTTTCTCTTGCTGTTCCTGTAGCACAGAAGATTACATGGGAAGAAGGGAGTGAGAAGGCTGCTGAGGCGGAAATTTTAATGCAGAGATTGCGATCGCTCCGTAAACAACTAGCTGATGAACAGTCTGTTCCACCTTACGTTGTCTTTCAGGATTCTACCTTGAAAGTGATGGCACAGGTACAACCGAAAACATTAACGGAATTTGGTAAACTTTCGGGCGTAGGTAGCCACAAACTTTCCCAATATGGTGATAAATTCCTCACAGAAATTCGTGCCTATCGCCAAGAAAAAGGTTTAATAGATCCACCACAAGTTAAATTTACACCCTCTGTTAGCTTACCTTCCGACACAGAAATAGTCACATTCCAATTACATAAACAAGGTTTAAGTGTTGATGAAATTGCCAAAAAACGCAACATTCGCCCAACTACAATTATTCGTCATCTGACAGATTTAATTGAAAAAAATCAGCCTGTAGATTTAAATCAGTTAGTATCTCTTGAACATCAGCAAAAAATTTGGCAAGTTTTAGAAGTTCTTGGTGATATCTCTTTGACTCCAATTCGAGAACAACTAGGTGAAAGCTATAGTTTTGATGAAATTCGTTTAGTACGAGGTAAGTGGCGGCGGGAAAATCGGAAGTGATAATTAAATTTTAAAGGATGTTTTCAAAGCGAATAGAATTTGCGGCTACACTAGACGCTTTGTAGCTTGCCGCAAAGGGCATAAAGGGAGAGAGGGTTCAAGTAATTAGGGCAAGTTTATTTAATCAACACTCAAAGAAGTCCTGCTGATTCATATAATCGTTTAAGCATTGCTGAAATCCTTGCACCATAATCTAAATCTGCTGACCATCGCCCTGATAGCTGATCGATTAATGTTGCAATTCCACGTGTGACAAAGCGAAACCTTGGATCTACTACTTCTTGTACCAAAGGTTCTAAACTGGCGTAAGCTTTCAAATGTTGGACGTGTGCCCTCACTCCAATTCTAGCGCTTGGAAAAGATGCAGCCTCTGAACCGCCACCGATCGCACCTAAACCTGCAAAGTTATTTTGCTCGGGTTTAATATCACCGCCAAAGCGTAAAAATCCAGTTTCTACACACATTTGGCAAAAAGCAATATCATAGTTTACTCCCTCTATCCCTGCTTCTTCTCGATAAAGTTTGGGAATATCAGGAAACTTGGCCAAAGCGCTTTCGTTATTGTTTCTGAGGAATAATTGTAACTGTATTTCCGAAGTATTACCGTTAGACATTACTCGTTCCAATTGACCAGGGCAAACGATCAAATTGGATCGCAAACTTACAGTCCGAGTTGCAGCGTCCCAGTTAACCGCAACATTAAAATCTCGTAGTTCTATTGCTTTAATATAAACTATTTTGCGATAGGTAATTCGATTAACATTAGCTGCTTTTGAAAGATCAATTCGCAGCCGATCTACTAAATCAATGGGGATGTAAGCATTGCCATTAACTAATACTCCTTGCTCTGAGTAATTTTGTCCATTAATATTGATATTAATTGGTGGATAATTTGCTTCGGTTGGAGTGCCAGGAGTAGGATCGATCGCACGGCTCCAAGTTGCCAATCCATCAGCAATTCCTAAAGCAAAATCGCGGCGACGAGTTTGCAGCAAAGCCCGATCCTCTGGATTGCTGAGAAAGCCTACTTGCATTGCCAAAGCTGGAAGCGTTGTCTGGCGACAGAATGCTAAACTACCTAATCCACTATCTGTATCTGGCTTGACTCCCCGATTTGGTAATTGGGGGACGCGGCGCAATAATCCCACTAGCAACTGTTCACCATTGCTTTTGCGATCGCTATTATTCGCAATATAAAAGACGCTAGCCCCACGCACAGAAGGGCTGTTAGCTGCATCAGATTTAATCTCTAAGGCAACATCACCCCGGCGGCCGCGAGAATTGATCCAGGTGATGGTTTGGGCGGCACTCAAGTCATCGGGAACTGCTAAAATTTCCAAATTCCGCGCCCTCAGTTCGGTGACGATCAAATCCCGCAGCAGAATCATCTCTTTAGCTTCAGTTGTACCACCTGCGATCGCACCTGAATCGATCCCTCCAGCTTCTCTGCCTCCATGAGCGGCTGATATAAAAATACGTCCCATTTTCAGTATTTCCTCTGATAAAATTAAATGTAAGCAATTGTATAGATCATTCTTGGTCTAGCAACAAGAATATAATAGCTATCAGTTGGTAAACCCACCGCAGTGTTAACTACCAACTCATGACTTAACAAATAGACTAGAATGCAAATCCCCCGCTTGCACCCAGATACAATTGAGGAAGTTAAACTACGGGCCGATATTGTAGATGTCGTTTCGGAATACGTAGTTTTACGCAAACGTGGAAAGGATTTTGTCGGTTTGTGCCCCTTCCATGACGAGAAATCTCCTAGTTTCACCGTCAGCCAGACTAAGCAAATGTACTATTGCTTCGGCTGTCAAGCTGGAGGAAATGCCATTAAGTTTGTGATGGAGTTGGGAAAGCGCTCTTTTGCTGATGTGGTGCTGGATTTAGCACGGCGTTACCAAGTACCTGTACAAACCCTCGAACCCGAACAACGCCAAGAATTGCAGCGTCAACTATCCTTGCGTGAGCAGTTGTATGAAGTTCTGGCAACGTCCGCCCAATTTTATCAACACGCCCTAAGACAATCCCAAGGGCAAAAGGCGCTTCAATATTTGCAATCTAACCGCCAACTCAAAGAAGAAACTATCCAGCAATTTGGCTTAGGTTATGCCCCCGCAGGTTGGGAAACTCTTTATCGTTATCTAGTGGAAGATAAACATTACCCAGCGCAAATCCTAGAAAAAGCGGGATTGATTAAGCCGCGCAAGGAAGGAGGCGGTTATTATGATGTATTTCGCGATCGCTTGATGATTCCCATCCGCGATGTTCAAGGGCGCGTCATTGCCTTTGGTGGCAGAACTCTCACAGATGAACAACCGAAATATCTGAATTCACCAGAAACGGAACTTTTTAGCAAAGGTAAAACATTATTTGCCCTCGATCAAGCCAAGGGCGGGATTTCCCAACTAGATCAAGCAGTAGTGGTAGAGGGATATTTTGATGCGATCGCTCTCCACGCTGCTGGGATTAATAACGCCGTTGCTTCCCTCGGTACAGCCTTAAGCTTAGAACAAGTTCGGCTAGTATTACGCTACACCGAATCAAAACAATTAGTACTAAACTTTGATGCCGATAAAGCCGGAACCAATGCAACTGAAAGGGCAATTGGTGAAATAGCTGAACTGGCATACAAAGGCGAAGTTCAGCTAAAGATTCTTAATTTACCCAATGGCAAAGATGCTGATGAATTTCTGAACACGCATAATCCAGAAGAGTATCAAGCTTTAGCTGCTCCAATTAAAAGGCTGTCCACCCTAGAAAAATTTCGATTTCGTATAGATGAATTATCTCCGTCTGAGCGGAAAGAACTTTTGGAAACCGCTCCACTTTGGTTAGACTGGCAGATTAAGCAAATTATTCAAGACCGGGACTTGAAACAGGCTACTGATTTTCAGCAAGTAACTCAGCAATTAGTCAAATTACTTAAAAAAATAGCTAACAGCGATACACGAAATTATTACGTTTCCTACTGTGCAGAAATACTCAGCTTGGGAGATACCAGACTTATACCTCTGCGAGTCGAAAATCTACTAACTCAAATTGCTCCGGCTGCGGCTGCATACACTAAGCCTGTATCAGCGAAGCAAGCATGGGGAAGTAGTAAAGTTTCTCAATCCCCACTTCCTACAGAACGCAGTCTTTTAGAACACGCAGAAGCCTTATTACTACGAATTTATTTGCATTGTCCCGAACAACGTCAAGCGATTATTGCCGAACTAGAGGAGCGAGATTTGCAATTTAGCCTTTCCCACCACCGATTTTTATGGCAACAGATTTTAGAAATCTCATCCAGTGATGGAGAGACGAGAAATTGGGCTTCGCCCCGCTTCGCTAATGCGTCTCAACCAGATTTAATCTCCCGCTTGCAAGACCATTTTTTAGAATTTAGCAGCGAGATGGGGTTAATTTCCCATTTATTCCATGTAAATGAAAAAAACCAAAAAGAAATACTTCGGACTCCGCAAGTAGTTCAAGCTGCGATCGCTTGCATGGATTTGGTGATGCTGGAAAAACGCTATCGCCACTTTTTGGAACTATGGCAACAAACCGATCCAGAAGCTGAACCAGAGCGTTATCAATCTTATTATCAAGCTTTCTATGCCGAAAAAATCAAGCTTCAGAAAATAGACCGACAGCGGCTATTTTCCATCACAGAGTTGTTGTAGCTTTGCACTCCTGAAGTTACTCTCGCAGAAATAACGCTAGCCATGCCTAAACTCACAGTTAAAACAGCCGTTATTGAAATGCTCGCTTGTCTTCAAATATTGTCGGAAATATAAACGATATAATTCACAGGCAGGAGTACTGCGATCGCCTTCTAAATTAATTAGCCCCATACTTTGTAATTTATATGCCAATACTGGCTCTAATTTCACATAATTTGTAGCGTTAATTACTTCATGAAAAGCATCTTGCAATGCTGATTCATCTCGTAGTGCTAACACATATTGCTTTAAATACTCGTGATAAATTCCTGCTTCTGTGGGTGCTTCTTGCAATAGCTTTTCTAAATCTCGTTCTAGTCCCCCTTTACCCACCAGGTGATAAAAAGCTAATCGCGCCAAATAAGGATATCCTCCTACCATTGCCATCAAACTCTCGATTTTACCATTTGTCCAATCCAAGCCGTGACGTAGTGCTAAATCCTGTACCTGCTCTTTTGTAAAGGGAGGTAACTTAATCGGCAAACCAATATTAAATGGTGATTGAGTTAGTTTTATAGGAACAAGAATTTCCGTTGAATAAACCAGAATCAGGCGAAGTTTTTGCCAAATTTCTAACCCTTTGGCTCGTTCATACCACGATCGCACTAACGGTAACAATTCTCCAGCAATTTCCTGATATTCAAATACCCAATCCACCTCATTCAATACCAGCACAAGGGGAGTTTCCAGCGCAGATAGTAAATAATGTTGAAAATAGATAGAGCAACTTACTTTGCTACCCATATCTTCATCCCAATAATCATTGAGTTTTGGTTCTAACTGTAACTCTCGGCTGACATTAGCACAGAACCAGCGCAAAAATTTATCCAAACTAGTAAATATTACTTTATCTGCTTGCTGAAAATCTAACGTCACGGTGCGAAAGCCTTGATTGTTAGCGCGTGCAAGCAACTGTAAAATCAGAGAGCTTTTCCCCATCTTCTTGGGCGCTTGGATGCAGATGAGACAGCCAGGTTTAGCTATTTCTGCGTAGGCAATTTCCTCAATTGGCGGGCGAGGGATGTAGAATCTGGAATTAAGGGATACTGGGCCACTAGGAAATTCTAAAGATATAGCCGTAGCTACTTTGTTGAATTCCTTAATTAATTGCTGATGTGCTTTGCTAAGACGGTGATTTTCTACAGTCTGGCGGAAGTTAGATTTATTTATCGGTTCTTTACAAAAATCACTCATTACTTGCCATAAATGAGCAGCAATTTTTCTGACACGTTCCTCGCCGTAGTGAGCTTCACAGGCAATATTCGTGTAAGTTTTTCCTTCCCATGAAGAACGCAATATAATCTCTTGGAGCGTTGTTAAACCTGTTGCTTGACTGGCTTTTAGTAGCAATACTACTTCATCTATAGTCATTACTCATCGGCTCCAATTCAGCATGAATTTTATCACACCATTATGTTTTGGAAATCAATGTAGCCTACCTTGTATGAATGGCAGCCAGCCCTTTCCTAAAAAAGCTACAAACAAGGCTTGACAATATTTTTGTATCCTGAAACATTTGACGTGACTCAATCATAGAATTTTTTTTACAAAATTTTTCGAGTTTTTAAGTGATTATATTTTATTTGAACTACTTTTTTTAGACATATCTTAGAATGTAGATGCACACAATGTAGCTATTTTTTCTAAAAAATGGCCGCGGCGATCGCAACAGAAGTTACATTCGTCCGTTTACCTTTTTCTAAATTCCATCCAAATTGATGATATGGGCTGATATATTTCTAACCGAAGTTACAGCCTAATCAACCAAGTAGACGATTTATCCATAAATGGATCGTCAGGGTGCTAAGACAGCGTAGAGAGAGAGTTACAGGATATCTTCCTCACCGTACCAGCAGCTATGCATATCGAAGAACCCGCTACCCATAAACCGGAAGCTCCACTTTCAGTACCAGATTCGCAGAGTTTCCCAGAATCAAAAGACTTATCTCCAGAAAATTTAGATCCTTGTCAATGCTCACAAGCAGCCTTACAGATGGCATTAATCGCCAGTGGCTTGGGGTTGTGGGATTGGAATCTCATAACCAATAAAACCTATTACGATCCCCAGTGGAAGGGCATTTTGGGGTATGGATTAGACGAAATCGCTCATGAGCATAAATCCTTTGAGCGACTTGTACATCCACAAGATTTACCAAGAATTCGCCAGGTGTTGCACGATTATCTCCAAGGATACACGCCTGTGTTTGAAGTTGAATTGCAAATGTTAACTAAATCCGGCGAATGGAAATGGATTTTGGCTTGTGGCAAAGTATTTCAGTGGGATGAATCCGGCAAACCAGTGCGAATGGCAGGGACACACAAGGATATTAGCCAGGATAAGGCGATCGCTACTCAACAATACCAACTACTTGAACAACTCCAAAGAGAAATTGCCCAACACCAGTCTACTGAAGACCAAGTTAGAGAAAAATCACAGCAGCTAGAAACTACCCACGAAGAACTCAAATATACCCAAAGGCAGTTATTGCAGAACCAGAAAATGGCTAACCTCGGTCAACTGGTGGCGGATATGGCTAACGAAATTAACAACCCTGTTAGCTTCATCTACGGCAATCTCCATCCTGCGAGTCAATACGCTGAAGATTTAATCAGAATCATTGAACTTTACCAACATTACTATCCCAAACCTACCCCAGTCATAGCCTTACATCTGCAATGCCTCGACCTTAGTTTCGTGAAGACGGACTTTTTAAAATTACTGTGGTCAATGCGAGCCGGCTCGGAACGCGTTAAAGAAATTGTTTTCGCCTTGCGGAATTTCTCAACCTCTGACGAAGGCCAAATGAAAAAGGTTGACCTGCACGAAGGACTTGATAGTGTTCTGAGAATTTTACAGCATCGGCTGAAAGAAAAGCCTGATAGAGCCGGGATTGAAGTAATTAAAGACTTTGGTGAATTACCCTTAATCGAGTGTTACTCAGGTGATCTAAACCAGGTATTCATGAACATCTTAACTAATGCCATTGATGCCTTAGAAGAAAGGATGAAATATGATTATTCATTTACTCCCAAAATTTTTATTCATACAGAAATTGTTAGAAGTCATTTGTCATTAGTCAATAGTAATGATATTTGGCCAAATAACAAACAAATAGGAAAAAAACACAAAGTTATAATTCGTATTTCTGACAATGGTCAAGGCATACTTCCTCATATCCAAAGACAGATGTTTGAACCATTTTTTACCACCAAAGCAGTAGGTAAAGGTAAGGGGCTGGGACTATCAATTAGTCGAGAAATTATCGTTGAAAAACATCAAGGTAAAATTAAGTGTAATTCTAAATTAGGTCAAGGTACAGAGTTGGTAATTGAAATGAATACAACAGCAAAACACTATGCTGCTATTAGAAAACATGCCAGCTTTTAAGTAATTAGCTTTGGGTAAGATGTGTTAGTTTTTGGAAGTCGATATATTAACAAGGCAACGGCCGCATTCACAATGCAGGTCAATGCATTCACAATGCAAGTCGATGTATTCACAATACTTGAGTTTTATAAATTTGGTATTGTCTTCTGAACACTTAAATGACAGCACAAGCCATCAGTACACTTCCTACAATAATCACCACGTAGGCGTAGCCCGCCGTAGGCATCGCACTAATTATCGGCGTATACTGCTGTAATGGTTGCACCCATGAAAAACCCTTCAGCCATTGGTGAGCATAAATAATAACTAAACCAATGGTTATTAGTACGACTGCTAATCCCACACTGAAGGCACAAACTAAGAGCAAACCATATACAGTTTGGTGAAGTGCGATCGCACTCAACAATAATACTAGCGCTGATGGGCAGGGAACTAGACCACCAGCGATCCCTAGAGTTAGAAGAGACTGTAACGTAACTTGAGAATTGGCAGAATGATGGTGATCGTTGTGAGTGTGGTGATGATGTTTTGGTGCAATGCCACTCAATAACCACAGCATCACTGCATCATGAAATTTAGCATGGGGATGCCATTCGGAGTTAAAGAGGTGAGTCGCGTTCCAATCTACCGCTACCGAAACTACAGCAGTGCTGACGAGAACAATAGAAAGCAAAATACGACTAATCCTTCTCATAAATTTTGCTATGCCCCTAGTTGATTAGTTTCGCTGATGGGTTCATCAGCCGTAGCTCCTACAAATGAAGGTACAGTGTGCTGCTGGATAAACGATAGACTTTTCTTGCTACATCAAATCATGATTTAGGTCATTCTTGCGATGCCTAGGTTGGGCTACGCCTACGCAGTTGGCATTGCAAAGTTCTACTTTTTGCTTAAAAACATCCTGGGTGTGACTCCGACATATTTTTTAAAATGCCTTGTAAAGCGGCTTTGGTCTGCACAACCAACCAGCAGAGCAATTTCTGCGATCGCATATTTTCTTTGGTGCAATAGTTCTTTAGCTTTTTCCATACGTTGCTGAAGTACATATTGATAGGGTGCTACACCCATTGACTGCTTAAATAATCGGCAAAAATAATATTGACTTATACCTGAAATTTCTGCTAGTTCAGCGAGAAGTAGGGGCCGATCTAAATAGCTGTGAATGTAGTCAAAGACTGGCTGAAGCCGATTGTTAGGCATACTTCCCACATCGGGCTTTATTTTTGGTGAAAACGCACAGTATTGTCGCAGCAAGTGAACAATCAACACCTGGATCAACGATTCGGCATAAAGATGGCCACCGAGTCCACCCGTGTCAAATTCTGCTTGAAACAAACGAGCGATCGCTTCAATTTGTGGATCGTGGGCATTTACCGTACTTAGTAATTCAACTTTGCTTTCATTTAGTTCCCCAACTTCTTCTGCCATTCGAGACAAAAACAGTGGATCAATTACAAACGTTAACGATTCATCGGTGCTATTCCATGACCAAATCCCCGACATCTTCGCAGGACAAATCCAAAAGTCTCCTTTGGCTTGAGATTTTTGTGATTCTTGTTCGCCGATGCGAGTCATTTTTTGTTGATTATGGTCGCTTAACAAGATACAAAGCAGATGATACTTGCATCCAGGGAATTCAAGCTCGTTCGGTGCTGAGATATGACGATCGATAGTTAATCCAGGCAATTGAATCATCCGGCGCTCAGAAATCCATGTTTCCTTCATAACCAGTCCAATTAGCGATCGCTGCTAGGAATATACCGGATAGAATATCTTTGGTCGTGGGTCACTAGAACAGGGTACAGCATTTTAACAGCGTCACTGAACAGCCGCCCAATTTTGAATATTTAGCTTAGAACAACCCTATTCATACCTAAACTGACAGTTAAAACAGCAGATGTAGACCATCAATGTCAGAATACTGAATCATGGGATGAAAAAATAAATGTGAGTAATACCCACACCCAAACTTGCTAGTCAAAATCTATGACTTTGACCCCCTCTCAAACTCGAAAGCGACCGACTCAAGCGATCGCAGCCAAAATTTTCCACTGGTGTAACATCATTAGCCTGTTTATCATGCTCACCAGTGGACTACAAATTTACAACGCCAACCCTGTTTTTGGTGGACGTGCAGGTTTGCACATTCCTCCGATATTTACATTAGGAGGTTGGCTGGCAGGAGGTAGACACTGGCATTTTGCTGCAATGTGGCTATTTTCGCTAAATCTCTTGTGGTATGGAATTTACATTTTAATTACCCGACGCTGGCGACATCGGTTTGTCGGTGCAAATGACTTCAAAGCATTACAAAAAAGTCACAATTCTAAACGCCTAATTTATGCTTGGCATCGGATTGCGTATACAGCAATTATTCCGATCTTGCTGCTGGCGTTATTTACAGGAATAGGAATGTATAAACCTGCTCAATTTCCCTGGATTGTGGATTTGTTTGGCAATTGGCAAGCATTGCGAATTGTTCACTTTGCCTCAGTGCCGATGGTTATCTTATTTGCAGCGATTCACTATCAATTAGGGCAAAAAGCTGGTGGTACTGAATTAACAGAATCAATGTTTTAGTAAATGATATTTTTTTAAACTAAAAAAATGAACTTTTTTGATAAATTGAATCGTAGTATCTTGCAAAATCAAAGCTTACTATTTGTAGGACTCGATCCAAATCCAGAGATGATGCCTGTGCGTTATGAATCTGAAGAACTCATCGCTGGTTTGGAAAAGTGGTTACAATTCATTATTGCGGAAACTGCTGATTACGTTTGTGCTTATAAACCTACACTTGGCTTTTACGAAGCGTTAGGTATTCCCGGCTTAGAACTGCTGTACAAAACTTTAGCAGCAATTCCAGCGCACATCCCAGTGATTTTAGATGCCAAACACAGTGATTTAAATACTAGTACCATTTTTGCCCAAACTGTGTTTACAGAATGGCAGGTGGATGCAATCACTCTTAGTCCCTATACAGGACAAGATCATGTAGCCCCTTTTTTGGTCTATCCTGAGAAAGCGGTGTTTATCTTATGTTGTACTTCTAATCCAGGTGCAGAAGCCTTACAGCAATATCCCACAAACGAGTCACCCCTTTATTTACAGGTGGTAAAAGAATCAAAAACTTGGGGAACTCCAGAACAATTGGGTTTGGAAGTGGGAACTACAAATGCTGAAGTTTTAGCCTTGATTCGAGCGATCGCGCCTGAACGGATTATTATGGCGCGTAGCATCTGGGCGAAGGGTGGAAACCTAAGACAAATTTTAGAAGCAGGTTTGAATGATAACGGTGATGGTTTGCTGATTCCTGTTCCTCAAGATATGTTGGGAAACACACAATTATCTGAGGAAGTCGAGTCTTTACGCGCAGAAATTAATCAACTAAAAACTGAAATTATTCACGAAAATTCTACATGTTCTGTGTGGTTTCCTGATGTTTGTTTCCTAAATCAGCACCCCTATCAGGATTTGATTTTACAACTTTATGACATTGACTGTATTATGTTTGGCAGTTTTGTCCAAGCATCAGGAGCAATATTTCCTTATTACATCGACTTACGCAAAATTATTTCTAATCCTCAAGTTTTTAATCAAGTTCTCACTGCTTATGAGGATATTTTGAAGAATCTCAATTTTGATAGGTTGGCAGGTATTCCTTATGGTTCTTTGCCTACCGCGACTGGTTTAGCTTTGCGCCTTCATTGTCCAATGATTTTCCCCCGTAAAGAGGTGAAGGCCCACGGAACACGCAGAGTTATTGAGGGTAACTTTCATCCTGGTGAAACAGTTGTGGTAGTTGACGATATTCTCATCAGTGGCAAAAGTGTTATGGAAGGGGCAGGAAAGTTAGAATCAGCAGGATTAAATGTTAATGATATTGTGGTACTTATCGATCATGAACAAGGGGTGAAAGATAGGTTACAGCAGAATGGTTATCGCAGCCATTCAGTTTTAACTATTTCGGAAATTACCAATACTCTCTATCAAGCAGGGCGAATAAATGAGGAACAATTTTTAGCTTTTGCTGAAAGTTAATAATTGGAAATTGGGAGATTTTTCTCATTTTATTGCCGTTGAGTATATTTCACCAGTTAAATCTAGTAACTAGAATAATTTTAGTTTTAAATTAATTATGAATTTCCCACTCAATCAACTACTTAGATGGTTAATTTTTACGCTGTTATTTCCTCTAGTGTTTCTTAATGGTTGGCTAGCATTTTTGCTTGTTAAAAATTTTCAACCTGTCGTAACAATTCTTGTCTTAGCTACTTTACTTGCATTTGTTTTAAACTATCCTGTTGCCATTCTCCAAAGGCAGGGAGTGAAACGTGGCTATGCAGTATCATTAGTTTTTATATCAGCATTGATAATTATCGTTGCTCTGGGTATTACTTTAGTTCCTATTGTGTTAGAGCAATTTAATGAGATGGTGAAAGTTCTTCCTCAATGGATTGATTCTAGCGAAGAAAAACTTCAAATTTTAAATAATTGGTTTTTTAACCACAAATTAAATGTGAATTTAAGTCACCTATTAACACAAGTAACTGACCAATTACCTAATGAATTAGAGTTCGTTACGGATAAACTTTTAAGCATTATTGTAGATACGATTGATAGTGTTTCTGATGGATTAATTATAGTAGTGCTGACTTTTTATCTGTTGTTAGATGGTCCAAGAATTTGGCAGGGGATATTTAAGAAGTTACCGGGGAGTTTTGCCCAACAGGTAAGCCAGTCTATTCAGCAAAATTTCCAAAATTACTTGATTGGGCAGGTAACTTTGGCTTTGCTGATGGGAGTTTCAGAAACATTAATGTTTTTAGCTTTTCAAGTCCAGTTTTCTTTACTCTTTGGTTTGGGAGTCGGGCTTTTGAGCTTAATTCCCTTTGGCGATGTCGTCAGCGTGGTTGTGATAACTTTCATAATAGCCACACATGACTTTTGGCTAGCAGTGAAGGTTTTTGCGGTAGCTGTTGTCATTGACCAATTAATCGATCAGGCGATCGCACCACGCCTTTTAGGTAGATTTACTGGGCTCCGACCAATATGGGTGTTAATTGCTTTACTTGTAGGAACCAATGTCGGTGGAGTTTTAGGTTTGCTAATCGCGGTACCTGTAGCTGGTTTTATCAAGGATGCAGCAGATGGTTTCTCTAAATCTGGTGATTCTGAGAATGTAGTTAAGAGTGAATTAGCATCAGAATTGTTGCCAGAGGAATCACTATAAAAATGAGTTGTTTATAACAATTAGATGCCATATTACCGCTAACACTAAGTTGCAACGGTATCATTAAGGATGAAGTGTAGAAAATTGCATAAAAAAAAGCCCCTAGCATTTCTACTAGGGGTATAAAATATACCATTTCACTTATGTTTGTCGGAGATGACCCTGCGATCGCCTCTACTTAGATGAGAGGCTAATTATTTCTCAAATATTACAGCAAAAAGCGATCGGGTATAAAATTAGCCAACATTTGCCAAGAGCAATTCTCGTTTTTCTAATTTTTGTACTCTCACCTGAGAGTCATCATCAACATCGATAAGCGCTGTGTCTCCATCTGTAATTTCACCAGACAGCATTGCTTCAGCGAGAGAATCTTCTAAAAGGCGCATAATTGCCCGACGTAATGGTCTAGCACCATAACTAGGGTTATAGCCTTCTTGCACTACAAGTTCTTTGAAGCGATCGCTAACTTCAAGAGTAATTCCCTTTTCTGTCAAGCGTTTAGAAACTTCACGAAGCATAATTTCAGCAATTTGCTTCACTTCATCCCTAGAAAGCTGGGTGAAGACGATAATTTCATCAAGACGGTTCAGGAACTCAGGACGGAAGTAAGCTTTCAATTCCTCGTTTACCAAGGTGCGGATGCGGTTATAACTAGCGTTGGCTTGAGTGTCGAAGTCAAAGCCTAAACCACTACCACCTTTTTCAATCACCTTGGAACCGATGTTAGATGTCAAAATGATCAGCGTATTCTTGAAGTCCACCTTCCGACCTTTGGCATCGGTAAGATGACCGTCATCCAAGATTTGCAGCAGCATATTGAATACATCGGGGTGTGCTTTTTCGATTTCGTCGAATAGCAACACTGTGTAAGGTTTCCGGCGCACGGCTTCTGTAAGTTGTCCGCCTTCGTCGTATCCGACGTAACCCGGAGGCGAACCAATTAGCTTGGCGACAGTATGACTTTCCATGTATTCGGACATATCTAGCCGAATCATTGAGTCTTCCGCACCGAAGAAGTAGGAAGCTAATGCCTTGGCCAATTCTGTTTTACCGACTCCGGTAGGCCCGGAGAAGATAAAGCTAGCAATGGGACGATTGGGATTTTTCAAGCCGACGCGGGCGCGACGGATACCGCGAGATACAGCCGAGACAGCTTGCTCTTGACCGATGAGGCGTTGATGCAGAGTGTCTTCTAGGTGCAGAAGCAACTCTGATTCAGATTCAGTCAGTTTGTTGACTGGTACGCCAGTCCAAGAGGCAACGATTTGAGCAATGTCTTCTTCGTCAACTACAGTAGAGTTGACAGGTTGCTCGTTTGGTGTAAACGTTGCTTGCAGTTGTTCTGCGAGTTTTAACTCTTGGTCGCGTAGGGTTACAGCTTTGTCAAAATCTTGGACTCTGACTGCTGCTTCTTTTTCTTTGGTAACGCCAGCGAGTTCACGCTTGAGTTCTTTATTGGGAGAACTTTGAGAATTCCGCAGACGAACGCGAGAACCAGCTTCATCAATCAAGTCTATTGCCTTATCTGGCAAGAAGCGATCGCTAATGTAGCGGTCTGATAATTCTGCGGCTGCTACAAGTGCCGAATCCAAAATTGTGACTTTGTGGTGCTGTTCGTAAGCGCCGCGCAAGCCGTAAAGAATTTGTACGGTTTCTTCTACTGAGGGTTCACCAACCATAATTGGTTGGAAACGACGTTCTAGTGCGGCATCGCGCTCGATGTGCTTCCGATACTCATCAAGGGTTGTTGCGCCGATGCACTGGAGTTCACCCCGTGCTAAGGCAGGTTTGAGGATGTTGGCTGCATCCAAACCACCTTCTGTACCACCAGCGCCAACCAAGGTGTGAATTTCGTCAATTACCAAAATTATGTTACCGACAGTGCGAACTTCTTCCACAACTTTTTTGATGCGTTCTTCAAAATCGCCACGGAAGCGAGTCCCAGCTACCAATGACCCCATATCGAGGCTGATAACTTGCTTGTCTTGCAAGGTTTCGGGAACATCTTGGTTGATAATTCTTTGAGCTAGACCTTCTGCGATCGCAGTTTTACCAACTCCTGGTTCTCCAATCAACACGGGATTATTCTTAGTCCGGCGACCGAGAATTTGGATCGCCCGCTCAATTTCCTTCTCACGACCAACTACGGGGTCGAGTCTGCCTTCTTGCGCTAATTTGGTCAAATTTCTGCCATATTCTTCCATCGTTAGCGGTTGGGTGCGCTTTTGACTACCACTACCAGCGAAAGCTGGTGCATTTTCACCCAAACGGCGAACTATGGCACTACGGACACTCTTGAAGTCAACTCCTAGATTTTGCAGGACTTTGGCGGCGACACCTTCACCAGCCTCAGTTAATCCTAAGAGTAAGTGTTCTGTGTTGATGTAATTCTGTCCCAGACTATGAGCTTCTTTAAAAGATTGCTCGAAGAGGCTTTTCACCTTGGGAGTGAAAGGAATTTCTGGTGGTACAAAGCCAGAACCCCTACCAATAATTTTTTCTACCTCACGACGTGCGTCTTTGAGGGTAACGCCTAATTCGGCCAGCACTTTAGCAGCAACCCCAGTTCCTTCTCCCATCAAACCCAGGAGAATTTGTTCAGTTCCTACGAAATTGTGTCCCAGGCGACGTGCTTCTTCCTGAGCTAGCATAATTACTCTAATGGCTTCGGAAGTGAAGTGTTCAAACATAATGGGTTCTTGCTCCCTCGCTGCTTGGACTTTGGGTGAGATAAAATTCACCCTCATCTAAAGTTTTTTGTATTTTCTTAAGGACTAATGTAACTTTATTTAAAGTTAAGTGGCAGTGGTGAGAGCCGTAAGACATCAGGTGTACTAGCCGTCTAAGAGAATTTAAGAGTTGGGAGTTAGAGGTTAGGAGTAAGTAAGGAGTTCTCAATTTTACAATTAGTTTTCCAGTGGAGAAGATGATTTTTTTGCCTTTTCTGCTCCTCTGCTCTCGGTTAAACTTAGAACTCAGGACTCAGAACGGTCTAAACCCTAGCTATTCGCTAACAACACTCAGGACTGACGATGACTGAACCAACGGTTGGTAAAGACCAACAACACCCTCTTTATAATCGCGATCGCCCCCTTATTGATATCTTACTCGCTCAAGAGGCGACAGACTATAACTTAGCAGAATTAGCCAGGCTGCGAATGCGTTATCAAGGCTTTCCAGGCGCAAGAGACATCCAAAAAGACCTAGATAAAGTCTTGCAGCAATGGGGTTTGACCGAAATTGAGCTTTTTGAGAAAACTCGCAAAATTCACGATTTGGGCGGTATTTACAAAAGTCGCGGTAAAAAAGACGAACAGGATTGGAATTAGGCAATGGGGAACTTGTACTGAGCGTAGTCGAAGTATGGGGAATGGGGAATTAATTATTCCCTCGTACTTCCAACTCTTGTACAGACGCGATTAATCGCGTCTTTCCTAAGTCGATATATAGACTACAAGAGACTACAAGACTTTGCACTGACCATGATGCCGTAACAAATGGTCACATAGTACCAACGCCACCATTGCCTCAACCATTGGCACTGCACGCGGTAATACACAAGGATCGTGTCGTCCTTTTGCTGCTAATAGTGTTTCTTCGCCCTCACGAGTTACAGTCTTCTGTTCTTTTCTAATTGTTGCTGTCGGCTTAAATGCAACTCGCAAAATGATATTTTCGCCGTTAGAAATCCCGCCTTGAATACCGCCAGAACGGTTTGTTACTGTACGGATTTCATCATTTTGATCGATATAAAATTCGTCGTTATGCTCAATTCCCGTTAGTAGCGTTCCCGCAAAACCGGAACCAATTTCAAAGCCTTTGCTAGCAGGCAGAGACATGACACCCTTAGCGATATCAGCTTCTAATTTATCAAATACTGGTTCGCCCAAACCTTTCGGTACATTTCGCGCCACACATTCTACGACACCGCCGATAGAATCGCCTTGTCTACCTATTTGCTCAATCAATTCAATCATGCGATCGCCACATTCAGCATCGGGACAGCGAACGATATTGCTTTCTACTTGTTCTAAGGTTACAGTATTAGGATCGACTACACCTTCCAAGTCTTTAATCCGCTTAACGTAAGCAATAATTTCGACATTGGCAACTTGACGGAGAATTTTTTTAGCGATCGCACCTGCTGCTACTCTCCCGATTGTCTCACGTGCTGACGACCTACCCCCACCTTGCCAATTGCGAATGCCATATTTTGCATCATAGGTTGCATCCGCGTGAGAAGGCCGATACTTCTGTGCCATCTCGTCATAATCTTGGGGACGAGTATCTTGATTACGTACCAAAATCGTTATAGGGGTTCCCAGCGTTTTGCCTTCAAATACTCCTGAGATAATCTCGCAGGTATCAGCTTCTTTGCGGGGAGTCGTAATTTTACTTTGTCCCGGCCGCCTTCTATCTAGTTCTACCTGAATTTCTTCTGCCGAAATTTCTAGTTGTGGAGGACAACCATCAATCACAACCCCCACACCGCCGCCGTGAGACTCGCCAAAAGTACTAATGCGAAATAAATGACCAAAAATATTGCCCATGATTTTGAGGAAAAAGGTGAGGCTTATGTATTCTACCTAGAGTTCTTCCAAAAGCTTGCCTTTGCTTTTTGTAGAATTTTTCGCTATTTTCTAGTATTTATGCAACAGTATCATTGCAGTTCCGGTGATGAAAGCGGACGCACATAGATTATCTGCTCAAAGAGCAAATTACCACCCAAGAGTTACACCTGCCAGGAAATCGAACAATTCACAACAGCTTAATTATGGGTTAACCGATAGATATGGTGAAAACATTAAGCTCTTTCGCCAACCACAACTGCCACGTGAGTACAAACAATAAAAATACGGTTATAGCTTCTATTTTATACCCATCATCTAGCCAAATTAGTTCAAAATTATGGTGTGGCAATTTAACATTATCTGGCTATGGTAGTTGTACATTGTCAGAGTTTTGTTTTGGTAGCTTGGACATAGTGGTAAACCAAACTTTTCATTACTTCAGTAAAAGCAAACTGCTGCATTTGCTATTAGGCTAATGACGCTCGCATTCAGTTTGGTATTATATTTTTGATATTGCTGTAATCGATATTTTTCAATCTCTTCAGAGGAAAATGAAACCCGATTTGTTCTTCTCTTGAGCCATAGAATAGGGGTAGGTATGATTTTTGCATACCATCATATTATGATGAGGAATTACAATTTTAGCGCTATTTCAAAAATACCAATTCCTCTGTCCTAACCTGCGGAATGTGGGTTTTATGATAGACTTTTCTTAAAACCATAAAATAGAGGGTATGGTAAAATCTTTACATAGATGAGGATTTTAGCGCTATTTCAAAAATAGTAATCTCTCTGTGATAACCTGCGGGATGTGGGCTTGAACTCTATCCGCTCAATTTATTCACGATGTCTCAGCAACAGCGCACCCTCTTAATTATCGATGGTTCACCAGAAGATCGAGAACTTTATCGGCGGTATTTGTTGCGCGATCGCGAATATTCTTACACTTTCCTAGAAGCAACTCTGGGACAGCAAGGGCTAGAACTCTGGCAGCAACACCAACCAGATGCAATTTTACTTGATTATCGACTGCCTGATATAGACGGACTAGAATTTCTGGCGAAATTGCAAACCTCAACCCAACAGCCGTGTCTACCTGTGATTGTCGTCACAGGGCAGGGCAATGAGGCGATCGCAGTTCAAGCGATGAAAGCGGGCGCACAAGATTATATTGTCAAAAAGCAAATTACCGCACAAGGGCTGCAAATAGCAATCAATGGGGCAATTGAAACAGTGCGGCTACGCACCCAACTGCAACAGCGTATTGAACGAGAGCGCTTAGTCGCGCAGATTACCCAGCAAATTCATCAGTCCCTGAATCTGGATGAAATTCTTCAGACAACTGTAGCCGAGGTGCGGCAGTTTCTCCACACAGATCGTGTCCTGGTTTTTCGGTTAAATCCTGACGGAGATGGGACAGTCATGGCAGAATCGGTTGGGACAGAATGGCGATCGCTTCTTTCCTCCACTATCCAAGATCCCTGCCTAGCTGAGAGCTACACTACCTCCAATCGACCGCAAGTCAGGTACGATCCCGCCTTGCTCAAGAATTATATCGAACGCTATTATCAGGGGCAAGTAACGGCAGTATCAGACATTCATGACAGCAGTATTGATTCATGCCACGGTGAATTGTTGGCACAGTTTCAAGTCAAAGCTCATCTGGTTGTACCAATTCTGCAAGACAACCAGTTTTGGGGATTGCTAATTGCTCATCATTGTACCTCCCCTCGATTTTGGCAGCCCTTAGAAATTGACTTGCTTAAAGAGTTGGCAACTCAGATGAGTATCGCTTTGCGACAGGCAGAACTGTATCAGCAGGCACAGCATGAACTAAAGGAACGCCAACAGGTAGAAGCGGAACTGTGCCAAAGCGAAGAACATCTGCGATTGGCATTGTCAGCCTCTCGGATGGGAACGTGGAACTGGAACATCCAAACGGGAAAAATTACCTGGTCGGATAATCTAGAAGCCTTATTTGGGCTGCAACCAGGAGAGTTTGACGGCTCATTCGAGATGTTTGCCGCGCGAGTCCACCCTGAAGATCGCGATCGCGTGCTGGCAACCGTCAATCGTGCTGTCGCCACCGGAGAAGAATATGACATTGAATTTCGGGTAGTATATCCCAACGGCACAATTCGCTGGGCATTAAGCCAAGGCAAGGTATTTTACGACCAACACGGGCAACCGATGCAGATGGCTGGTATTGATATAGATGTCACCGAACGCAAACGGTCAGCCGAAGCTCTGCGCGAGAGTGAAGAACGTTTCCGGCAACTTGCAGAAAATATTGATGCAGTGTTCTGGATTAGAGAAGTGTCTGAAAATCGAGTCAGCTATGTAAGTCCTGCTTATGAACGCTTGTGGGGATTGAACTCGGAGGAGTTGTATCAAGGACAACAATCATGGATCGATCGTATTCACCCAGAGGATCGGGAAGCGACTCAAAAAGCGTTTCATGAAAAAGCTGTTGCAGGTAAATTTGATGAGGAATACCGGGTTATTTTACCCGATGGTAGTATACGCTGGGTTCACGATCGCTGTTTTGGGCTTCGAGATAAAACAGGGGAGATTTATCGTTTTGCAGGTATTGCCGAAGACATCAGCGCTCGCAAACACTCTCTCGCAGCTCTCCAAGAAAGCGAAGAACGCTTCCGCACATCTGTTGAAAATATGCTGGACTGCTTTGGGGTATACCGCGCTGTGCGGAATGAGCAAGGGCAGATTGTCGATTTTGTAACTGAATATGTAAATGATGCGGCTTGTCTCAACAATCAAATGACTTATGAGCAGCAGATTGGGCGAGGGTTGTGTGAATTATTACCAAGCCATCGTCACAGTGGATTGTTTGATGATTACTGTCAGGTAGTAGAAACAGGGCAAGCGCTGATTAAAGACAGCCTAGTTTATGAGGATGAGTACGGAGAGCAACGCTTAGTTAAAGCGTTTGATATCCGCGTGGCTAAATTTGGAGATGGATTTGTTGCCACCTGGCGAGATATCACCGTTCGCCAACAAACCGAAGAAGCTCTGCGCCGGAGTGAGGAATTTAAAAACCGCATTTTAGACAGCAGTTCTGACTGCATCAAGGTATTAAGCCTCGACGGGCGGCTGCTATATATGAATACAGGTGGTCTGTGTTTGATGGAAATTGACGACTTAAATTCCTATCTGAATACTGAATGGCTCTGTTTCTGGTCAGGCAGCTATCGGCAACAGGCAGAGCAGGCACTCGCTGCCACTAAAGCAGGCGAAATCAGCATTTTTAGCGGATACTGTCCAACCGTAAAAAGCACTCCCAAATGGTGGGAAGTGGTCGTTAGCCCGATTCTGGATGCCTCCGGGCAGTTAGAACGAATCTTGTTGATTTCACGAGACATTACCGATCGCAAAAAGACAGAACTCCTCTTGCAGCAGAGCGAAGCCCGATTAAAGCTAGCATACAAAGCGACGCGATCGGGACTATGGGATTGGGACATTATCCGCAACAGCGCTCATATCTCTGAAGAATACTGCCATCTGTTCGGGTTTGACCCAACCACAAAGTCAATTACCTATGAAAACTGGTTAAGCTGCCTGCACCCAGATGATCGCACTTCAACCAATGAAACGGTGAATCGCACCATCCAGCAACAGCAAGAGGGCTATGAAGATGATTTCCGCATCCTACATCCCGATGGCATTCGCTGGTTAGCGGCTAAAGGTCAGGTTTTCTACGATACTGTGGGTAATGCGGTACGGATGTTGGGCAACGTGCAAGATATCACCGAGCGCAAACAGGTAGAAGAAGAATTACGGCAAAGTGAAGAACGCTATCGCTGCTTGGCAGAATTAATCCCACAATTAGTCTGGACAGCCAACCCCGAAGGAAGGTTATTGGATGTCAATCAACGTTGGTTAGAATTCACAGGATTAACCCTGGAACAAGCTCACACCAGCGGCTGGAGAGAGGTTGTCCATCCAGAAGATGTACTGATATTGGTTAAAGAATGGAGCAAGGCAGTACAACAGGGTACTTCTTATCAAGCCGAAGGTCGGATGCGGCGGGCAGATGGTGTGTATCGCTGGCATCTGCACCAAGCAATTCCACAAAAAGATCGGCAAGGTGAAATTGTCAAATGGTTTGGCAGTGCAACAGATATCGAAGCGCAAAAACAACTAGAGGTTGAACGCGATCGCCTATTCCAACTAGAGCAAGCCGCACGGGCCGAAGCCGAACGTGCAAATCGGATCAAAGATGAATTTCTTGCCATTCTCTCCCATGAATTGCGATCGCCTCTTAACCCCATTCTTGGCTGGACAAAGATGCTGCAAAGCCGCAAATTTAATGAAACCAAAACAGCTCAAGCTTTGGCTAGCATCGAACGCAACGTTAAACTGCAAACTCAACTAATTGATGACTTGCTCGATATTGCCAAGATTCTGCGCGGCAAACTCAGCCTGGATGTCACTCCTGTAAATCTGTTATTTGTGATTGAATCTGCGATCGACACGGTAAATACAGCAGCCATTGCCAAATCAATTCAGTTGCATCCGGTACTGCCGAATATTGGGCAAGT
The DNA here is from genome assembly GCF_000020025.1 of Nostoc punctiforme PCC 73102. Lineage (GTDB taxonomy): Bacteria > Cyanobacteriota > Cyanobacteriia > Cyanobacteriales > Nostocaceae > Nostoc > Nostoc punctiforme. The sequence goes on along the minus strand of NC_010628.1, from coordinate 4,493,433 downwards.
CTCTGGAGATTCCAACCGCCTCCAACAGATCGTTTGGAATTTACTTTCCAACGCTATCAAATTTACTCCCAAGGGGGGACGGGTAGAAATCCGATTAGAGCGAGTTGACGAGCAGGCACACATTATTGTGAGTGACACTGGCAAAGGCATTAACCCTGAATTTCTCCCACACATTTTTGAGTCATTCCGTCAAGAAGATGTCTCAATTACTCGCAAGTATGGCGGGTTAGGATTGGGATTAGCGATCGTTCGTCAGTTAGTTGAGGCTCACGGCGGCACCATCACGGCTGACAGTCCTGGTGAAGGTTTAGGAGCCACCTTTACAGTCCAGTTGCCACTGCTGAATCTTCAACCAGAAATCAAGCAGACGGATGATTTGCTACAACCAGGACTTGAACTCACGGGAATTCGAGTCCTGACAGTGGATGATGACCCCGATGCCCGTGAGCTATTAACAGTATTGCTTGCTGAATACGGAGCCCAAGTCTTGACTGTTCCTTCTGCCACAGAAGTGTTGGCAAACCTAGAGTCCTTTCAACCCGATGTGTTAGTCAGTGATATTGGGATGCCTGAAGTTGATGGCTATAACCTGATTCAACAGATCCGAGCTTTAACCCCCGAAAAAGGCGGACAAATCCCAGCGATCGCTTTAACTGCTTATGCCAGAGTTGATGATTCCCAGCGAGCTATAACCAGTGGCTATCAACGGCACGTTACCAAGCCCCTCGATCCAGAAGAGTTAGTTCAAGCTGTGGTGGCACTCGCACAGATCAAGATTGGCAAATCGGAATCATCACAATAGACTTCTTGCAGAAGTGTGGTAAAGGGTAAGGGGTAAAAGGGAAAGGGATAGAATTTCCCCAAACCCAGTAACCTTTACCATACACCCCAACATCTTGGCATTTGTTACTTTTGCAAGATGTCTAATGAATGTGGCTCCCTGTCCCAGTTCGGAAACACAATGTAATATGCCTTTGTGTTTTTAGCCCAAATCTCTACAGCTAGCTTCATTGATATAGGCTATCGCTTGATAAGAAACTACAGGTTAGCGGTTATGGAAATACAAAGATTAACTAACCGCAGAGATGCAGAGAACATAAAGAGGTTGATGGTTAAGATTTTATCTGAAATCATGTTCGTAAATCAGATATAATTCCTATATGAGTAAAGGGTAAGACCTAAACCGAATACGCCAAATATAATGCAAATAGCGGCAGCTAAGTTGAAACTATTGGAATAGTCTTGAGTAACAGTAATAAACGTTTCTTGAGAATTACTTATGAAAGTATTAATTTTATGTACAATTTTTTGAGCTTCAGATTGGAAGGGATATATAAAAACATCAGATACTTTGCCGGAATTAGTCAAAAGAGTAACATAGTAATCGTAGCGTTCATTATAGTGCCCTTTAACTTTTACCCCCATAAACTCTTTTCCAGAGTAGGTTTTTACACTTGACTTCCACTCATTGTAATAAGTTAATTGACAATTAATTTGAGTTGCTCTTTCACAGGTAAAATTTGTCACTTTATATTGCTCAAAGAATGCTATAAATCCAATAAATATAAAGAAAATACAACCAATAGAAAAGCAATTTTTCGACTTGTGAAAACCTGAAGGCATTAAAAATTTAACTCCCTATTTTTTTAATAACTTTCTGCTTTCTGGTTAGCCATATTAATCATTATCGGCTAGTATCTAGAGTCTATACAATAGTTAGATTAAAGAACAAAAGCAGGTATTTTTGGTATTGAGTTTCGCAAAGCCCCAACCCAACCTACGAAAAGGTGAAACGAAATGAAGTATGATATAAGTCATATAAGATTGATCGATCTCCCTCAATTAGAGCAGCTAGAAGATGGAAAGTGCTGTCGAACATACATCTATCGTTTCACAAACTCGTTGCCTGAACAAAACATTATTAACCAAATTGCAAACAGTTTAGAGAAGAGGTTCCTCTTTTCAAAGGAAGTATATGAGCTTTCTGAAGATGTTGAAATCTGTGCATCTATTTTCATAGAGCGTTTGCAAGATGACGAAGCGAAAGTTAGTGTTTTGACAATTCAACCAGAAGAATCTTGCGTTTACATTTTTGGCATAAACACTCTACCACGCAAACTTGAGGAAAGGTTTGGAACTATAAAGTCGATTCAGGGGCAAGAGCGAGAGACTTGGATTTATCGTTAGTAAGTTGGAGTAGCATTCCCAATTGCGATCGCAGCCACAATCGCAATATATAAAAATTATTTTTAGTGTATCAGTAAACGCGAGTTTCAACTTGTTTTATTTTTAGTAAACTTCTTGCAAAATTCTCTTCACGCGGTAGAATAACGAAATTTTGCAAGAGTTCTAATTATGAAACCATTTCTTTTTGTAACCGACCTAGATGACACCCTCGTATATCGGACTACGGGCGATGACAGCGCTTTACCAGAACTCAATCAACTGCTGAAGAGACATCGCCAAGAATACGGCACTAAAATTGTTTATTCTACCGGGCGATCGCCTGTACTTTACAAAGAACTCCAAGCTCAAAAAAATCTTTTGCAACCAGATGCCCTTGTCCTTTCTGTGGGTACGGAAATTTATCTCAATGGTGCTGATACTCCAGACTCAGATTGGTCAGAAATCCTCTCACCGGGATGGGAACGGGAAGTTGTATTATCTATTACCCGAAAATACCGTGAGTTAGTTCGGCAACCAGATTCAGAACAGCGTGCCTTCAAAGTGAGCTTTTTTTTAGAACAAGAAGCATCTGCGAATGTTCTACCACAACTTGAAGCAGAGTTGCAGAAATCTAAATTAAATGTAAAGTTAATCTACAGTAGCGGTATTGACCTTGACATTGTACCCCATAGCAGCGATAAAGGTCAGGCAATGCAGTTTTTACGCCAAAAGTGGAAATTTGCAGCAGAACAAACAGTTGTCTGTGGTGATTCAGGTAATGATATTGCTTTATTTGCTGTAGGCAACGAACGGGGAATCATTGTCGGGAATGCCCGCAAAGAGTTACTCCAGTGGCACAATGAGCATCCCGCCGAACACCGCTACCTGGCTTCATGTTTTTGTGCAGGTGGAATTATCGAAGGCTTAAATTATTTTGGTCTCTTGTAATGATTAGTTATTTAAAAGGTATAGTCGCTGGTATCCAAACAATTGGCGCTAATCGCGTGATTCTGACACTGGAAGTAAATGGCTTGGGGTACGATTTGCAAGTTCCCCAAAGGCTAGCAAACCAGTTACCAGAATCGGGAGGAGTGGCGCAAATTTTTACCCATTTCCAAATTCGGGAAGAAGTGCCCTACTTGTATGGCTTTGCTTCCCCAGCCGAACGCGATTTATTTCGCCACTTGCTGACTGTCACAGGGATTGGTGCAGCCTTAGCGATCGCACTCCTAGACACTCTGGAACTACCAGATTTAGTCCAAGCAATTATCGCTGGCAATACACAAATCCTCATTCAGGCTCCAGGTGTTGGTAAAAAAATCGCAGAGCGCATCTGTTTGGAGCTGAAAAGCAAATTAGTCGAGTGGCGCAAATCAGCCGGGTTCTTCGTCGCTACAGGCGGGCCAGCACCAGGAATTCTCGAAGAGGTGCAAATGACCCTCTTCGCCTTGGGATATACTGCCCATGAGGTCAGTCACGCCCTGCACGTAGTCAGCGAAGATATTGGTCTACCCAAAGACGCTTATGTAGAAGATTGGATTAAACAAGCGATCGCTCATCTCAGTAGCGAACAAGTTTAATTGTCATTTGTCATTGGTCATTGGTCATTTCTTATTCTCCCCCTGTCCCCCCTTATGCCCACTGACCGAAAACAACTCATGATACAAGCCCCTAAATTTATTTATTATTTATGGGGATCATTAATTTTGAATTTTGTTAGCGCAGCGTTAGCGAGTCTGCAAGTGTCATTTTGAATTTTGAATTCGGAGCGAAGCGACGTGATCCTTATGCCTGGCTAGAACAGTCCTTAGCAACAATTCATCGGGCAGACTGGTATCGTTCGGTACAACCTATCAACGGTCGTCCGGGTGCAACGGTGGTTTTAGCTGGGCAAGAGGTAATTAATTTTGCCAGCAATGACTATTTGGGATTGGCTGGGGATAAGCGGTTGATGGCAGCCGCAACTGCTGCGATCGCAGAATTTGGCACTGGTAGTACTGGTTCTAGATTACTCAGTGGGCATAGAGAATTGCATAGGGAGTTAGAAAAGGCGATCGCATCTACCAAACAAACAGAAGATGCCTTGGTATTTAGTTCAGGGTATCTAGCTAATTTGGGTGCAATTACCGCCCTTGTGGGCAAGCGGGATTTAATATTATCCGACCAGTACAATCATTCAAGTCTGAAAAATGGAGCCATTCTTAGCGGTGCAGCAGTTGTGGAATATCCGCACTGTGATGTGGCAGTACTCAAAACTCAGTTGAGTCAACAACGACAAAATTACCGACGCTGTTTGATTCTTACTGATACTGTCTTCAGCATGGACGGCGATTTATGTCCCTTGCCTGCACTCTTCGATCTGGCTGATGAATTTAGCTGTATGCTGCTAGTCGATGAAGCTCATGCCACTGGGGTACTAGGAAAAACTGGCGCTGGGTGCGTCGAATATTTCGGGTGTACAGGAAAGCAATTAATTCAAATTGGGACTTTGAGTAAAGCTTTGGGTAGTTTAGGCGGTTATGTGGCAGGAAGTAGCGCCTTAATTGACTTTTTGCGGAACCGCGCACCCAGTTGGATTTATACCACTGGGCTTTCACCTGCTGATACAGCAGCAGCCTTAGCAGCAATCAAGATAGTGCAACAAGAACCGCAACATCTTGCCCAATTGTGGAGGAATATACATTACTTGAAAACTTTGCTACAACAGTTGCCTAACTTAAAATTGCTGCCTTCTGAATCACCCATATTATGCTTTCAATTGCCTAATGCTACAGATGCCCTCAAAGCTGGAAAACAGCTAAGAGATGCTGGCATTTTTGCCCCAGCAATTCGTCCTCCTACAGTGCCCACAAGTCGAATCAGAATATCTGTGATGGCGACTCATAAAGTAGCACATATTGAAAAATTGGTGGCAGCGCTGAAGGATGTTATTTGAATGGGGAATAGGGAATGGGGAATTGGGAATTGGGAATGGGAGAATAAGAAATAACTAATAACTAAGGACTAAGGACAAATGACTAATGACAAATCCTTTTAAAAAACTGGCAATTGGTTAAACAAGATCCAATAAAAACCAAGCTGTTGGACTGCTTGGTTAAATTGTTCAAAATCCACAGGTTTGACGATGTAGCTATTCACCCCAAGCTGGTAACTCTCGATCATATCCTGGTCTTCAGCAGAAGAGGTCAGCACCACAACCGGAATCATTTGTGTGCGTGGATCGGATTTGAGTTGCCGTAAAACTTCTAACCCACTTATCCTTGGCAGTTTCAAATCCAGCAAAATGACTTTGGGTTGATTCGTCATGCTACGGTGGGCGTACTCTCCCCGACAAAAGAAAAAATCTAGGGCTTCGGCTCCATCTTCGAGCAGTTTAATATTGTTGCCAATTCTACTGCGACGTAATGCTCGGATAGTTAACTCAGCATCGGTGGCATTATCTTCAACTAAGACAATGGAAAGTGCTTGCTCAAAATATGGATCGGTGGGCTGATCTATGGGTTGGTCACTCATGGGTTAATTTCCCCTTGAAGGGTGAAATAAAACGTCGCACCTTGATCGATCGCTGCTTCGGCCCAAATCCGCCCGCCGTGGCGTTGAATAATGCGTTGCACGATCGCTAGTCCGATCCCCGTGCCTGTAAATTCTTGTTCGCGGTGCAGCCGTTGGAATACCCCAAACAAATTATCGGCATACCGCATATCAAATCCTGCCCCATTATCTCTGATAAAATACACTCCTTCACCAGCCATAATCTCATAGCCGACTTCAATGCAAGCAGGAGATTTGTAGCGGGTATATTTGATGGCATTTGACAACAGATTTAGCCAAACTTGTTTAAACAAGGAAAGATCGGCTTGACAGATGGGTAAATCAGCGATCGCAAACTCAATTTGACGACCTTCAAAATCTGGGGCTAAATCACTCAGCACCTCTTGAATAATCTCATTCATAAAAACAGGCTGCCGGGACATTTCCTTACGATCTAGGCGGGATAGGTTCAACAGGTCGTCGATCAACTCACCCATGCGTTTGGCATTGTCTCGGACAATTTTCAGATAACGATTGCCTTCCGCATCAAGTTGCTCACCATAGTCTTCTTGCATAATTCTCGAAAAACCAACGATCGCCCGCAGTGGTGCCCGTAAATCATGAGAAACAGAGTAGGAAAACGCCTCTAATGCTTTGTTTGCAGCTTCCAATTGGGCAGTTCGTTGTTTGACCCTGGTTTCTAAAGATTGGTTCAGTTGATGCAGGGCTTCAATTGCCCTCTGGCGTTCTAATTCTGCTGCTGCTCGTGCGGCAAATACCTTTAGAATCACTTCTGTTCGTTGCTTATCTACCAGTGGCTGTACGTCAAGAATACAAAGATTACCAATTGGGTCGCCGTTGGCATTTTTTAAGGAAATACCCAGATAACTCTCTGCCTGCATTGCCACTAAGTCTAAGTCTTCCGGGAAAATTTGCTGAACAAGCTTTTTGCAGTAGAATAAGCCGTTTCTCAAGGCAAATTCGCATGGTGTACGCGCCGGTAAGTAGGATATTTGTGGTTGTAATGCCCCATGCGCCCAAAAAGCTAGGGCTTTAAGTTCGCCATTTACTAGTTCGGTAACGAGGGCATAGCGGACGTGCAAGGCTTTGGCTATATGACCAACCAAAGCTGCGAAAAAATCTTGTCCTGTAACCGCAGCCGTTCCCATAACCAAATTTTGCAGTGTTGTTTCCGATCTTTTCAGATCCTCTTCCCGGCGTTTCACCTCACTAATATCCCGGATAATGGTAGACAAATATTCCAGACTGCCATCTGTTGCTTTATGAGCAATGATCATTTGGGAAACTGGAATTTCTCTGCCATCAATGTCCAACAAAGCGGTTTCACCCACCCAGGTACCATCTCGAATCGCCAGAGGAATGCCCTGGTTTTGAATAATCTCTAATGCCCACTGGGGATGATAGTTTAGGATGCTTAATGTAGAGAGGTCTGCATCCACTGGTAGCCCTAGCAGTTTCCTAGCTTGAGCATTATTCCAGAAAACATTGCCTTGGGGGGTGGCCATGCCAATATGATCGGTGGATGCTTCAAGAATGGCAATTAAGCGATCGCGATCTTTTTCTGCTCTTTGGCGTTCGGCAATTTCAGCCCGTAAAAATTGATTCAGTTCTGACTGTTGTTTTAATAAACGGGCATTGTCAATGGAAATAGCCGCCTGAGTCGAAAGTAAACTGAAGATTTCAATTCGCTCTGGGGTAAATGCGCTAGTGGTTAGATTATTTTCTAAAAGGACAATTCCTGTCAGTTTTCCCTGGTTTAATAAAGTAGCACAAAGAATCGATTTCGATTGGCGTTGCACAATCCAGGGTTCAGATTGAAAGTTACCAAATTGAGCCGCATTGTTGAGGACGATGCTTTCTTGGGTGCGAACTACATAATTGATTAGGGCAGTTGGCAAGCAAGGAGTACTGTCTGCTGATATTGATTCCAGAGGAATTGATTGCAAAACAGCTATTTTCTCATCGCCAATCGATCCCATTGCCTCAATCTGCCATTTTTCTTGTGTTGGTAAAATTAGATAACCGGTTTGTGCCCCGGCATTCTCAATCAAGATCGTCATTATTTTTGCCAGGAGTTTATCTAACAAAATTTCACTGGCGATCGCTTGGGAGGCTTTCAATACTGTTTCTAAATCAAGTGCTTCTAACTTTCTAGAAGTCGATTCTGTAGTGTCAACTTTACCGATGTTAGTTCTTTCAGTTTGCACCTCTAGCAGTTGGGGATAGCGTCTTTCCAAATCTTGGACTTTAGCTATTGCTCCCCAGCGTCGGTAGCCATATCTTGCCTCTTGCAGATAGACTTTGGTGATCGCTATCCGGTTGTTTGTCAGATAAAATTTTGCTGCTAGTTCGTTGGCCAGGCTTTCTTCTTGGAGGTATTCGTTTTCTCTTGCCAGAGCGATGGCGCGATCGTAGGCATCCATTGCTTCTACTACTTCACCCAATACCCGATGCCGTTCTGCTTCTACCAAATGCCACTTGTGCAGATAGTTCGTTGGGGCATGGTGCGCCCAATTTTTCATTTTTGCCTGATTTTCTGCTACCTGCTCCAGCAACTCGGATTGTTGCGCTGTATCTGTGTTGGAATACACCGCCAGTCTGCATAGAGAATCGTAGAAGTTAAAGATGGCAACCAATGCCGCTCCGGTCATTGCTGGTAAGTACTCTTGGGCGAGGACAGCATTACCAATTGCCTGATTTGTATCGTCAAATAAATAATAGAGAAATAATTTATTTAGGTAGAAATAGAACAAACCCCCGTGAAAATGGGTTTGTTGCATCTGGGATAGTCGGGTTCCTTCATCATAAGCTTGACCAGATAACAGCCCAGGATTCGGAACCTTCTGAACCAGGTTTAAAACAGTTTGCCAGCAAATATCTACGAAATTAATCCCCGCCGAGTGCTTGATTTGTTTCACTGCTTGGGCGTAACTTGTCAGATGTAATTGGAGTTCATCCAGGGGTTGACCGATTGCCAATGAATAACCACAGAAATACATGGCAGCGTAGCCAGCAAACTCGAAATCGCCCTGCTCGATACCAACCTGATAGCAATCCTGGAGCGGCTTCAGGCTGTGTTTTAGGTGTGTCTTCCAAACATTAATCTGGTTGCTAACCGCGAATAGACTTCTGGCTTGAATGGGTTTGGCATCTAGACGATCGAGCAGACTTAAAGCTAGTTGACCAAATTTATATCCTGCTTCAATGTCCAATACAACTCCACAGAGAATAATCCCATAAGCGGCATAAGCAAAGGGAGCTAACATCATATTTCCGTACTCAATCAGCAAATCCACCATCTTGAGTACAACCAGCAAAAATAGGGGAGGGACTGCCAAATAAGCTGATGCACACATACTTGTCAACAGCTGCATTGCCGCCAGTACCTCTGGCTCAGACATCATTTGTAAGTCAACTAAATCTTCAATGCGTCTATTCGCCAATTTGGAAGCAGTTTCCGAGAGTGCCTGCTGAACATCCTCAAAGGTTGGCTGGATGGGGAGGTGAACTCCTAATTGCTGAAGTAGCTGTAAACTAATTTGAATTGCCTCTAGCAATTTACTTTGAGCAACATAAGTCTGAATTTTGACATCATAGACTTTTAAGTTGGCTAGTAGGGTTTTGGCGTGGTTAATTACCTGTTGGAACAGTGGCTCTACTTGCTCAAAATTACCGCTCAGATAGGCTGCTTCTGTTGTTGCACTATAGAGGGTAAGGGTAAAATCATAGTTTGTTTGCCAGCTATCGGTTGTCAGTAGCTCCAAACCAGTTTGCAAATATTGCCACGCAGCATCATAAGCACCTGATGTCTTGGCTTTTTCCCCCGCCATCAGGTTTAACCGAGACAAGTTATTCTGCTCGGATTGAGTTTTGAGGAGTTTTTTGCCCAGGTTCAGTTGGTTGGTAATATCAAAAATCTGGTGTTCTAAGTTTTCTCTTGGAGTTATTTGCAATAAGGACTGTCCGACTTGCCAATGGATCTGGCTTTGCTCGGCTTCGGGAATCAGGGAATAGGCTGCTTGCTGAATGCGATCGTGGACAAATCTATATTCAATGGCAGGACAATTTCTAGGGAGTGGTACATCCAACTCAACCGATTTGTGGGCATTGCTTAGGGGTAGAATGAACCCTTGAGCGATCGCCACTCTTAAATCCTGGGCGGTTTTTCGCTGGGATAATTTCGCAGTCAGTGCCAGAGTTTCCAGATCAAAAGAGTTGCCAATGCAGGCAGCTAGCTGCAAAACTTTCTGCGTATTTTTATTAAGCTTTTGAATCTTTTGAGCCATCAAATCGACAATATTATCTGTAATCCCCTGCTCCTGAATTTGCTCAATCGACCATTGCCATTTTTTTGTTTGGTGATTAAATTCCACTAGCCCTTCAGTGTAAAGAGATTTCAAAAACTCGTTCATGAAAAAGGGATTACCACCAGTTTTTCGTTGCACCAGTTCAGCTAAAGACAGGGAATCTTCTGGTTGGCAGTGCAATGTATCGGCGATGAACTGATTGATATTATGTAGGCTCAATGGCAAAAGAGAAAGTTGGTTTACCACTCCTCCACCCTGCTGAATTTCCTCCACCATCTGAATGAGGGGATGAGCAGCATTAACCTCGTTATCTCGGTATGCACCCATCAACAACAAAGATTGCCCCTTGGTAACAGTAGCTAGTAGTTGGATCAGCTTCAGTGAGGCATTATCTACCCACTGGAGATCGTCTAAAAAGATGACAAGGGGATGTTCTGATTGCGTAAAAACGCGAATGAAATTTTGGAAAACTTGATGAAAGCGATTTTGGGCTTCGGTTGGCGGTAATACAGGTACTTCTGGTTGATTGCCTACAATCAATTCCAGTGCTGGAATTACCTGGGTAATAACTCGACTGTTTGAGCCGAGGGCAGCTAAAAGGTTCTGTCGCCATTGAGACAGCTGCACTTCGTCTTCAGCCAGCAATTGTTTGATCAATGACTCTAAGGCTTGAGCGATCGCAAAATAAGGGATATTGCGCTGATACTGATCGAATTTACCCGAAACAAAATATCCCCGTTGTTGCGTAATCGGCTGATAAATTTCCTGTACTAAAACTGACTTGCCAATACCGGAGTATCCTGCTATCAACATCACTTCAACTTGAGAAGCAGACGTGGGTAAATTAGCGTTATCTTTCCCTGCTACTCTTTCAAAGGACACTAATAACATCTCCACCTCCCTTTCTCTGCCATAGAGTTTTTCAGGGATATGAAACTTATTAGAAATATCCTGTTGTCCTAGCAAAAAAGGCTCAATTGCTCCCGTGTGTTGTAGCTGTTCCAGGCACTCTTCTAAATCATTTTTAATTCCCCAGTCGCTTTGATAGCGATTTTCTGCTGTTTTTGCTAACAGTTTCAGTACAATTCCTGAGACTATCACAGGAATTCCTGAATTGATAAAATGGGGTGGAACAGGTTCCAAAGCTAGGTGATAATGAATTAACTCCAGCGCATCACTGGATTCAAACGGCAATCGATGGGTCAACAGTTCATAAAAGGTAACACCTAAAGAGTAAAAATCAGTTCTATAGTCCAAAGAACGGTTCATTCTGCCTGTTTGCTCTGGAGATATATAAGCTAGTGTTCCCTCTAATATCGTTGGGTTTTTGAGAGTTAATATCTCCCGCGATAATACAGTTGAAATACCAAAGTCAATAATTTTAAGTTGTTGTGTTCTTGGATTAAAAACAATATTAGATGGATTGATGTCTTTATGAATGATATTTGCTGTATGAATTGCATCCAAAGTTTCAACAATCTGAATGGCTATTTTCAAAAAATCTGTTAATGAAAACTTTGTTTTTGCTATGATTTTTGTTAGAGATTCGCCCCCAAAATCCTCCAAAATGATGACAAAATTCCTTTGGTATTGCTGCAAACTATAAGCCTGGATAACACCTTCCAATGACAAGCTGCGCGTAATTTCGTATTCGAGCTTATAGCGTGTTATTTCTTCTGGTGTCGGGTAGTCTTTCTTTAAAACTTTGAAGATGACTGGCAAATTATTCTGTTGATTAATCCCCCGATAGACCCTTGAATTAGCACTTTCATGAATTTTTTTACTAATTTGATATTCAGGAATTTCCAGCATGGTTAAACTGCTTATAAATGTTAGATACAAAGAAAAATCTGGTCTGAGTAAATTTTAAATTTCTGATTTTGGATTAAATTACTCAGGATGCCAAACATAAAAATTTTTTAAAGTAAATAAATTTAAACAAAAGAACAAAGCTAAAATCCTAAAATTTTTTATTCAGAGCCACCGCCTTGAGCCATAAAATAAATCTAAAATTTAAAATCCAAAATCACTTGGCTCACAAACCTAATTATACAAGTTTACTCAATACTTACCAAGGAGATTGTGGGGTATGAATGAACCGTTGAACATCCTGATTGTTGAAGATTCAGAGGAGGATGCTATGTTAGTTATTCATGAATTGTGTCGCGGTGGTTTCAATCCAAACTGGCAGCGTGTGCAAACAGACAAGGAACTACAAATAGCACTCAATAGTCAGACTTGGGATGTGATGATTTCAGATTACCGGCTGCCAGGATTCAATGCTTCTGCGGCTTTGGAAATAGCAAAGCAAAGCCAAAAAGATATTCCTTTTATTTTGGTTTCCGGCACAATTGGCGAAGTACTTGCTGTGGAAATGATGAAAGCAGGTGCGAATGATTATGTCATGAAGGACAACTTAAATCGATTGCCAGAGGCAGTGCGTAGAGAACTTCGGGATGCACAGGTGAGAGCGGAGCGCAAACAAGCTCAAAAGCTGTTACAAACATTAGCGTCTAATATACCCGGAATGATTTACAGCTTTGTTCAGTATTCTGATGGTTCTATTGCCTTTGATTACATCAGTTTTGGCTGTCTGGATCTTTTAGAGTTAACGCCAGATCAAATTTTAGAAAATGCCTCTCTTTGCTTTGCACAAATTCATCCCGATGATTATCCAGGATGTTATGCAGCGGCCAACGAGAGCGCTCAAACTTTAAAACCATTTTCTTACGAGTGGCGATTAGTTACACCTTCTGGCAAACTCAAATGGGTACAGGCAAGTGCTCGTCCAGAATGTCGAGAAAATGGGGATATTGTCTGGTATGGTGTTTTATTAGATGTGAACGAACGGCAAGTTGCACTTCGCGAACAGCAAGCTGCGCTGCGCGAACGCAAACAAGCACAAGAGTTAATTATCCACAACTCTTTACACGATCCATTGACGGATTTACCAAATCGCACACTTTTGATAGAGCGGCTAGAACTAGCCATTAACCGAGCTAAACGATTAGAAACTTATCGTTATGCCGTCTTGTTTCTAGACCTAGACCGATTTAAAGTGATCAATGACAGTCTCGGACACCTTGCTGGAGATCAACTGTTAAAAAATATTGCTCACAAACTAAAAACTCATCTGCGGGAAGTTGATTTAGTTGCTCGAATTGGTGGTGACGAATTCGTCATTTTGCTGGAAGATATTTCTGATATTGAAAAAGCTATTCAAATTACTGAGCGTATGCTCATAGATTTTCAAACACCATTAATGCTTAATGATGCCGAAGTAGTTATCAGTACAAGCATCGGGATTGTTTTAGGAACAAACGAATATTCTCAAGCCTCCGATTTACTCCGAGATGCCGATATTGCCATGTATAAAGCCAAAGCTCAAAGGAGAAACTCGTATAAAATTTTTGATGTCAAAATGCACACTCAAGCCGTAAATCGACTAACTATAGAAACCGATATTCGCAAAGCTATCGAACGAGAAGAGTTTGTTATATATTACCAGCCAATTGTTGACATACTTGGAGATGGGCAAAGCAAAGCAGGACGACTGATTGGATTTGAAGCATTGCTGCGCTGGCAACACCCAACTCGTGGGTTAGTCTTACCGAAAGAATTTGTCTCTATCGCGGAAGAAACGGGGCTAATTGTGCAAATTGATCGCTGGATGCTCTACAAAGCTTGTCAACACCTAGCAGACTGGAAAGTAAAGTTTGCTACTCACTTCCCAATCAAGGTTAATATTAACCTTTCTGTTCAAGACATTCGCCAAGGAAACTTAATTGAATACATCGATCAAATACTAGCCCAAATAGGTTTAGAAGGCGACTGTATAACCCTAGAAATTACTGAAAGTATGCTAATTGAGAATATTAGTCAGACAATTGATTTATTAAGCCAATTAAAGTCTAGAAAAATTAAGATTAGCATTGATGACTTTGGTACTGGTTATTCGTCGCTCAATTATCTGCATCGTTTACCTGCTGATAATTTAAAAATTGATCGCTCTTTTGTAAGCCAGATGCAACAAGGAAACCGTAATTATCAGGTAGTTAGTACTATTATTGCTTTAAGCAATCAACTCGGATTAGCCGTTGTTGCAGAAGGTATCGAAACACCGCAGCAACTTCAATGGTTACAGGAACTGGGATGCGAATTTGGTCAAGGCTATCTATTTTCTAAGCCTCTAAGCCACCAGACAGTAGAAGCACTTCTGACGACAAGTAAAATTTTGCATTATATCCTCTGATAATTGCGACTGAATAATGGAAAACTAGCCATTGGTAGATTTTAATACCATAATTTTTATAAGCAAATTAGGCTACTGCATTTCTGATAATTGACTATTCACGAGCGGCAAATTAATGTTATGGATATAGAAGATTCATAATAAATTATGGCTGACGATACTATATAACTTAATAATTAGCCTCTAGCAAAAGAGGTTTTTAAAACTGAAAAAAATCTATCTAGAGATAAATTACTAAAACTTGAAAACTAGCTTAGGGTATGTAGAGCCTCTGCAATAAGTATTGGTTGTTCTTAAACATTTTCATGCCTCATATTCATTATTCCCAGTTACTGCGCTATGGAATTGTTGTATTAATTGTCACAGTCGCATTAGTGTTAATGTTGATGCTAGACCCCTGGTTAAGCATGAGTGGAACTCCTTTCTTGCTCTTTTTTGGCGCTGTAATGGTGAGTGCTTGGTATGGTGGTTTGAAATCAGGGCTATTAGCAACTTCCTTGTCTGCATTACTGAGCAATTACTTCTTTCTCCCGCCAGCTTATGAGCTGAGTTTTGACCTATCTAATTCTGTGCGAATTGGGTTGTTTGCATTACAAGGATTGCTCTTTAGTATTTTATGTGAGGCATTAAAGACTGCTAAAAGACGGGCTGATACAAATCTCCAACAGTTAAGAGTTAGTGAAGAGAGATTTCGATTAGCATTAAGCAGTTCAGATATTGTGGTCTTTCAACAAGATCGAAATTTGCGATATCAGTGGATTCATAATCCCCAAGGTTTAGATACTGCTGAGGAAATGTTAGGTAAGTCTGATGATGAATTATTTCCAGCTTCAGTAGCAGAGCAATTGAAGGCAATTAAGCTGAAGGTAATAGAGACTGGTGTTTCAACCCGTGAAGAGGTTTATCTGACAACTTGCGGAGAAGATCGTTACTATGATTTGCTGGTTGAACCACTGAAAGATACAGACAATAGTGTTCATGGTATTACTTGTGCGGCTGTGAATATTACTGAGCGCAAGCAAGCAGAACTAGAAAAAGCCAAGTTGTATCAGGAACTTCAACAAGCCGTTCAACAAAAAGACGAATCTCTGGCGTTGCTTAATGCTTGGCTTACCAGTTCACCAGTGGCGTTGGCTTTTCTTGATACTGAACTTCGCTATGTTTACGCTAATGAAGCGCTAGCGGCTATTAACGGTATACCCCAAACTCAACATATTGGTCGCACCTTTCGGGAAGTACTACCGGAATGGGCAGCGCAAATTGAGCCTGTTTTTGAGGAAGCGATGCAAACTGGGCAGCCCTTACTCAATCAGGAAGTGAGTGGTGAAACCTATCCGCCTGGGGTGTATCGTTATGGTCTTGTTAGCTACTATCCAGTGTGTTTACCGGATGGGCAGTTATTGGGAGTGAGCATTAGTTCAATTGATATTACTCAACTCAAACAAACAGAGCAAGCATTACGCGAAAGCGAAGCGAAGTTTCGCAGCGTGGTTGATTCAAATATGATTGGTATTGGCTTCTGGAATAGAGACGGTAGGATTACAGAAGCGAATGATGCCTTGCTCAATATAGTGGGTTATACCCGTGCAGAATTACTTGCCGGAACACTTCGCTGGCAAGACCTAACTCCTACAGAGTACGTGCCACTTGATAAGGAAGCACTAACTGAATTTCAAGACAGCCCCTTTTGCACGCCATACCAAAAAGAATATATCCGTAAAGACGGTTCACGCTTGCCGATTTTGGCAGGCGGTAGCCATTTTGAAGGGACTGTAGATCGAGGAGTTTTCTTTGTTCTCGATATTACAGAGCGCAAGCAGGCTGAAGAAAGACTCCGTTATATCGCGCAAGTTAGTAGTGTACTCTCTACTTCGCTAGATTATGAAGAAACCTTAGAACAAATTGCCAAAATCTCAGTTCCTCAACTAGCTGATTGGTGTAGCGTTGATATTTTAAATGAAGATGGTTCCATTCGCCGCCTACCCATTGCCCATGCAGACCCATCAAAGGCGGAGTTGGCGCGTAAACTTCAGGAGTATACGACAGAGTACAAGGGTGCAAGTGCAATTACTAGGGTGCTGCAAACTGGGCAAAGCGAATTAATTTCAGATATATCTGACTCGCTATTAGTGGCAAGCACTCAGAATCAAGAACATTTAGAAATTGTTCGGCAATTGGGAATGAAATCTGTAATGATTGTGCCGCTAATTGCACAAGGGCGAGTTATTGGTTGCATCAGCTTTGTAACTGCCGAATCAAACCGTCGCTACGATCGCACTGACCTTACTTTAGCAACAGAGATTACCCATCGTGCAGCCTTAGCAGTAGAAAATGCCCGACTTTATCGAGATATCCAACACGCTTTAGTTCATTACGCCGAATCTCTATCTCTTCTAGATGCACTGTTAGAAGCCGCTCCTGTTGCCCTATGCTTTTTAGATCGGGAACTGCGATATCTCCGAATTAATCAAGTTTTCGCTGACATTAATGGTTTGACTATAGAAGAACATCTAGGACGCAAATTTGACGCAAATTTGGGGAAGTATTGCCAGCAATGGCGGCTGAACTTGAGCAACAGTTACAGCGCGTCTTGGATACTGGAGAACCACTGCTGAATGTAGAAATTAGTGGTGAGACAAGGGAACAATCCAGACGTTACGGCTACTGGCTGGGCAACTATTACCCAGTCAACAACTCAATGGGCGAAACGGTAGGAATTGGAATTATTTTGGCAGATGTGACAGCAGCCAAGCAAACAGAAGTGGCTTTGCGAGAAAGCGAAGAAAGATTCCGGGCAATGTTCAACCAGGCAGCTGTGGGTATTACTCTGGTAGCGTTGGATGGAAAATTTATTCAGGTTAATCCTGCCCTATCCGAAATTACTGGGTACAGCCCTGAAGAGTTAATGCAAATAACCTTTGAAGAAATTACCCATCCTGACGACTTAGCAGTTGACTTGGAAAATGCTCGGCGAGTTTTAGCAAAAGAAATTAATGGTTATTCCTTAGAGAAGCGCTACATCTGCAAAGATGGTTCTATAGTTTGGGTAAACCTAACTTCATCAGCAGTTTGGGATACCAACGGACTTCCAAAGTATGCGTTAGGCATTATTGAAGATATTAGCGATCGCAAACGAGTTGAAACAACACAACAGTTTTTAGTCGAGGCCAGCACCTTACTCGCTGCCTCATTAGATTATGAAATTGCCTTAGAAAGTGTGGCTAATCTCGCAGTTCCTACCTTAGCTGACTGGTGTATTGTAGATGTTTTCCAGGAAGATTGGTCAAGTAAACAAATTGCGATCGCAATTGCCGATCCCACAAAACTAAATACTTTAGACGAAATCCGACGGCGTTATCGACCCAAAACCAGAGCCAAACAGCTTGTGCGGCAGCTACAGCTAGGTATATCTGTCTTTTATCCCGAATTATCTGACTCTCATCTTTTGCAGATGGCTGAAGACGACGAACATCTGCAATTACTGCAAAGTCTAGGTATTTGTTCTCTAATGGTGATTCCAGTTCGTTCCCGTGGGCAATTATTTGGAGCAATCTCTTTTTTCACAGCCGAGTCAAGTAGGCACTACAAACAAACAGACTTAGCCTTAGCAGAAGATATTGCTCGTCGGGCGGCGATAGCCATCGACAATGCCAGACTCTACCAAGAAACTCAACAGGCAAAACAGGGCGCTGAAAGGTCTGTCAATCGCACCATACTTTTACAAAGAATAACCGCCGCCCTCTCAGAAGCCCTCACTTCCCAACAGGTAGCTGATGTAGTGGTGAACCAAGGTATTGCTGCCTTGGAAGCTACTGGTGGTTCCGTTGTCTTACTTACCGAGGGAGATACTAGCCTAAAAGTTGTGCAAGCAATTGGCTATTCGCAAGCACTCATAGATACTTGGTCAAATTTTCCCGTTACAGCACCTAACCAAATAGCAGAAACAGTCAGAACTAGTGAGCCAATTTTTCTGGAAAATTTAGCAGCGATGATTGCTAGATATCCGAATTTAGCAGAGGTTGTGGCTCTTACAGGGAATAATTCTTGGGCTTCCATTCCCTTGATAGCAGAAGGTAAAGTAATTGGGGCACTGGGATTAAGCTTTATCAATGAACAAATATTTCACGAAGAAGACCGGGGATTTATGTTAACGCTGGGGCAGCAGTGTGCCCAAGCGATCGCTCGCGCTCAACTTTACGAAGCTGAAAAGACCGCCAGGGCCCAAGCTGAGACAGCCAACCGCATTAAGGATGAATTCCTCGCTGTCCTTTCTCATGAACTCCGAACTCCCTTGAATCCGATTTTAGGGTGGGCAAAGTTACTCAGAACCCGCAACTTCGACGAAGCTACTAAAATTCGGGCATTGGAAACAATCGAGCGGAATGCCAAGTTACAAACTCAATTAATTGGAGATTTACTCGATGTTTCGCGGATTTTACAAGGTAAAGTCAGATTAAATCTCTATGCAGTGGATTTGAAAATAGCGATCGCAGGTGCATTAGAAACGGTGCGTTTAGCAGCAGAAGCCAAGTCGATTCAAATTCAAACGGTTTTAAGTAATGATATCGGCAAAGTCCTCGGCGATAGCGATCGCTTGCAACAAGTAATGTGGAATCTCCTCTCCAATGCCGTTAAATTCACACCCACAGAAGGACGAGTAGAAGTGCGTCTAGAGCAAGTTGGCTTAGATGCTCAAATTCAGGTGATTGATACAGGTAAAGGAATCATCCCAGAATTTTTGCCCTACGTCTTTGATTACTTCCGGCAAGCAGATGCTAAGACAACCAGAGTATTTGGGGGACTCGGATTAGGGCTGGCAATTGTGCGTCATTTAGTAGAACTTCATGGTGGTACAGTTCAGGCAGAGAGTCTAGGAGAAGGGCAAGGCGCTACTTTTACAGTCAGACTACCTTTGCTGAAAAATTCTGAGTTGCGAGTCAGCAGCGATGAGGCTTCTCAACTAGAACTAAGTACTGACGATACATTACTGGCTGGGGTGCAAATCCTGCTTGTAGACGATCAAGCTGATGTGCGAGAGTTTTTTAGCTTTGCCCTAGAACAATATGGTGCGACTGTAACAGCAGTTGAATCAGCAGCTGAAGCACTGGAAATATTAATGCAATCAAAGCCAGATATTCTGTTAAGCGATATTGGAATGCCCTTGATGGATGGCTATATGCTACTGCGTGAGGTGAGAAAATTACCGCCAGAGCAAGGTGGGCAAATTCCGGCGATCGCACTGACAGCTTATGCTGGAGAAATCAACTACAACCAAGCAATGGCAGCAGGATTCCAAAAACACCTACCTAAACCCGTAGATCCATCTGAATTAGCCACAGCGATCGACAATATAATTCGTAATTCATCTTGATTAAAACCCAAAACACTTGTAGAGACGGCGATTTATCGCGTCTCAAAAACCCAAAATTTTTGCCAGTAGCCCTTCATTGAACCGTATTGGATTAAAACCAAGGTTAAGAACAAACGAAAAAATCCTCATTTTTTCAAAGAAAACGCATCTATCCGTGGTGTAACAATTACGAATTACGTTAGTTTAGCGGGGCGTTCGCTTTTAGCGTCTCGCAGAGAAGCCCATTACGAATTACGAATTACGAATTATCCAATGGGGCGATTCCCAGGATTGACTGCATGAATATATTCACTACCCGATCCCGGTCTTCCTCGTTTATAATAAGCTTCTTCTGGTTTACCCCATCCTAGCTGCAAAATCATTTCCAAAAAACTTGAATTTTCCCACTTGCACAAACTTGCCCACTCTGTTCTCTGAACAATTCTTTCTACATCAGATGTGAGAATTTGTTGGTATTGTTTACTATTATTGAAACTCAAATATAAATCCATCCCCATAGAGACTTCAAACCAAAATTCTACAATGGAATTTTTAGCAGCTTTTAATATCTCTAAGTCACTAGAAAGAGCTATTAAATCAGTATTTACTTCGGGATAGTTTAAGTTTTTACCTTTAACTGTCACCTCCCGCCAGATAATACCTGAAACTTGATTTTCTTTTTGATAATCGTGAATTGCAGCTTTGAAATCTTGGTAAGCTGTGAATTGTTGCAGCCCATCAGTCCTGATAAACTGGTCAATTACAGGATTGCCAGAGACCGTTATCTCTAACTTTAGGCGTTTTCCGTTGAGGCAAGCTTGGCGTTCGGCTGCCAAAACTTGAATTAGCTCCTGGGTGGTGTAAACCTTTGACATCAGAATACACTCAATACGGGACTAGAGATTAATTTTATAAATGGTTAACACAGATATTTCAATATTATGCTTTGGCATCAGCATAAATGTAGTAACAGACAGCACGAAAAACTAGGGCAGACCAATTTGGTCTACCCCAAAACTTATTTAGCTAACTCACTACTGAACTCATTAAAAGCTCGTCGCTTTAGCTGTGCGGTTTCGGTACGTGGTAATAAATCAAAGATTTTGCGAAATTGATCGTCTATTTCTTCGAAAGGTACTTGACCTTTTTTATTCAAAACTACCTCACCTGCTTTATTAAACACCACGACTTGAGGAACAGCCCCAGAATAGTAATATCCTGGTTCTGTAGGGTCGTAGGTTTCTTTAGACGGGATAGTATCTACATTAATCGGCATAATCTCTGCTACCCGACCGTAGAATTCCTGTACCCGTGAGATAGAAATGGCATATCTTTTAGAATCGCTGCTGTCATCTAAATAAAAAGCCAGAAATATCGGTTTATGTTCCGCTAAAGTTTGTGCGAGTGTCTGTCTGGGAGGAACCAATGAACCATTGCCAGCATAAACGACAAAGATGTTGCCATCATATAAATCATTATTTAGACCAGCATAAGCAGGTTGCGTACTTATAATGAAAAGACTTGCAAGCAACAATAGGCATTTGGACAACCACCTTCGCCAGCCAGTAATTTGTTTAGGTAAAAAAAGAAATCTTGTGCTATTCATCAAAAGGAACCTTGCAAGCTACTACTTGTCGTGAGTTTGTGCTGAATTCGGTAAACTGGGCAGGATATGTAATTACGCCCACGCACTATTTTTTAAGATAACGCCTACTGAGATTATCTCTCTTAAGTGGATGATGGAGTTGAACGGAGTTCTGATATGGATGAACGGAGTTCTGAGGTGGATGAACGGAGTTCTGATATGGATTAACGGAGTTCCGAGGTGGATTAACGGAGTTCCGAGGTGGATGAACGGAGTTCTGATATGGATTAACGGAGTTCTGATATGGATTAACGGAGTTCCGAGGTGGATGAACGGAGTTCCGAGGTGGATGAACGGAGTTCTGAGGTGGATGAAAGAGATTTTAACTCTCCCTTGCCTCCCCTGCTTCCCCTACCCCCCGCCTCTCATTTCTTGCCTCAAAATTAAGAGGCTGGCTTTTTCAGTCAGGATTCGCTAAACTCACGCATATTAAATTTGCAATTAAATACTTTCAATTAGCAACGCCAGAAGACTAGGGTACAGATGTGGGAAACAAAATTCAATTCATAGACAGGCTGCGATTGGGTTTCGCGGTGTCAGTGGCAAAAAGTGTGACGTTTATAGTGCGATCGCTCCGTCTGGGTGCTGCTAGTGTATTACCAGGCTCGATTGCTCGTCGCATTGAACCCCGACTTTTACAATTATTGAGTCAGCAAGTTAAAAACGGAGTGATTTTAATTGCTGGTACTAACGGCAAAACTACTACAGCGCTGCTTTTATGCACAATCCTAGAACACAAGGGTTTTCGCGTCACTCATAATTCTACAGGTGCAAATCTAGAAAATGGCTTGATGACGGCGCTGTTAGAAAGCACCAACTTACTAG
This sequence comes from Nostoc punctiforme PCC 73102, assembly GCF_000020025.1. Classification (GTDB taxonomy): domain Bacteria; phylum Cyanobacteriota; class Cyanobacteriia; order Cyanobacteriales; family Nostocaceae; genus Nostoc; species Nostoc punctiforme. The sequence goes on along the minus strand of NC_010628.1, from coordinate 4,471,336 downwards.
GCACGCTAAATACTGATTACGCCATTTTGGAAGTAGATGAGAATATTGTCCCAAGAGTATTAAAGCCACTCCAGCCGCGAATCATTCTCTGTTTAAACTTGTTCCGCGACCAGCTTGATAGGTACGGCGAAGTAGATACAATTAGTAAACGTTGGACAAAAGTTATTTCTACCCTACCAACAGAAACGGTGGTAATTCCTAATGCTGATGACCCAACTTTATCTAACCTTGGTCAGCAGTTACCGCAACGGGTGTTATTCTTTGGCTTGAATGAACCAGAACATTATTTAGAAGCAATTCCTCACGCTGTTGATTCTATCTATTGCCCCAAATGTGGACATTCTCTAGATTATAAGGGTGTCTATTTATCTCATTTGGGAGATTTCACTTGTCCCAAGTGTGGTTTCACTAAAAGTAAACCGACTCTAGAAAGTAGTGAATGGTCACAAATTCTGGTTGGTTTGTACAACAAATATAATACTTTAGCTGCTGCTACTGCGGCTATTGAGTTAGGAGTTGATGAAGTAACAATCAGAGATACTATTAATACCTTTCAAGCTGCCTTTGGCCGTGCAGAAGATTTAGTAATTAACGGTAAACGAGTGCGGATATTATTATCAAAAAATCCTGTGGGAACGAATGAAACCATTCGCGTGGTTACTCAAAGCACAGATAAAATCACACTGCTAGTCTTGAACGATCGCACGCCCGATGGCACTGATGTATCCTGGATTTGGGACGTGGATACTGAGAAATTAGTCGAACGTGGCGGGACTTTAGTAGTGAGTGGCGATCGCGTCTACGATATGGCACTACGTCTACGTTACAGCCAAAAGTCCCCTGAGAGTAGCATAAATTTAATAGTCGAAGAAGATTTGCGACAAGCGATCGCAACTGCATTAGAGCATACACCAGAGAATGAAACTCTGCACATTCTGCCCACCTACTCAGCCATGCTAGAAGTGCGAGAAGTTCTTACTGGTCGTAAAATTCTTTAAATTGGACAGTGGGGAGTAAGGATTTAGATAAATTTTTTCCCATTCCCCAGTTCCCAATACCCAATCAAATTACGAATTACGAATTACGAATTACGAATTATGAATATGAGTTCTCAAAATTTAGAATTAACAATAGGTTGGTTGTACCCGACGCTGATGAGTACTTATGGCGATCGCGGTAATGTAATTACTATAGAACGTCGCGCTCAATGGCGGGGATATGATGTTAAAGTGTTACCCCTAGATCAAAATGCCACAGCCGCAGATATTAAAACTGTAGATGTCATCGTTGGTGGTGGCGCACAAGATCGTCAGCAAGAAATTGTCATGCGTGATTTGCAAGGTGCAAAAGCTGATGCGATGCGTGAGAAAATCGAAAATGGTACACCAGGAGTATTTACTTGTGGTTCCCCCCAATTACTGGGACATTATTATGAACCAGGCTTAGGACAACGGATTGATGGTTTAGGAATACTCGATTTAGTTTCCGTGCATCCTGGTGAAAATACTAAGCGCTGTATTGGGAACTTGGTAATTGAAGTGACAGCTTCACGCCTAGCGCAAGATTTGCGAGAGATGACGGGTACTACACCATATTTGGTAGGCTTTGAAAATCACGGTGGACGTACCAAACTGGGAAAAGTGGAAGCTTTGGGGCGCGTGGTGTACGGTTTGGGAAATAATGGTGAAGATGGCACAGAAGGAGCATTTTATCAGAATGCGATCGCTACTTATTCCCACGGCCCATTGTTACCGAAAAATCCTTTTGTCGCCGATTGGTTAATTCAAACAGCGCTGCGGCTAAAGTATCAGCAAGAAATTACCTTAAAACCTTTTGACGACAGCCTTGCTGCACAAGCAAGAGAAGCGATGTTTAAGCGATTGAAAGTCAATTTACCAGGTGCTGCGGCGGCAAAAGTTTAACCTCAGTTCGCTGATTAAGCCTCTCTCCGTGTCGGGGAAAGGTTTGGAGAGGGGTCAAATTTGACATAAAGCAGAGGGCAAAGTATGACTCAAGCCTTAACCAAACAAGTAACCTTTGATGAATTTATCGCTCGGTATCCAGAAAACTCACAACGACGTTATGAACTGCATGACGGAGTAATTGTTGAAATGGCTCCTCCCACAGGTGAACATGAACAAATTGTTGGATTTTTAGTTGGGGAAATAGTTACAGAATACAAACGTTTAAAACTACCTTATTTCATCCCCAAAACAGCATTCATTAAACCGAATCAGAGCGAAGCAGCTTACTCACCAGATGTATTGTTGTTGAATAACTCTAATTTAGAAAATGAACCTGTGTGGAAAAAAGAATCTACTGTAAGCCAAGCGGCATCAATTCCTTTAGTAATTGAGGTTGTCAGTACCAACTGGCGAGACGACTATTTTACCAAAGCAGGTAAATACGAAGAGGTTGGAATACCTGAATATTGGATTGTAGACTATTTAGGTTTAGGTGGTAGGCGGTTTATTGGCAATCCTAAAAAACCAACTATCTCGATTTATCAATTAATTGAAGGTGAGTATCAAGTTAGGCAATTTAGGGGAAATGACCGCATTCACTCGCTAGCATTCCCAGAGTTGAATTTAACTGCTGAACAGATTTTTCGGGCTGGAGAAGTCGCGTAAAAAACGGCTAAAGAAGTAAAAGAGTCTTTAATACTCGTCCACGAGTATCAGAGACTCGTCCACGAGTATTAAAGACTCATTCACGAGTGTAAAAGACTTCAAGGGGCGACAATGGAGCTAAAGTGCTTTCTGTATAAGCTTCATAGCCCTTAAACCCCTGAGATAAAAGCTCTGCTTATTGCGAATGGAAGCGACCAGTTCCTCAACCCATGCTTGACATTCATTCCAAGCGACTATCCAATTTTGACCATATAAACCTATCCAAAAATTACTATGTCGTTTAGAAGTTCGACTTTTTTCTTGAGTGCGACAAATATAAGATTCTTGTTTTTGCAATTTAGTTCTTTGTCCGTGTAACCAAGCACTTGTCATGGCTAAAGCAATTAAGAAAATTAAACGCACAAGTCTATCAGGATTAGCTTTAGAACCTTCGAGATTATAACCACCTGTTTTACAATCACGGAACATAGCTTCAATGCCGAAACGCGCTCCGTAGATTTGAGCAGCAGTTTCTAAATCAGGCAGATTAGTTAATAAATACCAAGGTTCTGGTTCCTGTTTATTGCGATATTTTCTTTTCCAATATACTGCTAAATTAAATCTGCCAAACCCTCGTTTTTGAGTCAAATTGATACCCAAATAAAACTGGCGGATTCCTGGATAAATATCAATGCTGCTTCAAGGCTGAAATTTTTGTCTTTTCTCTCGGAAGGTTGTGTCCTTTTTTTGACGGAATACAAAGCTGAGATTCTTCCTGTGTAACCACTCCGCTAATTCTATACTATGAAACTCTCTATCGCCAATAATCACTATTTTGTAATTTTTTAACAAGCGAATCACTGGGCGTAAAACTTTTTGTTGCTCTTGGAAGTTACTGCAACCATCTTTTTCTAACAAGTACCAATATATTGGCCATGCTCTTTTTTGGTAAATTACACTTACCATTAGCACATTATTTTCTTTCCATTGTGTTCTATCTAGTGCAATAATTACTTGTGAGCCAGCTTTGATTTGCTTACCAAGTATCTCTTCAATTATGGGAAACCACAGTAACACTACACTCAAAGCATTCAGCGTTAGGAGTCTTTGTAAGTGTCGCCTCCGACTATTTTGCTGTATGGGTAAAGGTAGTGTTGCAGCCAGCCTTTCTAATCTGACTTGTTTTTGATTTTGTAACAACCACACCAACATCTTCAAAGTTATTAACTGTGATTGACTCAGGTATTTCTCTAAAAACTTTTGATAGAATGAGGGCAACATTATGATGACGGTCTTGTTCAATTTACGAGACCGTTCTTTTTTACCATAAAATAGATCTCTAGAAGCGGGTCTGTGACACCTGCATATTTCATTCTCAATAAGCACTCCAGAATAGCCCATTTTTTCAAAGGGTCTGTGCCTTCTAAACCTTTATCTGGCTCGGTTTAGCAACCATTGTCGCCCCTTGAACTTTCTAGCATCAGACTTTATTCACGAGAATGGGTTACCCCCATTATTGAATGCGGCAAAAGCCAAAGGACTCACTATTATTTGGATACCGTTGAGTTTTAGCAGCTATGAAGAAACAGAAATTGAAAAGTATCAATCAGCGCACCCTCCCAATCAACCTTTAGACAGCCTGAACCCAGCACAAGAGAATAAAGCTTGGGTGGGTATCTGTAAGAAGATCAAAGCAGCAGCAATCTCTCGGTAAAAGATAGAGAAGATTTTCTCTCGGTAGTGATGTGTGAAAACGGTGTCTTTGCTCTTAGATGCAAGGTTTGTCTTGATTAGGGATGCTGAAAGTAAAGTTTTTGGTGTGCAAACGATCGCACCACCACAACATATTACTTTTATTCACCTTTTTCCTGAAGGAGCGATCGCCAATCTGCGATCGCCTTCTCCGTCCACAGCCAATTTTTAGCTAATTTATCAACCTGGAAATTTACTGAATCAGAGTTGAGAACCATTTGCCGCAACTTGATCGCTTCATTCAGATACTGTGTCTGCTTCCCACTAGATTGGCTAAGTGCAGATTTATACAGTCCCAGAGCTAAACCAGCATAAGAAGTTAAAGCATCTTCAGGAACTGCCGTCTTTGAATCTGTATTTTGTTCTTTGAGAGCTAAATTCAAAGCTTTGAACCAAGAGTCATTGGCTCGATTTAGATTGCCTTCTGCGTAGTAGGCAAATCCTAAAGCGTTATTATACAAAAGTGATTCTGGTTTAGCTTTTGCAGCAGTTTCCCAGTAACGGCGGGCATCATCGACGCTATAGTTATTGTCTCCAGTCCCGATAGACTGCCAAGCTAATCTTCCCTTATAAAAGTTGACAGATGGATCGTCAACTTGCTTATTTGGAATAAGTTTAAGGGCAGTTTCCGCCGCAGCTAGTGCGCCACGATTGAGTAATTCTTCTACAGCCAACAACCCACCTTGTAAATCTCCCTGGCTCAATTTTTGCGTAGCGCTAGTAGTGACAATTCCAGTGGTTGCTGTTTCTAAATCGATATTTTGCTGTTTTTGGATAGATAAAGAATCGGTGGAAATTGCTGGGATGTTTGGTAGATTTGCCATCTGGGATCGATTTTGCCACCACCAATTTAAACCGATCGCAGCTACTAAGGCACTGATTCCCACAATACCCACAATTGACCACAACTTGCGGCGTTGGGTACGATGTCTTGGTGCGGCTGGTTGCGATGCCTGGGTTGGGCTATGCCTACGCGAAAACTCAGAATTTTGCTGATTTCCTTGAAATTTACCAGTAATTGGAGGTGGCGGTGCCGGGATTTCTCTCCATAAATCTCCTTCTTCTTCCAGAGAAGTCATCTCTTCTGAAATCTGGCTTTGCTGAAAATTATTTTCTAGAATTTGTTGATCCGGTTCAGTTGTAGCTTTTTGGTTATCTAGCTGACGAAACAAATCCGAAACGATCGCAGAATCTTCTTCATAACTTGGGTCATCATACTCAATTTCATCAACGAGATCGCCCCAAGTATCCTCACCCAGCCAGTCTAACCCAGAAGAGTCGCGCGCTAAACCAGCAGGAATCATTTCTTCCATTCCTAAAGGCATATCGTTATCATCTGCGATCGCAGAGTACATCGTGGAAGTTATTCCTAAAGGTGAATTATACTGATCCCGCAAGTCTGTTGTTTCGGATACCTCAATTTCTTCACTGAGAAAACCGTCAGATTCTGGCTGGAGATATAAAATCGGTAATGCCCAGTACATCTGGTGAGAACCATAAGCAGAAATTAATCCTTGGCGTACCCGACTAACGCACAAATCTACGGGATATCCCTGACTCAAGTTGCGGTAAAACAATTGTGTGAGTGTCAATGCCACTTCATCAGGAATACGTTCTGACATAGCCAAAACGCTTCTAATTCCACGCTTCACGAGACTTTCTGCCAGATTACGTTCACCCGTATCTCCAGAAGGATCGGATGCAGCTGTGTACGCCCCCAAGCAGGAATTAAACACTGCCATTTGAATATTATTGTTGACGAGCAGACCTGCCAGATCGTCTCCACTCAAGATTTCCGTTAAGCCAGTTCTGCGACTAACAAGATAAATTTCTCCGCCATTGCCGCCTAAGTTACTATGACCAGAGTAGTGAAGAACTTGGTATCTGCCTTGTTCTAGGGCTTGCGTCAGTTCTTCCCGTCCTGGTTGGTCTAATACAGTAAGTTCAATTTCTGGGAAACGATTGTTACCTTCAGCAACTCGTGATGTTTGACGGTGAAGTTCCGCTTGCAGTTTAATCGCTTCCTGTTTCTGTAAGTCAAGACGGGCTTGATCTGAGGGAGAAGCAATTACCATCAATACTTTCACGCCACCTTGTTCTCGTGTTGTGAAAGTATTGCGCGATCGCAAAGGAGAACCCCCCAAAATGCCACTTTGGAAGCGAGAAAAAGCCACATAAGGCCCAGTAGCCAGAGGGCGATCGCCTGCGTGCATCACTTCCCAAGGTAAACGAGCTAACCTAGTGTCCTTTAGCCCCAAGCGTAAGCGTAGTACTTGTTGGTGATTCTGGGCAATACCTTGGGCAGTAATCCAACTATCTCTGAGAGTGCCTTGAAATAAGGCGTTATAAAATTGTTGACCCAACGCCACCAAGTTAACAGAGTTTCTGGCGATATTGCTTTCGTGCCCACCAGAGGTAAATGGATCTCCCTGCAACACCGATTTCAACGGGTCATTCATCAAATGCCCAGCAGCTATTAACCAATCAGCTACAGGCCAAGTCACCAATTCTTCTGCCAATGGTACCCCAGGCGCGACTTGTTCCGTCCGCACCAAGTAGTCATTTTGCCCTACTGGGGTTACGGAAATGTGAAATTCCTGGGTCACAACTTCTCCTGTCCGCCTCCTAAATCTGGTTTGAAACACGAAAGTTTCAAGTCGATTTGCTCCCTCTGATAATTTAGATGCATCCCACCCCTGAATGTTTCTGATTCGGTGTTGTTTTGCTTTTTCTGCCTTTACAACTTTATCCGGATCGGATTACTTGGATCTAGAACACTTAATTGGTAGATGCACCTTGATCTTCAACTCCCCTAGTTGGCTAACACCTACTAGGGGTTTTTTTCAATTTTGGCAAACAACAGCAACTTTTAACGCAGATATTCTTTACCAAAAAATAGTGCTTAATCCTAGAATACTTGATTACTAGATAGATGTCCCTTGATTTTTAACTCCCCTAATTCAGTTAATATCTACTAGAGTTTCGTAGACACGCCTTTCTAATAAATTTATCCGGAGCATGGTGGTTAAACCTAGAACACTTAATTGGTAGATGCACCCTGATAACTAGCTCCCCTGGTTGGCTAACACCCACTGGGGGTTTTTTTATGAAGGAATTTAGCAGCAATCATTTCTGACGCATCAAATTTTTAAGGCAATGCACTGGTTATTTAATTGATAGATGCACCCTGATAACTAGCTCCCCTAGTTCGCTAACACCCACTGAGGATTTTCTCTGGTGAGCGTCAATTTATCCGGTAGATTGCTCTTTAAGAATCTCTTTTAATCCTCATATAGGCTAGCACCTCCTAAATTCGCGCCAGTACCCCTATGAGTATCATTTACAGATAAACGAGATTCTGAAAGACTTTAGCTTCACTTGAAACCAACATCTGATAACTAACTCCTCTGGTTGGTTAACAACTTTGAGGTTTTTTTCTGGTGAGCAAACAACAATAACTTCAACCTCTGCTATTTTATCCGGTAGCTACCCATTTACTTTAGAAAAGATGATCAATAGATGCACCCTGATAACTTACTCCCCTGGTTGGCTAAAACCCACTGGGGGTTTTTTTCTAGTTACGTAGGCATAGCCCTTCCTAGACATGGCCGTCAACCCTGATTTTTGCCATTTTCCCCGGAAGATACTCGCTGCCCTAGAAAACATTAATGGTAGATGCACCCTGATAACTAACTCCCCTAGTAGACTAACATCATCTGGGGGTTTTTTATTTTAAAAAATAATTAGCCTTTGTCCAAATTATCCGGAGTATGGTGTTAAACGTGAGAACACTTAATTGGTAGATGCACCCTGATAACTAACTCCCCTAGTAGACTAACATCATCTGGGGGTTTTTTATTTTAAAAAATAACTAGCCTTTATCCAAATTTATCCGGAATATGATGTTAAACCTAAGAACATTTAATTGGTAGATGCACCCTGATAACTAACTCCCCTGATTGGCTAATGCTCATCAGGGGTTTTTTTGCATAAACGCGTAGCGGCTTGTCGTTAAACATCGCCCTAGCATTTCCTACTGACATAACTAGAATGCACCACTACTCTGGTTGTCACTTTTGGTAGACCTTGAGTATCTTCCTGCTGCCAGGATAGAACATAACTTGCTCACTCAATTCCTGAATCCCTTTCTTTTTATTGTGAGCTAGAGATGCCACATCAAAATGATTGCTATGATATTTAATCATATTCTTAATTTTTTTTCTATATTTTGGCGTTTAATTATTTGTCTGCCAGCAATCACTGCTTTCAGCTTCCGAGTCAGAGTTTCCTTGGTAACTACATGTGTATCTTTCTTGTTTGTATGTTCAACCTGGGAATGTAGTCCTGAAGGCTCTTCTTCCCAAAAAACATAGAAGCAAGGACGCAGGAAAAGATACTGGATAAGGGTTTCAGCTTTAAGTTGACACTAATAACCAGCTATATGGTAATATTTCATGGCATTATGCTAAAAAACTTTGCTTAGAATCAAAGAGTCGCCAACCCATGAGTTTAGCTGTAATTAAGTTCTCTTCAGAAGAGTGCGGCATCTGCCATAAAATGTCTTTTTACGACAAAAAGGTGGCTGAAGAACTGGGTTTAGAATTTATTGATGTGAAAATGCAGGATACGACTGCTTACCGCAAGTATCGCAAGATTTTATTAACTCAGTATCCCGATAAATCAGAAATGGGATGGCCTACTTACATCATCTGCAATTCTCCAGAAGGGGAATTTCAGATTGTGGGTGAAGTAAAAGGAGGTCATCCCAAAGGGGAATTTAGAAGCCGTCTGCAAGAGGTTCTGGATTCTACAGGTAATCAGAACTAAATTACTTCAAAAGATTTGACCTCTAAGACAGGGCCAATCATGGCAATAGTCATGATATCTTCACGCACCTGTCCTTTTACTTTTGCTTTTTGTCCGGCTTTGAGTAAGTTTTTGTCAGCCCCTTTAAGGATTTCGTAAGTAACGCCCTCTTCTGTAACTAACGCCCATGCGCCTGTGCCTATATCACGGCGTTCGATTGTACCTGTAAGTGTAATGCTCATAAACAGTGCTGAGTTGTGAGTGCTGAGTGGGGAAGTAGGCAGTTAGGAGAGACGCGATTAATCGCGTCTGTACAGGAGTTAGGAGTATCAAGAATTGTTCCCCCATTCCCCATTTATGCGATTTTTTCTTCGTTTTTCAATGCTAAACGAGCCAGTCCATAGCAGATTAGGGCATTAACGATGAGGAAGAGGCGTGATATGTTGCCACTTCCCAAACCCCAAACGGCTGGATCTAAAAATGCACTTACTGTCAAGCAGGCTGCTATACCTAATGTTGAACCAATGGCAAACCATTTCCAACTAGGATTTCCCAGCAGCAATGCCATTAACAAAATGGGAATCAGTACACTGGCAAATAGGGGATTCAACGCATCAGTTCCCTGGAGGGTATTACCTAGTTCGGGAATTGAACTGCCCAAAACCCGGAAAGGCCATTGGGGAAGATCAAAAATATAGATTCCCTTGAGGAAGAATAACCCGGAACTGCCAGCGATTAGTCCACTAGATAAAGACCAACTCCAAGTAAAGGGGAAGTAAACCCGTAAAAACCAAGCCAGTAGATAAGAGCCAACTACCATTAAAATCTTGGGTAATAGTGCCACTGCACCACCATCAATCCAAAAGCCAGGGTTAAGATAGCCGTTATCGCGTAACCACCGAAAGAAGTCTGGAAAACTGATTTGTCCTCCGAAAGCTAGTCTGACTGCTGCTTCTGCATTGAGTTGTCCAGCGCCATAATAGTTCAAACCATCATCTTGGATAACTCGCGCCGACTGCTTGAGGACTTTTAAAACTTCATCTGGTTCTTTGATACCAGCAGCTCTGATTAATGCTGCAACACCAGCAACGTGGGGAGAAGCCATGCTTGTACCCTGGAAGCCCAGAAATACCCCTTCGCCATTTTCGTCGATAGTTTCTTGGAGAATCTTACCAGCTTCACTACCGCCTGGAGCCGAGATATCTACCCCAGCACCAAAGTTAGAATAGGGCGCTCTTTCGCCATCTGGGCCAATTGCCGAAACGCCTATTACATAAGGATATCGGGCTGGATAGCTTGCGCCATTGGTATTTTCATTCCCAGCTGCGGCAATGATAACTACACCTTTTCTATGGGCATACTCGATCGCTTCTTTCATCAACTTGCTTTCACCGCTACCGCCCAAGCTCATATTAATCACATCTGCGCCTTTATCAGCAGCAAATTTAATCGCCTCGGCTATATCGGCAACTGTACCGCCGCCATAAGAACTTAGTACCTTTAACGGCATCAGACTGGCTTCATAAGCAATTCCAGCTACGCCATATTTGTTATTTGTGGCTTGAGCAATAGTTCCGGCAACATGGGTACCGTGGCCGTTATCGTCTTTGGCTTCTTCTCGGTCGTTAACAAAATCATAGCCTTTGACGAATTTTGTCTCATATAAGTCGCGCACCTTAGTAATCCCGGTGTCAATTACCGCAACTGTAATGCCACTGCCTTTGGTTTGACTCCATGCGCCTTCAATACCAATTTTGTGCAAGTTCCACTGCTTGCTGTAATATTGGTCATTGGGGCCAGTTAATGATGGGCTTGTCTCATCATCATTTTCTTTGGGTCTTAAAAATTCTCCTAACCAAGCTTTTTCACCTGGTTGTGGAATCTTTGTATAGATGTAATTTGGCTCAATGAATTCTGTAGCTTGGACGAACTGAGATTTTTTCAGTTCTTGGAGTCGCTGGCGATCTCCTTTGACAATATAAACACGATCTTTTTCTGAAAACTTGTTGTCTAATTGGGGTGTAACGTTGTATTGTTTGGCGATCGCTTGGAGATTCTGTTGCACCACATCTGATGGAATATCTTCCCGAAAATCAAGCAAAATCGTCTCAAACTCTCCTTTAACTGCCATTCCCTGGAAATTCAGGAAACCAAATATGGCAGCTCCCAGCCCAATGACAAACAAGCACAATAATATAAGCTTTCTCATATTAACTCATCACCGCTTTTTGCCAGTTTGCTCACTACCATAACTTATCTCCATCCTTTGTTGGTGGATTTTGCACTTTTAGTTACAAGTCTCACTTCATTACTCAGGACTTTTTGAAACGATGGAACGTGGTCTTTTGTGGTTGCCGCTATTAGTAATGTTTTTCTGGTTGGCTTGGCAAGGCTCGAAGGAGTATCAAAAAGTTGAAGCCTATCGCGCTTGGGCAGAACAGTTTGAACGGGCTAAGTACGATATTTATGCTGTATTAGGTCAAAAAGACAATAATTTGACTTGGGGAAAACCCACGCCTCAAGGACCTATTAAGCTAGAAACATTCTCTTTGCTTGATATTAAGCAAATTAACTTTCTAGTAGATGAGAAATCAGTAGATTTTGATAATATACCGCAGAAAGGTCGTTCTATAGAGCTAGAATTTCTCTTTTCCGAATCTAATAAATCGGTGCGTGTTCCATTTACCGAAATCCCTTTGGCGGCAGAATGGGGTAAGTTTTTGCAAGGGCTATTACAAGACTTGCGAACAGAATCAAACAAGTAGTTATATTGAAGCTACAAGTTCTCGATTATACGGCTGTTTACGATCGGAAAGTTAGATCGGGTAAACGACATAGCCTGCAATTCTGAAATCCTCACAAAGGTGGTTTTTTGCATTATTAATTCTTACTCTAAATTGTTCAATAAAAAATATGCTTCTGGGTAGATGAAAAGTAAGTCAAGGGGTAGCATAAAATACAAAGGCATAGATGATTAAACCGTAAGGAATACGGCACTTTACTACGCTAGATAGATGCGGTTAGAGAACACCAAATGTTAAACGTTAACCGCTTGCGGCTGCAAGGTATATTCAAAATCCCAAGAAATTTACTTGTGGCAAAATTCGCAAGTGTAATACCCATCTTGGTTGGCAGCTTGGTGCTAATTGGCTGGTGGCTTGGAATTGAAGTTCTCAAGCGCGGCTTCCCTAGTAGTCTTGCCACGATGAAAGTCAATACAGCGTTGTGTTTTGTGCTGTCTGGTTTATCATTGTGGCTGTTTTTAAAGGCAGGGAATAAGGGGAAAAGAACGATTCAAAACTATCCTCACCCTTCGACCTTTCGACTTCTCGACTTCCCTACTCTGGTAATTTCCAGGGTCTGTGCAATAGCTGTCACCACAATTGCTGCACTTACACTTTGTGAATATCTGTTCGGTTGGAATCTGGGTATTGATGAGATGCTGTTCCTGGATTCGCCAACTAGTATGACGACATTGTATCCGGGGCGAATGGGGGTAAACACAGCATTCAACTTTATGCTAGTCAGCGTTGCCCTACAGATTCTGATTAATCCAAAAAACCACCGTAGTTATTGGTCTGCTCAAATTATCGCTCTGATCGCTACTTTAATTTCCTTGCAGGCGCTCATGGGCTATGTCTACAAAGTGAAAGTTCTTTACGGACTTGCCCCTTATACAACATCGATGGCTTTACATACAGCGGTGTTGTTCATTTTGCTAAGTATAGGTATTCTGTGGGCGCGGGCAGAACAGGGCTTAATGAGGGTAGTTACAAGTGATACTTATGGTGGCTTACTTGCACGTCGTTTGTTGGTTGCCGCGATCGCAGTACCTTTTGTATTAGGGTGGGTAATTATTGAAGGTCAACGCGCAGGACAATATGATCCGGCTTTTGCAGTATCGGTGTTTGCGATCGTCCTGATTGTGATTTTTACTATTTTGATTTGGCAAAGTGCCAGGGTTATTGAACGCCTCAGCCATCAACGCGATCTTGCTCGGGAAGCACTAAGAACCTACCAGGATAAACTGGGGAGTTTCGTAGATTCTAACGTTATTGGTATTCTGTTTGGCGATGTGTATGGCGGTATCCAGGAAGCAAACGACGAATTTCTCAGGATGATTGGTTACACTCAGGAGGATTTGTCAGAGGGTAGATTAAGTTGGAGCAATATCACACCACCAGAGTATCTATACTTGGATCTGCGAGGTGTCGCCGAAGCACAAAAAAACACTAACGCTACTTGTACGCCCTACGAGAAAGAATATATTCGCAAGGATGGTAGCCGCATCCCAGTTTTAGTTGGTTACGTGCTGTTAGGAGAAAAACGGGAAGAGTCAGTAGCATTTATCCTCGACTTAAGCGAACGTAAGCTTGCAGAAGCAGAGCAACAAAAATTAGTATCGCTGGTAGAAAATAGCTCTGACTTTATCGGTATCGCCACCCTTGAGGGTCAATTACTCTATATAAATGATGCAGGTCAAAAACTGGTAGGACTTGCTAGCCTTGAAGAAGTGAGGCAAAAAGTAGTATTAGATTACTTCATGCCCAAAGACAAAGCCTATTTTCAAAAATATATACTGCCGACTGTACTATCAGAAGGGCGCTGGCAGGGAGAATTCTGCTTTCGGCATCTCCAAACAGGTCAACCAATACCAGTTGATTACAATATCTTCACTGTTACAGACAACAACACAGGTCAGCCAATTGCCTTAGCAACTGTGACTCGTAACATTAGCGAACAAAAGCAGGCTAAAGAAAAAATCTTACAACTAAACAAGGATCTACAGCGCCGCATTACTGAGTTACAAACTTTGTTGGAGGTAATTCCCATTGGAATTGGCATTGCCGAAGATCCACTATCCCAAAATATCAAGGTAAACCCTGCTTTTGCCAAGCAGTTGGGGATATCTTCAAATACAAATGGCTCTCTCAATGTTCCTAGTGATGAAAAATCCACAAGCTTTAAAATCTACCGAGAGGGAAGAGAACTGTCAGAAGAGGAACTGCCAATGCAATACTCTGCTGCTCATGGTGTCGAAGTTGTGGATTGTGAACTTGAGGTAGTTCATGAAAATGGAAAAATTGTCAACCTGTTAGAGTACGTTGCACCTCTGTTTGATGAAGAGGGTAAAACTAGAGGAAGTGTTGGGGCATTTTTAGATATTACGGAGCGCAAACAGGCACAAGAAATACTTCTAAATCAGCAAAAATGGCTGGAAGATGTATTAAATCTGATGCCAAGACCCTTGCTGTTTATCGAACCAGGAACGGCGCGGGTAACTTTTGCAAATCGTTCTGCTAATGAATTAGCTGGGGGCGAATTTCCTAAAGGTGTACCAGCAGAAAATTATCACACAGTTTACCACTATACAGATGCGGCAGGCGATCGCATTCCCAATGAACAAATGCCAGGAGTGCGGGTTGCCCTTGGTGAACGTCTCAATGGATTAGAAGTAGACTGGCATACTCCCTCTGGTGTGCGCTCTCTACTGATATTTGCTGATACCTTGCCAGCAATGCACGGTCATCCGGCTACCTGTATCTTGGTGTTCCAAGAGATTAGCAACCTCAAACAGGCAGAAAAAGCACTCTCGTTAGGTTACAAAAGACTAAAGCTACTATTTGACACAGCTAACGATTTACTCTCAAGCCAAGAACCAGTACTACTAATCGATAGCGTCTACCGAAAACTAAGAGAGCAAATTGGTTTAGATGTTTATTTGAACTATTTGGTTGAGGATAACTCCCAAGTAATGCGACTAGGGTCTTACAGTGGTATTTCTCAAGAACTGGCAAAGGAAATTGAGTACTTGCCATTTGGTCAAGGGGTTTCTGGTACTGTAGCGCTCTCACGCCATTCCATAGCTGTAGAGAATGTGCAGCAATCTACCGACCCGCAAACAGAATTGATTCGCTCATTAGGCATTACTGGTTATTATGCATACCCATTGCTCGCCCAAGGACGGCTGTTGGGTACTCTTTCTTTTGGCAGCCGCACTCGGTTAAGCTTCACGGAAAATCAAAAGGGGATGATGCAAGCAGTATGCGACCAAATAGCGATCGCAATGGAACGGGCTAGTTTAATTGCCTTTTTGCAAAAACAAACTGAGCAGTTACAAGAGGCGAACCGTATGAAAGACGAATTTCTGGGGATATTGTCTCACGAATTGCGATCGCCCCTCAATGCAATTTTGGGCTGGGCGCAACTCCTGCAACGAAGCAAGCTGAGTGAAAGCCAAATGGCTAAGGCTACGGAGACAATTGAGCGCAATGCTAAGGCGCAAACCCAGCTAATTGAAGACTTACTCGATATATCGCGGATGATTAGAGGCAAGTTACACCTCAATGTCAGTACTTGTAATTTGGTTCCGATGATTGAGTCGACCCTAGAGACTGTTAGCCTAGCCGCTCAATCCAAGGAAATCGATTTAAGATTTTCCATCATTTCCTCAAAAGAAACGCGAAATACGCCACTGGGGATACTCCCCGTGGTAACAATCGCGCCAAATTCAGATTTGGGATTAGAAATTAATCACGAAAATGTTGAATCAAGAGAAGCGGAATCCCAAAGCAATCAACGTTCAAAGGACAGCAGCGAAAATTCCCAATTCCTAGTTTCCGGTGATTTTGAGCGTTTGCAGCAAATTATCTGGAATCTGTTATCTAATGCCATCAAATTTACACCGACAGGTGGACAGGTAGAGTTGCAATTGTCAGTGGTAACTGGCGAAGAAAAACAACATATAACAGAGAAATATGCCCAAATTCAGGTGATTGATACAGGTATTGGTATTAGCCCTGATTTTCTCCCCTACGTCTTCGATCGCTTTCGTCAAGCTGATAGTTCTAACACTAGATCTTACGGTGGATTAGGACTAGGATTAGCGATCGTGCTTCATTTAGTAGAATTACATGGTGGTACTGTTCAGGTAGATAGTCCAGGAAAAGATCAAGGAGCAACATTTACAGTCAAGTTGCCACTTTTGAAAAGTCATCTATTCACAGTCTCGCAGCCTCTCCCCGTTGCCTCTTCTCCTCTTCACTTCGTCTCCCTGCTTGGTGTGCGGGTAGTGGTTGTAGATGACCAAACCGATAGCCGTGAATTTATCACCACAGTTCTCGAACAGTGCCAAGCCGAAGTTAAAGCAGTGGCATCAGTTCAAGAAGCATTGCAGGTAATTACAGAATGGAAACCAGATGTTTTAGTCAGTGACATTGGTATGCCCAATGAGGATGGTTACTCTTTGATCCGCAAATTGCGATCGCGATCGCCAGAACAAGGGGGAAATATTCCCGCAGCAGCATTGACAGCTTATGCTAGGGCAGAGGATCGGATGCGAGCTATACAAGAAGGTTACCAGCTACATTTACCCAAACCTATTGAAGCGGCTGAGTTGGCTACAGTAGTCGCTAGCCTTGTTGGACGGACTTA
The DNA here is from genome assembly GCF_000020025.1 of Nostoc punctiforme PCC 73102. GTDB lineage: Bacteria > Cyanobacteriota > Cyanobacteriia > Cyanobacteriales > Nostocaceae > Nostoc > Nostoc punctiforme. The sequence goes on along the minus strand of NC_010628.1, from coordinate 4,454,735 downwards.
GACAGAATTGGGCATTGGGAAAAATTCTTGCTAGCTCCTGTATACCCTTTTTTGCAATTAGGACTTATACCATTTCTGTATAAAGATACGCTAAACCATATTTAAGTAGGGCTTGCTGAAAAAGTCATAAAAAAGCATTCTTTTGGGTGACTAGTTATTTAAGCAAGGTCAAAGATAAGTTTTTGTTGCCTATAGCTAGCAAAATCATAATGCTTGGTTATGTCAATCGCTAAAAAATGTCTATTTTTCCAAAATAGACATAAAAAGGCACAAAAAAACCGTGACAGGTGAGTAGAAAGATTCATGACTAAAAAAGTAATAGCAATCACAGTTAGAGTTGTATGAGGAAGTTTCGCCATTACTCTACTCAAGCTAAATCTTCTTTTAGCTTGTCCAAATTTGCCTTCAATACAATTACGAATCCTCTCATCTTGTAAAGCTTGCTTCTTTTTTTCTTTACTCACATTTTTTGGCGGTCTTCCTAAAGGAACTCCACTGATTCTAATACCTCTTTCTTTGCACCAAGATCGGTTTTCTCGCTTTGCGATAAATTTTATCAACATGAACAGATTCTGGATAATATCCAGTGTAGTTTTTAAAGGATTCTATTTGTGTTTTTAAGTCTCCTGATTCATTAAAGTTATCCCATCTAATATGGTCTAAAAATGCATATCCATCAAAGTAACTAGCAGATAGTTTAGCGCCAAATTCCACGGCTTTACCCGCTTTTCCTCGGACAATTGGACGGATATGTGGTTGGCTTAAACTTACAATACGGTCATCAATGCTCTGCTTTTTATTTTCATACAGCCATAGTTGTTGACGATATACTTCTGCGACTACCAGCAACATCTTATATTGTCTATTAGTTAAACTTTTTAGAGATGCTCCTGCTACAATTAGCTGGTCAATATAGGATAAGTTTCTTTTAATATATTGGAGTTGTTTTTTAACCGCTTTTCTCCTCTCTTTTTGAGATACACGACGTTTTTTAGCTACTTCTAAGTAGTCTTTCCTAGCTATTTCTCGGTAAGTCCTTGGTTTTTTCTCTAATATTCCCTTTATCTGTTCATAAAGCAAGTCAATTATTCTTTCTGTCTGTTTTCTCGCTTGATTTAATAGGTTTAAATCTGTTGGATAGCTGATATCACTAGGCACACAAGTCGCATCTAATATTAATTTCCCTCGATTTCTTAGCGTATTACCTTGTTCTGCTGCTTTTTCTGTCGATAGCGCAGCGTTAGCGAGTTCGCGAGCGTCTTCTGTTTTTTTTTCGGTGTCAATAGAAGATGCTAACTCTAGCATCTTCTTAACCATTTCTTGATTCACATTATTGACTAGTTCTGCACTGATTCTTTCTCGAAAATGTACTAACATGGATGCGTCAAATGGAGTTTTGTTACTATAAGATGACATCCCTATAAAGTACTGTAAATAAGATTCTCCTTGATTTGCTCTACTGTTTCCCTGTCGCTTATACCTAGTTTCTCTTTAATTATTAATGCACCTAACGCCATCCGAAATGACTTTGCTGGTGCCCCTATCTCTGCGGAGAATCCGGCAGAATATTCCGACTCAAATTCTGTCCAGGGTATTAAATCGGCCATAATTACCCAACGATTATCTGATGATAACTTTCCCTCAAATGGAAGCTCAAAACTTTCTGCTGGAATTGGAGTTGATTCTTCTTTTCAGTACATAGTTAATAATGATACACTATGCTGCGACGAACCACTGTGATGCAAGGATTTTGGGCTATTTTACCTTCTTGTCTTGCACCTGAATATACTTCTTTGGTCTGAGAATCTAGAGACTGCAACCTTTTCTTTTTTTTCAGCAAGCCCTAAGTACAAGACAGAAGAAAGAGAAACGAACCGCAAAGGACGTAAAGGACACAAAGAAAGAAGTTAAAAGGGTTTGGTGCAGCCTCACAAAGAAATGCTATGACGCATTAAGTACGAAATGTAAGGGCAATTCAGCGAAGATTATTTAGACCTTTATCTTTTTTTACTCATAATACTCAGAAAGCGAAACAAGAAGAATACATATAAGTAATAAAGCGCCCTCGCGAGCTGGGAGGGCGCTTTATTATTTAGCTAATAGAGTTAATGTTTGAAAATTAACCGTTGATAGCAGGAGCAGAAAGAGCAACAGGAGCAGATTGTGCAGATGCCAAATCTAGAGGGAAGTTGTGAGCGTTACGCTCGTGCATTACTTCCATACCGAGGTTAGCGCGGTTGATTACATCCGCCCAAGTTGCAATCACACGACCTTCAGAGTCAATGATTGATTGGTTGAAGTTGAAACCGTTCAAGTTGAACGCCATTGTGCTTACACCCAAGGCGGTGAACCAGATGCCGATTACAGGCCATGCTGCGAGGAAGAAGTGCAGTGAACGGCTGTTGTTGAAAGAAGCGTATTGGAAGATTAGACGACCGAAGTAGCCGTGAGCTGCAACGATGTTGTAGGTTTCTTCTTCTTGACCGAATTTGTAACCGTAGTTAAGGGACTCGGTTTCGGTGGTTTCACGAACTAGTGAAGAAGTTACTAGACTTCCGTGCATTGCAGAGAACAAGCTTCCACCGAATACACCAGCTACACCTAGTTGGTGGAAGGGGTGCATCAAGATGTTGTGTTCTGCTTGGAACACGATCATGAAGTTGAATGTTCCTGAGATTCCTAAAGGCATACCATCAGAGAACGAACCTTGTCCGATGGGGTATACCAAGAATACTGCGGTTGCTGCTGCTACTGGAGCAGAATATGCGATCGCAATCCAAGGACGCATACCTAAGCGGTAGGATAGTTCCCATTCACGACCTAAGTAGCAGAATACGCCAATCAGGAAGTGGAAAATTACCAATTGGTAAGGACCACCGTTGTACAACCACTCATCTAAGGATGCTGCTTCCCAAATTGGGTAGAAGTGCAAGCCGATAGCGTTGGAGGAAGGTACTACTGCACCGGAGATGATGTTATTTCCGTAAATCAAGGAACCTGCTACTGGTTCGCGGATACCATCAATGTCTACTGGAGGTGCGGCGATGAAGGCGATTACGAAGCAAGCAGTTGCGGCTAGTAAGGTGGGGATCATGACTACGCCGAACCAACCGATGTAAATCCGGTTGTTGGTGCTGGTGATCCACTCACAGAATCTATCCCATACGTTGGCGCTTGAGCGCTGTTGTAAGGTTGTTGTCATTGTTTTATAAGTGCGGTTAGTGATTTATGAATCAGGCTCGTTTGTCTTTGCCTGTGAATACACTTTACAATGCTTTACATTTTTTAATCAACTATCTCGCTTTTGTAAACCTGATGAAACTCATCAGCTTTGCTTATTTAAAAGTAAGCAACTAGATATTATGTAGAAATTCTGATTGTATTGCCTATTGATCTGGGAATAATAGCTTTGTAGATTACCGCTATTCCAAAAAAATTAACCCTCGGCTTACCACTGGGGGCTTTTTCTGTTTGGCAAAATGGCATATCTATAAATTAGGCCGTTGCTATGGTATTTGAGTAGGATACATTCCATGCGAAAAAGTACTGACTTGCATTACCCCTGGCTAACTACCAGGGGTTTTTATTGGAACTTCACTTTAGTAATTGTGGAACTCTAAAAAAAATTTTCGCTTCCTGAAATCTTGCAAGGTGTAGATAAGCCACACTCTATGGTTTCAGGAAAGTACAACTCATCTTCCTTGCAATATCTTCCACAAACGCTTGTGTCTTGCCGCGTTTGTATTGCTTTGATCCTCCATTGGTCAAAATCCTCATTTTGTCACATAATACGCACAACCCTTGCAGTTGTGTACTTACTTGATACAAGCCCGCTCACAACCACAGTAATTAAGGGAAACTTATCAATAAAAAAACCGCGATTCCACCTGAGAATGCGGCTTATATCCTGCATGGATTTGTTTTACTTATACCTTGAGTGGGAATCTTGAGTGATCCTCGGCGGATTATAATTTCAGCAGTAAACCTATTACCAAGTTTAGGAAGGGCGATGGCGTACCCGCCCGTATTAAGAACGATCGCAAATGGGTGATGATTAAATTGGTTGCTGACAAGTTTTATTTAGTTGAGAAAACCAATAATTCCTGACTATTGCTAGCAGATTGTTTCCTCAGCGCTACCCTTTCCTGAGTAGGTATAGCGTTGATTTTAAATGCTAGATTGCTATTATAATTAAGCAGCCAATTATTCAAATTTCCTTGATAAGCAGAATATGATGGTATGCCAAAAGCTTGATCTGTAGTTTCCCAAAAGATATGTTTCATAACATAGGTATTATTCAGATGAATACCTAACCAATATTTTGTATTACCCTTTAATTTAACTGGAGTAGGAAAAGTGAAACTAAATTGATTTTCTGTAAATGTCTGTAGAACTTTTTTACCAGTATCTTTCACACTTACATTGAAAACATTTGCCTGGTATAAAGGAACCGAACTAGGTTTACCATTTATGTCAGCAAAGATGTAGTATTTAAGAGTACCATCCCATCCGCTTAAATTGTTTTGGTCTGTAGTCCAAAAACTAACTGTTTGTAAGGTAACATTTTGGGGAAATGAAAAATCATCTGCCATTATGTCAGAAGTTATATCATAGCCATTTCCATTAACTGGTGTTGGCGGAGCATTAAAAATCAGCAACGGTTGGAATTGTGCTGCACTTGGGATACTTGTACTTAACAATAAAATTCCTGAGTAAAAGAATGATTGTAATCTTAGCTTCGGCATGATTTGAACTCCTGAAAGCCAAAAAATTATGGGTAAAAATTAAAGGAATAAAATTTGAATCAATTCTGACATTTATCCTGGCTCAATCCAATTCCTACTACTACTATGTTTTATAAGCTAAAGCTTTTCAAAAAATCTAGAGTAGTTTAGCTGAATTAATTTCAAATTTAGATAAAGTTAATTACTATTTTTAAGTATTACGAGCATAACTAATTTAGTAATTTATACTTAATAATTGGGTTTTTCGCTTTACCCCCAATCGCAGTAGACTTTCGGTAAAAAGATACTTGTTACTAGGTTTAGCAAGCGCGATGGCGTACCCGCCAGCCGTAGGCGATCGCAAAGAGCAATAAAAATCTGATTAAAGATAGGGCTTTTGAGTAGTACATCAAACCTTTATAACTTAGTAGAACTTTAATTACCACAATGACAATTATGTCTGCGCCTAGAGATTCTACTGGGATATTGCTCTATTCTTAATAACCGTAAGATTGACAACTTGGTTATGAGTAGTAGTTATAGAATTCCCTGCTTTTCTGAATTAATTAGGGATAGCGATTTTTATTTAACAAGGAAAGTGTCAATATAGGCTTATATCAGAGTGAAAAATTAAGTGCAATAAATTAACGATGATAGAAGCTAAAAATGTAATTGGTGGAAACCTAGAAGCCTGCTGTACTTCTCCCATGACTGGGTTTTACCGCGATGGTTTTTGTCGCACAGGTGGTCAGGATTTTGGGTCGCACGTCGTATGTGCCGAAGTGACCGTAGAATTCCTAGAGTTCACGAAATTGCGGGGGAACGACTTAAGCACACCTGTTCCTGATTTTAATTTTCCTGGATTGAAGCCTGGCGATCGCTGGTGTTTGTGTGCTTCTCGCTGGCAAGAAGCTCTCGAAGCAGGTGTTGCTCCACCTGTCATTCTCTCTGCAACCCATGCTAGAGCTTTGGAAGTGGTTTCTTTAGACGAACTGAGAAAGAATGCCGTAGTTTCCTCTTGATGGGGGCAAAGAGGAGGCAGAAGTTCTTTAATTTTGAATTTTCTCCCATTTCCCAGTCAAAATCAACTTACTGGAACTTGAACAGATAGCTTTAATACACTGGCAACCATAGCAATCAATTTAGTGGGGTCTATTGGCTTAGATAAATGCTGCTGAAACCCTGCTGCAAGCGCTTCTAAGCGGTCTTCTTCTCGCGTGTACGCTGTTAAAGCGATCGCTGGCATACATCCACCTTTTTCTGGTTCTAAAGAGCGCAGTTTCCGAATTAGTGTATAACCATCTTGCTCCGACATACCGATGTCGCTAATCAGGATATCTGCTTTTGCTTGCTCAAGTACTGCTAATGCTTCATCAACTGATGCTACCGCAGTGGCGATCGCTCCATACTCTTCAAACATAAAACTGAGAAAGTTACGGGTATCTGCTTCGTCATCTACAACTAAAACTTTTAATCCAGCAAGCGGTGTCGATGCCACAGAGGAAGAAATTCCTTCTGCGGCTTCTCTATTTTCCCTATTCCCTCTATTCCCTCTATTGTCTTGTAGCAGTGGTAGTCTCACAGTAAAGGTTGCTCCCTGTCCACTACCTGGACTTTGGGCAAATATTGTACCTTTATGCAGTTCCACTAAATGACGGACGATCGCTAGTCCTAGCCCTAGTCCATTGTGCGATCGCGTTGTGGTGCTGTCTGCTTGTCGGAAACGCTCAAATACTTTCGGTAAGAACTCAGAACTGATGCCTATACCCGTATCGATAACTTGAATTTGGGCATATTTTTGAGTTGTTTGTTGTTCTTCACCATAGACTATTGACAGATTCACTTCGACTCTGCCGCCCTTGGGGGTAAACTTAATGGCATTAGTTAAGAGATTCCATACTATTTGCTGTAACCGCGCTGGATCGCCATAAACTGAACCGACTGAAGTATCTAAGACAGTATTTAATTGAATCTCTTTTGGCTCTGCTAGCGGACGCACTGCTTCTAAAGCTGCCTCCATCACTGAGATGAGATTCACCGCAGAGACGTTTAATCGCAACTGTCCACGGATAATCCGAGATACATCTAAGATATCCTCAATTAGTTGCATCTGAGATATAGCATTGCGTTCAATGGCCTCTAGGGCGCGGGAAGTGGCTTTGTCGTCAAGTTTCTTAGAGCGGAGAATTTTTGACCAACCCAGCATCGAGGTGAGAGGTGTACGAAGTTCGTGGGAGAGAACGGCAAGAAACTCATCTTTCATCCGATTTGCTGCTTCTGCTTCTTGCCTTGCGGTCTGTTCTCTAATTACTTGAGCGCGGACTTCTTCTGCTTGCTTGCGTTCAGTAATATCTTCGAGAGTGCCTACATATCCCAGCAATTCCCCTTGACCGGAAAGCATTGGTGATGAGCGAACCTGAACCCAACGAATGATGCCTTGAGCAGTTTGAAAGCGAAACTCTTCAGAGTAGTCACGACCCTCACAAATGTAGTTAGACCAACTAGCAACTGCTCGTTCTCTATCTTCTGGATGAACAGATTCTAGCCAGCTTTTTTCTAAACTCTCTGTCGCCTTCAAACCACAAATTATTTGATAGCGAGGATTAGTATATCTACATCCTCCTTCAGTATCAATTTCAAAAATGCCGACGGGTGAACAGGTACTTAGCGATCGCAATCGTTCTTCACTTTGCCTGAGTTCCGCATTCATGGCTACCAACTGCGCTGCTTGTTGCTTGATAGCTTCTGTTTTCTTAAATAGTTCTACAAATACTGTGACTTTAGAAGTCAAAATATTGGGGTCTAATGGTTTGAGCAAATAATCAACTGCACCCAAGGCATAGCCTTTAAATAGCATTTGGTCGCTGGTGCTGAAGGCAGTGAGAAAGATAATTGGAGTGTGACGCGATCGCCCCCGATTACGAATCAAGGTTGCAGTTTCAAAGCCATCCATCCCTGGCATTTGGACATCTAGCAAAATCACTGCGAAGTCTTGATGTAGCAGACACCTCAAAGCTTCTTCGCCAGAAGTCGCTCTCACCAAATTCTCTCCCAGTTTTTCCAGGATTGCTTCTAGTGCTAGCAAATTTTCTAGTTTATCATCCACTAGAAGGATGTTTACTTTGGGTTCCATCTGCATGGGTTTATTTCCGTGATGAGTGACAGAGCTTGACCATTTGGGAAGCTATGTTTGAGAGTGTCAAAATCCAGTCTACTGTAACAGCAGAAATTGCTGCTTCTGGCATAATATCGCTCTCAGCTGTAGTAGGGTCCTGTACGATAGTTATTCCTCCCCGCGCTTTTATTTTCTTAAGACCTTGCATACCATCTTGATTTGCTCCTGTCAATATTACACCAATAACTTGCTCAGTGTAGACATCGGCTGCTGACTCAAACAACACATCAATAGATGGTCTGGCATAAGAAACTGGCTCATCAGTCGAAAGAGCAAAGTGACCTGGTTCAACCAGTAAGTGATAATCTGCTGGAGCTATGTAGATATGTCCTGGTAGTATTTCGTCTTTGTCTTCCACTTCTCGAATCGGCAGTGAAGTAGACTCTTGCAATAATTCCTGGAGTGTGCTGTTAGATTCCTTGTGACGGTGTTGCACGATCGCGATCGGCACTATGAAGTCTGCTGGTAACTTCCCCAGAATAATTTTTAATGCTGATAATCCGCCTAAAGAAGTACCAATCACCACAATTTTAAACGACACTTGTTTCGTCCTCACATTTGTAGAATGCGAGTTTCAATCTTAGTGTGACTTTATGGCTCATAAAATCTTTTCAGCTTTCTCCCGTAAACCACAAATACTAACTTACCTTGATTCGTATTTATACCAACTAATCAAAATTATTATATATTTTTGTCATCGATATTACAATTAAAGATTTTATCATTGTGAAATACTTAACAGAAAAATATTAACATTGAGGGTTTTTAAAATATTTATCAATGCCAGAATCGCTACATTATAAAAATACTTTTTTGCTAAATAACGAACTTTTAAAATTTTAATTATTATTGTTTTGACAATTCATAAAAATTTACTTAAGCTAAAGGATAGGTTAAGCAAATCAATAAACAGCAGCGATTTAGTTTAGCTCCATCAAGAATTGCTGTTGCAGACTATTGGCATGAGGAAGTTAATCGCAATCAAAATTATTCCCTGTCGGCAAGCTCATTAGATTTAGCTGCAAAAAGCTAAGACATGATTAAGCGTATTGCACCGCGCACATATTGAACATATTCCGGTCAATTATCGATGGATACTTGTGGTGATATTAGTAAGTATCTATCAATCATGGAAGTTTGACCACAGTGCGGTAGATATGTCCAGGAGAAGACAATGCTTGAGTATTTTACATCATTGAACGACCACAATTTACCCTATCCAGATACGATTCATCCCATCGTTGTCCACTTTGTAATTGCGATGGTGTTGTTTTCCTTTTTCTGTGACGTAGTTGGCTATTTTACTGGTAAATCCAGTCTTTTTGAGGTGAGTTGGTGGAACATGTTAGTTGCCACGATCGCTATCTTCGTGGCGATCCTTTTTGGTCAGTTTGAAGCGGGTTTAGCACAACCTTATAGCCTCGCTAAATCGGTACTAAATTTGCATACGCTAATTGGTTGGTCGCTTTCAGGAATCATCACCGCGATTACAGCTTGGCGCTATGTAATTCGTGCCCGTAACCCACAAAAAATATCAATTTATTATTTGGGAGCCGGGTTAATTTTGACCCTGATAGTTGGCTTGCAAGTATATCTCGGAGATGAACTTGTTTGGGTGTATGGATTGCATACAGTGCCAGTTGTGGAAGCAGTAAAGGATGGTCTGTTGCGATGAACTCAGAATTAATCGATCAATTGAGCGGCTCTTTAGGCGCAAACGGATTACCTTACACAATTCCCATTCATCCCAACTTAGTCCATCTGACAATAGGTTTGTTCATCATTGGAATGACCTTTGATATTGTCGGTGTTCTGTTCCCCTTTGAAAAATGGGTCTTCAAATTTTTAGCAATTACTGTGGAACGTTCCAACTTATTTGATGTTGGCTGGTACAACATGCTAGCTGCCAGCATCATCACATTTTTCACAGTGGCAGCAGGCTTTTATGAAATGCTATTGGCAACACCACCAGCTGATATAAAAAGCGCCTGGGGATTGCAGGCAATGGAAACTATGCTTTGGCATGGTGTAGGTGGTGTGTTCTTATTAGCGCTGATTGTTGTCTTGACCATCTGGAGAGCATGGCAGCGCTTCGTTTGGGCCAAACAAGAATATAAACAGACAGATAGAGAAGTGCAATGGATCTATCTGTTAGCAGGCATAGCAATCATGTTCATTCTGTACGTCCACGGGACACTAGGGGCGCAAATGGCTGCCGAGTTTGGCGTACACAATACAGCAGATAATTTGCTGCGATCGCACCAAGACCTAAACACAATACTCAAATAGTCATTTGTCAATTGTCCTTTGTCATTTGTTTAAAGTTACTAACCAATGACCACTGACTAATGACCAATGACCAATGACCAATGACCAATGACTAACGACCAATGACTAATGACCAATACTTCGACTTCGCTCAGTACAAGTGACCATGAAAATCCAGAAGATTTTAAATATTTTGACGCTGCTTACAGGCGCGATCGCAGTGACTGTTACAAGTCTCTGGATCGGGCAGCAGGCTTACTCCTGGCTTCCCCCCCAAGCAGCAGCCGAATCCCTACTAATTGATGATTTGATTAGCTTCTTAGTAACCCTCGGTTCTTTCATCTTCTTGGGAGTAACAAGTACTTTAATGTATTCTGTGATCTTCCATCGAGCAATCAAAGATGACTTCACCGACGGCCCCCCAATTGAAGGTAATATCACCTTAGAAGTTGTCTGGACAGCAATTCCAATTCTGTTAGTTTTGTGGATTGCGGGCTACAGCTACCAAGTTTACGAACAAATGGGGATTCAAGGCCCATCGGAAATAGTTCACCTGCATAATCCATTGGGAATGGAATCGGCTTATGCAGAACCAAAAGATTCGCCAGCTAATGCTTTAGCGGAACCTGTAGAAAAAATCGACGTACTAGCTAAACAGTGGGCGTGGGTTTTTCATTACCCAGAAAGAGATATTACCAGTACCGAATTGCATTTACCTAGCGATCGCCGGATACGTTTAGCATTGAAATCGCAAGACGTTCTCCACGGCTTTTATATACCTGCATTTCGCCTCAAGCAGGATATTATTCCCAACCATGCGATCGACTTTGAATTTACTCCCATCCGCCCTGGTAAATACCGATTGACCGATTCTCAATATAGCGGTACATACTTTGCGACGATGCAGGCGAATGTAGTTGTCGAATCTCCTGAAGATTATCAGCAGTGGCTAGCACAAGCTGCAACCCAAAAGCCATCCATAGCAAAAAATCAGGCGGCTTCTGAGTATGCCCAAACATCCAATCAATCAGTCCAAACTGGTTGGGTTACAGTTCCACCTGCTGCACCTCCTCTAGTCAATTCACCTGGTTGAAAGGAAAGTAACCATGACTAATGTTCCTATTGAAGGTATTCTTCTCCCTAATGAGAAGCATAACCACGAATCTCCAACTAGCTGGAAAGAATACTTCAGCTTTAGTACTGACCACAAGGTAATTGGTATCCAGTATCTTGTTACCTCATTTTTCTTCTTTCTCATCGGCGGTATCTTTGCGATGGTGATGCGGGGAGAACTGATGACACCCGAATCAGATTTAGTAGATCGCACCGTCTACAACGGTATGTTCACCATGCACGGCACTGTGATGCTGTTTTTGTGGACATTTCCCTCACTGGTTGGTTTTGCCAACTATTTAGTACCCCTGATGATTGGGGCGCGAGATATGGCATTTCCCCGCCTCAACGCCGTCGCCTTTTGGATGGTGCCAGTAGTCGGAATTATCATGATGGGTAGCTTCTTTGTCCCTGGTGGCCCAGCCCAGGCCGGTTGGTGGTCTTATCCGCCAGTCAGTCTTCAGAATCCCACAGGTAACTTGATTAATGGTCAAGTTCTCTGGCTCTTAGCGGTGGCAATATCCGGCGTATCCTCAATTATGGGGGCAGTGAACTTTGTCACCACAATTGTGAAGATGCGGGCCCCAGGAATGGGCTTTTTCAAAATGCCCTTGTTTGTCTGGGCAGTATTTAGCGCCCAGATTATTCAACTCTTCGGACTACCTGCATTGACAGCTGGTGCGGTAATGCTGCTACTCGATCTCACAGCAGGCACTGCCTTTTTCGACCCCGCCAAGGGTGGTAATCCAGTAATGTTTGAGCATTATTTCTGGTTCTACTCCCACCCCGCCGTTTACGTGATTATTTTGCCCATCTTCGGCATTTTCTCGGAAATCTTTCCAGTTTATTCACGTAAACCCTTATTTGGTTACAAAGTAGTTGCCGTTTCATCCATCTTGATTGCAGTAGTTAGCGGTATTGTTTGGGTACACCACATGTATGTCAGTGGTACACCCAGCTGGATGCGGTTGATTTTCATGCTGACGACGATGTTTGTATCTGTCCCCACAGGAATTAAAGTATTTGCTTGGGTAGCAACTATTTGGGGCGGTAAACTGCGGTTAAATACCCCCATGCTGTTTGCTTTGGGTGGATTAATCATGTTTGTCTTCGCTGGCATCACAGGCATCATGCTTTCCTCAGTGCCCGTTGATGTCCACGTTAATAATACTTACTTTGTAGTGGGACACTTCCACTATGTCCTCTACGGTACGGTGACAATGGGCTTGTATGCTGCCATTTATCACTGGTTCCCCAAAATGACCGGGCGCATGTACTCTGAAAGCTGGGGTAAAATTCACTTCTGGTTAGCCTTCATCGGTACTAACCTCAACTTTTTACCTATGCACCCCTTGGGATTGCAAGGCATGTTACGCCGAGTTGCTTCCTACGCCCCAGAGTATCAATTCTGGAATATCATCGCTAGTTTGGGCGGATTCCTCTTAGGAATGTCCACCTTACCCTTCATATTCAACATGGTGATTTCTTGGATGCAAGGCGAGAAAGCACCCGCTAACCCTTGGCGAGCGATCGGACTAGAGTGGATGGTTTCTTCACCCCCCCCAGTAGAAAACTTTGAAGAAACTCCCATCATCATCTCTGAACCCTATGGCTACGGTAAATCGGAACCCTTGACAGCTAACCTCTCAGAATAACCCAGGCTATCCTACCGTATACACACAAATCTTTTAGGTTACTCCGTAACTTAGGGTAAGTTAATTTTTGCAGGTCGATGCAACAAACTTGCAAGTCGATACAACAAACTTGCAAGTCAATGCAACAAACTTGCAAGTTGATGCAATAAAGGTAAGGTCAAAAGACTTGTGTGTACACCGTAGCGCAACGAACTATGTCTCCTTTGCGTTTTAAATTCAACCCTCAAGCTAAAAGCAAAACTCCACCAATGGACAGTTATATCAATTTAGATGAATTGCACCACGCAGCCGCAGAACATACGCACGACGAAGAAGGCAACAAGATGTTTGGCTTCATTGTCTTTCTACTGTCTGAAAGCGTCATTTTCTTGAGCTTTTTCGCCGGATATGCAATCTACAAAACAACAACTCCTAACTGGCTACCAGTTGGTGTTTCCGGGTTAGAAGTAAAAGAACCGGCAATCAACACAGTAATTCTTGTCGCTAGTAGCTTTGTAATTTACTTAGCCGAACGCGCCCTGCAACGCCATGATTTAGTGAAATTTCGCCTGTTTCTCTTGACAACAATGGCGATGGGAACTTACTTTTTGGTTGGGCAAGCGATTGAATGGAACGGCCTCGATTTTGGCTTCACCACAGGGGTATTTGGCGGAACATTTTACCTGCTAACAGGTTTCCACGGTTTGCACGTTTTCACCGGCATTCTGTTGCAGTCGATTATTTTGGTACGTTCTTTCATCCCTGGCAACTACGACACAGGACACTTCGGCGTGAACGCGACTTCGTTGTTCTGGCACTTCGTCGATGTTATCTGGATTATTTTGTTTATCCTCATCTACGTTTGGCAGTAAATGAGAATGAGGGAGTAATTTCTCCCTCTGTTCATTCAATTCAATTAATGATTGCAACACATCCTTGGGTAAAGACGCGATTCATCGCGTCTCTACAAATGGTCTATTTCTCGCATTCTTTTTGCAAATGGGTATTAGACTAAATAACTCGTATTTGGGACGATCGCAAAAAAGGCATACTCATACCAAGCAGTCCAAATGAAACTGCGAATCCATCGCTGGCGCTTTTCGGGACTCAATTCATATTCAAACGCGCCACTAGATACATCAATGGAAGATAAGTGAGAGTTACAACCACAGCCGTGTTGATAAGTAAAACCGTATTTAGAAGCAATACTTTGCACCTTCATCTGAATCGCAAACACCTTACCTGCATGGAGTATGGCATCCCAAGCACGTTTGTGTTCAATATCGCGCCGATCAAATCTTAAGGCGCGTTCTTCAAAAACATGCTCGCGGTAAATTGGTGCTAGATGCACATGATAAAAGCTGGCAGGTAGTTCATAACCAAACTCGTTGAATAAATCTATGCCAATGTGAGCCACTTTTACTTCATCAGCATATTCTGTCCCCTTTGACTCCACATCACGGAGAATTTTTGCAAAGTTTGGATAGCTGTCTTTGAGAAAGTCTTGCCCAAAAAATTCTAGGGTTTCCCATGCTAGTTGTGTAAATAGCTGGGAGAATGATGGTATCAAGTGAGCTAGTTGGGGGCGATCGCTAAACAAATCAACATCGCCATACTCTAATTTATACAGGAACAACTGTGCCATCTCAACATAGCTTTGGGGATGAGAAAGTCCGACACTCGTGCTTCCTCTAGCAATGTCTTGCCATATAGAAGGTAGTTGAGAAACGTGAACCGCATTTTCTCCAGCAATGACTGCAACAGGAGGGCATTCGAGAAGCTGCATCGACAATCTCCTTTAAGACTTTAATGTGTAATTTACCTTAAGCAATAGCTAAGTGTATCTTCTGAACACAATTAAAAATGTTTTACAGACTGTCTTTTGACAGAATTGCAACTTTATTCTACAATTTAAAATCAAAACTTTTTACTTCATATAGTAGTTCAAACAGCTTGGATTTTAAGCACCAGCTATTTTTTTATATAGTTTCTCACCTTTGACTATCTCTTCATAGTGCTGTTCATAAGAGGTGAATCTGATGGATTCTTGTTTTCCTAAACCCAAAATTCCAAAGGTGCAGAGGCTATTATAAAATAGTTGGTGTACCCGCTTTTGAAGTGCCTGATTGAAATAGATCAGGACATTACGACAAATAATAACATTAAATTCATTAAAAGAACTGTCAGTTGCTAAATTATGCTGGGCAAACACAACATTTTCTCTGAGAGATGATCGAAAAATAGCATTGTCATAAGCTGCGGTATAATATTCTGAAAATGACTTCTTGCCGCCTGCTTTCAGGTAAAGATGAGTATATTCCTGCATCAGTTTTAGAGAAAAAATACCACTTCTAGCATTTTGTAATACCTTTTCATTAGTATCAGTTGCATATATCCGGCAACGGTGATAAAGTCCTTCTTCTTGTAGTAGAATTGCCATTGAGTAGACTTCTTCACCCGTAGAACATCCAGCGTGCCAGATGCGAATAAACGGATAGGTTTGTAAGAAGGGGACAACTTGATTTCTGAAGGTGTTATAAAAGCTCGGATCGCGAAACATTGATGTTACATTCACCGTTAGAGCAAGCAAAAATCGTTCTAAATAAGCACGGTTGTGGAGTAAACGTTCTTGCAAAGCAGAAATATTAGCTAGCCCCTCTAATTGCATAAAGCTCTGAATGCGGCGCTTGAGTGAGGAAAGAGCATAATCGCGGAAGTCATAGCCGTAATATTGATATACCCCTTCCAAGAGAAGATGTATTTCGATATCCTCCAAGGTAGGTTTTGGCAAAGTCATAGTAGGAATTAGCATATATGCTGAACCAGCTATTTAAATATGCTGGCAATACAATGAGTTAAGGTGCTTGGAGTTTCAAATAACTGTTTTCCAAAACGCCTTATGGATCAAAAATTATTCACATTCTAGGCTACTAGAGTTTTTAGAACTCAAGTGCATCTTACGCCTAAAATAGCTTGCTGGCTCTATTAAATTTGATAACGGTGCTAATTATGGGTTTCAGTTTAACTTAATTGCTGTTACTGCTAAAACAGCGATCGCTATTATTGAAATCCCAGCTAGCCATCTAACCTGAGAACGCAGATTTTTAATCTCTTGGCTGAGATTTTCTGTCGGTGGTAAGGGATATGGTTGAAGTTCTGCAACTTTAACAGCTACCTCTTGAGGTATATTTTTGGTACTTCTAAAAGTTACCTGGGTGTGTAGCCAATTAGTAATCAATTGCGGACAGTTTTTCTTAAACCAATTGAAAGCTAAAATTCTAAAAACTGGTTTAGACATTCGGGCAATTAATTTCATTACCCTGTTTAAAGGCTTCATGCGAAGCTTTTGATTGATTAGATTGACTGAACCAACATCATAGAGACAATCCAGAATTAGTTTTACAGTGGCTTCTTCACTGTTAATTAAGTTTTGCAGCAAAAGGAGAACGTCATGTATCCGCTCTGTTTCAATAACCTTTTCTGCCAATGTTTCTGGAGTGTTTACTGAAGGACTTACGGTTGTATTTAGGGCGTTTTGTCTTACTATCGTCATATTGGTAACATAGCAGCCATAATAAAGCCAGTACACCTATCTACCGAGAGAAAGATTTTTTATCTAGAGAGAGAATGTAAAAGCTAAAAGTTGTTTGTGAGATATATCACTACATCGTCTCTGGAAAAAAGCTATTTGTCTAGTTCCTATGAATCTTTTATCGACTTCTTTTTATAACAAACCGCAGAGACACAGAGAACCCAGAGCAGGAGAAGGGAAAAGGGGGAGAATCTCAGCCTAAAAATGGAAATATCTATCAAGCTTGCTATGACAAGTCAGATTGCCTCGCTGGATGCTGATTCTGTCGCTAAATGATACTTATCAGAAAGTTTCTATCAGCAAGAGGATAAATTTATTAATTTAGCACTTGATTTTATAATTGAAATTCTTTCTAAAAATGACAAGTTGCCAAAATTCAAAGCCAACATGAAAGAATATATTACTAATGGTGTTTAATTAGGATGGCTGATTGATAATAAAAATCAGCAACCTTTAGTTTATCTTCGGGGTGGTTAAATTACTCAATATCCAGCTATGGCAAGATTAGTTTGTGAAATTTTTGTGCTTAGTCTCACCTGCATTTTCACAAAAATACGATAATCATGAGGAAATTTATACTAACTAAATATGAAGATTGGCTAAATAAAAAAATACTTCAAAATTACTATAAATTATGTCATTCTACTTTTAGATAGATAATATTTAAATCTATATTACCTCGCCAGACAGATAAAAATATAGTCTTAATTTATTAAATTACTTCAAGGACATCTTAATTTAGCTATTTATAGGAGTTAATTTAATAATGCCAGAAAGTTCTGGATTAGGAGAGCAGGCCCTGAATAAAGCTGCAGAAATAGGCTTATCCAGCCAATTAGATGAAGCCGAGAACTTAGATGTAAACATTAAAACAGACCCGCTAAAACTAGTTCAGGGGCAAGTAGATTCAGTCAGCGTTGAAGGCGAAGGTTTAGTAATGCAAAAAGACCTCCGTATGGAGGAATTAAAAATGCAAATGACTGATGTTGCCATAAATCCTCTGAGTGTGGCTTTAGGTAAAATCGAACTTAGCCAACCTACTAAAGCTAATGCCCAGGTTGTGTTAACCGAATCTGATATCAATCGCGCCTTTAACTCAGAATATGTGCGATCGCAGCTGCAAAGTCAAAAAATCCATGTTAACGGGAAATTGACGACTATTGAACCACAAAATGTAGACTTTCGGCTACCTGGTGATGGAAAAATAGCACTAAATGCCAGTATAAAATTAGTAGAAACAGGTGAGAATCACCAAGTTGCTTTTTCTGCGATCCCTCAGATAAGCCCTAATGGAAAAACAGTTTCTCTAGAAAATGTTGAGTATGGTGAAAGTGAAGAAATATCACCAGATTTGACAAAAGCTTTGATAGACGAAACTAGCGAGATTTTGAATCTGAGTAATTTTGATTTAGAGGGAATGAATCTACAAGTTAGGCAACTAAGAGCAGAAGTAGGCAAGCTAACCCTACAAGCTGAAGCTTATATTGAACAAATCCCTTCTGCTTAAAAACTAATTAATTGAGGATACTAAATAATGGAAAGTACAGAAACAACGCAAACAAGTTCAACACCTTTTCCCAATATTCCACCAGTTATTGAAAGTAATGACAGTGAATATCGGGATACTGGCGTACCTAGCACAGTTGCGATCGCAGGACATCCCCTACATCCCCTGAGTGTGATCTTTCCCATCGCCTTTTTAGCCGCCGCCTTGGGAAGTGACATCGGCTACTGGTTAACTGGTGATTTCTTTTGGGCTAGGGCTTCGCTATGGTTAATCGGACTCGGATTAGCTGGAGGTTTACTCGCTGCTGCGATCGGTCTGAGCGACTTTTTAAAAATTGAACGAGTTCGCAAGCGCACCGCCGGTTGGGTGCATTTGATCCTTAACGTTTCTATCCTAGTTTTATCACTAGTCAACTTCCTCCTACGTTGGGGCGACGCTGAATCCCGAATAGTACCCTGGGGACTGTTAATCTCACTCATTGTGGGTACACTGACCAGCGCTTCCGGCTGGTTCGGTGCCGAACTCTCCTATCGCCACAAAATCGGTGTAGTGGGTGCTGGTAGCAGAAGATATCCCTAACAAGGCTTACGCAAACAATAGCCGAAAAGAAAGATTTTCTTCTTAGAGCAATTTATGTAGACGCAAAGTGGTGAGCCATTCCGGTGTATGGGTTCTCCGGCATAAAGGAAGTAGCGTTAGCGTAGCGGTAGCATACCCTTATGGGGAAGCAAGCTACGCGCAGCGTCTCGTAAAAAGGTAAGAGCATCACCCGCAGGGTATTCCCCCTACAGCGTGTAGTTTGATGTAAATACTATTAATAAAATACAAAATTAGGAATTCCTAAGAAAGAGCAGTGTAGAGGCTAAAATTTTCGTTAGTCTTTAGCCTTCATAAAATGCTCGAATCTCGTAATCAAACAATATTTATTATTATTTCTATGCTCATCGTTGTACCGATGGGCATTTTGTCTAAGTTTTACAGTGGGCCTGGTCATCAGTGGTTTAATGACTACGGAGGAGATATACTTTATGAAATATTTTGGTGTCTATTTGCTTTTTGGTTGTTCAGAAGTCGGGCGGCCATAATCCAAATTCCTATATGGGTTTTTGTCATCACCTGTATACTAGAATTCTTACAACTTTGGCATCCGCCACTATTAAATGAAATTCGTGCCACCTTGATAGGTAAATTATTACTTGGTACTACTTTTGTATGGTGGGATTTTCCTCATTACGCATTGGGTTGTATTGTAGGTTGGTTATGGCTGCGACAATTATATAAAATTGGTTATGCAAAAAAAAGTCAAGGTTAAACCTAATTCAAAACAGCAAAAAATTGAAGAACAACCTGATGGCAGTCTGACTGTATATTTAAAATCGCCTCCAGTTGATGGTAAGGCTAATGAAGAGTTAATTAAACTCCTAGCAAAGAAATTTGATGTAGCCAAATCTGATATCAGAATTAAGTCGGGTTTGTCCTCTCGGCAAAAGCTGATAGAAATTGATAGAGATGTTTAGTTGCTGCTGAGTAGTATGCCTTCTTCCCAAGATATCCCCTAGCAGAGCCAATAAATGAGAGATACAAACTTGTAAAATCGACTTTTTATACTTCTGTAATGCTGATATATCTTGGTTGAGCTTTGACTCTTTTTATCCAAGCTTGAATAGCAGAAAATGGTGTTAAATCGAACCCACCTTCGTCAGCTACATGAGTGTAAGCAAACAAGGCAATATCAGCAATCGTATAACGCTCTCCTACAAAAAAAGTGTTAGAGGTTAAATGTTTTTCCATCAAGCTAAGTGCTGCATAACCTGGTTCGCGTTTTTCCTTGATAGCTTCACTATATTCTTCAGTTTTACCTAAAATAGAAATCCAAAATCTTGATGTAGCAATGAAAGGTTCATGGCTATACTGTTCAAAAAATAACCATTGCAGCACTTGCGCTCGTAAAAAGCGGTCATAAGGCAAAAATTCTGTCCCTTCACTCAGATATACCAATATGGCATTTGATTCTGCTAAGTATTGCCCTGGCTCAATTTCTAGAATAGGTATCTTTCCGTTAGGATTTTTACTTAAAAACTCTGGTGTTCGAGTCTCGCCTTTCAAAATATTAAGCTCTACCCTCTCAAAAGGCATACCTAGTTGTGTGAATAAAAGACGTATCTTATAACCATTACCTGAAGGTAAAAAATCGTACAAACGCAGTAGTTCCATGCTAAAATGCAGTTATCAATATGTTGATAAGTTAAGGTTCAAAATACAATATCTTACCAAAATATTTTCCCAAAACCGGATAATTTCTTTTAAAATTTAGCTTTTGAGTACTAAATAAAATTATCTGAAAAAATAAAAAAAATATTATTGATTTCTAAATTGAGATATTTATTTAATTTAGTTAGTGGTTGGGAATAAAAGTATGTGTGGAAGATTTACTCTAAACCAGTCAGCAGAAGCTCTAGCCCAATTTTTCCATGTCGAGCCAGTTCTGAATTTAGCAGCCGATTTTAATATTGCACCTACCCAAATGGTGGCAACAGTGTTACAAAACCCCGAAAGCGAAAAGCGTGAATTTCAGCAGTTGCATTGGGGATTAATTCCCTCATGGGCAAAAGACGCAGGAATGGGAGCAAAGCTGATTAATGCTAGGGCAGAAACTGTTGCCGAAAAACCGTCTTTTCGTTCGGCTTTTAAGCATCGTCGCTGTTTAGTGTTAGCTGATGGCTTTTATGAGTGGCAACGCCAACAAGGTAAAAAGCAGCCATTTTATTTTCGCCTTGAAGATGGGCAACCCTTCGGCTTTGCAGGTTTATGGGAGAAATGGTGTTCGCCTGCTAACGGGGAAATAATCTCTTGTACAATTTTGACAACGGCAGCAAACGAATTACTTCAACCTATCCACGACCGGATGCCAGTGATTCTAGAGCCAAAAGATTACGATTTATGGCTAGATTCTCAAGTCCAAACGCCCCAAACCCTACAGCAGCTATTGCGTCCCTATCCAGCGCCAGCAATGATTTCGTATCCAGTTAGCACCTTGGTAAACAACTCTCGGCATAATAGCCCAGAGTGCATCATCCCACTCAGTGAGGAGAACGCCCCCACAAATCAGTTAAATTAACTATTGAGCGTGCTAAGGGATTGGGAGATGAGGGAGATGAGAGAACAGGCGAGAAGGGAAGCAGGGGGACAAGGGGGAATTATTGAACAAGTCTCCCCTTTCTTCCTTGTCTCCCTTGTCTCTTCTTAATGCCAAATGCCCCACATGCCCAATGCCCCATATTTAGTAATACCCAGAGACAAATATGCCAAGAACACAAAAAAACGATAATTTTGTTGACAAATCCTTTACAGTGATGGCAGATATCATCTTGAAGATCCTGCCAACCAACAAAAAAGCTAAAGAAGCGTTTGTTTATTATCGAGATGGCATGTCGGCCCAAGCAGAAGGGGAATATGCTGAAGCATTAGAATACTATGAAGAAGCTCTAACACTAGAGGAAGATACCAACGATCGCGGTTATATTCTCTACAATATGGGGCTAATCTATGCCAGCAACGGCGACCACAACAAAGCTTTAGAACTGTATCACCAGGCAATTGAGTTAAACCCACGCCTACCCCAAGCCTTGAACAATATCGCTGTGATTTATCACTACCAAGGCGAAAAGGAAAAAGAAGCTGGAGATAACGAGGCTGGCGAAGCACTCTTTGACCAAGCCGCAGACTATTGGATTCGAGCTATTCGCATGGCTCCCAATAACTACATCGAAGCCCAAAACTGGCTGAAAACCACCGGGCGATCGCAGATTGACGTATTCTTTTAGTCATTAGTCATTAGTTCTTTGTCACTTGCTAAGGACTAATGACCAATTAAAAATGAAAAATGACCAATGACAAATAACAATTTATGATTGACCAAGAACAAGTTCATAAAGTAGCTAATCTGGCTCGTTTAGAATTGACTCCAGAAGAAGAGGAACAATTTACTACCCAATTGGGAAGTATTCTGGATTATATTCAACAGTTGGATGAGCTGGATGTCAGTAATGTACCCCCAACAACACGGGCAATTGATGTTAGCAATATCACACGAGAGGATGAATTGCAACCCTATGCTAATCGTGAAAGTATTCTTAACAGTGCGCCTGAACAGGAAGGCGAATTTTTTAAAGTTCCAAAAATTCTTAACAGCAATGAGTAAGTAATAAGACCGTTGAGCAGAGAGAACAATTGCAAAAAATCTAGATTAGTTATTTCATATCTGGGTAATCAAGAGACAATTAAACTATCCTGGACATAAATCATTCGTTTTGTTGAATCTGCAATATTTTGTTAGTGAATTACTATCAAAATATTCATTCACTGTTCGTCCAATTCTGATAGCAAATTTATCACTTCTTGGGATATTTTGCTATCTAATGCACGCTTCGGTTCATCTGCTATAACGAAAATCGGCTTATTGACTTTCAGAAAGTTGATTTGGGCGGTTAAACATTCGCTCTGTTACGGTAATCTCACCCTTATCAGTGCCTTTTCTGTGCGATCGCGGCGTTCTTGCTTAGGAATATTAGCATAAACATATTTTTATCGCCCTTCAGCGAGGTAAGAAATTAAATACCCATAATAATTAGATATTTTCCATCTTTGAGATATAAATTAATACATTTAATTATATAGGACTCATATTTGATTTTTGAAAAAATTTAGTATAGCTCAAAGAGGCTTCTTAACTGTTGCCTTCCTATCGCGCTTCGCGCACCATGCAAATAATTATAGCTACGTCAGTCACGCTGCGCAAACAGAAATCAAATCGGATTTCTATAAGAATATTAACTTTCCCTAAATGAGATTTTTTGTAATAGATTCGAGATAAATTTCGAGTAGTTAGCTATGCCTGCAATGTTGTTCGTTAACCTCAAATCCAGGCTACATTAAGTATTTATACTCAGCGTTTTCAGTAAATATTTAAGGTATTTTTGTAAAATAAATGCATACTACATTTTGAATTCCGGTCTCTGGGTTATAACAGAAGCCGATATTAGGATACACTGGCTTTTGAATAGATCGAAAGTTCAGCAGCGACTTTGTTTTTTACTGCTGGTGACTTATTGCCAGTATCCTATCACCTTTTGCTGTATGAAACTTACTTCAAGCTACGGGAAGTCTCCCTCAAGAAGGTTTCTTAGCATCCAAAACGACTTTCACTCTTTTAAGGCTATAGCCTTAGAATATTTACAAGCTTTGCTTACGAATTAGCTGTCTCTAGAAAAAGTACCGCTTTTGCTGTCTAAGCTGACATTACACCTGTTTATATGCGGATTCATGTAGCTTAATAACAAATTAGCGGATTCATTAATATTAAGCCTGTTTTACTATTTAGTTCCTTATCCTGATTTATTAGACAGCTAGAGTGTTCATTTCACTTTGTTCAATAGCTTTTAGCCCTTATCGCTCCCATGCTGACTCATCACCGCAAGCCCGTGTGCTTATCACTTATTTCCACTGACCTACCAATTTGGTCTGTTGTCGAAACTGCCGCGACATTGTATCAAAAAGATACTGATAGATTCCATTTGCTGCTAACTGCACCGCCCCTAATCAGCTGCGAAGTCGAGAGTGTCGTAAGTCCAGAGGATACGCTTCCCCAAAGTAAGAGCAAAGCTTACGCCCCTAACAGCCCGAGAATTTTGTGGCTGGAGATTTCCCCTTATCGAGTCATCATGACTATGCAAGGTAACGCTCAAGTGAGTTACCGTCACTTTTGGGAACAGGGCGTTTATGGTATTAGTCGCTATTGGTTGCCAACTGAGTCGTTGCAACCTAATGACCCTATTCGGTTACGAAATTTTACTAGTAGCCTAACTCTCAATGGACATCCTTTACCAGAGCATTTACGTCTGGAATATGAATTGTGGGCAGAAAAAGTCCAGTTAGGATGCTACATACTTAATTTGGAAATTAAACACTGATATTTAAAGGGGATTGGGTGCAGATTATTCTCTATCACCTGTCACCTCTCCCCTAAAGTCAATACTTGTAGCAATCCTATCTTAGAACAGTAGCATGGTTGCGTTGCGTAAAAGATTGGTTGCAATCAGAACAGCGCTAAAGCCACCACAAATGATGGTGATGGTATTAAGCCTGTATTAACACATCTTTAGATACTTGAGGACTAACATCCTTTGTGAGCTTTGTTACTATTTCCATAGCAGCAGTTTGTGACTTTAACCAATTAGTAAACAAGTCTCCGATGATTTTTAGTCGTCTTTGCTCGTCTAATTGAGGTTTAATGATTTCCTCTACTGCAATTATATGCACTCCTTTGGGAGTAGTTATTGGCTTGAGAATTTGTGGGGGATTAGCAGCAAATATGGCTGCTGCAATCTCCGGTCTAAAATCAGTGCGTAGACGTATTCCTTGATATCCTCCAGCCCGGCGTATTTCGGTATTTTGAATGTATTGACGGGCGATTTGTTGAAAACTAATTTCCCCTTCTTGCAGCGCATAAAATAGTTCTAGCGCTAAATCTTCATCATCTAATACAACTTCATAAGTAACTGCTGCAATGTAATCGAGTTGATGTGCATAAAAAAATTGTTCAGCTTTGTCTGCAAATAAATGATTTGCTAATTTGGCTGAGAGAAGGTTGTTTTCGGCTATTGCTTCAAAGTCGTCTAAAGAAAGATGATATTTTTCTAACCACGCCCAGGTATCTTCTGCTTTAAGCAGTTGGTTGGCTAAACGCAGGCTATCTGCTGCGCGTTGTAGTTCTTCTAAACCAATTTGAATACCTGCTTTTTTCGCTTCCTGTTCAATAATTTTTCGGGTTGCGATCGACTCTAATATATTAGGGATTTGGCAAGCAAGCTTTATGTGGTTAAGAATATCATCAGGAGAAACAGTCAATACATTTGACATAATCTAATTCCTCCAATGGTTAACCTAAATCAATAGGATATTATCAGGATTAATCGGACAATATTAATTACATCTATACTATATTTTTAGATTTAATTATTTATTGCCTCTGTCTAATAGTAGCCTTAATATTTTATTTTGTGTCATTGCAAAAAGATTTTTATAAAATCAATATTTTTGTATTTAAATTATGAATATCAATAAAATATATGAAAAGTTAAAAAAATAACTGCTTAAATAAAAGTTAGCAATACTTGATAGAAATTGAACCATGAGGCTCACCCCGACTTATTAAAAAAGTCGGGGATCTTGTTGCTCATGTTCTAAGCTACGGTTTAATTACCTGAAAATTACTGTAACTTACCGAATTTCTATAGGTCTAAACCACCTTGTTGTAACTTCTTAAACGGATCTAAAATAAAATCTACAATCCGGCGTTGGCGGATAACCACCTCTGCGCTTGCAGTTTGACCTGGTGTTAGAGGGATACGTTTGTTGGCAGTTTGGATATAGGGCTGAAGTAGGGAGATTTCCAACTCATAGGTTTCGATGTTACCTTGATTAGCGGCTTGAACTTTCGAGTTAGGCGAAATCCAGCTAACGCGTCCTTGCACTACCCCATAATCTTGGAAGGGATAAGCATCAAATTTGATTTTAACTGGCATTCCTACCTTTAAAAAACCGCTTTGTTGGCTAGGCATCTGCGCTTTGAGAATCAAAGGAGTATTGTTGGGCGCAATTTGGGCAATCATCTGTCCTGGTTCAACTACAGATCCTGGTTTGTGGATAGGCAACTCGAAAACTGTACCATCAATAGGCGATCGCACTATTCGTTGCTGCATCTGTAGCTGTAAAGATGCAATCTGGCTTCCTGTTTGAGCAATTTCTGATTGCAGGCTAGTAATTTGTCCTTGTAAATCTTTAAGCTGTTCCTGATTTTTCAGCACCGCTAGTCTACCTGCTTGCACCACACTGCGATAGCTGCTTTGCTGTTCTTGCAGACTAAGTTTTGCCTGCTGAATATCTGAAAAGGCTTGACTCATCAACGACTGATAGCGGTTAAGTTCTTCTTTGAAGCGCAACTTTGCTTGTGTGATATCAGATTTTGCTTGTTCCTGTAAGCGTTGACTTTCTTCTGCAATCTTTTCTAATTCCACAACTTTGATTTGGGGAATTGCACCTTGCCGCACAAGCTGGCGATAACGCGCAACTTCTGTGACATCTCGGCTGAAACGACTCTTCGCTAACTTTTGAGCAATTTTGGTAGAACTGATATTCTGGCTAGCTTGTTGTACTAAAGCCAGTTTTTCTAGTCTTTGTGAGTTATAGGTACTCTGTTTAGCATCTAGATTTTGCTGTGCCTGACTAACTTGAGCAAGTTTTTCTAATTCTTGGGATTTATTTTGTTGCTCTTGGATGTTAATAGTCAAGATAATTTGGTTTTTCAGAAGATCCAGTTGCGATCGCCGATTCAATAAACCTTCCAGTTTTGTCTGCACCTGCTGCAAATCCGTTCGCAGCACATCAGACTCTAATTGAACTAAAATCTGTCCTGCCTTTACAGTTGAGCCTTCTTTGACATTGACTGCGGTAATGCTACCAGTAACTGGACTATCTAATTTTTGGGTTGCTCCTTCAGGTTCCATCCGCCCTCTAGCACTCCCTGTTTCATCAACTTTAGAAAGCATTGCCCAAGGTAAGATGATTCCAGCAAAGCCTACCAGTAAATACAACATGGAGCGCGTCCAGAGTTTTGGTAAGGCATCTAGCAGTTCCTCAGTGCCGTAAAACCAATCGTTTGCTTCAGATGTTTTTTGTGTTTGAGGGTGAAAGATGGCATTTGTGTCTTCCACCAGGTGAAATTCAGTTGGTTTTGGGATGGCGAAGGCGGATGATGAATTATTGGATGGGTTTGGCATAAGAATTGGACGTTGGGGATTAGGGACAGGCTAATTTGTAATTAGGGCTGGATTGGAGATTTTGAGTATTTGGGGTAGATGAATCCAGTTCAAAGGTGGATGAACGAGTATCTGAGGTGGATGAATCCGGTTCAAAGGTGGATGAACGAGTATTTGATGTGGATGAATCCGGTTCAAAGGTGGATGAACGAGTATCTGATGTGGATGAATCCAGTTCAAAGGTGGATGAACGAGTATTTGATGTGGATGAATCCAGTTCAAAGGTGGATGAACGAGTATCTGATGTGGATGAATCCAGTTCAAAGGTGGATGAACGAATATCTAATTTCCTTCATCCCCTATTTCTGAGTCTCTTTCAACCTGTTTGCGCTAGTTGTTGCTGATTGAGATAAAAATAATGTCCTTTTTTAGCGATTAATTGCTCGTGAGTGCCGCTTTCGACCAAAATGCCCCGATCTAAAACCAAAATTAAGTCAGCATTACGCACTGTAGAGAGACGATGAGCAATAATTAAACTTGTGCGTCCTTGAAGAATTTTTGTCAGGTTGTGCTGAATAATCCGCTCAGATTCAGCGTCTAAGTGACTGGTTGCTTCATCGAATATCAAGAAGCAGGGGTTTCCTAACAAAGCACGAGCGATCGCTAGGCGTTGGCGTTGTCCACCGGATAACATACCCCCACCTTCACCAATTTGGGTTTCGTAGCCCATTGGCATTAGCTTAATAAACTCATCTGCTCCTGCTAGCCGCGCCGCTTCAATAATTTCTTCTTGCGAAACTTCTGGATGAGCAATACTGATATTCTCCTGAATCGTACCGCCAAACAAAAAGGTATCTTGGTCTACAACGCCAATTTGGGAGCGGAGCGATCGCAGAGAAATATTAGTCACATCTTGACCATCAATCAAAATTTTGCCATCCGTCGGCAGATATAGCCCTAAAATCAGTTTGGAGAGGGTTGTTTTTCCAGAACCACTACGCCCTACAACCGCTATAGTTTGCTCAGGTTTGATTTCAAAACTGAGGTTTTCTAACACGTTAATCTCACTTTCTGGATGATAACGAAAAGTCACATTTTCAAATACAATATGACCGCGCAAACTACTTAAACTCTGACGGGGTTGAAATTGTAAATCTTCTTCTGGCTCTGCTTCTAAAACATCATTAATTCGCTCAGTGGAAATGATCACCTCTTGCAACTGATTCCACAGGACAACGAGTCTTTGGAAAGGTCGAATTACGTTACCTAATAACATATTGAAGGCAATTAATTGTCCAATAGTCAGTTGATTTTGAATTACCTGCCATGCACCAAACCAAAGTAATCCTGTAGTAACTAGTGATTCGATACTAGAACTAAAAATTTGTAGTTGGTTACTAATTACCTGACCGCTAAAGGTCTTTTTAATGACATTATTCAGCAGTTCTTCCCAATGCCACCGGACTGTTTGCTCAATTGCCATTGAGCGAACTGAGCGAATACCCGTGAGAGATTGAATCAAATAACTGTTTTCTTTAGCTGAAGCATTAAAAACTTCGCGGCTAATGCGGCGCAAAAAAGGTGTAGCGACCAGCGCCAAGAATACAAAAGGCGGGACGATCGCTAAACTGAACAATGCCATTTGCCAGCTATACCAAAACATCAATGCCAGATAGACAAATACTGTCATCAAATCCAAACCAATAGATAGTGCTTCTCCAGTTAAGAAGCGCTGAATTTTTTGATTTTCTTGGACGCGAGAGACAATATCGCCAACGTACCGCGACTCAAAAAAAGCTAGGGGCAAGCGAAAGGTATGCTTAATAAAACCTACCAGCAGTGTTAGTGACAGACGATTGGCTGTGTGATCTAGTAGATATTGCCGCAGTCCATTCAGAGCAACGCGGAAAAAACCAAAAATTAGTAAGCCTAAACCAACGGCATTTAAAGTTAAAGTACTACCCTGTACAATTACTCGGTCTAACAGTAGCTGGGTAAATAGAGGTGTAACTAGTCCAAACACCTGAATCAACACCGAAGCGAGAAACACTTCTAACAGTACTTGCGAGTGAGGTTTAACTAAATCAAAAAACTGCCAAAATGCTGTAGTCGCTTCTTGGGTTTCTTTGAGTAAGTCTGTGGGTTGCAATAACAGGGCATAACCAGTCCAACCGGCTTTAAATTCGCTAGCGGTAAGGGTACGTTGACCGATGGCGGGGTCGCCAATAATCACCCGTTTTTTATTGACTTCATAGACAACAACATAGTGCTTACCTTCCCAGTGAGCGATCGCAGGTAGGGGTTGTTGGGCTAGTTTATCGAAGCTAGCTTTCACCGGACGGGTAGAAAAGCCGATACTTTCTGCTGCGGCTGTCAAACCCCGCATTGATGCTCCACTGCGACTGACGTTAGTTAAATCTCGGATGCGGTTGACATTAAAGCGTTTACCCCAATAGCGACTAATCATCACCAGGCAAGATGCTCCACAGTCAGAGGCGCTTTGTTGTTCAAAAAACGGATACCGTTTAGTCAAGCGTCCCAACCAATGCCCAGCCTTTACTTTTGGGCTAGGAAAGTACGGTCGTTGTTTCCTTTGCTTTTGTTTTGGCTCAATGTTGGGAATTGGGGATTGGGGAAGGTGGTGTCCCCTCTGGGGATAAGGGGTAATGGGGATTGGGGATTGGGAAGAGTTTTTCCTAGTCCCCAGACCGAAATCTTCACTCTCCAGGACAGTTTGAGGCTCTTGGGAATCTATCAACTCTGCTAATTGCGGCCAGTGTTGTAGAGCTGTTTGCCAATCCGCATTACTCAAACTGTAAGCGATCGCTGATTGCGCTACCTGCAAACTTCCGTCTTTGGGATTCACGTGGATGTTTCCAGGTGTCAATCTTTGCCCATGAGAATCCAGCAGTTCGCCCCGATACAGCAACCAAAGCTTGATATCTTTAGTGAGATTGGCACTCAAAGAACCACTTTCTAGATTGTGTCGCTCAAATAGAGATAGCGCTTTAAAGGTCTCCTCAACGGAGCCATTATGCCCAATTAAGGAGTTGTAACAACATAACAGCAGCAAATCCCAGACCTCTGCGCGTCTTAAAAGGCGATCGCGGACACTAAGCGATGTCCGAATTACCTCTTGTAAAGTCTCTTGATTGATATAGCAAAGCTTTAAGTTTGCCGAAGCTCTAGCCACATAAGGACTAAATTCCTTTTCTGGAAATAAAGTTAACTCGCCAAATGACGATCCAGAAAAGAGAGTGGTAATTAAATTATTAGAGCTATCCAGCAGCCTGACTTTACCACTCAGGACAATATAAATTCCTGTGTTAGTTGTAGTTGCTTGCCAAAACTGCTTTGCTACTTGTGGTTCGACAATCTTCAGCCCTTCAAGACACGTATCAAGTTCTTCCTTTGACAGCGAATTACCCAAGACTTGGGTAATTTGTTCAGCTAAATATTGCTGGGAAAACGCTGATGGCATTTTCTAACCTCCAAAACAGTATTAGTTATTGGTCTGAATTAGATTAAATGACCAATGCAAACTAGGTTCAGAGTTAGATTGCAAGTCGCAGATTGTAATACTAGTATCTTTATTTTTATCAGTTTCTTGTGGACAAGATTTTTTGCGCTTAGTAGAAAGTCCCATTTTTTTTAGCAGCCGATTAACATGGCGATCGGTAATTGCAATGCCAAATTCATTTGCTAAATGTTTACTTAACCATTGTGCTGTCCAGCAGCTAAATGCGTAACCATATTCACGCGGACTATTACTTACCAATTCTTTCAAGCGTTCAATATATTGATCGTTAACAGTTTTTGGTCTACCTATCGGTCGCTCATTCCATTTATGTGCTAAACCTGCCTCTGCTAAACCAATCCAGTATCGTGCCATTTCCTGAGAACAACTTAAGATTTCACAGATTTGGCTTTGAGATTTACCTTTATCAGCAAGTAACATAATTTCAATCCGCCGACGATATTCTGGTTGTAAATTAGCTTGCAGGTTTTTCAGCAGTGCCTTCCGTTGGAAAGGTGTTAAGAACTTGCTCTCGTGCATGTCATAGCATTCAAAAGCTTTCTCTTGACTGAAATTTTCCGACATAATTTTTATCAGTTGCTACCAAGTGTCAAATGTGGGCAAATGTGTCTTTTGCAACTGTTTCTAATCCTGAAATATCAGGATATACAACTGCAAAATTAATTAGTCCTAGATGGTTAATTAAATATTGAATTGGTGTGCAAATAGCGACAGGTATATATACCCCTAATATTCTGATGATTTAGAAGCGATATTACTGTCTTGATTCAGGTTTTAATAAATTAAAATTGGACGTTAATGGTCTTCACTTGGAATAAAAATACTTCAAACCATTAAACCAATCACTGGTTAGCCGCTAAAATTTGACAGATTTTCCTGAAGCCCGGTGCAATAATGGTATTGGTTAAGACCATTACCCCTAGTTGATGGTAATAGGTAAACACTTTCAAGGCTTCGGGTAGCCCTTATATTAATGATTTTACTGAGTTCTACAATACGATTTATAGATTAACCTACTTAAATATTAGTAGGTTAAGTTTTGATTACCAACAAAGATTGGATCTTGTTCCGTTAATCGGAAGCTAAAAACAGTCAAGGTCAGGTATGAATATGAATCTACTTCTTAGGCTATCTAAAACTAGTGACTTTCTCATCAGTAGATAGTCCTAAATTTGAACCTATCTCGAATAAAATTGCAACGCCGAAGTGACAGCTACTCAAACTTTATCTTAATCCACTATTTCTTATTTAAGGATAATCCTACATCTAGTCAATAGTTTTTACAAAAAATAAAAAATATTTATCAAAGCTTGATAATAATTTCACTAAAATATTACAAATTATTTGAATAAAAGAGTAAGAGTTTAACATAGAGTTTAAACTCTAATAATAATTGCTCATTTAAAATTTATTATCGGAACAAATTGCAAGAGACCTAACTTATTGGTTGCCAAAAAATACAGTACTTTATGAATTAATATTAAGTCTACATCTGTCCATAGTAGTAAAACTACATCCATTACTATCTACCATATTTATGATGTAGATATCTATCTATAGTATGAAAATATTCTAGTTTCGCAAAAAAGGATTTCTAGACGTGTTTACGAATAATTTGCTCTAGCTA
Source organism: Nostoc punctiforme PCC 73102 (assembly GCF_000020025.1). Taxonomy (GTDB): domain Bacteria; phylum Cyanobacteriota; class Cyanobacteriia; order Cyanobacteriales; family Nostocaceae; genus Nostoc; species Nostoc punctiforme. The sequence goes on along the minus strand of NC_010628.1, from coordinate 4,422,741 downwards.
AAGATAGGTTTTACTAAATTTTTGAAAAAGTTGACAATTTCCTCTGGTTCAATAAAGATTTGTGCAAGGTCATTCCTTAGTTGTTTATTAGTATATTTAAGCACTTAATTACTTTGATTGCTTAGGCGTAATTAGTTTCAAATCAAATAATTTTCTTCTCTATCTGGAAATGACTGAGGACAAATTGTAGTAACCAGTAGAAACTAAATCAGGAACTAAAACCTCTGGAGTCCCCAGAGGTTTTTTCTTTAAAGTATGCTCCTCTGCTAACACTTGTATGAAGAGTTAGAGCAATGCATTAGTAGAGTAAGCTAAATTTAGATATAAGCTACTGGGAGTGGAGATGATGTTGTTGGAATTAAAGCGCATCCATGTTCCACCAGGACAAAGAGTGTTAGTGCGAGATGTAACCTGGCAGGAATTGGAAACAATTCTAGAGGATTTAGGCGAACACCGTGTAGCACGAATTGCTTATGACAGGGGAATACTGGAGATTATGGCACCACTGCCAGAACATGAATATGATAAAGAAATTATTGGCGATTTAGTCAAAGCGCTTCTGCAAGAGCTAAATACTGAGTTCATCAGTCTTGGTTCTACAACTTTCAAAAACCAAGCAATGGCTCAAGGTATAGAACCTGACCAGTCTTTCTATATAAAAAATGAATCTAAGATTCGTGGGAAGAAGCGTCTAGACTTAACAGTAGACTCCCCTCCAGATTTAGCTATAGAAGTTGACATTACTTCTCGCACTCATCCTAATATTTATGAAGCTTTAAAAGTACCTGAACTTTGGCGTTTTAATAAAGGAAAGCTCCAAATTAATGTTCTACAAAATGGTCATTATGTAGAGTCTCAGCAAAGCCTAAATTTTCCTCAATTTAAATTAGGTGAAGCGATTACTCAATATCTTGAGCAAAGTATAACCGGAGGCAGAAATGCAACATTCAAAGCTTTTCGTCTTTGGGTACAAAAGCAAATACAACAGGGATAATTCGTAATGATGCTTGATGACTCGCTAACGTAATTCGTAATTTAGAATTAATTTTGGGTAATGAGTCGCCTAACACTAATTTCAGTTCTATTTTGGTAGGGAACCAGGATGAATAGCGGCAAAGCCGCTTATCCTGTCTCCCGTACATAGTCTCAGGTTCTAAAATCCCAGGTTAATTAGTAATGATTCAGGTTAATACCAGCTTCTTTTGCCATTGCTTCTAACCCAGAAATGTTGAATGCTGATACAAAAGTTTACATATCTAGTTACACTAACTCTAAAAAGCCTAAAATAGTCAACATGACATCATCTCTTCAAACCAATGAACATAACTTATTTTCTGACACATACAAGATTGTAAATAGCGGAATTTATCTAATAGCGTATGTCCCCATTGTTGTGGTACAGATAATATCTGTAAAATTAGATAAGCTATTAAAGTAACGTAAATTTGTATGGTGATACCATTAACATTTTTAGTAATTAACTTGTCAAGTTTTAAGTGCATTTTCAAAAACTTCCACAACAATTCAACTCCCCAACGCAATCGATAAATATCCCTGATTTCATAATCACTAACGGCAGCCTCTCCTAATGTTGGTAAATTGGTTACTAATCGAAACTCAGTTTTCGTTTCTAAATCACAAAAATTAATCACTCTATAGGCTTGAGCATCATTAGATGCACCAACTTTAATTAATCCAGTTTGCTCCTCAAATTCTAACTTCCAATTGTTTTTTACCCGCAAAACAAAGTATTTGTTTTCTTGGACTAATTCTTGGATAAATTTTAATCCAGCAAAACCTCTATCCATTACACCAACAGCATTATTTGGTAGACTAGACATCATTTTACAACCAAATTTATAGTCATGGTCATGTCCAAAGTTTATGAAGTTATCTGATGGACTTCCAGTAGCTAAATTTAGAGAACTGAAAAGTTTTACTTGATGGTGTCCTAGTACCCATAACAATTTACTTGTGAGAGTAATAATTGTTGAATCTATTGGACAAATTGCATATTTATCATGTAACTTTTTTTGAACTTTCTTCTGTACTAATTCATTTAATTTTTGGTAAATTTCTTGAAAAGGTTTTTGACTTCGATGTAAGTTTGCTTTAGAGAAAGTAGAAATATCTACCGGAAATCCTGTGTTGTTTAATCTGTTAAATAAATCTCGCATACTTGTTAAGCTGTTATCCATAGCATAAGATAACCAGCACTCAAAGAACAGACGACTGTTCAATACTGGATAATCGTTTTTTGGCAGTCCTCTCAAGATATCTTTGACAATCTTGGGAAATGAATTTATAATCACTATTAAATAGATATACTTTAATCTTCCGCCCAAAATTTAACATATTTTGGGCTGTTTTTATCGGATTTTTCTTAACATTCAACACTTTTGCTTCTAACCCCTTAACTTCTAGGGTTTTAATTGCTTTGGTGGACAGCTTTAATTTTACCCAGCGATTTCCGCCTTGCCACCAAACACGCTTGCTTTGCAGATTGGCGTGCTGAAGGCGTTTTGTACGACGGTGGGAGTGAGAAACAGCAAAGGCGTTATTTGCCTTCTTACCAGTTAGTTCACAGCGACGAGACATAGCAAGTATCTCCAGATTGTTATTTTAATACAGCCTTTCCATTCTATGTCTTAGACAGCAGAACTGGAAAAGGGAGTGGGGGAGATGAGGGGAAGGGGAGCAGGGGGACAAGAAGCAGGGGGACAAGGGGAACAAGGGGGAATTATTGAACAAGTCTCCCCCCTCTTCCTTATCTCCCTTGTCTCTTCTTCATACCCAATTCCCCATTCCCAACTATTTACTAGCTTGTTCAGTCAGTTTGGTGAGTACCTCATTCGATCGCTCGACGAAAGATTTCATTCCTTCAGCGTCAAATCCTTTTTGAGACATCAGCGCTAAATCATAAACGTGTTGACAAATTAAGTTCACTAACTGATCTGTAGATGATTGACCGTCACCTTGAATAATAGTACCTTGGTTCAGATTTGCCAGATTTTGAATAAGCGGGTGAGCAGTATTCACGAGCAAAATGTGATCTTCAGGAAACTCTGCTGTTCCCTGCTGCATCATGGCATTCATTTCTCGCAGGCGGCGAAGAATCTCTGGTAAAAGCACCATCGCAGGTGGTGTACCTTGAGGATCGTCTGACTTCAACGCTTCGGTACGGATGTTGAGTTTGGGTTTGTTGAGAGATTTCTCAAATAACTCTTTAATCGTCTCACTGCGGGTTTTGTTCGTCTTAGGATCGACAATTTCCTTATCTTTATCTTGTTCCAGCAGAGTATTGTCTAAATCTGAGTCTACCCGCGTAAACTTGACATCCTGATATTCCCGCTCTAGGAAGTTGATAAAGTGAGTATCAATGAAGGAGTCCATAAATAGGACTTCCAATCCTTGATTTTTGTGCAGTTCTATGTATGTAGATTGGGTTGCTTCATCAGTACTGTAGAAAACCCGGTTTTCGTTGCGTTCTTTGTTGCGTTCTAGATATTCTTTCAGCGTAGTATAGGGAGCGCTGGGGGTTGAGTTCTCAGCACTGGGTGAAGGAGTCACATCTTGCCAAGCATCGCCGTCTGAAGACTGGACTTCAACCACTGGAGTTTCAGCAGCAACTTTTTCTGTCAGCTTGGCGGTGGTGCGGAAGACGATGATGTCTTCAATTTGTTTTTTGAATTTATCGTCGTTGAGAACGCCGAATTTTACAAAGGTTCCGAGATCTTTCCAAGCACTGATGTATTGTTCGCGATTATCGCGGAAAAGTTCTTTGAGGCGATCGCCTACTTTTTTAGCAATGTAGTCACCAATTCGCTTCACGGTGCGATCGCCTTGCAAGGCACTCCGCGATACGTTTAGCGGAATATCGGTGCTATCAATCACACCCCGCATCGGCATCAGAAATTGCGGGATAATTTCTTCGCAGTTGTCGCTGACAAAAACTTGATTACAAAATAGCTTGATTTGCCCTTTGGTAACATCTACATCCGGCCTCATTTTGGGAAAATACAGAATCCCGTTGATGATAAAAGGATAGTCAGTATTTAAATGTACCCACAACAAAGGTTCTTCCTGAAAAGGATACAGGTAACGGTAAAACTCTAAATAATCTTCTTGAGTCAGATTACTTGGAGACTCTCGCCACGGTGCTTTTTGCTTATTTAATACTTCACCCTCTAGTTTTATTGGTACTGGCAAGAAATCGCAGTAGGTCTTGACAAGATTCTTAATCCGTGCAGATTCTAGAAATTCCTCCTCTTCGCCTTGCAGACTGAGGGTAATAGTAGTGCCGCGAGTTGTGCGGGACGAATCTTCTAAGGTAAAAGCTGGGGAACCATCGCAAGTCCAGTGAACCGCCTGCGCCCCTTCTTGGTAGGAGAGGGTATCAATTTCTACCTTTTGCGCCACCATGAAGGAAGAGTAGAAACCAAGACCGAAGTGGCCAATTATGGGTTGATCTGATTTGCCTTCGTATTTATGAATAAATTCTTCAGCACTAGAGAAGGCAACCTGATTGATATATTTCTTAACTTCATCTGCGGTCATCCCGATACCGTTATCGGATATGGAGAGAGTTTTCTTATCTTTGTCAATGGCAATTTCAATTTCCGGTTCGCCGATGTCTCCAGCGTAATCTCCGGCGCGGGATACCATTTTCAGCTTTTGGATAGCGTCTACAGCATTGGATACCAGTTCCCGCAAAAAGATTTGGTGATCTGAGTAAAGAGACTTCTTAATGATCGGGAAAATATTCTCAGTATGAATACTGATAGTGCCTTGTTCTAGCATAATTGGTAATTTCCGATGTTAGTATCTGAAATGATGATAGTGGCTAATACAACCTAACCCTCTGCTTTCCAGGATAAACCCGGAGAATACAGAAGGACATGATACCAATTAGGATTTTAAAAGCATAGCTTAGGCGATCGCACTTTTTTTGAGCATTGTTTGCCCCCATTTCTGATTCGGATTTCCCTACTTCCTAGTACAGACGCGATTAATCGCGTCTCTCCTCACAGACTGCCGTCTAAATATTGTTGGTTTTTTCTAACACCAAAAAATAGTGATACGGGTAACTAGGATCGATAAATTCTTGCTTGACAGTTAGCCCAGCGTTGGCAACAGAGTTTAAAATCCGCTTTTTGGGATATCCTTTCAAACCCATTTCCCAGTAATGCTCGTCACATACTGGCTTTGTACTCCAGAATTTTGGCACACTGAGTAATAAATACCTTGGTCTACCTGAGAAAGAGCTTTTGATCTGAAAGGACAAGTATTGAGTGCAATAAGGAATAGAAATTACCAAAAATTTCTTTGTTGCTTCCGCCAGTTTTTTCAGCGCTTCTTCTGACTGTTCATAAGGAAAGTGTTCCAGCACTTGAAACAGGACAATGGCATCAAATTTATCTTTTGGCAACGAAAAATCTGTAGTTAAATCCAAAATCATTTCTGGCTTGAGGTTGGGATCGACATCAGCAGTAGTGACGTTGTATCCATTGTTCTTCAAGATGTCTGTTAACAGAGAATTAAAAATCCCAATTTCCAGAACGTTTTTTACTTGATTACCCAGCGAAAAAATTAGACGCAATTGATGGTGATAACTAATAAGCCGATCTTTAGACAAATATTCTGAATTTCTAATATCTAACGAAGTTATGAGTTGCATAAACAATGCTTACCTAACCTGATGGACTGACTAATTTGGTGGGTATACAACTACAGGATTCCCGTAAAACTAGTGAAAATAACAGCACACTGAGCCGATGAATTGAACATATTAGTGATATATTTTACTTTTTAATGATTTAGGATTTACGCATAAAATATACCCCCCTTTTTTAGCTACGGTGTACACACTATCTTGGCAATAAAGCCCAAACCCTGGATTTACCCCCCTTAATCCCCCCTTGGCAAGGGGGGAAATATCCGGTTCTCCCCCTTGGCAAACTTGTGTGTACACCGTAGCCAATACATACGGGGAGGGTTAGGGTGGGGTAAAACTGACGCGAAAACCCAGGTGAGTAAACTATTTCAGAGCTTCAAATTTTAAATGCGTAAGTCCTGTAATTTCTTCTTTTGCCAGACACTCAACTTTCTATAATCTCCCTTATTATGAACAACATTGCTATATTTTTTACCTATGGTTAATAGTTCTGGCTTACTCGCAAAACTCTACAATGCTTTTAACCCCTTTGAACCCTTACCCGCAGGCGATCCAAAATATGTAGATTGTCAGGATGTGCGCGGAGATGCGGATATTGAACAAGAGTTGGGAAATCGGATGCGATTAGCAGATACAAATACTTGTCAATTGTATTCCGGTCATCGGGGTGCGGGGAAGTCTACAGAATTACTCAGGTTAAAGAAATATTTAGAAAACCGGGAATTTTATGTTGTGTATTTTGCGGCTGATGAAGAGGATATCGATTCTGAAGATGCCCAATATACAGATATACTCCTCGCCTGTACCCGCCGTTTGCTCAAAGATTTAAAAGGAATTGCTAGTCCTCGTCCTATACTCGACTGGTTGAAAGGTCGTTGGGAAGATTTGAAAGATTTGGCGCAGACTCCCATAGAATTTGAAAGTCTGGGAGTAGAAGCCCAGCTAACTCAATTCGCCAAGTTGACCGCAAATTTAAGGGCTGTTCCTGAATTACGCCAGAAGATTCGCCAAAAAATTGATCCTTACACTGTCACTTTAATTCAGGTTTTAAATGAATTCCTGGTGGATGCAAAACAGCACTTACCTAATGGCTACAAGAAACTGGCGGTAATTGTCGATAACTTAGACCGGATGGTGTTAGTTAAAGACGCAGAACGCACCAACTATGAAGAAGTCTTTTTAGACCGTAGCGAACAACTCCAAGCTTTAGATTGCCATTTGATTTATACTGTCCCCATTTCAATGGTCTATTCTACCAGGGCAACAGACCTTAGAGATATTTACGGCGATCCCCAAATTTTGCCGATGATTATGGTAAAAACTTTCGAGGGAAACGTTTATCAGCCAGGACTCGAAAAAGTTAAGGAAGTAATTAAGAAACGAGTCCGGCAAATTGCACCAGAACTATCACTAGAAACGGAAATTTTTGACAGTCCCCAAACCTTAGACAGACTTTGTTTGATGAGTGGAGGTCATGTGAGGAATTTGCTATTGTTAACTCAAGATGCCATTGGACGTTCTGAAGACTTACCTGTTTCAGAAAAGGCGGTGCGACGAGCAATTACTCAAGCTAGAGATACTTATCGCCGCGCTGTGGAAAATCATCAATGGTGTCTGTTAGCGGAAGTCTCTTGTTCTAAGCGCATTATTAATGATGACTTGTATCGGAGTTTAATGTATAATCGCTGTCTTTTAGAATACCGTTATTTGGATGATGATGGAGAAATGCAGCGTTGGTATGATATTCATCCATTGATTCAAGGAATTCCAGAATTTAAAGAAGCCGTAGCGAAACTTTCATGAACCCAAATTTAAGCGATTGGGATGATGATTTACCCCCAGAACCAGAAGAAGCTTATCAAGACTTGCTTCGCGCACTGAGGCGAAAATCAGGATTTGGTTTGTTTTTCGTCCAATGTACACCTGTAGAAGCAGACAATTTAATTATCAAACTTCCGCAGGAGATTCCGCAGAAGAAGATTGCAGTTTTGCGCTTTGTTGAGGCAATTGATAATTTATATCAGCCAGTCGCAGAGTCTGTTAAAGACAAGCAAGTTGATATTTTATTGATTAAAGGTCTGGAATATTCTTTATATAAGTATGAAAAAAGAAGTTTTGGGGAAATTACAGAAGGACAATTTAGCAATTTAATCAGTGTTCCGCATATTTTAAATCACTTAAACCAACAGCGAGAACGCTTTAGAGATGACTTTCCAATTAGCTTTGTTTTTCTTTTACGTTCTTTTTCGATAAACTATTTTATTCATCGCGCCCCAGATTTTTTTGATTGGCGTTCTGGAGTATTTGAATTACCTACAGCGCCAGAGGTGGTAGAACAAGAATCAACTCGCCTGCTGTTGGAAGGAGACTATGAGGAATATTTGAAACTCAGCTCTGAACAAAAAATTGAGAAAGTTATAGAAATTCAAGACTTGTTGACAGAAAAAGATCAGCCAGAGAGTCGGAAGGCAGGTTTACTAGTTGAACAGGGGAATTTACTAGACGCTGCTAAGGAATACGAAGCAGCGATAACATCTTACAACCAAGCACTGAAATTTCAACCTGATTACTACCAGGCTTGGAATAATCAGGGTAAGGCATTACGCAATTTAGGACGTTATGAAGAAGCACTTGCCTCCTTTGAGCAAGCACTGAAATTTCAACCTGATGATTACATAGTTTTGAATAACAAGGGAATTGAATTGTGGAATCTAAGACGCTATGAAGAAGCGCTCGCATCTTATAATGAGGCGGTACAAATTAAACCAGATGATCCCCAAGCTTGGTACAATCGGGGAATTACGCTATGGGATTTAGAACGCTATGAAGAAGCGCTTGCATCCTATAATGAGGCGGTACAAATTAAACCAGACTATCAGGAGGCTTGGCACAATCAAGGTAATACACTTGGAAAATTAGAACGGTACGAAGAAGCGCTCGCATCCTACGTTAGAACAGTAACAATTCAACCTGATAAACACGAAGCCTGGCATGGTAAAGGCTTTGCACTAGGGCAATTAGGATGTGATGAAGAAGCACTTACCGCTTTTAACGAAGCACTGAAAATTAAACCAGATTATCACCAAGCTTGGTACAATCGGGGCCATGCACTATCTAATTTAGGACGCAATGAAGAGGCGATCGCATCTTACGACCAAGCACTAAAAATTAAACCTGATTACCACTATGCTTGGTATTATAAGGGGGCTGCATTAATTAAATTAGGTCGCTGGAAAGAAGGAAATAAAAGTATTAACAAGGCTATTGAAATCAATCCAGATTTTGTGAAAAATATATTTAATATTCAAAATAAACAAATTATCACTAGTTTGTTGCAAAAATTGGGATTTCAAAAATTAGTTCAAATTGCGATAAGTTTCTTGAGAATAATTGAATTTAGGGGCTGATGAAACGACCTTGATATTAGAGTTTATTGTTCAGATGATTTTAGCTAATTTTAAATATAGCGATCGCTTTCTTACTTCCACTGAAAAACTAGCTGAAACTAAAAGTGATCGCCCCTAAATTGAATTACACTAAATATTATGAAAATTGTAACTAGCAGTTATGCAAAATGAATTGACTACTCTAACTTATGAAATTGAACTAAAACCAGGGGAAAAATTGAATCTCCCAGAATCAATACTGGAAAATATAACTACAGGGCACTGGGTAATTACCATCCAACAAAAAGCAAAAGAAACCGAAAGCACCCGCAGCCATAATGCTTTTTTGAACGGCTACGCACCACAAGACGAAGGACTTTATGACGACTATCCAAGCCGGTGAATTTTGGGTAGCAGATATTCCATTTACTAGCGGTGAAGGTTCTAAAAAACGTCCAATACTTGTGTTGTGGTTAGATGGAAATGATCTAGTAGCCGCAGTAGTCACATCTGCTAAACCCCGTACACAAACTGATGTATCTTTGAATGATTGGGTTGCAAGTGGTTTGCGTGTTGCTTCAACTGTGCGTCTATCTCGATTGGATTGTCTAGAACAATCTTTGTTGCTAGCTAAGATCGGGCAAGTTTCTGAATCAGATGCAAAGCGCTTAAAAGAATTATGGGATTTGTATGTTAAGCCTCAGTTTTAAGCAGCTTAAACTAAAAGCGATCGCACATAGATTACTAAATATAAACTCATGTAGCGATCGCCTTCTGTGACTATGTAGCAATCTGTGGTACTGACACCTTCACCAGCACTTTTTTACTAAAAGACAGACCATTTTCATTTTTGTCAATGAGAATCGTGTCTCCAGAGATAAAAGTATTTTCCAATAACTTGGTGGCGAGGGGGTTTTCTACTTCTCGCTGAATTGCGCGTTTGAGTGGACGCGCACCATAAACTGGGTCATAGCCTGATTCGACAAGGTGATCGCAGGCTGCTTGGGATATCTCAAAGAAGATTTTTTGCTCTCGTAGGAGATTTTCTACTCGCTTGAGTTGAATACGGATGATTTGCCGCATTTCCGTGCGATTTAGGGTATGGAAGAGAATAATATCATCAACGCGGTTGAGAAATTCTGGGCGGAAATGCGATCGCAAACCTTCCATTACCCGCTTCCGCATCGTTTCATACTGAGAATCACCAGACACATCTAAAATGTGTTCGCTACCTATGTTACTGGTCATTACAATAACGCTGTTACGAAAATCTACCGTTCTCCCCTGAGAGTCAGTAATTCTCCCATCATCTAACACCTGCAACAAAATATTGAACACATCGGGGTGCGCTTTTTCCACTTCATCCAGCAGCACCACTGAGTAGGGACGGCGGCGAACCGCCTCGGAAAGTTGACCGCCTTCTTCATAGCCTACGTATCCTGGAGGCGCTCCCACTAACCGAGAAACTGAGTGTTTTTCCATATACTCAGACATATCTAAGCGCACCAAGGCATCATCAGAATCAAAGAGAAACTGAGCTAAAGCACGGGCGAGTTCGGTTTTGCCCACACCTGTGGGGCCCATGAACAAAAATGAACCAATGGGACGGGAGGGGTCTTTCATCCCCGCACGGGCGCGGCGAATGGCTGCTGCTACCGCTTCTACAGCCTCTTCTTGCCCAATGACTCGTTGATGCAAATGACTTTCTAGTTGCAGTAATTTTTGCCGTTCCGATTCCAACAGGCGATTAACGGGAATTCCTGTCCATTTGGCGACGATTTCCGCAATATCAGCTTCAGTGACTTGTTCTCGCAGCAACGTGGAACCTTGGTTTTGAATTTCTAAAAGGCTGGCTTCTTTAGCTTCGCGCTCGTGCTGTACTCCTTCCAATTTGCCATATTTCAGTTGGGCAGCTTTATTTAGGTCATAAGCGCGTTCCGCCTGTTCAATTTGCACTCGCAGCGCATCTTCTTCTTTCTTTAAGGCGCTTATCGCCTCCAATATCTGCTTTTCACCTTGCCATTGCTCATTAAATATTTGCTGTTTTTCAGTTAAATTGGCGATTTCTTGCTCAATGCGCTCCAAACGCTCTTTTGTTTGGGGAGTACCCTTTTCTTCGCCAGCTAATGACAGCTTTTCCATTTCTAACTGCATGAGGCGGCGATCGATGGTTTCCAATTCTGCTGGTTTGGAGGTAATCTCCATTTTCAACTGTGCTGCGGCTTCATCCACCAAATCTATTGCTTTATCTGGTAAGAAGCGATCGCTAATATAACGTGCTGACAGGGTTGCTGCTGCTACCAAAGCCGAATCAGAAATTTTGACGTTGTGATGCACTTCATAGCGTTCTTTCAACCCCCGCAGAATGGAAATAGTATTTTCCACACTTGGCTGATCGACAAATACTTGCTGAAAGCGGCGTTCTAGGGCAGCGTCTTTCTCAATGTGTTTGCGGAACTCGTCGAGGGTAGTTGCACCAATACAACGCAGTTCTCCCCGCGCCAGCATTGGTTTGAGCAAATTTCCGGCATCCATTGCCCCTTGTTGGCTGGAACCCGTACCGACTACGGTATGTAGTTCGTCGATAAACAGGACAATTTGCCCGTTAGAGTCCATAACTTCTTTGAGGACAGCTTTCAAACGTTCTTCAAATTCTCCTCGCAATTTTGCCCCAGCAATTAAACTACCGATGTCTAAAGAGATCAGTTGGCGGTTTTTCAGAGATTCGGGAACGTCACCGTTTACCATCCGTTGTGCCAAAGCTTCTGCGATCGCAGTTTTACCTACCCCAGGTTCACCAATCAAGACGGGGTTATTTTTGCTCCGACGAGACAATACTTGAATTACCCGCCGAATTTCGTCATCTCGCCCAATTACCGGGTCGAGTTTTCCAGCTTTTGCCTGTTCTGTCAAATCTCTGCCAAATTTTTGTAAAGCTTCATAGCGCGATTCTGGGCTTTGATCTGTTACTTTTTGGCTACCGCGAACGGCTTTGATAGTAGCTTCTAGTTTAGCTGCGTCCGCACTAAAGCTTTTGAGGATCTTTCGTCCAATGCGATCGTCTTCAGCAAAAGCCAAAAGTATATGTTCTACGGAAATGTAGGAGTCTTTCATCCTGACTCTAGCTTCCTCAGCTTTATCTAGTAAAACATCTAAACTACGGCTAAGATAAAGCTGATCGCTTTTACCAACTTTGGGCTGACGTTGGATAAAGGCTTCTAGCTGCTGTTGAAAGCGGATTGGATCGACCTCAGATCGAGCCAGGATACGTATTGCTAGACTAGTGGGTTCTTCTAACAGGGCAATAATTAAATGTTCAACATCTAGTTGCTGTTGTTGATAAGCACGGACTATATCCTGAGATTTAACAATTGCTTCCCAGGCTTTATCAGTAAATTTATTCGGATCTGTAGGTTGCATCTTTATAATTTTGGAATTTTGATTTTTAGTTTAGGGAGTTTAGGGATTGGGCATTGGGGACTGGATATTGGGGATTGGAAAAACTTTTACCTAGTCACTAATTCCTAGTGCCTAGTCCCCAGTCCCTAATTATCCAAACATTTCAGCGTATATCCGCGTGTATCTCCGGTGGCAATTTAGGAATGGTAATTTGGTGATAGTTTAATCTACTACCTATTTCCTAATTTAAAACGAAAACACTGTTCTGAGCGGACTTTGCCAGATGATGTTATTGGAGCGATGCCTACGACACGGGCTATGACGCTCCTGCGCCGCTCTAAGCGTACTCCTACGGAGAAGCGAGCTATGCGTAGCGTCTCGTAGAGAAGCCATGCCGCAGGCTTTACGCTACGCTATCGGTATCGCTTTTAGGAATGCGGATACTAATAGGATTTACGCAGATAATATCCCCTAACCCGCCTAAAAAGGGGAGGCAAAAAGGGAAAATCCTCGCGCATTCAGGTTTACCGATATGAAACAGCAGGTGCGGGAAGAATCAATCTACCCGCGTCTGGTTCAACTTTTCAAGACATCGGTGAGTATTTTCCTACAGCTTTATTGCCTTCAACCGAGAAGCGCTACATATCCTTAATTATAAGAATTACTGACTCACAAGTTGCTCTTGTGATTCCTCTTTGGCTGCCGAACCTTGAGATCCTAGTTGAATCAGCTCAATTTTATACCCATCTGGATCTTCCACAAAAGCAATTACTGTCGAACCATGTTTCATCGGCCCTGGTTCGCGCACGACTTTACCGCCCTGATTGCGGATTTCTTCACAGGTAGCGTAAATATCATCAACTCCAAGGGCAATGTGACCGTAAGCATTACCCAATTCATATTTTTCTACACCCCAGTTGTAGGTTAGTTCAATTACTGCGTTGTCGCTTTCGTCACCATAGCCCACAAAAGCCAGGGTAAATTCTCCCCCTGGATAATCTTTTCGGCGCAGTAATTTCATACCCAAAAGTTCACAGTAAAACTTCAACGACTCTTCCAGATTGGCTACCCGTAGCATTGTATGTAGTAATCGCATATTGACCTTTTCTGTGTAATTGATTTAGTGTTATTCTCTGCAAATATTTTACCTAGCTGAAAGTCTTCAGGTAGAAATGCCATCAGGGAAAAAATTAAATTAACATTCCCTTACCAATTTTTGGTATTGTTCCCTATCCATACAATGGAAATCTTCTTTAATCTCAGCCAATAAAGTCTCTTAACAGCATAAGCTAGCGATTGGGTTAGGCAACTAGACTGGGTGCGTAACACACTCGAATAAAGGATAAAGTACAGATGAGTAAATTTTTAGACACTGCAATTGAAGCGATCGCAGCCCGTGAAATTCTTGATTCACGCGGTAGACCAACAATTGAAGCCGAAGTGCATTTAGCCAATGGTGTTGTCGGACTAGCGCAGGTTCCTAGTGGTGCTTCCACAGGCTCTTTTGAGGCTCACGAACTGCGTGATGGTGATAAAAGCCGTTATGGGGGCAAAGGCGTACTCAAGGCAGTAAAAAACGTCAAAGAAGCACTTGCACCAAAATTACTAGGCTTGGATGCCCTCAACCAAGAATTGCTAGACCGGACAATGATCGCCATAGATGGTTCTCCTAACAAATCTAGTTTGGGCGCGAATGCGATTTTAGGGGTTTCCTTAGCAGCAGCCAAAGCAGGCGCTGAATCTCTAGATATTCCTCTATATCGCTATTTGGGTGGCCCTTTAGCGAATTTGCTCCCAGTGCCATTGATGAACGTAATTAACGGTGGCGCACACGCATCAAACAACGTGGACTTTCAAGAGTTTATGATTGTCCCAATTGGCGCAACTTCTTTTCGGGAAGCATTGCGCTGGGGTGCAGAGGTATTTGCTACCCTTAGCCAGGTATTAGATGAGAAGGGTTTGCTTACTGGTGTAGGCGATGAAGGCGGCTTTGCCCCTAACCTAGAATCTAATCAAGTAGCTTTGGAATTGCTGGTTGCTGCAATTAAAAAAGCTGGTTACAAGCCAGGTGAAGAAGTAGCTTTGGCTTTGGATGTGGCCGCTAGCGAATTTTACAAGAATGGGCAGTATGTTTACGATGGTAAACCTCATGCCCCGGCTGAATTTATTGATTATTTAGGACAACTAGTTGACCAATACCCAATTGTGTCAATTGAGGATGGTTTGCATGAAGAAGACTGGCAAAGTTGGCAATTGCTGACCCAGAAGTTAGGTTCGCAGGTGCAATTGGTAGGGGATGATTTGTTTGTAACGAACGCTACTCGCTTGCAAAGAGGTATCGAGGAAAAAGCCGCTAACGCCATTTTGATTAAACTCAATCAAATTGGTTCTCTCACCGAAACCTTGGAAACAATTGATTTGGCAACTCGTAACAGCATCCGTTCAGTAATTAGCCATCGTTCTGGTGAAACCGAAGACACAACGATCGCTGATTTAGCTGTAGCAACCCGTGCCGGTCAAATCAAAACAGGTTCCCTCTGTCGCAGCGAACGCGTAGCTAAATATAATCGCTTGCTGCGAATTGAAGATGAACTAGGCGATCGCGCCGTTTATGCTGGTGCTGTAGGTTTAGGGCCGAAGTAGGGGCAGGGGAGTGGAGGGGCAGGGGAGGCAGAGGAGCAGGGGAGCAGGGGAGGACAAGGAGATAAACAAAACTCTTAACTCCTAACTCAGCACCCCATTCCCCAATCCCCATTCCCAATCATGGATAAAACCCCAACTTGGGCAACCCCAAAGTTTCATCCCAGCCCATCATCAGGTTTAGACATTGAATCGCTTGACCCGCCTGCCCTTTAATTAGATTGTCAATTGCCGATATGACAATCACCCTACCTGTGCGCGAGTCAACTTCTACGCCGATGTAACAAAGGTTGCTGCCATTAGCCCACTTGGTTTGGGGGTAAATGCCGCTACCGCAAACTTTTACCCAAGGAGAGTTGCGGTAGAAGGCTGAGAAAATTGTGATTAAGTCATCTCGCACTAGACCAGGATCGCTCATTTTGGCATATACCGTTGCCAAAATCCCGCGTACCATTGGGACAAGATGGGGTGTAAATTGGATCATCAGTTCGTGACCAGCTAAGTCACTGCAAATTTGCTCAATTTCTGGGGTATGACGGTGACGGCCGATATTGAAAGCTGCGATGGAATTATCTGCTTCAGATAGTAATAAGTTGGTTTGAGGTTGCCGTCCACCGCTAGATGTGCCAGCCTTGGCATCGATAATAGCTGTTTCTGGTAAGATTAAGCCTTGCTTTAAGAGTGGCGAAAGTGCAAGGAGACTCGCAGTCGGATAGGAACCAGGACAGCCAATAAGTTGAGCTTCGGCAATGCGATCGCGATAAAGTTCTGGTAATCCATAAACTGCTGTAGCTGCAATGGTGCGATCGCTTCTCTCAATGCCATACCAATTTGTATAAGTTGTCAAATCACTGAACCGATAGTCTGCGCTCAGATCCAGCACTTTACATCCTTTTTCTAATAGTTTGGGCGCGATTTGGCAAGCCAGACCATTTGGTAAAGACAGGAAAACTACTTCACAGCGATGAGCAATTATTTCTGGTTCTACCGCTTCTATTGGTAGATTAGCTGTATGAGCCAGATGTGGGTACAAATCCCCAAAGGATTTACCAATACTACTCTCACCGCCTAAATAAACCAGTTCGACTTCTGGATGATCCATCAGTAGCCGTACTAACTGTACTTCGCCATAGCCCGACGCGCCAATAATCCCAACGGGTACGCGTCTAAATTTGCCCATGATCTGAAATCCTTATCCCATGAATAGTTAATTCGTTCTCAGCTATCAACAATATCAGCGACTAGACTCATAGCGTACAAAACTTCTATATACCCCTCTACTTTTTCAGACGGAAAGTAACAGGATGCGGCGAAGTTACAAAATATTCTATTTGTCCCCTTTATTCTGTTCATCTTTGGCTGTCCCTGCACTTTAAAATCCCCATTTTGAACGGCAAAAATTTTTGCCCTGTTATCAAATCATTGCTAGTCTACTTCTCTGCCTTATAAAGGAGCTACAATCTAAAAGAAGAAATTGTAAAAAAAATTTACGTTGGTAGCTGGAAATTTTTCTGTGTCACAGCCTAATCCTACCCAAGCTTTTAAATTTGATTCGATTGATGCCGCTTTAGCAGACCTAAAAGCTGGTCGTGTAATTGTAGTGGTAGATGATGAAAATAGAGAAAATGAAGGCGACTTAATTTGTGCTGCCCAATTTGCGACACCCGACACGATTAATTTCATGGCGGTGGAAGCTAGAGGGCTGATTTGTTTGGCAATGACAGGCGATCGCTTAGACGAGCTAGACTTACCTTTGATGGTAAGCAACATTACAGACACGAACCAAACTGCCTTCACTGTTAGCATTGATGCTGGCCCAGAATTGGGTGTAACCACTGGCATCTCAGCAGAAGACCGCGCCCGGACTATCCAGGTTACTCTCAATCCAGCTACAAAACCTACCGATTTACGTCGTCCTGGTCATATTTTCCCCATTCGGGCGAAAGCTGGGGGCGTACTCAAACGCGCAGGGCATACGGAAGCGGCTGTAGACTTATCTCGGCTAGCAGGGCTATATCCAGCCGGGGTAATTTGTGAAATTCAAAACCCCGATGGTTCAATGGCGCGGTTGCAACAGTTATTTGAATATGCCAAACGTCACAATTTAAAAATAATTAGTATTGCAGATTTAATCAGCTATCGCCTACAGCACGATCGCCTGGTGTATCGTGAGGTGATTACCAAGCTGCCTAGTCAATTTGGCCAGTTTGAAATTTACGCCTACCGCCATACCCTGGATAATACAGAACACGTTGCAATTGTCAAGGGCGATCCAGATAACTTCAAAGATGAGCCAGTAATGGTGCGGATGCACTCAGAATGCTTAACTGGTGATGCTTTGGGTTCTTTGCGCTGCGATTGTCGAATGCAGTTGGAAGCTGCACTGAAGATGATTGAGGCTGCAGGTCAAGGTGTAGTTGTATACCTGCGTCAAGAAGGACGGGGCATCGGCTTGATTAACAAGCTAAAAGCCTACTCATTGCAGGATATGGGACTAGATACAGTTGAAGCAAATGAGCGTTTGGGATTTCCTGCTGACTTGCGAGACTACGGGATGGGCGCACAAATGCTGATGGATTTGGGCATCAAAAAGATTCGTCTAATTACAAATAATCCTCGTAAAATTGCTGGAGTTAAGGGCTATGGATTGGAAGTAGTCGATCGCTTGCCGTTATTGATCGAGGCGACTGACTACAATTCTTATTACCTGGCGACAAAGGCGAAAAAGCTGGGTCACATGCTGTTACAGACTTATCTGGTGACAGTAGCAATCCATTGGCAAGATGACCCGGAAGCTGTGACAGAACGTTATGAACGCTTAGAAAAACTGCGACATTTAGCGAAAAGTAATGATTTATTGTTGCAAGAAGAAGCGCGTCCGTTAGCGATCGCTATATTTGACGAGCCATCTTTGACAGTACACTTGGGTTTTGATCAAGCAAAAGTTGCTGGCTGTGATTGGTATCAACAAAGCGGCCATCCTTATATACAGGCTATCTTCCAAATTCTGGATAACCTCGCAACCTTGCCATACATCCAGAAACTAGAATTTCTGATTTCCTCTGGTTGCGATCCCTTGAGTAATTTACAAGTGCAACTGGATCGGCAGACATTCGCAGATGGTACACTGCCTTCATCAATTAGCGATCGCCTAGAAAAGCAGCAAATCTATAGCTTTAGCAAATAGCTTCGATGATTTTCTTTTCAAGAAATCTTGTAGGGTGTGTTATCGCGTAGCGTAACGCACCACTTTTTATTTATTTACTCTATAGATTGGTCTGACCTGACGAAAAGTATTAAGTAAGTTCAGAAATTTACTACCATCAAAATTTATCGGGTCAACTTTTTTACCAGAACGGTCTACGAGATGATGGGTAGTTATGCGATAGTCTGGAACTTGACTTTGAGCAACTAACCAAGCAAGAGATTTATATTGAGCCTCCGTGTAGCCGCTATGAGTTTGTTGGCTATTACTGTCATAACTATCTGGCGGTGTTTCCAAAGAAACGTGATAAGCAAAATTATTCACAGACGCTGGTAACTTCGGATTAGTTTGCACAGTTTCCAATCCCTGTGGACTTTCAAATACTGAGTTAGCTGCACCAAAAGCCCGCTTTTCTGGTGGTACTAAATAAACCACAGTTCCATCTAACTTTATTAAGGCGTGGTAGCTTGCTTGCACACCTTCATCACTATGGGCTACTTGAAAAAAATTAATGGCACTGGAAGCAGAATAACCAGTTTCATGGAGGACGATAATCGGTTGGTTATTGAGAGGAACGCCGTTAGCATCTTGGGCGTAGCGTTCTCCATAGTTACTTGGATCAACCGAAGCAACTTGATAACTAGGTCTGTACTGTGCAAAAGCTTGAGTAGTTATGTACCTTGCTAGAGGCTTGTTAGTCTTGACTGGGGACTTGATAACACCTTGAAATTTTTTCTCTGGCTCTTTCGCTGATTGGAATTGCACCTGCGGATATTGACTAAAGGCCATAGCCCGTGGATTAGATACATGGGATGTTGTCGGATTATTGTGTAATTTTGTCGCTCGTCCAATTAGCAGCACTACAATCACAGCCATGAACATCAGCGAGATTAGTAACACCCTAGTCGCCCAGTCTTTAAACCTCATTTTTCTAATACCCGTAAAACGGTAGATATTAACTTATAGCTAAACTGCCATGTCTTGCGTAGAGGCGCACTTCCGTAAACCCCTACCGTAGATGGTATCCAAACGATAATCACTATAACACTTTAATTCTAGTCAAATATACGTTACTAGTATATGTTGGAATGCTAAATAATCGTTTTAGACGCTTCCTCTGTCTTGGGAGCTATTTAAATGTTCTCAAAATCATTGCTACTGGTGCAGGCAATAGTTGATGAATTGTGTCTCTACAATTCAAGACCGCAATCTCAAATATCAAATAGTTAGCGTTTATACCCTGCTGCGTGATGTTCGCATAGCCACAGATAATGCCCTTCTGGAGTCAAGACTTTCTTTAATCCACCCCAGTGCTGCTCTGGATCTTTTATCTTCTAAAAGTTGGCGCAAGGCACGCAAAGCTGCACCATCGGCGCGTTCTGGATCGAAATCTTTACTTCTAGCAATTGTGAAACTGCCCGGTTCTTCGAGTTCAGGTAATTTTGCTGCTAGTTCTTTAAATAGTAGGACTTACGCACACTCTACGAATTCTTGGCGTTCTTGGCGTCTTGGCGGTTCGATAAATTAAGCTTTTCGGCAATTTTTGCGTAAGTCCTGAATAGTTCTAAATCGTTTTTAAATAGCGTTTCATATTCTTTGGAATCTACCATCGCTTTTAACAGCTTCCACTAATGCCAAATGTTCCTGCTCATAAGCAAATAAGACACCGTTACGCTAATGAATGCCAGTTGTAAAGCGGTGTTGAAGCGCAATAACATTCACTCATCCACGAGTATCAAAGACTGGTTAACGAAGCTTTGAGGTTTATTCACAAAGCTTTGAGGTTCATCGACGGAGTTCAAAGACTCGTTAACGGAGTTCAAAGACTCATTCACGAGTATCAAAGGTGCGTTACGCTTTCGCGCTAACACACCCGAAGACTACGCGATCGCTTTATAGTTGCGATGTCTACGATGGTCACTGAGCTTTGTCGAAGTGCGGGCTACGCCTACGCAGCTATGAAAGCAATCCATAAGTACTTATCCCAATTCTCTTGATGGAGAGACGGTTTCGTTAATTTGAGAAGATGGTTTATTCAAGAAGAAATTCCAGAGTCTTTGAATAGCTATTATTAGAAAACCAATCACAATCACTCCTGCTACCACTGGTAAAGCTAGCGCCAGCACAGACAGTCCGATTGCGATGACCAACTCAATGGTTGACACAACTGGATTGGTTAATCCACCAGAAACCCCTGCAGAACTTATCCGCAATAAATTCGTTAATCCCTGAGTTAATCCTGCGGTTCCACCACCTGCAATTAAAGCTAACGTCCATTGCACCAGTGGATTCATCTCTGGAGCAACAGATGCTGTTACGATTGTCCCGGCGATAAATGCCGCAGGAGTGGCAACAATATCCAGCAGATGATCCAACCAAGGAATGTAATAACCGATAATTTCCAGCAAACAAGCGACGGCAAATACAATTACAGCTTGAGGTGTTTCCACCCAATCAAAGTTAGTTGGCAAATCTAAATGTCCAAAAACTGAAGCCATACTCAATGCTAGCAGTGGTACAAATACTCGAAAGCCAGCCGCCGCGCTCAAACTAATCCCCAGTAATAATTCAATAAATGTATTTAGATTGAACAAAGAATTTAAATCCATAGTAGGACTCAAGTTATACACCTGGTGTTTTTTCCATCTTTGAGCTGAACGGAGTGGCAACTCTAAGCTGTAATCCCAAGATAAGAAATTTAGCGAAAATATTTCATCTGACTATGTGTAGAATCAGTCAGGTTCTATCGGCCCGACAACCAAATTTCCTACCTTGGGATATATTGACTTTGACAGCATGAAACCTATTTTTGCTGAACAAGCAGAGGCGCTGTCCGATGGTGGTGTCGATTTATTTTGGGTGGAAACTTGCCAAGATGTGCTGCAAATTAAAGCGGTATTGAATGCTATTGAAGAAGCGTTTGCCAAAAAAGGCGATCGCACCATCCCCCACCAACTTCGATAAAATCACTATGGTGCTACTTAACCCTAAATCTGATGAAAAGCGATCGCTCCGATGGGCTATGCCTACATACTTCAAAAAAGGTTTAAGCTACTTTTAACGGTTTTTGAGGAAAAGTAATTGGCTCTGGCAAAGGTTTTCCTTGTTCTCCATACCATTCAATTAGAGATTCAATCACTTCGTGTCCATGTTTAGCGGCTTCTTCATAACTTTTGCCATGAGTATGGAATTGCTGCCAAGGAAATTCTGGTAAGTGTACCAAGTAGCAATTATCCTCATTTGACCATTGAATTACCATACTGTAGCGATCGTTCATTCTTCTTCCTCTATTTCTCCTAGTTGCTTCAAAACACGATTGACTTGCTTTTCCAAATATCGGGGTGCATCGTCTCCATCTTTTCCAGCAATGGTAACTGGTTCATCAGGTATAAGTGGGTGAGTCCAGAATGTATGACTACCTTTTGCAGGACGATATACAAATCCGGCTTTCAACAAAATTGCTTTTAACTCTCTAATTTTCTTGGGCATCTACCCTCAATCTAAATCGCCATAGTGATTATTGTCTATTAAGCTGAGGAAGCGATCGCTTAATTTATCTCACTTGGCAAAGGCGATCACAACGAGCCGTTTTGCTATCTCTGAAGAGGAATGAAATTGTCACGGAGGAGATAGCGATCGCACCATCCCCCACCAACTTCGATAAAATCACTATGGTGCTACTTAACCCTAAATCTGATGAAAAGCGATCGCCCCCAACTCTCTCTTCAACGTCCCGAACTACTCGCACCAGCAGGTAACTGGGAATGTGCTAAAGCTGCTGTGGAAAATGGGGCAGATGCGATTTACTTCGGTTTGGATCGCTTCAACGCCAGAATGCGGGCAGAAAATTTTACTGAGGCAGACTTACCTCAATTGATGACATTTCTGCACCGTCGCGGTGTAAAGGGTTATGTTACTGTCAACACACTAATATTTCCCAAAGAACTAGCAGAAGCACAGCAATATCTCCGCACAATTATTGCCGCAGGTGTAGATGCCGTCATTGTCCAAGATGTAGGAATATGTCGTCTCATCCGTCACCTCTCGCCCGATTTTCCCATCCATGCTTCTACCCAAATGACCATCACTAGTGCGGCTGGGGTGGAATTTGCTCAGTCCCTCGGCTGTCAATTAGTGGTGCTGGCACGTGAATGTTCTCTTCAGGAAATCAATAAAATTCAGCAGCAGATTGCCCAACAAGAAACTTCGCTGCCCTTGGAAGTTTTTGTTCACGGTGCTTTGTGCGTGGCGTATTCCGGTCAGTGTTTGACTAGCGAGGCTTTAGGCGGACGTTCTGCTAACCGAGGTGAATGTGCCCAAGCTTGCCGGATGCCCTACGAGTTAATCGCCGATGGGGAAGTTGTAAATTTAAAAGAACGCAAATATTTACTCAGTCCTCAAGATTTAGCAGGGTTAGATGTTTTGCCCGATTTGGTGAAATCAGGAGTAACTTGTCTCAAAATTGAAGGTCGCCTAAAAGCTCCAGAGTATGTTGCTAATGTCACCCGTGTTTATCGGCAAGCCCTGGATGGAGTGATGACTGAATTGGCAAGACCTAACTCCCTAGTCTCCTCTCGTAGGGAAGAGGGAATAAAGGCTCCCCTCTCCACTATGCCTAACGGCAGGCTTACGCCAACGGAGAGGGGTTGGGGGAGAGGTCAATTAGATCAAGAACACTACAACTTAGAGATGGCATTTTCTCGCGGACTCTACACGGGCTGGTTTGGCGGGATTAATAATCAGGAACTAGTTCACGCCCGCTTTGGTAAAAAACGTGGGGTTTATTTAGGTGAAGTTACCCGCATTCACAACGAACAGGTGACAGTAAAATTGGAAGCGCCTGTAAAACCAGGGGATGGAATTGTATTTGACTGCGGTCATCCAGAAGCGAAGGAAGAAGGCGGCCGGGTTTATGCTGTGGTGTCCAAGGGTAAAGAAGCTATGTTGACCTTTGGGCGAAATGACTTGAACCTGCGCCGTGTGCATATAGGCGATCGCATTTGGAAAACCAGCGATCCCGAACTCGAGAAGCAACTGCGTCAAAGTTTTGCAGGCGAGAACCCACAATTTCAGCGTCCCATTGATGTAGAGGTTTATGGAGAAATCGGTCAGCCATTAATTGCGATCGCCCGCGATCGACTCGGTAATATTGTCCAGATAGAATCTACAATTTCTCTGGTGGAGGCGCACACCAAACCCTTAGATACAGAACGTTTACAAGAACAATTCGGTCGTCTCGGTAACACGCCTTTCGTTTTGGAAAAACTAACCAACCACCTCAGCACTTCTCTTATGCTGCCCGTAAGTGAG
This sequence comes from Nostoc punctiforme PCC 73102, assembly GCF_000020025.1. Taxonomy (GTDB): domain Bacteria; phylum Cyanobacteriota; class Cyanobacteriia; order Cyanobacteriales; family Nostocaceae; genus Nostoc; species Nostoc punctiforme. Next base: position 4,399,127 of record NC_010628.1, on the reverse strand, counting down.
TTGAACCGGATGAGGCGCGAAATTGTGGCGCAGTTGGAAGAATTGCGAAGTCAACCTAAACGTTGGCAGTTACGTTCTGATGTCTCTTTCCAAGACTTACTCCCCTCATCATCTTCCTTATCCCTCTCTTCTCCTTCACTGATCGTCTTAGTACGAAACCTCAAGCAACTCCAAGCCGCCCTCAAAGCTGGTATTGAAACCCTATACTGTGAATTTGAAGATCCCCGCGCCTACCGAGAAGCGGTGCAAATGGTTCGCCAACAACAGCAAAAAAACAAAGCAGACAATCCTTCACTTTTAACTGATAATTCAGCACTCCCCACAATCTGGGTTGCACCGCCCCGAATTACTAAACCGGGTGAAAATTGGATTTTGCAGCAGGTACGTGCCTGTGAAGCAGATGGCTATCTGATACGGAACTATGACCAACTGCGATTCTTTGCTCAAGACCGTTGTATTGGAGATTTTTCGCTCAACGTTGCTAATCCCTTAACAGCAGACTATTTTCAGCAACGCTTTGCTTTAGAACGCCTGACGGCATCTTATGACCTGAATATTGCCCAACTACAAGACCTGCTCACCAGTTGTCCACCCCAGTGGTTTGAGGTAACAATCCATCAACATATACCGATGTTCCACATGGAACACTGCGTATTCTGTGCTTTTCTATCGACAGGTACAGATCATACTAACTGTGGGCGACCTTGTGAAAAGCAGGAAGTCAAATTAAAAGATCGTGTAGGCAGCGAACATGTCCTCAAAGCAGATGTAGGTTGCCGCAATACTGTATTCAACGGCACCGCTCAAACTGGAGCAGAGTACGTACAGCGTCTCATAGAGCTGGGATTACATCATTTTCGTATTGAATTTATAAATGAAACTCCAGAGCAAGTGGCTAAAATAATACATCGCTATCGTCAATTATTGCAGGGTGAAATTACAGGTTCCCAACTATGGCGCGAGTTGAAGCTGCAAAATCAATTGGGCGTAACTCGTGGCCCATTGGGACTTTGACCGCACTCACTACTGAGTTCTGAGCAAATTAAAGTGGGCAGTCTTTTAACTCTAAGACGAAACCCAGGCTAAACGCCCCGCTACCGCTAATGGAACTCAGTACTTTCGCTCAAAAAAGCAGAGCGGCTTTTCTAAATCACCAAATAACTAACCTGTTAATATTTCCTTAAAGCTTTAATAGCTAGTGCTTAAACCAATACCACTATTTTTGTGAGGCTTACCTGATTTTGTAAAAATCAATGCAAATACATTTATTTAAGTGGGTGCTTCTTCCCGCTGCGTTTCTGGCTGGGAGCCTTCTAAGCGCACAGGCGGCAGTGGCGCAAAACATTGAAGGGCTCGAAAATGGCCAAAGGGTCGAAAGAGGCAGAACCCTTAAACATATCTTCGTCATAGATATGGAAAACCATAACTTCACGCAACCAAGCAGTGACACAAAAGCACCCAACCAGATATTCGGCAGTCCCGCAGCCCCCTATCAGAACAGCCTCATAACCCCCGGAAATCCAAATGCCGCTCAGGTCTCCTACGCTGGTGCTTACCATAACGTCCTAGCTACACCGTCTGGCAAGAACCCCAGCATCCACCCATCCGAGCCAAACTATATTTGGCAAGAAGCCGGCGATAACTTCGGCGTGCTTAACGATAATGACCCTTTCAAAAATCCAGGGGGCACTAATCAAAATACTACACTCCATCTCAGTGCTTTACTCGATCGGGCTGGTATCTCTTGGAAATCCTACCAAGAAGACATTAACCTAGCAAAAAATGCTAATGGTCTACTTACCAACACAGTTCTACCTCAAGACCAGTGGACTGTCCCCCTGAGCAGCTTCAGTGGTACATCACCTGATTACACTAACCCCTACAACGGTAGCCATCAATATAATTTTGCTACCAAACACGATGGTCATCTGTTTTTTACTGACACCAACGGCGGTAACGACCCAACACCAGCAAACCCCCTAGCATCTAAATATGCACCATTGCAACAATTAGAAGAAGACCTTGCTCATAATAAAGTTGCTAGTTATACCCTGATTACACCAGACCAATTCAATGATTCACACACTGCGTTGAAAGATGGCTTTGACTATAATGGGGTGCATTACACAGGCGATCTGGCCGCAATTGCACAGGGTGACAACTTTCTTTCCAAGATAATTCCGCAGATTATGTCCTCGGCTGCTTACAAGGACGGTGGCGCGATTGTGATCTGGTGGGATGAGACTGAAGGTACTAACCAGAATGACTTTAGCCACACCATAGAGGAAATCGTGATCTCACCTCTGGCCAAGGGTAACGCCTATGAAAGCTTCGTAAATTATACCCACTCGTCCGACCTGAAGAGCTGGGAGGAACTCTTCGGTGTATACGCACCAGACGGCAAGTTTTTGGGTGATGCAAACTCACCGAACACCAACGACCTCTCGGATTTGTTTAAGGAAGGGGCACTCACTCCGAAGGGACGGAGGCAATGGACAAATAAAGACGAGTAATTCGCGCTGTAGAGAAGCACTCAATTTAAGGACAATTCAACCCAAAAAGCATTAGCATTTGTATCAAATGAAACTATTTAGTTTTAACCAAATACCTTCTATTAAGTTCTATAACAATTCGAATTGAATCTTGAGAAGATACTGAAACTAAAAGTACGTTTTTATAAGATTTTCAGCTTTTTTCTGTCTCACATCGCCACAGCTTTGGAAAGCCCCTTAGAAACATTTTATATTTCTGCACAAAGACCTAAATTGGTATTTCCCTAGTATTGGTGAGTACGCCAGTCTCCAAGAACGGCAATGCTTCGAATTCATGCCATGCTTTTTGCTCATTCAACTCCTCTAGCAGAAACAGAAGCAGGTATGGCAAACTGGATTTAGGTGTCTGCCAGCAGTTTTTTAACAGGACTTTCTGGCGAGCAACAAATACAAGTAATTCCCGTCGTTGAAGAATATCTGAGACCAACACTGTATTAACAAGGAACTTGGACAACAGATGATCGAAAAATTCGCATCGTTGCCATTAAACTTTAAACTGTGCGAGTTTTGGCTTATGCCTTAATTACGAATTACGTTAGTGAGTATTCGTACTCCTACAGTGAAGCAAGCTACGCGCAACGTATCGTAGAGAGCATCATTACGAATTACGATATAGTATCAGCTATGCATATACCTAAATTGTGCGATCGCCCTACAGCCCCTTGGACATCCTACGGCAGGTGTTGGCGCAGCGATCGCCAAACATCATTTTCATTACTACTAACCATTGCCCTCACCACTTTACTAATCCCGTCGCCCTCGCTAGCACAAACCCGCTCTATACCTTCGCCTTCGAGTGCGCCTTTACAACTAGACTTATTGACCAAGCCAAAAGACTATGTAATCACAGCTAACACAATTGATCCAGAACGATTAACTGTTCCGAGTTTATGGTGGGCACAACAAAACTCTGAGAAAAAACTGTTAGATAATTGGATAGCATATCCAGCCTCTGGCAAGGAACCTGCACGAGTAGACTTGATCGTGAATCAGCAAATTTGGAGCTTACTAGAGTATATAGAGCGCTACGACTTCGTAAATCGCTTAGGTAGCGCTGCACGTAACTTTGGTTACAATGTCCGGGTATTTAACTATCAAAAGGAACCTTTAGCAACTTATACTTGCAACTTTAGTACAAGTCCAGCTTTATGCAGTATCCAAACAACTGTTAAGAACAAGATAGGCTTACAGCGTTCTCTCCAGTAAATAGTTAGGAGTTAGAGGGAAAAATTATCGCCCTTACCTCCTAATTCGCACAATGCCCAATTAAACCTTCATTTTGGCGAACAAAGACTCGTATTGTTTTATTGCAGATGGCGGTAAGGGAAGCAAAAATTCACTTTTATCTAAAACTTCGCGATCGCTCTGTAACAAACTCCGTACTGGTTCTTGGATGTCGGAAGCGGCAATATTTGTAGAAATTGGCGAATTACTTTTAGTCAACACCGAAATTTGTTTAGCTATACTTGGTTGCCAACAAAAATCAATCCATTGATCTGATAAAGTACCCTTATTAATACCTGCGGGACGCACCCACAAGTCCGCCCACATTGCTGTTCCTGACTGGGGTATAACTGCGCCAAGTTGCGGATAACGTCCCAGAACTTGCAGTACATCGCTTGACCAACCAACCGCTAGCCAAGTGTCTCCCATAATTAAAGGTTCTAAGTAGTTATTAGAACTGTAGAACTTCACCTGTTGGTTTAATGTCTGTAATTCTTTTTCCAAGTTTGGTACTTGGTCAAGATTCTCTGTATTGTAAGATTTGCCTAGCTTCTTTAAGACCAGACCAATAACTTCTCGTGGTTGATTAAGCAGGGAAATGCGTTGCTGCATTCCATCTCGCCACAAATCACTCCAATCTTTGGGTGTCCATCCCAATTCTCGGAACTTGTCACGGTTATAAACAATCACCGTGGTACCCCACCGATAAGGCGCACCCCACACCTTCCCTTGAGTATCCAAGTTACCTTGGTCGTCGCGTGTTACTAATTTTTTCCACTTTTCATCTAAAGTAGACCATTGCTTTAATTGGTTTCCCTGTAACTCTTGGAGTGGTTGAATCAGTTTCTGCCCAATAGCTGCTTTTAGCCAGTAATCTCCCAATGTCACGAGGTCTGCATCAGCCGTTTTTTGACCTTGCCTAAAGGGTATAAAGCGACTCCATCCTTGTTCATCGGTGGCTTTTGGTTTTTTCTGCCAATTTTGTAATTGCTGAAATAAATCCTCTATCTGGTCGACTGGGGCAAACTTTAACTGCACCTGTTGCTGCAAACCTTTGTGGAACTGATTCACCACCTGACCAGGTATAGAACCTTTTAATAACTGTACTTTTAGTTGCGTCTGCCTGTTTCCACCACAGCCAAAAAGCAGTTGTGAAAGTGCCAGTGTGCTTGTACCGAGCAAAAAAGACCGTCGATCCATTGATTTTGGATTTAAGATTTTTGATTATACCTAATATTAAGCAGAGATTCACCAGAGGCTGACTAGGTGAAAAAGCGGAGTTGGAAAATTATTGGAGTTTTCTGTTGTTAATACCGATAATTTGGAATATTTGACTTAAAATAGCAACTCTATCAGCAAATTACTACCTAAAAGTGAATTTATCTCCATAAATTTCATTAGTGGTACTTGTATTCAAACTTTACCTACATTTAGAAATAATGATTTAAATGTCACATTTGCACCAAAAATTATCAATACTTAAATAATCCATAAGTATCGTTAAGGTTGGGAGTAAATTGAATAACATATAGAAAATGTACGGATAAAGGTATTAAATGGAGCTATTACAGCAACAGATCCTGACTTTAAGCGAAAAACTGGATGCCCTCTGTCAAGTAATTGAGCAGCTTGATGCTAAAGTCACTCAAACTTTCTCAGAGTGTTCCATAGCAAATACACAAGCCAAGGATAATTATCAGGAAAATGGTGCGGCTGGAGGCTATCAGCTCAGACGTATCAGTTTAAATCCAGAAATGGAACACAAGGATGTATTAACAGATGGTATTTATCTAGATATGCATCGTCAAAGTGGAGATAATATAACACCAGAAATTCAAATACAACGACTAACAGCGCAGTTAACAGCAGCATACAATCGCATTGCTGCCTTGGAAGAACAATTACTTAGAGAAAGAATTCATTAAATTTAACCTAAGTTGAACGGATTAAAAAATGCCTGTAGGTATGGAAGACAAGCCTTTAGGCTCAATATCAAGTGATGGTTTTGTGGGCATATATTTAAGTATAAGCAACTAATCCAGCTATCAAATTGATGAAAAGTAAAACACACTATTACGTAAATATATGTAATAGTGTGATGTGTACTATCGTAAGCTTTTAGTGCATTCCTCACTATGAAACAAATGGAAGTTTTTAAGAAAGCGCAGAGGGATACAAAGTCCTAACAAATTTAATTCCTTATGAATTAATGAAATGCTGTACTTAACCGTTCAAGCTGAGATTCAATAGCTGCTAAAAGTTGGTCTTGCTGCCAATTTTGGCTAAGATGGGCGGCTATGCAAGCTGCCCCAGCGCCCATACCTTCTTTCACAAAGCCCTGCTCATAAGCTCTCAGTTGAGGATAACGAGAATCAGCAAAGCTGAGATCAGTTGCTAATAGGGAAGGGGTTCTTCCACTCTGAATCAAGTTGCCTTTTTCTAAGCTGAGGGCTAAGTCAACTGTAGCGCCAGTAGGATCTTCTGCTACCCAACGGGTTGTGCCTACAACTACTGCTTCTGGTTGCCATGATAAGGCGTAAGCTTGAGCGATCGCACTCATCAGAGCATAAACCGCCAGCATTTGCGTCCCACCAGCAAGCATTACACCACAACTACGACTAGCTGCGATCGCCATCCCAGCTACCACCACCTGCATGGGATCGCCCACGGCAGCCACGATTTTTAGAGGATCTACGGAAGTCATGATTTGAGATTGAAATATCTCATCCTGCCCCCTGCTCCCCATTATCTTCTCTAGCCCTGCTTGCACTAGTGCCCACTTTTGTCCGTGGTTACAAATAGGGTGGCTACTGTTAACTTTTCCAGCAGCATCTATACCCAAAGCAGTTAAGATTGCCAGGGCAGTTGTAGTACCTCCGACGACGCATTCACCAAAAATCACATAACTCTGTTGCATATTGGCAGCAAGGCGTTCTCCCCAAAGTAGCCCTTGTTTAAACAAGTGGTGTACTGTTGTAATTTCCATAGCAGCACCTCCACTTAAACACTTAGCAGAAGCGCCACCCAAGTCAATTAATGGCACAGCCGGAGGGTGGGGTAAACCAGCATTAAACAAATGAACTGGTATCTTTAGTGACTCAAAGACAGCGCGAGAAATCAGCACAGGTGAAGCCCCAGCCGCTAAAGATGGTAGCGGATGTTGGGGCTTATGTTCTGGGCCGTAGTACAAAAACTCGGCATCGGCACAAGCGGTATATTTCCGATCCTCTGGAGTACGACCGGCTGCTGAAATCCCTGGAATTAAACCAGTTTCAGTAAATCCTAAAACACATCCAAATACGGGCAGACAACCACGATATCGTCGTAGCCATTCTTCACCTTGTTCTTTTTGGGTATAAATACGAATTTGGGAATTGGGCATTAGTTAGGACTAATTATTTAACCAAGGACAAATGACTAATGACTAATGACAAATAACTATCCCTCATAATCCATGAGGACTTGTACCCAGCGTGGTGGACGGGGAATGGGATTGCCCAGACGGTCAAAAAGAAACCATGCTGCGAGGTGTACCACAAAAAGGTAGATAAAGTTGTTGAGTAAAATTAGAGCGATCGCTCCCACTTGAATCAAAAACACGCTGGGACTCGCCAATAAACTCAGCTTCAAAAATACCCACTCAATGAACTCAGTCACTTGGGTAATCACATAAATCCACAGGTCTTCACCCGACAAAACAGACAGCAACCACAGTCTAAAAAAGACCCCCAAAGTACCCAACAGCGTACCCAAGGTGATAGAAACAATCCAGGGAACACGACGACGATACCATGTCGCTCCCAAAAGCACCCCCATAAACCCGTAGGGCATGACAAACAGCAAACTACGGGCTGGCCCCATCAGTACAGTCAGCAGTAACCCAGAGGTGAGTGCTGCCATCCATGCTGCACGCTTGCCCCAACGCAGATAAACTAGAGCGATGGGAACCGGAAAAAATATCCGTAAAACTGGGCCCAAGGGAAAATAGAAATTAATAAACCAAATTAAGCTAGCAGTACTGGCTAAAAATGCCGTTTCTACCATCCTCAACGGCGCATCAGCCTTGAGTTGAGGAGGCATTAACTGTTGTTCTTTGTCTAACCAATGATTGTGGGGAGTTGAAGATTCAGGTGATGGTTCTTCCTCAGGTTCATCTGGCAGAGAATCTAAAATACTCATATTTGACAAGTTCTTAAACTATCATTCTTTCCAAGGCTGACAAATCGGGAATACAAATAGTGTCTTGATCCCGTTTAATCAAGCCTTTTTTTTCTAGCCTTGTCAATACTCGTGTCACAGTTTCCCGTGCCAGTCCGCTTAAACTACTCAATTCTCGATGAGGTAAATTGGGGATTTCCGTTCCTGTTTGCCCTTTTTTTCCCTGCCCTTCTGCCAAAAATAGCAACGTATCTGCCACTCGTGACTGGCTATCAGATTCCCGCAAACGCAATCGGCGATTTACTTGCCGCAAACGTCGTGCCATTAATTGCGCCAATCGAACTCCAGCCAATGGTTCTATCTGAAGTAATTTGACAAAATCCTGAGCAGGCATACTGCCAATTACTGTTGGGGCTAAGGTAATCACATCTGTGGAGCGAGGAACTTCATCTAGCGCCGCCATTTCACCAAACAATTCCCCTTTACCAAGAATATTTAGCGTTACCTCTTTACCTTCCAGATTGTAGGTGCGGATTTTGACCCATCCGTCCATAATAAAATACACAGAACCACCCCAGTCATTTTCTAGCAGAATTACCTGATTGGCTGGGTGAGTGCGGGTAACAAGATGGATAAGGGCTGATTCCACAGCAGGTTCTGGCAACCCTTGAAAAAAGGGAGCGGAGGTGATCATCCAGGGATTAGCCTGTGCTTGCAAGCTATATCGGTCTTCCATTACGACATTTTTATTGAAGCTGCTATGTACACACAACAAACAAGAGCGCCATTTCTAGCCTTAGTCATCAAAGCACAGCTCCCTTTAAAAGAGAAAACTAAACTATGCTACATAAGAATACGACAACAACCTTTTTCTAAATAATCTTTACCTATAAGTTTAAACGGGGTAAAAGTTTTGCAAAAAGTAGTTTATAGCCGACGGTTGTATTGCTCAAGGGCTAGCTGCACTGCAAACTTGATTAGATGAACTACCACACACCAACCGCTAGGCGGTGTGGTCAGGGCTTCTCAATTAATCACGAATAGCCAAGAGAACATCACAGTCTTATTGTCTTGCATTCCCTCCAAGGGCGGGAGTCATGATTCTCAAGACTCAAATAAATCTTTCTTTTGCGACGTGTACCTATGAGCTTGATTTTTCGCTTACGGCATTGATATCAAGATGTACGATTATACCAGAAAAAGAGTTTGTTTCCCCATGTCCATTTTCAAAAATGGGCAACCAATCAGCGGCAAAACAAAGCTTCTTAAACAAACGCTGACTGAAGATTGCCACGACTCCCAGTAATCCATAACATAATGACAGTTACAAGTCCAAGTAGAAGCTTTTGCCACTCAAAACTTCTCCTATGGGAGTTTACTTCCGCGCAGGGGTACGGTGACTGTAAATTAATTGTCACATTAGTTGACATACGTTTTTAGGTAAGGTAATAAAAGTGACTTCCAGTGCAGATGAAATTCAAAAGCTGATCGCAGACATTGACAACTTACTTGCCAGTGGTGGCAAGCGCTTGTCTAGATTTCTACCTGGTCAGGGGCAGGAACCTAAAGAAGTTCTAGAACGGATTCGCAACTTCTTGGTGAGGCTCCAAGAAAAAGAAGCATTAGAGAGCGATATTCCAAATGATTCTTCCGAAGAACCGCGTTCGCCCTTGGCGTTGGCGGAGTCATCGCCTTTATTAACAAAATTTCTTGATCGAGGTTATAGCCAGTATCCCCTACCGCCGCTCGAATCCAATCAGGAACAGAGTCCTGTTGCAGCCGAACAATTAAAAAGTGAATTTTCGAGCTTGATTCAGCCATTGCGATCGGAATTAGAAGGGCTATTGCAAGAGCGAGCCACTCTCATGCAAGAAATTAGGCAACTAGAGCAAAGGCGATTGCAAAACTACTCTTTAGCGCAACAGTTGACAAACCAAGATCAAATGATTACCGAGTTTTTACAGGTACTCATGAATCGGCTGGTGCCAACTGTAACGCCACTGTTAGCACAACCTGGGGAAAATTCCGTTATTTCTCCAGAAGCAACTAATCACGCAACTTCTGCAACTCAACCTTTATTAGAATCAGTAGACCGTGTGGAGCAGTTAACCCAGCTAGCTAGGGAGTTGGATCAACGCCTATTATCACTAGATGGAACTGTGAATGTAGTCTTTGAGGCACTACAGCGCAATATTAATACTTATTACGAATCACTGTCGCAAGCACTGGCAAGAATGCATAGCAAGGGTATGCAAGGCGAACAGTTGATGGCCAGCTTTCTCAACAATTTGACCCAGCATTTACAGCAACAATCCCCTATTTCCCCGCCATATTTGCTAAGGGTAGAATCTGATATATCATCATTGCCTGACCCAGCCGAGATCGCTCCTAAAGTTGCATCTCAACTCTTAGAGCAAATCCTGCCAGAAACTTCATCTCCACTCACAATTAATTCTGAGCAACAGGATACTACGCTCACAGAGGATCTGGATGCAGTGCTGTTGCAGCTTGGTATAGACTCATCTCAATCTTCCGAAAACCCGACCGAATTACTGCAAGATGTTTCTGCATTAGCATTAGTTGGTGATGAAGTAGATCAACTTTATGCCAGTTTATTTGGTATTGGTGATGTTAATAACCCAAGTCTTGATGTATCGACAAATGACTTATCTGCTTCCACAGCCTCCCAATCAACATTAGAAATCGCTGAGAGTCCATCTGTCCCTCAAAACGTTGATTCTGCGGTTGTGACACCAGATACAAGTATTTCAGCTCAAGAGACTTTAGTAGAAGCCACAGATTCATTATCAAAGCCACAGGAAGAACTATTTTTTGAAGAGGATACTGAGCTAGATTCGCCTCTGAGTTTTTCTACACCACAAACAGATAGTTCCCCCACGCAACTAGACACTCAGCCAGCTAGTGTTGATACAATTAATACCCTAACTGATCTATTGACTGATGCCAGTAGTGAACAGGAATTGCTGGAAGTATCATCCTTTGTGGATAATGGCACAAGTACAGCACCAGTTACTCCGAAAGCAGCAGAAATTGCTTTGGCATACTCCTACGGGGAAGCAAGCTACGCGCAGCCTCTCGTAGAGCAGCCCACCGAAGGTATCGCTCCACCGGGAATATTAAGCAATAATGATCCGCCAGACCCTTTTTTAGATAACTACATTGCTGCCTCACCACAAGAAAACTTGCTTTCTGTTGAGTTAAACCAGACTCCAGTTGTACCTGATATTTCTTTAGATGAAGAACAGTTGCAGCAATTAGATCGAGATTTGGCTAATTTTGATCGGCAGCTAAATTCTGATTTGCAGCCAGCTACCAATTTGGATATTGTCTCAGAACTAATTGATAAAACTCAAGACACAATCCCTACAATTTACCCTGAGCTGCAAACAGAAAATACCTCAACTGCGGGTTTATCAAGTTTGACAGTTACCCAGGTAGAAACTGAAGAAAAACAGGAAATCACAACTCCTATTCAAGACAGTTCTTTCTCTTCAATTTCCAACTCCATCAACAATCCAGAAGTTTCGCTCAATGTTCTAGAACCAGTTTGGTATTTAGGAATTGATTTAGGTACAACCGGAATTTCTGCCGCATTATTAAATCGCTCGACTTTTGTTGTACATCCTATTTACTGGTCAGCAGAAAATCCGCCGGGAACAAGTTCCTTCCAGGAATCATTTCGTTTGCCAACAGAGGTTTATCTTCCTACAGCTTCTATACCCCAGGGTGAAAGTGAAAGTATAGAAGTCCATGAGCAAACAGCACCTGCGGCTGTTGCTCAAGATAAAGCACCTGACCAGTCGGCTACTCCTAAAACACGTAAATCAACAGCAGATTCGACAACAAATAACCTCTACTCGGCGCAGTTGAAGCCCTATTTACAAGTAGCCATTCCCTATAAGAGTGAACGGCAAAAATGGGAACCTGTTTTGCAATTAAATGAATTTTCGGCAGGACCTTTAATTTGGGTTGTGCGATCGCTCTCTAAACTACTATTAACCCTCAAATCCGAAAAAACTTGTACCACCCCTAGTTTAATGGCTGCTGCTGTTGGGATCGGCGAACAAGATTTTCCGCAGATTATCAATAATATTGCTGGTGTGATTTGCACCTGTCCATCTAGCTGGTCGGAACAATACCGCTTTAATGTGCGGGAAGCTTTACTGACCAGTAAACTCATCCAACATCCGCAGCAAGTCTTTTTTGTAGAAGAAGCGATCGCTAGTTTACTCCCAGAACTCAATGCTGCTAACGGTGAGCAAGTAAAATTAAGTCAACGTCAAGGTTCTCATCCGGCAAAAACCAGCGAACATCCGATTGTTGGTAACACTCTGGTAATCAACATTGGGACAACTGCCACAGAAATGTTGCTAGTTGATGTCCCAGAAAGCTTACCACAATTGACATACAATGATTTCATGCTCCATAGTTTTGCTTATGCTGGCAAGGGAATTGAACAAGATATTATTTGCCAGTTGCTATTACCGCCTAAATCTCGGCAATCACGCCTAGAAACACAAAGCGATGCCTGCGGCGAGCTACGCCTACGCAAAACTACCAGCAGTAATCCTTGGCAATGGCAACCGTCAATTCCCGGTTTAGACCAAATGCGCTGGCAGAGTTTAGGGTTGGAAGAATTAGAACTACCGAGAGTCGGAGAACCAGATATTACCGCACGGATTCGTCTTCAGCAGCGTCTAGAAAGTTCTTTACTGGGACAGGCGGTATTAGATGCGGCACTAGCTCTGAAGCTGATTTTGCAGCACCAAGAATCTTTTACCCTGGAATTAGCCGATCAGCAGTGGATTTTGCAGCGACGAGACTTAGAAAGCCAGGTATTTATCCCCTTTGTGCGCCGCCTGAATCGAGAACTCAACAAATTATTGGTAGCTCGTGGTATCCCGACAGAATCTATTAATCAAGCTATCCTGACTGGTGGTGTGGCTTGTGTTGGGACAGTAAACCGTTGGTTAAAGCAGAAACTCCCCAGCGCCAAGATTATTCAAGATTTATATCTCGGCGAAAATGGCGCTCCTAATTGCAGCCGGGTTGCTTATGGTTTGGCGATGCTGCCTTTACATCCCCAGATATTAGATATACCCAGACAACAGTACACTGATTATTTCTTATTTACCGAATTGCTGCGGCTGCTACCAGATCGTCCCTTATCTTTCGGTGAAGTTATCCAGTTATTTGAGGGTCGTGGAATCAATACTCGCACTTGTCAGCAACGCCTGCTAGCTTTTTTGGAAGGTGAACTGCCTTCGGGATTGATACCTTCAGTTATAGATTCAACTTGGCTAACCAAGAGTTCACAAGAAAATCCTGACTATCAGGCGATCGCCACAGCACCACTTTTTGAAAAACAAGGGAGCCTCACCTATCGTCCCAATTCCCAACAACTGTTGTATTTACGTCGCTATCTAGATGCGATCAAAGCTAGTAATCAGCAATCATTAGAGGAACCATATACAGTGAATTTCGCCTTAGAGGTTCATTATTGAGACCAGTACATCCCCTAGAAATCAGGATACTATTCAAAATTCAAAATGCTTATAACTATTAAATTCGAGCTTGCTCCAGAACAACGGGATATTGTCTCAAGCCTGAGCAAGCTTGATTTTGTGTTGTTTCACAAATGGTTAGTATTATGTCATAAGCATTTTGAATTTTGCAAAGTACTACTAGTACTTAAGTATGGTAATTTTTTTGATGTGTACCATTAGCAATACCTTTTTTATTTGGTCGATGAAAATACTGTAAATTTACAATCTATAACTTCAATTGGAAGATTCTGTAAACTTTGGGTTTTAGGTTTTTATATTGTTTGAATTTTGTGTATATTAACACTCAGTGGTAAAGACAAGAGCAGCAAAAATTGTCTATCTATCATCTCCACGTCTACACTACTGATGCCAAAACCCCTGTTATAAAATAAGTTAGACCTTGTGAATAATCTTTCTCTTTATTCAGTTAATTGTTCGGAACAGCCTTTACACCCTTCAACTTTAAGTGTAAGAAAACGGTTAATTGACATTGTTGGAGCCATTGTGGGGCTAACAATCACGTTTCTAGTAGCAATTCTTGTGACGATTGCTACCTTTATTCATGAGCCAAGCCCAATATTTTATTCTCAAATTCGCTGTGGTTTGAACGGAAAAACTTTTCGCATCTGGAAATTCCGCTCCATGATCGTAGATGCCGATAAAGTCAAGCATTTGGTTAAAAACCAAGCCAAAGGTCACATCTTTAAATCTGTTGACGATCCTCGCATTACTCCTATGGGTAAATTTTTGCGGCGTACCAGTTTAGATGAATTTCCCCAATTTTGGAATGTTTTGGTAGGCGATATGAGTTTAGTTGGTACTCGTCCACCCACTCCTGATGAAGTCAGCAATTACGATCCACATCACTGGGATAGATTACGAGTCAAACCAGGCATTACCGGAGAATGGCAGGCTAATGGTCGTTCGAGTATTACAGACTTTGAAACCATCGTCAAAATGGATATAGATTATCAACGCAAGTGGTCTGTAAGTTATGACCTGAGTCTGATTATTAAAACTATCTGGGTAGTATTGAAAAAAACTGGTGCTTATTGAATAAGTCATTAGTTTTTCTCTTGTGTTCCCTTATCTCTATTTCTTATTCAACCCTTGACACCACTACCAGTATCTGTGGGTACAATGTAACGTTGTAAAAATAAAAATAGTAATAATACTGGAGCGATCGCAATTACTGAGCCAGCAGCTACCAACCGCCAGTCAAGAGAAAATGTCCCTGCTAGCTTTGCGACTCCCAAAGGAAGAGTGTATAAATTTTCGTCTTGGATGACAATTAAAGGCCATAAAAAGTCACTCCAAGCACCAATAAATACGAAAATAGCTAAAGTTACTAATGCTGGTCGAACTGCTGGTAACATCACATGCCACCACAAACCTAACTCCGAACTGCCATCCATTCGGGCGGCTTCTTCTATCTCTTTGGGGACACTCATGAAAGCTTGGCGCAACAGAAAAATACCAAAGGCAGAAGCCAAACTCGGAAAAATCATTCCTAAATAACTATTTCTCAAACCCAACTGGACTGTCAAAATATAGAGGGGAATCATCACGATTTGGAAAGGAATCATAATCGTGGAGACAATCGCCACAAAAATCCAGTCTCGCCCCACAAATGACAATCTTGCCAAGGGATAGGCAGCTAAAGCACAAAACAGTAGATTTAAGCCAACAGTCAGCACTGACACCAAAGTGCTGTTATACAGGTATTGTCCAAAAGGTAGAGAGTTCCACACACTAAAGAAGTTATCTAGTGTAGGTTGACTGGGCAATAGCTGTGGCGGCGACTGTAAGATATTTTCCGTCGGCGATTTTAAGGCTGTACTAATTAGCCATAGTAAAGGAAAGAGCATTACCAATGCGATCGCTCCCAATAGCGCATACATTAACAGATTTTGCGATCGTGATTTTTTCCAGTTCAGCATTTGATTAATAACCTAAATACTCTAAATTGATTGTGCTTAGGAGCTTACAATAACAAAATTCAATAAGTCGGAATCTAAATCCATATAGATGTAGAGAGTAGAGACGTAAAATCTTACGCCTCTACAATAGTTTTGGTTGCAAAACTTATAACTTTGATACATCAAATCAGCAACACCAAAAGTCGTATCTAATCAAGTAGGCTTATAGCCTATCATCCTACAGTTTTAAATCAAATTATAGTGGTTAATCTTCAACCGCTACATAAGGTTGTGGTTCCAGCAAACGTTGGGCAATTTGTTCTCGTCGATACTTTGCAAGTTCGCTGTAAAGCCTCTTGCGAGAGAGATTCACACTTCCAACAGGCTCATGGTCTAGCAGTGTATGCCAAGGGGAAAACAACATCCCCTCATCCAAGCGTTTGCGTTCTTCAAAATCAAATTTCTGACTAAAAATGCGAACAGTTGCAACTTTAACAAACGGTGAATCTGCTTCTTGCCATTCTTTAACATGGTCTTCAATAGGCGTTTTTTCATCATCTACATAAAACTGAATAAAGAAGTCAAAAGATGCTTCTTTACCTTCTTCAGTCAAATATTTGACTATTGCTTCCCGGAGGTAATTTTCTGATTCGGGAAGTTTTTCGGGTGGTTGTTCAGGCTGTTGAGATTTGACAGACAATCTTACAATGCGATTTCCAAACTTAAACGGAGCCATACTCCAATATTGAATCAAAAGCGGATTTACTACTTTCTGGCTGCCAATCTTTTGCAAGATTGCAAAGGCATAACCAAGTTCCTGGATACGCTCTGGGCTAAGTTGTCCGCTACCTGCTCTCGAAAGATCGGCGTAATCACGAACATCTTTGGTCAAGAAAATCGGATAATTGTTGAGTATAAAATCTTGAGTTTTTTCTTCATCATCTAGCACTTTTTGCCCGTCTACATTCATCACCTTGATGGCGATACCGCGAACATCCGGCTGGCTATCGGAGTGGAATTTACCACGCTTTTCAGGCGAACCACCACTAGAGAAACGAATCCACGCAGGATAGGTTTGGGGCTTTTTGAATAAACCTACTCTCAAGTCTTCAGGAACATTGGGTTCAATAATAAACTCTCCTCCAAGCAGTCCATGACTTTTACTATGAATTTGGCGGAGGTCTGGGCCTGTTTTTTGTTGAGCTTGGAGGCTAGTTGCTATTATCTCGTCAATTATTGCTTCCTGGTCAGTGGTAGATGACGTTGGATTAGTCATAAATATTTGATGATGTGTCTTCATCATCCTGAATGCTTCAACCTTTCTGAGTCAATCCGGTTTCCGTAAAAATAGCTTGTAGTGGTTTATCCCAAGGTTCAATAGGTATTTGGGATAAATAGGCGAAATCAAAGATAATTCCGATAGTCGGCTTTGTCTGCCACTGCGGTAAACTGAGCAAGCGATCGTAATATCCGCCGCCATAGCCCAGGCGATATCCTTGATAGTCACAAGCTACACTGGGGACAAGAATCAAATCCACTTCGGCAGCATCTAAGATTGGAGCGTCAGGGTGCGGTTCAGTAATGCCATAAGTGCCACTTTGAATAGAATCTTTAGGTGTCCAAATATGCCAACATAAGTATTTATCAACGCAGCGAGGAAATCCCCAACGATATTGGGTGTTTGCAAATAGTGGACTGAGGTCAGGTTCTTGGCGAAAGCTAAAATACGCAAGTATTGTTTTTGCTTGGGTAAATAAAGTAGAGTTTTGTAAATGAGAGCATAAGCGATCGCTTTTTTCTCTCCATTCTCTAACGGATATTGATTGGCGTGTTTTCAGGAGAGTGCGGCGTAGTTCTGCTTTATTTAGTTGATGATTAACTTTGTCCATGAAAATTTATAGCCTCAAACAAATAAGCTGGGCATCGCCCAGCTTATAACAACCGACATTCACTAGTACATTGTTATGCGGCGTGTTGACGATACCACTCAATGGTATTCTTTAACCCTTCCTCAAAGCCCACCTGAGCTGTGAAATTAAAGGCTTGCTTTGCCCGTTCAGTATCCAAACAACGGCGGGGTTGACCATTAGGCTTATCAGTTTGCCAAACAATTTCACCCTTAAACTCCATCAATTCGCAGATTAGAGTTATTAAATCAAGAATGGAGATTTCATAACCTGTTCCCAAGTTAACTGGTTCTGATTCGTTATAGAATTGAGTTCCCATAACAATCCCCCGTGCTGCATCTTCTGAATACAGAAACTCGCGGGTGGGACTGCCATCACCCCAAACTGGGAGTTGCTTTTCTCCTTGAATTTGGGCTTCGTGAACTTTGCGAATTAACGCTGGAATAACGTGGGAACTTCCGGGGTCAAAGTTATCTTCTGGACCATATAAATTAACTGGCAGTAGGTAAATTCCATTAAAATCGTATTGCTGGCGGTAAGATTGCAATTGAACTAAAAGCGCTTTTTTCGCAATTCCGTAGGGAGCATTAGTTTCCTCTGGGTAGCCATTCCAAAGATCGTCTTCTTTAAATGGCACTGGGGTAAATTTAGGATAGGCGCAGATAGTGCCAACACAAACAAATTTTTCTACTCCAGCTTGATAGGCAGCGTGAATCAGGTGCGTACCCATGATCAAGTTATCGTAGAACAACTCTGCGGGTTTTTCGCGGTTTAGACCGATGCCACCCACATGAGCTGCTAAGTGGATAATTATGTCTTGCTGGTCAACTGCCCGCTGGCTATTTTCCCAGACACGCAGATCGCAATCGCGCGATCGCGGTATTGTAATCTTCTCACGATCAGCCCCTGCTTTACACAGTTGATCTATCACCTGACGACCTAGAAACCCCGACCCACCAGTGACGAGAATTCGTTGATTTTTTAGTTCTAAGGCGGTCATATTTTTATCCTCTGTGCTGCAAATTCAGAAGTGCAAAGCGCCGAGTTCTTGACGAACAGTGGCAATATCTAATGGAAATTGCGAACCATTTCCATTGGGTGAAGTGTGACCCAATGCTTGTAAGTCTGCTTCTACCATTAAGGAAACTAATTCTTTAAAGGTTACTGATGTTTTCCAGCCCAAATTCTGACGTGCTTTGGTAGCATCGCCAATCAATAAATCTACCTCAGATGGACGGAGGTAACGCTCATCAAACTCTACATAATCTTGCCAATTGAGATTTACGTAACTAAATGCTAGTTCCAAAAATTCTCGCACTGAATGGGTTTCACCAGTAGCAATTACATAATCGTCTGGCTGGTCTTGCTGCAACATCAACCACATTGCTTTTACGTAATCCTTCGCATAGCCCCAATCTCGCTTTGAGTCTAGATTACCCATGTAAATCTTTTTTTGCTTACCAGCAACTATACCAGCAACTGCTCTAGTAATTTTGCGGGTTACAAAGGTTTCACCACGTCTTGGTGACTCATGGTTAAAAAGTATGCCGTTACAAGCAAACAAATCGTAGGACTCACGATAATTTACAGTTTGCCAGTGGGCGTAAACTTTTGCACAGGCGTAAGGACTGCGGGGATAAAAGGGCGTTGTCTCACTTTGCGGTATTGCTTGTACTAAACCATACATTTCTGAAGAACCCGCCTGGTAAAATCGCACCTGAATTCCAGTCCGGTGTTGGTAGTCTCGAATTGCTTCCAACAGACGCAGCGTCCCCATTCCTACAGCATCCACCGTATATTCTGGTGAATCAAAGCTTACTCTGACATGGGATTGAGCGCCGAGGTTGTAAATCTCTACTGGTTTGACTTCTTCTAAAATACGTCGCAACGTCGTACCATCTGTCAAGTCACCATAGTGAAGAAACAACCGTACTCCCTGTTTGTGGGGGTCTTCGTAAATGTGATCGATGCGGTCTGTGTTGAAGGTAGAAGTCCGGCGAATGATGCCATGAACCTCATAACCTTGTTCTAGTAAAAACTCACTTAGATATGAACCATCTTGACCAGTAATACCAGTAATCAACGCTCGCTTCTGTTGCGTCATGCTCAATTATCCCTTATTGTCTTTGATTAAAAAGTTACAGGCAATTTGATACAAGCTAGCAGCTAATTGCTAAATTGCCTAATGGGAAACCTACGAGTTCTTGTTGTTATGAGGTTTTTTCCCGTAAATAAATATACTTAATAAAAAGCAATTAAAGACGTAAACTCAATCTTAGATAGACCAAGATTGTTTAAGTATGTATATTTTTCTTTTACTAGATATATCAAGAATCTTTTTGTGTACGTTGTTTTTTGTCAAAATTTCATATATGTCTGGTTTTGTGAAGACTGAATAAAATAGAGATTTGAAATCAGATTTTTAGGGGCATTAACTGCCCCACAGAATCGCCCCTAAGTATTAAATCAGTATGCCCCGTTATTTTTGGGTAAAATAACTACATCCACAGTTTTCAAGATGATCCATAAATCAAGCCAGAAATTCCTAAATTTGACATAATGCAGGTCTATCTGGACTCGCCGGGGGTAGGGAATGTCATTACGCCCGGATACCTGCCACAAACCAGTAATTCCTGGACGAATTGTTAAAATTTCATCAATGTGACAACCGTATTTTGGCAGCTCTTCTGCTACTAAGGGCCGGGGGCCGACTACACTCATGTCCCCTTTTAAAACGTTCCAGAACTGGGGAAATTCGTCTAAGCTAGTAATTCGCAAAAATTGACCAATTTTGGTAATTCGGGGGTCTTGTTTCAGCTTAAAACTGCTTTCAAATTCTTGTCGCAACTCGGGCGATGTTTCCATCATTTGCATGAGGATTTCGTCCGCATTGCTTACCATTGTTCTGAATTTAATACAATTAAACGCTTTGTAATTTTTCCCTACCCGTTCTTGGACATAAAAAATTGGCCCTTCTGAGCTGAGAGCGATTAGCAAGGCCAAAATTAAGTAGACGGGGAAGAACAAAATTAACACCGACAGCGAAAACACTATATCGAACAGTCGTTTGGCAAACTCTCCGTTTAAACCCTGAAAAGATAAACCTTTGGGTTTAACTTTTGGCGTCTTTGTTTTTTGACCGCGTTTTAAGAAAGTACGCGTAGACGCTCTAGTGTCTTGCCGTACGCCTCGCTTGCCGGAGAGGAGTGAGCTCTGGGCAGTCATCATACTCCTTAATAATCCACACCACACATAGTCCCAATATTAAAGCCAAAATGATGTGCTTCTGGGGAAAATTGCCAAAAGCCTAAAAAAATAAGACATTAACCAAGACCATCATTCCGAAAACGGTCTTTTTCGTTGCACTTGTTTACAAAATTTAGATAACGATCTGCAAAGATTTGCGGTGAAAACTGCGCGGCGTGCGATCGCATATACTCAGAACTGAACGAACCCTCATACATTTCAAACTTTTCTACTGCCTCCACTAAAGCCGCCTCTGTTTGCGTCTTGAAGAATATACCTGTCCCTGTATCTACACAAGAGCGAATATCTCGCACTGTTTCGAGAGCCCCTCCTGCACCGTAGGCAATTATTGGTGTACCACAAGCTTGTGCTTCCACTAGGGCAATCCCAAAATCTTCACAAGCTGCATATACAAACGCCTTGGCCCTAGACATATATTTTTTTACCACATTATCGGGTTGCCATCCCAGTATTTGGATATTGGAGTTTGCCATCTCGCGAATCTTGTTCATTTCATCTCCTGTACCAATGACTACTAATGGTCGTTTTAGTTGATTGAAAGCCTTGACAATCAACGATATTTGCTTGTAACTCACTAACCGGGAAACTGTCAGGTAGAAGTCCTCTTTCTCAGACAGAAATGGAAATTCCGCAATATTCACTGGTGGGTAAATAACTGTTGCTTCTCGTCGATAGCAACGCCAAATCCGCCGAGCTGTATGTTGCGAGTTAGCAATGAAGTAATCAACGCGATTGGCACTCAATACATCCCACTGGCGTAAACGATGCAATAAATATCGCGTCACCCACCCAGCTAAACCACTACCCAGTTTGCTGTGACGCAGATAATCAAAGGTCAAGTCCCAGGCATAGCGCATAGGGCTGTGACAGTAGCAAATATGCATCTGTTCTGGAGTGGTAAGGATTCCTTTGGCAACAGCATGAGATGAAGACAGAATTATGTCGTAATGCCGCAAATCAAGTTGTTCAATTGCCAAAGGCCACAAAGGCAAGTATTTTTGTATACCATTGCGGGCATAAGGAAAGTTTTGGAGAAACGTCTTGCCAATTTGACGCTTATATAAATAACTTTCTTTATTGCTGGATTCAAAATCGATCAGAGCATACAAATCAGCATCAATGTGATTCAAAATTTCTCGTACAACGAGTTCGGAACCACCGGTGGCTTTAGGTGTCAGCCACTCATGAACCAGAGCATATTTCAAGGGCACAGCTAACTTGAATAAATGGAAGATACAAAGGCTAACTTGATGACGTTAACTGAAAAGTTTCCCCTTGTGATTAATTAATGGGAAGCGCCCCAGATTAGCACATAAGACGCAATTTTTCCGTCAGAGGTTCCAGATGGATGATAACCTCAGATTGGGCATTGGGCATCGGGTATGAGGTATGGGGCATGGGGCATTATTATTTCCCTGTTTCTTCATACCTTGCACTCCCTTTCTGACTGCTTACTCCTGTAACGACAACTGATATGGAAAAGGTGAGTTTATGCGAATTCTAATTATGGGTGGTACTCGGTTCATTGGTATCTATTTGACTCAATTACTAGTGGAACAAGGACATGAGGTGGTGCTGTTCAATCGTGGAAATCGGGCAACACCTTCTTTACAGGGAGTAGGACAAATTATAGGCGATCGCACTGACCCTACCCAATTAAAAGCAAAGTTATCACAAGAAAGCTTTGATGTCATTTTTGACAATAATGGGCGGGAGCTTACTGATACTCAACCACTTGCAGAGATTTTTCAAGGTCGAGTGCAACATTTTGTGTATATGAGTTCTGCCGGAGTCTATCTCAAATCCGATCAACTACCCCATGTCGAAGGAGATTTAGTAGATCCCAAAAGTCGCCATAAGGGTAAGCATGAAACGGAAGCTTATTTGACTCAATTGGGATTGCCCTTTACTTCCATTCGTCCTACTTATATTTACGGGCCTCGTAATTATAATGAGTTGGAAGGGTGGTTTTTTGACAGAATTGTGCGCGATCGCCCCATTCCCATCCCCGGAAATGGTTTGCATATTACTCAGCTGGGTCATGTCAAAGACTTGGCAAAAGCAATGACCCAGATTTTGGGTAATAAGCAAGCCATAGGACAGATTTATAATATCTCTGGCGATCGCTTTGTCACTTTCGATGGTTTAGCCCGTGCTAGTGCTGTAGCGGCTGGCAAATCACCCGATGCTACAAAAATCGTCCATTACGACCCGAAAAAGTTTGATTTCGGCAAACGCAAAGCTTTTCCGATGCGGGTGCAGCATTTCTTTGCTTCGGTGAACAAAGCACAAACAGAATTAAACTGGCATCCTGAATATGATTTGATTTCTGGGTTACAAAATTCTCTGGAAAATGATTATTTGGCTAATGCAAAAGATAAGGCTGATGTTGATTTCTCTGTAGATGAGGAGATTTTACAAGCTTTGTGAGTAAATATGTTTAGGGGCGTACAGCTGTCATGGGTGTCAACTTAAGGAAACAGTAAACAACAAGAGGTAGATTAGGGGAGTAGAGAGAAACACAAAAGGAGTTGTCAAGATGGCTACTCCCCGGATGAGAAAAGATAGCAATCCAGACCTGAGAAGACAAATCCAAGTACCAGCACCAGCAATAGAACAAATAGAAGCACAAATATACACATAACTAGAACCATCGAGCTTTAAACCACTGCGGCAGTTATCAACAAAAGACAATACAAACTTTAGATACAGAATACTAACATTACCAGTGATGATGGCAGTGGTAGTGAGTCTGGTATATAGGCGAATTGCAGGATTAAGCGAAGCACTGAGGTTGCTAGCAACAGAAGGTTTAATGTGGGTAGAACCGATGTTGGTAAGCAAACAAGCACTATCGTAAAGGTTGATGAAATTACCAGCAGAATTATTTGCACAAGTGTTTGAGCAAGTAATTGAAAAAATCCAGGCAACACCATCGGTAAGTAAAATACCACTACAGTGGCAACCAATATATCAAAAGTTTGGTGCAGTGTGGATAGCAGACGGGTCAACACTGGAAGAATTACGAAAAAAATTGAAAGCGCTATCTGAGCAAAAAACAGTGTTGGCAGGGAAAATAATGATGATGGTAGAAGCATTTACCAATGTGCCAATCAAAATTTGGTACACCCAAGATAGTAAAGCTAATCATCCTGACTGGAACCATTATTATACGCAGCGTCTTGGTTGTAGCCCTGGTGAAATATCTGTATCAGAAATAGTAAGTCCCGATCGCAAATTTATAGAAAAATTTCTTAACGTCGATTGTTACGTATGTGCCGTGGTTCATATTTCAGGGACAGAGGTTTGGGATATGCTGGAACCTTGACAAGCAACTTACTGGAAGATTTTACCCAGAGGTTACATAGTTCGTTACCAAAGTAGGCAAAGTGATTGGCATATTGACTCAGATACTTTACCAGAGTGGATTGAAGCAAATGACCAAGCTAATGAATGGTACTGGGAATTTCGGAAATGGTATACAGACCCTGAACTTGAATAAAAAGGAGGAGGTGTTATAAATATGTTGTAAATATTTTTTCTGCAATTTTGTGAAGTACAGATATATTTGAAGATGAACGATCGCGAAAATATTCAACAATATTTCATAAATCTCCTAAAAATTATCGAAAATCAAAGACCTGGATACATTGCTGTTTAAAAAAAAGGTCTACTCGATGATGAAATTCAGAATAGCATTACAACCCATCCAATTACTGAAGATTTAATCGCTATATATTCATGTGTTAAGGGATGTTGTTTTGAACGTCCTAATAATTTTGATTTTCCTACAGATTTACTTCCTGGGTACGATTTAATCGAAATTGATAAAGTAGATAGCGTTATAAATCTTTTGCATAGCGTACATAAAGATCCAGACTGTTGGGGATGGCAGCCAGATATGATTCCTTTTTTACGTGGTAGCGGAGGTGATTACTATTGCGTCAGAACTTTGTCAGACGATCGATCAGTTGTATGGACTCCTAAAGATGATGTTTTATATGTAATTTGTCAAAGTATTAAAGATTTTATTTTAATAATTACGGAATGCTATAAACAAAATGCTTATTTTTTGGATGAAGATAGGTATCTGGAATGTAATTATGATTTGGAAGAAAAAATTATAGTAAATTTCAATCCAAATTATTATTATCAAAATGGTTTAGAATCAAAAGAATGATAAAACACATAAAATCCATTTGTTATAAGTTAAACCAAGAACTTAATAGTAGAGATTGAGTTGACATTGGGTAAAGATGTATACTTTAATTTAATATTTAAATTAATTGCTTATGGTACAATATCCACTCCACAATGTTCTAGAAGCCCGTGCCCGTTTGGGTGAAGGCCCCATCTGGGATTCTACCCAAAACGTAATTTACTGGGTTGATATCTACAACCATCGTGTACATCAGTTCAATCCTGCTACAGGGAAAGACTTGTTTTTTGATGTGGGAGATGTAGTAGGTGCGATCGCAACAGCAGGTGCAGATAGATTAATTATCGCGCTGCGTCATCACCTGGCATTTCTCAACACCCGGACAGGTGTAATTACCCCCATTTTAGAAATTGAGGGAAATCTGCCAGATAACCGCCTCAATGATGGTAAATGTGACCCTCAAGGACGTTTTTGGTTCGGTTCAATGTGTTCTTTGGAAAAACCCCAGGCTAGCCTCTATCGCTATGACAATGATGGTTCATTGCATGTAATGGAAACGGGATTGACTATTTCTAATGGTCTGGGATGGAGTCCCGATCGAAAAATATTTTACTTAACAGATTCTCATCAACAAAAAATATATGCTTACGACTTTAATTCAATAACAGGAAATATTACTAATCGTCGGATTTTTGTTGATTTAACTCATGAATCTTTCTACCCAGATGGGTTGACAATAGACAGTGAAGGACATATTTGGTCAGCTATGTGGAATGGATGGTGTGTGATTCGTTTCAACCCCAAGGGTGAAGAGATATTGCGGATAAAGCTACCTGTGCAAGTGCCAAGTAGCTGTACTTTTGGGGGCGAGGATTTGCAAACACTCTACATTACCACTGCTTCAGTTGGACTAAGCCAAGCAGAGATCGAAAAAAGTTTCTACTCTGGTGATTTGTTTGCTCTCCAAACTGATGTTACTGGATTACCTACTTATGCTTTTGAGGAATTATAGCAATTTTCAGCTAATCTAACTATATAGTAGGGAATCATAGATTTGTGCATCTACTATTGTTTATTCTCTCCACAACGACACTTGCTGTTTGAGTTCTCTCATATCTAAAGAATCGCTAGCAAAAGCTTTTCGTAAAAGTGGATGAGGAATAAATCGATCGTATTTTTGAATTTCCGGTGCTTCTGAAGTACTGAGCAAATCTTCTGAAGTAATTCTTTGCTCACACAATGAAGCAATTTCAGGATAAAGATGTTTAAATTTATCCTTGGCTAATTTAACTGTTAAATAATAAGGATTTACTCCACCAATACTTGTAATTTCCAATGATTCTCGACAGTAGGAGTTTAGTAATCTTTCTAAGGTGCGATAAGCAACTGTACCCATCCAGGGAAAAATGCAGCATTTACCTTTTTCCAATTCTAAGATATTTTGTTTATCTAATCCAACCTGCTGCGCCAAATGGCGAACCTCACGTAAACGTTGCAAAGCATTTTTTTGCAAGTAGCTGTACTCGACATTCTCAAATAAAACTTGTTGCATTCGTTGTAAAACTTTGGTATGAATAGTGCCACCACTCCCACGCCAATAAATACTAGCTTTCCCCTCGGCTTGTTTAACAAAAATTGCTTTCTTTTTAAAGTCAACTTCTACTACTTGCCAAGTTCTCCCAGCTAAAGCAAATTGATTGCCAACAGCAGGCGGCGTGACAATACTGCCAATTTGCGTTGCACCTTGCTTAACAATATATTCTTGTTGTTCAGCAAAGACAGCATAAAACTGAAATTTTCTTACAATCTTTTCTCCTATTAAACCCAGGATTAATTTACCTTTCTCAGTATGCTGAATATGACCAATATCAATCAAATAACGAAGCAATAATTGGAAATCTTCTTTGGAAATAGCAGCAAAGGGCGGTAGACTAAAAATTTGTTTAGCTAAAGCATTAGGTGAAAGTTCTCCTGTTGCTGTTAAAATACTCATTGTCTGATGATAAAGCAAACTCAAAGGATATTTAATCGGTCTAATTGGTTCAATCCATTGCTCCTCTAAGTACAGTTGAATGATAGCGATAGACTGTAACAACTGCCAGGGTATTTGCTCTGGTAGAGAAGCTTCTGATAATGGTTTCTCTTCAGCACAGATAAAGCGCATATCAGCAGCTTCACCTCTTCTGCCACTACGTCCTAAGCGCTGTAAAAAGCTAGCTACAGATAAGGGTGATTCTAACTGAATAACTCGCTCTAAATGACCGATATCTATGCCTAATTCTAAAGTCAGAGTGGCGGCCGTAACTGCTGGATTGTTGGGTTCACGCATCGCATTTTCAGCAGCTTGCCGCAAGCTAGCAGATATACTCCCATGATGCACATGATATATATCTGGTAGTCCTTGTTCTGTGGCAATTTGTCGCAAAGATGCAATTACAGATTCAGTACGCGTGCGATTATTAGCAAATATCAGACATTTGCGAGATTTGCTGAGGTTAAAAATATATTTTTCATAAGCTGTTGCTTCTGATTCATCTACTTCATCACTAATATAAAAATGTTCTACAGCTAGTTTGATTTGGCGTTTTATGCCGTCAGTTTGAGGTGTAATCACTGACTTATCTGTTCCTGAACTCAACCAATTTTCAGCTAGTGAGTAATCACCAAGAGTTGCTGACAAACCAATACGGCGCGGTTGCTTTTGCGTCAACTTTGCTAAACGTTGTAATTGGCAAATAATTTGACAGCCGCGTTCTGAACCCATAAAGGCGTGAATCTCATCAATGATGACAAACCTTAAATCACCAAATAAGCGAAGGAGGTCGTTATTTTTGTTGATTAACAAACTTTCTAGAGATTCTGGTGTAATTTGTAGAATTCCTTGAGGATTATTTAAAAGTTTGTTTTTTCGACTTTGAGAAACGTCACCATGCCAGTGCCAAACTGGAATATCTGCTTCTTTGAGTAAGTAGTTGAGGCGCTCAAATTGATCATTAATTAAAGCTTTGATTGGACTAATATATAATGCGCCGATGGTAGTAGCAGGGTTGGTATGTAATAAAGTCAAAATTGGTAGAAAAGCTGCTTCTGTTTTACCGGCAGCAGTTGCAGCAGTAACTAGTAAATGAGCATCGGTGTCAAATATAACTTTACAAGCGGCAATTTGGACTGGTCGTAATTCAGTCCACTGATGATGATAAATATATTCTTGGATGAAGGGTGAAAGTCGGCTAAAAGCATCACTCATTTTTCTATGAATAATTGGATTAAAGAACCGGTCGCGTATCTGTAAGATATGATGGGCAATTAAATAAATCTCTTAATTATATATAGGACTAGCCCTTTCAAGGTGGGTAAAAATTTTTGTCAATAAAATTCCTCTTTAAGCTCTTTACTCTGTGTAGAGACCTTTGAACCGCAGAGACGCGGAGGACACAAAGAGAAAAAAGAGATTTTACCAGTCAGCTTGAAAGGGCTAATTAAATGGTATTTTGAAAAGTTTTGCCGATTTTCCTCCTGTTGACTCAAGACAGATTAACATCTATAAATCAAACTGAAATAATAGAGACAAGTATATAATCAGGCAAAACCATGAATAAGTATAAGGAAATATTACGTGTAGTTCTTGCTATATCAATCATTGTGGTTGGGGTGACACACTTTGTTGTTCCAGGAGAATATGTCAAAATTGTGCCGCCACAACTACCCTACCCTTTAGGATTAGTTTATCTCAGTGGCTTTTATGAAATTTTGGGTGGTATCGGCTTATTAGTCCCGCCTGTAAGTCAAGCTGCTGCTTGGGGACTTCTTGCTCTTTTTATTGCTGTTTACCCTGCCAATATTAATATGGCGGTTAATCTGATTAAGATTGAACATATACCAAATTCACCTTGGGTACACGTAGTCAGGCTTCCCTTACAAGCAGTTTTAATTACTTGGGCTTGGTGGTACACGAAATCTTCTGATTGGGAAAAACAAGCTTCCATCATTCCCAAATCACTCATTCCCAAAGAATTAAAATTGAAATGAGTGGGTTTTTTATATTTGAATTATGCGTATTGCAACTTTATTTGGGATAACACTTTCGTTCGCAATTGGTATTGGGGGAGCAACGCTTCCGGTAACTCAAGCGGTGCAGCTTAGAGATGGTACAGTCTACTTTGTCCAACCGCCGAAACTTGTGAATGCAACTACTACTTATAAAGATGTGAATGTTTGGGGTGGAACTTACTATTTCACTATCAACCTGCCGGAAAATGCTGGAGAATCTCTCCAGAAGGTAACGATCGCACAAAGGGAGGGAACAGAGAACATCCGCTACAATCTTAATGATACCCGTGCCTTTGTCGGAAAGAGCGATGCCTACGGCGGGCTACGCCTACGCAAAGAATCTCGGCTAACACTAGGCCCAGTCACAGACGAACGCGACACACGAACCGTTACTGTGAATTTTGATCCGCCTGTCACTCCTGGACAAACAGTGACAATCGCCCTGCGTCCTGTGAGTAATCCCAGCTTTTCTGGTGTCTACTTACTAGGTGTAACAGCATTCCCGGTAGGCGAGAAATCCCACGGACAATTTCTCGGCTTTGGACGATTTCAGTTTTATAGCAATAGAAGCAACTGGTGGTTTCCGTAAATACCACGAGTTTGTGTAGACGAGGTTTCTAACTGCCCATTTCACGTTAAGTTGACTTGTCGGTATACATCGCTTGCAGAAGTTTGGGATAATCTAGAAGATATTCAGTCGGTAGCTTGAAATACCTATGACTAGCAAGGAAAAATAGCGATCGCTCTTTGATGCCATTTTTTCAGATTAAATGCAGGGTTGACGGGAGTGGTTACAGGGCTGACGGGAGCGGTTACAAGGTTGACGGGAGTGGTTACAAGGTTGACGGGAGTGGTTACAGGGTTGACGGAAGTGGTTACAAGGTTGACGGGAGTGGTTCCAGGGTTGAAGGTAGTGGCTTCAGGGTTGGCGGTAGTGACTCCAGGGTTCGTTGCGATGCGATCGCTTAATTATAAAAACTCATTGCCAGCAAAGCAATCTCTGAACTTGCTCGCTTAGACAAATAAATCTTTTTGTTTTGCCTATAGACGCAAAGAAGACTGCAAAACAAGTACTTTTAGTCGAATAATAATGTAGAAAAAGTTTGCGGAAAGTTGCATTGCCGGATTGGATAGAAGTAAGAACGCAACCCAAAGTATTCACTTAGCTGGTTCTGGTGGTAAACCGAGCTTGGCACGAAAATCCTTGTCATATCTCGCAGACTGCGACCTAAAATCAGTGAGTTTAAATTGATCAGGAGTCAGGTTTTTGGCACCCCTAAAGTCGGCACCCGAGAGGTTTGCACGCCAGAGGTTTGCACCCTTGAGGTTGGCACCGCTGAAGTTCACATTGACGAGGTTGGCATCCTCGAGGTTGGCATTGCTGAGGTTGGAATTGCTGAGGTCGGAACTACGACTGAGGAAGCGGTCAAAGCTAAGGAAACCCTGGCCAAGTTCAGCATTACTGAGGTTTGCACCGATGAGGTTTACACTCCAGAGGGTTGCACCGCTAAGGTTGGCATCGCTGAGGTTGGCATTCTCGAGGTTGGCATCGCTGAGGTTGGCATTCTCGAGGTTGGCATCGCTGAGGTTGGCATTCTCGAGGTTGGCATCGCTGAGGTTGGCATTGCTGAAATCTTTATTAGCTAGACTCTCACCAGCTTGGACTAGTTTTTCAAGTGCTTGAATTCTTGCCTGACTATCCCTCTTTTCTCTAGCAGCATCAACAGTTTGCCAAAGCTGGTTTATCCTAATCGGTTTCTCAATAACTATGCCCACATATACTGATAAACCCAGTGGGATAATTAAGAAAAAAGCAATTGACCGAAAGCGATTATTCCGTCTTTGTCTGACACTTGCTTGAATAAACTCAATAGCTAGGTCAGATAATCTTAAGTTCTCAGTTTGTTGCTTCTGAAAATCTTCTACTTCTCTTAACCGCTTCCCCTGAAAGAGATAATCCTTAACTCTTCGCCTATATCGCCATTCAATAGCTGCCGCTTCAATTTTCCGCTTTTGTCGCAGTATGTCCCGACTTT
Source organism: Nostoc punctiforme PCC 73102 (assembly GCF_000020025.1). Taxonomy (GTDB): domain Bacteria; phylum Cyanobacteriota; class Cyanobacteriia; order Cyanobacteriales; family Nostocaceae; genus Nostoc; species Nostoc punctiforme. Next base: position 4,368,288 of record NC_010628.1, on the reverse strand, counting down.
CCTCAATCCATTTGCGTAATAGCGGCCAATGGCGAATCAGTGCTTCATGTGCCACATCTACCACAGCAATTTGATTAGATAAGGTACTGGTAACAACTAGCTTTTCATCAGCTAACCGTTGAATTATTCTATGAATCACAATTTCTGGATACTGGGAAGTAACTAAATCTCGTTGCACAACCTGTCTGCGTGTATCTTCTGTTCCTTCTCCCAACTGCGTCAATTCTAAAAAAATCCGCTTTGTTGCTTGCTGTTCCTCAAGTGATAATGACTCATAAACTTCTGTAGCGCGTGTTTGCAGGGTTCCCCTGACTCCACCTAGTTTGCTATAGGTAGTCAAGGTTAACCGTTCTTCGGTTCTTTGCTGCCATAGTTCTGTCAGCGTGTATTGCAACAACGGTAAACTCCCCGGTGAATTTTTTACATCTGCAATCATCTGAGAAACTAATTCCGGTTCTACTGCTAAGTTCACCTGTTGGGCAGGTTTGATAATTGCTGTTTCTAATTCCTCCCGATTCATCGGTGTTACTGTTACTAAATGCTCTTGAATTTTCTTAGCAAGTCCGCCATACTCTTGTTCCAGACATTTACTAAAAAAATCAGCCCGCATTGTAATTATTAAGCAGAGTTTCTTGTCATCCCGTTGCAAAGCACCTAGCACACATTCAAAAAACTGCTGTCGTTTTGTAATGTCTTGACATTGAGTAAAAGCTTCCTCAAATTGGTCTACCACTAGCACTAAGCGCTGAGTTTGTGCAGCAGTAATCAACTGTCCTAAACCAACTGCACCTCTAGCTATTAATTCTTCAGCTTTCGCTAACTGTGAGGCTCGGTCAATATCTGATAATTCTGATTCTACAAATGCCAGTGCTAAATTTTGTAAGGGGTTAATCCCTGGTCGAAATATTTTTAACTGCCAAGTATCGCTACCTGATAACCTATGTCCTAACTTTAATTGATAAAGTAAACCGGCTCTGACAACACTAGATTTGCCACTTCCTGATGCTCCCAACACAGCGAGGAAATTACCCGATCGCACTTTTTCTAATAATTCGTCGGTTAACGCTGTTCTGCCATAAAATAAGTTGGCATCTGCTTCTGTGCAATCAAAATAAGACAAGCCTTTGTAAGGACAAATAGCTGATACTTGTACTGTGGAGTTAACAGGAGAGGAATTCCATTTGCGGGTGAGATTAATTGCTTCACCAGAGTTAGCAAAAATGGGACGCTGCGGGAACGGGTGATGTTCTTGATTGAGCAAGTCTACTAAAGTGTAGTTACTTACCCAACGGTCTTGTTTTGGTTCCAAACCTTTCAGCAGTGCGGCGGTTAGGACGCTGTGTTGGCTGTTAATCTCTTCAAAAGCTACTTCAAAATCACGAGAAGCCGCAATAAAACACCTGTCTCTACCTTTACCCCGATCGCCTGGATCTGCCTCTGCAAAATTTAGCACCTCTCCGCTATAGCAGCAATCCAAAATTACAATTTGTTGTCTTACCTCACTTTCTTGCAGCAGTCGCCGCAGCCATTGCAAAGATAATCCCCAATTACCCGCATCGGGGTTGACTTCACTCGTTGCTAAAAAACCTTCCTGAATTCCTAAATTTTTCCGTAACCCATGACCAGAAAAATACAGCAACGCTGTGTCTGGTGGCTTCCCATCTGGTTTAAATAATTGGACGATCGCTCTTTCTAACTGAGTTAAACTAACTTTAGTTTGCTTACCAATGCGAATCGTCTCATTTTCCTTGTCTTTGACTGCTGGGAGCCGCGTTACCCGAAATTCACCATATTGTTGTAAGATTTGAGCGATCGCTTCACCATCGGCAGCTGGTGCGTTGAGACTCTTTAAGCAGTCATACGTATTAATTCCCACCACCAAAGCGTCTCGACTCATCCTGCAAAGCCCTATGATAGTTGTGCCGAATTATTTCCAGCTTCTACAAGAAATTTACCGCATTTTCCGTAAAATTTTGTAGATAAGCACCGCTGGGCTACCTTAGACGCAATTCTTTTAGGCGAGATTTAATCCTATGGCTCAACTCACACCTATTCAGTTAGAAGATGGCACGATTATTTACATTGAGGCTACAGATAATATAGATGCACCACCAGTCATTACCGAAGTTACTCCAGAGGGAGAAGAAGAAGCGCTAATTGATAAGGGATGGGATGCTGATGCTGCACAAAAACAGATAGTCCAAAATTTCCAAGCAATTGAAGGTACAATTCGGGCTTACACTGTTTATTCACTCAATGCTTTTAAGAAAATCCCTGTTGCTAATATTGATAAAGTCACTCTAGAATTTGGCATCAAAGTTGGCGGTGAAGCAGGTATACCTTATGTTACTAAAGGCACGGCTGAAAGTAATCTGAAGATAACGGTAGAGTGTTCGTTTCCTGACCAACCGGAAAAGAAAACTCAGCAATCATGAGTGAGAGTATTGACGCAGCCAAAATTTCGATTATTATTCCGGCTATTAATGAAGCGGGGAATATTAAAAAAGCCATTGCTACGACTCAAGGCAGTATAAATATAGAAGTCATTGTAGTCGATGGTGGCTCTAGTGATGATACTGTAGCGATCGCTCAATCTTTAAATGTCAAAATTATTTCATCATCTCCCGGTCGTGCTATGCAAATGAACGCGGGTGCTGTAGCGGCTAGTGGGGAAATTCTGCTGTTTCTCCATGCAGATACCCTTTTACCTGCTGGGTTTGATGAGATGATTTGCACAGCGCTACAACAGCCTGGGACTGTGGCTGGTGCATTTAAGTTGCGAATTGATGCACCACTTTTAAGTTTACGATGGGTGGAGTGGGGAGTAAATGTGCGATCGCATTTTTACCAAATGCCCTATGGCGACCAAGCAATTTTTTCTAAAAAAGCAGTATTTCAACAAATTGGCGGTTTTCCTGAATTGCCTATCATGGAAGACTTTGAACTCATGCGTCGTTTAAAACGCATCGGACGGATTGTAATTATTCCCACACCAGTTGTTACCTCAGCCCGTAGATGGTTACAAAAGGGAGTGTTTAAAACTACGCTACTTAATCAAATAGTAATTATTGCTTATTTACTCGGCGTTTCACCTGAGCGAATTTGTCGCTGGTATCGCCAAGAAAAATTTAAGAGGATTTAAGCTGTTTCTCATGTAAGTAATATATCTTAAGGGCATTGGATTTGAAGTGTTAAGGTTCTGAACACGAAGTTTGAGGTTCTGAACATGAAGCTTTAGGTTTTGAACATGAACTTTCAGATTTTAAAGATAAAACTTATAAAAATGAGGAAGTCTGTATTAAATTCCAAACTCAAACTACTACTCTTAAGTTGCCTGATTGCCACTCTCATAATTGCTGCTAAACAGTTAAACTTTCAGGGACTTTTACAGGCATCAGTCATTTGGGTTGAGAGTCTTGGAGTTTTAGGGCCTATCGCTTACATAGTCATTTACAACTTGGCAACATTACTGTTTATCCCCGGTTCCCTCCTAACACTTAAAGGCGGTTGTCTGTTTGGAGTATTTTGGGGGTCAATATATGTGTTAATTGCTGCAATGGTCGGAGCAACTTTAGCTTTTATTATTGGACGCTACCTTTCGCGCGATTGGGTTTCTCGACAAATGGAAAAACATCCTAAATTTAAAGCGATTGATTTAGCAGTTGCCAAAGAGGGATGGAAAATTGTCTTGTTGACTCGTCTTTGTCCCATTTTTCCTTTCAATTTATTAAATTATGCTTTTGGAGTCACACAGGTTTCTCTCAAAGACTATATATTAGGTTCCTTCGGCATTATTCCCGGTACTTTGATGTACGTTTATATTGGTTCGTTAGCTGGTAATCTTGCCATGATTAACACATCTCATCAACCAATTACCCCAGAAACTCAAGCCTGGCAATGGATAATGCGAGTAGTTGGGTTGATTGCTACCGTTGCTGTAACTGTGTATATCACAAAAATTGCTCAGAAAGCATTAGCTCAAAGTGTGGCAGTAGAAGAAATCACAACCCATGAAAAAACTAACAATCATTCAGATATTTAAAAGTATTGAAGCCAGAAACTTCCAAAAGTTTTTTAGCCTAGGATTAATATTATTGATATTGGCGAGTGCTTTCGCATTAAACACAGACGCGGCTTTAGCAGAAGAATCTGCAAATCCAAATTATTTCAATCCTCAAACCATTTTACGGGACTCGTTGCAGTGGATTGATAGCCTGGGTGCGTTGGGAGCCATAGCTTTTATTGCCCTTTATATTATCGCCACCGTCGCTTTTTTCCCAGGTTCTATTCTCACCTTGGGAGCGGGTGTAATTTTTGGTGCAGTTTGGGGTTCTATCTACGTATTTGTCGGTGCAACCCTTGGCGCTACTGCTGCTTTCCTTGTAGGACGTTATTTAGCAAGAAACTGGGTTGCTGGTAAAATCGCGGATAACAAAAAATTTGCCGCCATTGACGAAGCGGTAGGTAAAGAAGGATTAAAAATTGTCCTGTTAACGCGACTATCCCCGATATTTCCTTTCAATTTGCTCAACTATGCCTTTGGCATCACAGGAGTTTCACTTAAAGATTACTTCATCGGCTCTCTAGGCATGATTCCCGGAACCATTATGTACGTTTATATAGGTTCCCTTGCAAGTAATCTTGCCATGATTGGCACCGAAGCTCAACTTACTAACCCAACTTTACAATGGGCAATTCGGATTTTGGGTTTGATTGCGACAGTAGCCGTTACAGTTTATGTAACCCGGATTGCACGCAAAGCTTTAGAAGAGGAATTGTAGGTACTCCACTGTGGGCTATTCAATAGCAAATTGCTGTAAATTATTGATTGTTGAAACGTTTATACAGGAAAACTTTAATCGTATCTGTCAATTCCCAAACGGACAAAACAATTCAAAGGCTGTATTTATTATTAAACAAACATAAAAAATAAGAGACTGAGCCACCTAAATTTATCAGGATTATTAATTTTTAATTCCTCCTAAAGGTAGTTGACTTTAGCATTTTCAATTCTTAAAAGAGGTTTCGCCAATGACCAATTCAGATTTAGAGAGAGTCACGGTTCGCCCAACGGATGAGTATAACCAAAAGTTGGTGTCTTACGTCCATCCGCCAAACTGGGTTAATCCTCAACCCGCAGATGTTTATGATTTGGTAGTAATTGGGGCTGGTACGGCGGGATTAGTTGTGGCAGCGGGTGCTGCGGGTCTAGATTTGGGTTTAAAAGTGGCGTTAATTGAAAAGCATCTCATGGGTGGAGATTGCTTAAATGTTGGTTGCGTACCATCTAAAACTATTATTCGGTCTGCCCGTGTAGTTGGCGAAATCTGGGATGCTAAAGACTTGGGAGTTAATATTCCCCAACATAATATAGATGTTGATTTTCCCAAAGTCATGGCAAGGATGCGGCGAATCAGGGCTGATATCAGCCCTAATGACTCAGCGGAGCGGTTTCAAAAGTTGGGTGTCGATGTATTTTTGGGTAGCGGTCGATTTGCGAGTAAGAATACCGTGGAAGTTGGCGGCAAAACCCTGCGGTTTAAAAAAGCTGTAATTGCTACTGGCGCAAGAGCCGCACAACTATCGATTCCGGGGATTGAAAAGGCGGGTTATCTAACGAATGAGACGGTTTTTTCGCTGATTCAACGACCGGAACGTTTAGCGGTGATTGGTGGCGGCCCCATTGGTTGCGAATTGGCGCAAGCTTTCCGGCGCTTGGGTTCTGAGGTGGTACTTTTCCATAGCGGTTCTCATCTTCTGAATAAAGAAGACGCTGAAGCTGCTGAAATTCTGCAAAAGGTTTTGATTAGGGAAGGAATTCGCGTAGTGTTGAATTCCAAATTAGAAGAAGTAGTAACTGTTACTGAAGGGAAACGGCTTTACTTTTCTTCTAATAGTCATCGAGATTCGGTGACAGTAGATGAAATTTTAGTCGGTGCGGGGCGATCGCCAAATGTCGAAAATCTAAATTTAGAAGCTGTGGGTGTAGAATACGACAAGCACCAAGGTGTGAAGGTAAATGATTATCTCCAGACGACCAATCCCAAAATTTATGCAGCTGGCGATATCTGCATGAACTGGAAATTTACCCATGCTGCTGATGCTGCGGCGCGAATTGTAATTAAAAATACTCTGTTCTCTCCCTTTGGCATAGGACGCTCGAAACTCAGTAGTTTGGTAATGCCGTGGGTAACTTATACTGACCCAGAAATTGCCCACGTGGGGATGTACGAACACGAGGCGCAGAAATTGGGTATTGAGGTGACGACAATCAAAATACCTTTTAGTAGTGTAGACCGAGCGATCGCAGATGGTGAAGAATCAGGATTTCTGAAAATCCACCATAAAAAGGGGTCTGATGAAATAATCGGTGCAACTATTGTCTCTAGTCACGCAGGTGAGATGATTTCAGAAGTGACTACAGCAATGGTGAATAAGCTTGGTTTGAGTAAGTTAAGCAGTGTAATTCATCCTTATCCCACTCAAGCTGAAGCGATTAAAAAAGCAGCTGATGCTTATCGCCGCACACTTTTAACATCAAATACCAAAAAATTGTTGGGATTTTTGACTAAGTTATCTTAATAAAAATCAGTGAACAATCGAATAACTGTTCACTGATAATTGATACAGCAGTTTTCAAGTAAATGAGGTATGAAGTACAGGATTCAAAAAATCAGACATAAAAAGTTTACTTCCTTCTTTCTGCCTCCTGCCTTCTGCCTCCTGCCTTCTTCAAGTCATCTCTAAGCAGGTCGGAAGCGATCGATTTCACCCCCGGTCAAGTTTGCATAGTACAGATTGCCATCTAGTCCAGTGGTGATTTGTGTAGGCACTCCTAGATTTGGCGTGTCTGCTGGAGAAGCAAACCGCTTAACAGAGGTAAGTTTGCCCTGGCTATCAAATTTCAAAGCATCGATAGTTCCTTGACTGAAATCACCTACGAATAACGCACCTTGATAGATTGATGGGAAAGTATTGCCTGTGTAAAAGTCACCTAAAACAATTGAATTGGAACTAAAATGCTTGTAAGTGTAAACTGGTGCTGTAACAGTTTTGCCACTACTATAAAAGTCTTTTGCTGCATTTAGGGTCGCATATTTTGGTTGTTGCAGGCTGACGATGTTGCCATTCGCATCAAGACCTCCTTCATAGAACGGCCAGCCAAAGTTAGCTCCTGGTTTTCCGACGTTGACCTCTTCGTAAGTATCAAAGCCAACATCACCCATAACAGGGGTATTGGTCTTCTTATCAATTGTGAAACGGAAGGGGTTACGCAGACCTAAGTTATAGACCTTGGAACGATTGCTATTGGGATCGCCGTTGTAGAAAGGATTACTTGATAAACCTTGACCAGTAATAGCATCAATATGCAGGATCTTGCCGGACAGATTATCGATATCCTGAACGCGAATTGCTCGCGGATCTATCCCATTGTAAGAAGTCCCGTCCCCTAAGCTCACAAACAGAGAACCATCGGTCCCAAAGCGCACAGCACCAACTGAGTGAGATTCACTATCGTTGGCTATAAAATTCTGGATATTTTGAACTTTATCGAGATTATTGAGATAATCCTGCAAGCTAGTAAACGGCTTACCAGTATCTTTGTTGAGAATTCCTGATGGTGCGTAGCCAAGTGAGACATTTGTGCTATTTCCATCTGGATGACTAATATTATTCCAAGTGGCATTAGTACCCAGTAGGACAAATTGGCTGCCAGCAATGGCAGTAGTGTAATTCGTTTTGGGGTCAGCTGTTACCCGAATTAGCTGTGCAGTCCGATTCCCATTCTGATCGGGATTGTCCAATGTGCTATTGGCATTGTTCTTAGGGTTGTTTGGATTAGTTTCTGGTGGATCGTAAGTATACAAGAGGTAAACATAGTTGTTGCCTGTTGGACTTTTGCCAAAATCTGGATGTACGGCAATGCCTAAAAGACCGCGATCGCGCGTGTCATTTACCTGTCCAGAAATATCGATAAATGGTGTTGCTAATAATTTGCCGTTGTCTAAGACTCGCACGACCCCATTTTTCTGGGCAACGAACATCCGCTTTTGGTCAGCTGTCCAGTCAAAAGCTGTGGGTTGATTCAAACCAGAAGCTACCGTATCTAAAGCAAACTTACCAGAGTCATCATCAAGAATCGTAATATTTGTCTGTTGATTAGTTAGTTGGACTCCAATTGCATTACTGAAGTTCAAAGTAAATGTTTCATTTGATTCCCCAACGTTGTCATTAATAATGGGGATAATAATGTTTTGCTGGCTTTGTCCTGCTATAAAACTCAAGGTTCCAGATTTACTTTGGTAGTCAGATCCAGCTTTAGCAGTTCCATCCACTGTTGTGTAGTTGACACTAGCAGCCCCTACAGTGTTACCTCGTGTAGCTATCACCGTAGCTGTACCAGCACCCTCATTAACTACTGGCGCACTAAAATCGATGCCAGAGCGATCGTTATCTTGAATCGTAATTCCGAGAGTTCTTTGGAGCCCTAGTGTTGCTCCCCCTGGCTGATCGATAACAAAACTAAAGGTTTCATCCACTTCTGTAGATGAATCGTCATTGATCTGAATTGATACCTGTCTGCTACTTTCCCCCGGCGCAAAAATAATTGTGCCAGCGCTTTCGGTGCCATCACTTCCGTAGTCAACTCCTGCTGTGGCAGTACCAGCTAGGGTTGCATACTTGATTGAAGATGTGCTGCTTAAATCACCAGTCCTGAGCAAAGTTATGTTAACATTACCAGCGCCTTCGTTCACAGTTGTGGAAGACGATCCTAATGTAATTGTGGCCTGAAGAAGTGGTGAATACAGTTGTGACTGAGGAATGATTTCTTTGGTCTGAGTAGCACTTGACCAAGCCAACTTGGAAACGGCAGTGACAGTATTTTCGAAGTATTCAAGCTTAATATCATACTTCTGACCTGCAACTAGTGCGATCGAGCCGACAGATTCAGTGGCAGATTGATTGACAAATTGATTGATGATTTGCTGACCATTCACCCAGAGTCGCACACCATCATCAGCCGTGGTATAGAAGTTGTAAGTCTCACTGTACTTGGCTTGCACCTGACCTGTCCAACGTGCTGAGAAGGTATCTGCACCAACGGTCGGATCTGGAGAACCATAACCCCAGTCATTGTTCACCGTCGCATCTGTACGAGTTACCTTCAGGTTGGTGAAGTCGATGTTGTCGTAGTACTCTGCTTTGAGTCCGTTGCCGTTGCCAATAGCAGGTCCGGCGCTTTGACTATAAAGTTGTGACTGAGGAATGATTTCTTTGGTCTGAGTAGCACTTGACCAAGCCAACTTGGAAACGGCAGTGACAGTATTTTCGAAGTATTCAAGCTTAATATCATACTTCTGACCTGCAACTAGTGCGATCGAGCCGACAGATTCAGTGGCAGATTGATTGACAAATTGATTGATGATTTGCTGACCATTCACCCAGAGTCGCACACCATCATCAGCCGTGGTATAGAAGTTGTAAGTCTCACTGTACTTGGCTTGCACCTGACCTGTCCAACGTGCTGAGAAGGTATCTGCACCAACGGTCGGATCTGGAGAACCATAACCCCAGTCATTGTTCACCGTCGCATCTGTACGAGTTACCTTCAGGTTGGTGAAGTCGATGTTGTCGTAGTACTCTGCTTTGAGTCCGTTGCCGTTGCCAATAGCAGGTCCGGCGCTTTGACTATAAAGTTGTGACTGAGGAATGATTTCTTTGGTCTGATTAGCACTCGACCAAGCCAACTTGGAAACGGCAGTGACAGTATTTTCGAAGTATTCAAGCTTAATATCGTACTTCTGACCTGCAACTAGTGCGATCGAGCCGACAGATTCAGTGGCAGATTGATTAACAAATTGATTGATGATTTGCTGACCATTCACCCAGAGTCGCACACCATCATCAGCCGTGGTATAGAAGTTGTAAGTCTCGCTGTACTTGGCTTGCACCTGACCTGTCCAACGTGCTGAGAAGGTATCTGCACCAACGGTCGGATCTGGAGAACCATAACCCCAGTCATTGTTCACCGTCGCATCTGTACGAGTTACCTTCAGGTTGGTGAAGTCGATGTTGTCGTAGTACTCTGCTTTGAGTCCATCTCCCTGAGAAAGCACACTGGCGCTAGCCCGAGGAGAACTACTTGGTAGCGTCTGATCAAGGGTTTGTAGAGATGGATCGCTATTTACAGGTGCTACCACCGTAGGATTTTGATTCTGTAACTCATTCATTGAAATATATGCCTCACAATAGTTCTAAAACTAATTCCATAATTAATGCTGTGAAACTAGTTTGAGAATGGGTATTTCCAACAAAAAATGCGTAATTTTACTAGCTGTAAACATATTAATAAGATAGCAGTAAATTTCCTTATTAGTATGTTTGTTGCATGTAATATTCTCTTTTAATTACTGATAGAAACTATTTCTTTTATATATGCTCTTTAGCTCATATCCCTTTCTAATGGGCTGTCTATTTGTATCAATCTCAAAATGAACGAGCATGACCTGATGTACCTTTATATATATTCTTTGATAGTAGATTATATAAAAGAATTGGTACTACAAGAAATACTAGATATTAATTATCGCAAGGGTGTAATAGTCTTTATAAATCGTTTTTTTGCGACAAGCTTATGATTTTTAATTAAATTCACTTTGGTGAATTTAATTAAAAATTATAAGTAACTTCTCTTAAGAGCTTTTAACCTAACTAATATGCAGTTACATAAAGTTGAGACAAAGCAAAACCAGGATATGAGATAAATGCTTAAGTAGTCGAAGGTTATATTCTACATGCGGGTACTTAAGTAGTGCCATTAGATTGATCAACTACACATTGGACACTATATCACGGTGTTATGTCTATGTTTTTTATAGAACTTTATTTAAAATTTCACATTGCTGTATACCTTTTTAAAGGAATATAAAAGTTTTAATGATTTTTAAATAAAAATTCCCAATATAGGGAATGATCCCATGTTTTCTAGCCCCATAGTTATTAATTACATGAAAATTGTATAAAGAAAAATTGTACTACTTAAAGATTTGAAAAAGTAATATTTATCTATGCTTTATCTTGACTGTTAATTCATATTTTTGTTATAAGAAATAGGAGAGATATAGTGCTAATAAGCTAGTCAGTGAAGCGAAAAGTTTTGTAAAAGCTTTATCAGTCATGCATTTAAGCTAGGGAACACAATCTGCTGTAATTTGCTGATTATCGTGCTTTTCGAGTAAACCTGTTTTAGGTGGATTATCCAGCGAATGGCTATGAGACTCTCCTCGTAAGGGTACGACGCTGAATGCAAGGACTTATCAACGTCCAAAACCCTAACTTTTTCGTTAATTTACAAAAGTTTTTAATTTACTCAAACTTAGAAAAATTACAAATTTGAAGTTGAACATTCCCACTTTCCTTTAGACTAAGGGCAAGTGGGAACTGTTCAAGCTGATTGAAAACAATAAGAAACCACCGAAGATATCTATGCCTTGGGTGGTAGTGTGCAGTCGGGGGCGACAACTATTTGCAGATGAATTTATTAGAAATTGCTCAGAAGCGGGTTGTATTGGTTGTTGGTTTTACTTATAACCAATACACCATTACGGGAACAATTATGAAGTCGCAAGAGAAAATTTTAACAAAAGTGGTGACACTGGCGGCGTTTATCCCTTTGCTGACTGGTGCTGGTGTTGATGTGGGTGACCAGTCTTCTACAGTGGTGATTGGAGGGATGAACATCGATGAAATGCGATCGCTTGGCACATTGCAGGTAGTTGACCGAGAAACGATGTCTGACGACGACAAGGCGCTTTCCATCTACGCTGGGGCATTATTAGGAGGAATGTTAGGTGCGATCGCTACTTTCTAGGCTTACTTTCTGCAAAAGCGATTAGAAGTAGCGATCGCTGCGCTAGCCTGGTAGCTATTTCTGTTTTAGCTTCTATCCCTGGTTCAGCACTGCCGTTTCTATTTCGCTACCTCCGTTTAGATCCGGCATTGATTTTAAAGTTATGAAGGTAGTCATTGGTCATTAGTGAATAACAAACTACAAACGACAAATGACTAATTTTTACAATTCTGATTCCGTCACCGGAGCAACAATTTCGCCAGTACCCAATTGCAGTATCATGTCCTGTTCAGTAATTAATCCACTGAGTTCTTTTACTTGTAAATTCATTTCTTCACAAGCTTGTCTGAGTTCGCGGGCAAATTTGTTGAGGTCTTGACCATAGCCACATTGATAAGCAGCAGTTTCAATTCCTTGCTTGGCATTTGCTCTAGCACAATCTACTAGTTCTGTGCCATATAGTGGTGTAGGAGATGCCATAGACGTAGTTATTATCTCTTAAATGTACGCTGCTGAATAGACTATCAATATTTCAATTTTTACTCATCCCTCTAATGGAAGACAATGAGGGTAGAGTTAGACGTAAAAAGTTAGGAGTTAGAAGTTAATAGGTTAGAATTTTTAACTCTGATAACTTTAGTTTTTGAATTTGGAATTCAAGGAAAAATATAAAATTCTAAATTCTATGACTTCTAAATCCTAACTTTTTTAATTAGCCATTGACTACTTCGCCACCATTTACGTGCAGCACTTGTCCAGAGACATAAGAAGCATCATCAGATGCTAGAAATACATAGCTAGGAGCAACTTCTTCTGGCTGTCCGGCTCGTTGCATTGGTACTTGTTTCCCAAAACTCTCAACTTTCTCTTCTGGGAACGTTGAGGGAATTAAAGGTGTCCAAATTGGTCCTGGTGCGACAGCATTAACGCGAATTCCTTTTGAAACCAAATTTTGTGATAAGGAGCGGGTAAAAGCAACGATCGCACCTTTTGTAGAAGAATAATCTAGCAGTTGTGGGCTACCTTTATAAGCTGTTACCGATGTGGTATTGATGATAGCACTGCCTGTTTGCAAATGCTTGAGTGCAGCTTTAGTCATAAAAAACATTGAGAAGATATTAGTGCGGAAAGTTCGCTCTAATTGTTCTTTAGTGATTTCTTCAATACTTTGTTTAGGATGTTGTTCGGCAGCGTTGTTGATGAGAATATCGAGTTTGCCAAACTCACCAACTGTTTGTTGGATAGCTTGCTGACAAAAAGTTTCATCGCCAATATCGCCTGCGATAGTTACTGCACGACGACCTTGTTTTTCTACCAGATGTTTTGTTTCTTTGGCATCGTCGTGTTCATTTAGGTAAAGGATAGCAACATCTGCACCTTCTTTAGCAAATGCGATCGCTACAGCACGACCAATACCACTATCTGCACCCGTAATCAATGCTACTTTATCTTGCAACTTACCACTACCCCGATACTGGGCATCATCTGCTTTCGGTTTTGGTGTCATTTCTGATTCAACACCTGGAACTTCTTGCTGCTGTGGTGGTTGCAATGTTTGCTCTTTTTTCTCTTTTGATTTAGCCATAGGTTTTTTCTTGGTAATTGAATATTGAATTGGGCATTTATTACCCCCATCTTTCTCATTAGCCATTTTCAAAAGCAAACCCTGGATCAAAAATTTAACCCAAGGTTTGTTTTCTGCTTTGGCTCCTACTTGCCATTTGCAATTTTTCGGATATACATATCCCGAATTCGTACTAAAGGCATTTATTTCTAGCAATTGTAGGCGGCTGACGTTATTTCTACTCAAACATGACAGACACTATTCACCTGACGGCAAAAACAAGTATAAAACTATGATTCGATGAAATAGTTATGCCTTTCATCTGCTATTAAGTTAACTATTAAGTTGCTGTAATTTATCGCTCCATAGAGGTAAACTAAGCTTAGATTTGCTCAACCTTAAGACGGAAAACGAATTAAATAATAAGAGTTATTGAATTAATTAATCATGATTCTTATAGCTCACTCAAGAACCGCGCTATTTTCGATAAATGAAAATATAGATTTCTACTTTTTCACTTTGTAGTTGCACAACTACCTAGCAGTCTGTCAAGTTTAAATTTATAGATATAGGAATCCGCTTGGATTTTTGTTTGTGCAGTATGGGGTAGCCATAGTTACTGGGTGGGCAGGCTACAGCCAATAAGAAAGAAGGATTTTTGATTTGTACGGGCTTTTTTCACGTAATCAAATATGAGTCCTATGGACAATTTTAGATTAATGAGTTTAGTCCTTATTCTCTAAGTACTAAACTCATTACTACAAACCTTTAAAACTAACTTGACAGAATAGTAATATTATGCATTTAATTTCATCACTATTAATTTAGGCTGATATCTGCATAGCCACATTTTTGTAGGATAAAGTACTTGCTGACCAGTTATCAAACTAATAGGCCAAAAGCCTGTATGGTACGCTACATTGGGATTATTAGAGGGCAGTGGTTATGGCAATACTAAATATTTCCGAGTTAGAGCAGGTTGAAAAGTTTCGCCAATTACAATTAACCCTGCGCGATCGCTGGAAAACGATCGAGTCATTTGACAATAGTGAAGCGGATATTTTAATTATTCCCTCCCTAAGTATTGACCAGCGCGAACTCCAAAAGATTGAAGGGTGCGAACATTATGAAGAAAGATTACTATTTTCTTTAATTCGGTTGCAGAATCCCCGGACTCGCCTGATTTATGTAACATCAGTACCACTGCATCCTAGTATCATTGATTATTATCTGCAACTTTTGCCAGGAATCCCCTTTTCTCATGCTCGCAATCGCTTGCTGCTACTTTCTACTTACGATTCTTCCCTTAAACCTCTCAGCCAAAAGATTTTAGAACGTCCCCGTCTATTAGAGCGGATTCATCAATCTTTGAGACTAGACAAATCATTTATGATCTGCTACAACTCTTCGCACTGGGAAGGCGAATTGTCTTTAAAATTAGGTGTACCACTCTATGCTGCTGCACCAGATTTACAGATTTGGGGGACAAAAAGTGGCAGTCGGCAAATCTTCAAGGGAAGTGGAGTACCGCATCCAGATGGCAGCGAAAAAATTTGGAACCACACAGATTTGGCAGAAGCTACCAGTGACTTGTGGGAAAGACAACCGACATTAAAACGGGTAGTGGTAAAACTCAATGAAGGCATTTCGGGAGAGGGAAATGCCTTGCTCGATCTAAGACCAATTGAGAATTTAGCGCCAGGTATTGGTACTCATGCTCAAAGGGTAGCAGCAATTAGCGATCGCTTCTCAACAATGCGCTTTCAAGCAAAACTTGAGACTTGGGATAATTTTTCGGGAAGAATCCCAGAATTAGGGGCAATTGCCGAAGCATTTGTGGAAGGGGAAATAAAGCGCTCGCCCAGTGTCCAAGGACGGATCACACCCACTGGCGAAGTGGAAATACTTTCAACCCACGACCAAATTCTCGGAGGACCAGACGGTCAGATTTATCTTGGTTGTCGCTTTCCGGCTGATGAAAGCTATCGATTGCAATTACAACAATTAGGACTACAAGTTGGTAGAACGCTAGCAGAGAAAGGTACTTTAGAGCGATTTGGTGTAGATTTTATCGCCGTTGACAAGGGTAATGGTGAGTGGGATATTCAGGCGATCGAAATTAATCTGCGTAAAGGCGGTACAACTCATCCATTCATGACCTTGAAATTATTAACCAACGGTCGCTACGATCTTTCTACGGGTTTATTTTATAGTCAGCAAGGTCGTCCAAAATACTACATTGCTACTGATAATTTGCAAAAAGAGCGCTATCAAGGATTATTACCTAATGATTTGATGGATATCATCGCTCATCACAGACTGCATTTCGACAGCGGTACAGAAACAGGCACAGTGTTTCATCTCATGGGTTGTCTTTCGCAGTTTGGTAAGTTGGGATTAACCAGCATCGGTGATTCTCCGCAACAAGCACAAGATATTTATAACAAAGTTGTCAAGGTTTTGGATGAAGAAACCCGCAGCGAAAATCGTGATTTTTCGGCGTTTTCAGATTATTCTTTTCCCGTAGCTTGGGATGAATATAGGTAAAAGACATCTCCAGAAATGAAATATACGTTATCTATAACCCTTGTGGAGATGTACTATTAGCTAAATTAGTTCTGAATGCGATCGCTATTAGGTAAACTTTGCTGGTTGTTTGGTTCTTTACGAGATTGAGTATAAATATAGGACACCAATGCTAAAGTCAGCCCAATTGCCAAGACTACTCCCAAGATTCGCAAAAAATTGGGAGTAATTTTCGGAGTTAGCTGCCCACTTAGCTTTGGTTGGTAAATAGTGTCATCTAGTGGCACTTGTGGTCTGCCTTGATTGGATGCAGGTCTTGGTTGATACAATGTCACATCTGGCGGCACTTGTGGTCTGCCTTGATTGGATGCAGGTCGCGGTTGAAACAATGTCTTATCTGGTGGCACTGGTTGTCCGCCTTGATTAGCCGCAGGTCGCGGTTGAAACAATGTTTTATCTGGTGGCACTTGTTGTCTGCCTTGATTAGCCCCAGGTCGCGGTTGATATAATGTCTTATCTGGTGGCGCTTGTTGTCCGCCTTGATTAGCTCCAGGTCTCGGTTGATACAAGGTCTTATCTGGTGGCACTTGTTGTCCGCCTTGATTAGCCGCAGGTCGCGGTTGATACAAGGTCACGTCCGGTTTGCTGGGGTTGGGATTATTCACAGGACTCTGTGGACTTTGCTCAACTGGATTAAACTGCCTCGGAACTGTTTCGTTATTTGAACCTTGGTTGTATTTAGGCTGAAGGGGAGGGAGTGGTTCCTCAGATTGGTTTTGCTCAATCGGGTTAAATTGTCTGGGAATAGTTTCGTGATTTGAACCTTGATTATGTGCAGATGGGGGACGGAGAACGGTGTCGTCGTTCGATTGTCTGGGAACAGTTTCGTGATTTGAACCTTGATTGTATGCAGATGGGGGACGGAGAACAGTGTCGTCGTTTGATTGTCTGGAAACAGTTTCGTGGTTTGAACCTTGATTATATGCAGATGGAGGACGGTAAACGGTGTCGTCGTTTGACTGTCTGGGAATAGTTTCGTGGTTTGAACCTTGATTATAGGAAGGTTGTGATTGCCCGATAGCTTTTCCGGGTAAATTAATAGTGTTTGTGACAGATTTGGCAGCAGCTTGCAAAGCTTGATTCAATTCTTCTACCGTTGCAAATCGGTTCGCTGGGTTCTTGTGGAGGCATTTCATCACCACTGCTTCCAATTCTGTGGAATAATGCTCACAACCTGGCTGCGATCGCAGTGGCTTCGGTGGTTCATAAGCATGAGCTAATACCCAAGAAGCCTCGCTGACATGACTACCCTTAATGCTGATTCCAAAGGGATCGGCAGCACTCAGCATTTCATAAAGGATAATTCCTAAACTGTAAATATCACCCCTTGCATCCAGGTTTTTATCGCTTTGGATTTGCTCAGGGGGTGCATAACGAAATGTCCCAATAAAAGTACTGGTGATATTGGTAATATTGGCATTTTCTGAAGATTCACTCCGAATTTTGGCAACACCAAAATCCAAAACCTTTACCCACTCACCCAAATCTGTAGGTACTAAAAATATATTATCTGGTTTCAGGTCACGATGAACTACCTGAATATGCTCAGTGCTTTTTCCGCCTTCCCGTTGGAGAGTAACTCCTTGATGGGCAAGCTGTAAACCTTTGCAAACTTGCGCCATAATTTTTACCGCCCGCTCAACAGATAGCCGCTTCTCGCGCAGCAGTAATTGTCTGAGCGTTTGCCCGCGTAAATATTCCATTACATAAAATGGAAACCCTTCCGAAGTGAATCCACAATCACTAATTTTAACTATGTGGTCACTTTGCAAAGCAGCACAAACTGCTACCTCACGCTCAAAACGCTTTCTCATTTCTTGTGATGCCACCAGCGTATCTTTGAGCAACTTCAACGCTACCTGTTGACCCACACGGGTGTCCGTTGCCAGGAAGACATCTCCCATGCCACCCCCGCCTAACCGTTTGTCTAAACGATATCGCTCGTTATCACCTACCAAGCGACCAATCCAAGAATTTGAAGGAGGTGGGGATTTCATCTGGGGGAACCCATTCTAGTAACTTTAAGGTTTTGACTTTAGCTCAGATATACTACTAGTATTACAAATATTTTGCTTACTTGGTAACTTAGATGAATATTTAGTAATATATATTACTTAGCCTTTATCTGATTATACTCAGCTTAACATATTACTAACTTAAAATAATGTTAGCAATTTGATAAAATGTTTAAAATTAAGCCCTATGGTACTTTAAATTGGTTCCTGATATAAAGTTAACGCAAATTATACGAGGTCTTTAGCTTCATTAGTGCTGATACTTCGTATGCTATGCGGATAGTCTCTGTTACAGAATATTTAAAGTTTTGCAAAATATATTCTGTCAATGTACTCTGGCGTACATGATTAAGATGTGCTATTGCCATGAGGAACGAGGATGAGTAATGTACTCTCTATAGCCGCCGTGACAGCAGTACTAAAAGTCTTGCTGGAAAATGGCTTAGTCAGCGATCCGATCGCTGCTAGTGTTGGTGATGTGATTGTAACTGCCCTACCGCCCGATCGAATTTCAGTTGAAGCTGACGAGCGGGCTCAAATCAACCTCTTTCTTTATCAAGTAACACAGAACCGCAATGTCGATTGGGTATCTCAGGAATTTCGCAGTAGGCATTCACGTATAAATGGAAACGCATCCTCTCAGAGCCCCCCACTAGCTCTTGACCTCCATTACTTACTAACAGCGTATGGAGCCAAAGATTTTCAGGCGGAGCTTTTATTGGGCTATACAATGCATTTATTACACAAAACACCAGCCATCACATCGGATATTATTGAGAATACTCTGATAAATGCCTCTACAACCAATACCTCAAGTGCTTTTTCGCAAGCTGTAGCAAGTGTATCTGTACCTGATTTAGCTGAACAAATTGGTCAGATTAAACTGACTCCAGAGTTTTTTAACATGGAAGAAACTTCTAAATTATGGTCTGCGTTACAAACACACTATCGACCTTCAGCTACCTATCTGGCATCAATGGTATTGATTGAGAGTAGCAAACCTGAAAATTCTGAAGTCTACATCATGCCCTTGTCTCAACCGATTATAGAGCAAGTTATGGCACCGACAAAGACCGATCAAACGATTGTTACGGGCACAACATTAGTAATTCGTGGTAAACGTTTACGCGGTGAGATTACCCGAATCCGTTTGAGTCATAGGGAGACTTTACTAGTACCTCATGATGTTAAAGAAACACAAATTAGCCTGTTAATCCCATCAGATTTATACGCAAGTGTGCAAGGTATCCAAGTTGTACATCTAACAATGGGCAATGCAGGACAAACAGATTATGTATTTGAATCAAACGTTGCAGCTTTTGTCATCCATCCAACAATTACAGCATTTGTCGCTCAAGTGGAAAATAGCGGTGACAATTTACGCACAGCAGAAATTACCGTTAAATTCCAGCCCAAAGTTGGTAAGGCACAGCGAGTAGTTTTGCGACTCAATGAAGTATCAGTTAATAGCCCGGTAGCTTACTCTTTCTTGGTTGCACCACGCACTGAAGACACCGATGCAATTACTATTCCTGTCAAACATGTAAAACCAGGGACTTATATTGTTCGGGTGCAAGTAGATGGGGCAGAAAGCCCACTGCACAAGAAGAATCAGTCTGGAGCTTATGATTCGCCACAGGTGACAATCTTATGAATGCTACAACAAATCGCAATTGGGATGAGGCAAACTACCGCTATCTATCAGCAGCCCTTGCCTTAGTGCGTGGGATTTTAGAAAATCACACAGCAAAAGAGCAGAATCAATCTGTAGAGAAAAATCAAGAGAATTTACAGCAAGCTTTACAGGAAGCGGCTGCTGCAATGCCTGCGCCATCAGCATTGGAGAGAGTATGCAAAATATTTAGTCTCTCATCCTTTGAACGTGATTTGTTGTTGTTGTGTGCAGGTATGGAGTTGAATGGAGATTTTGCTAAATTGTGTGCCATAACACACGGAGATTTACAACGAGCTTACCCAACTCTAAGTTTAGCTCTGTCCGCTTTACCTAATGTCCACTGGGATGCGATCGCTCCAAATGCTCCCTTACGTCATTGGCGGTTAATTCAAATTGGTGATGGTCATGCCTTGACTCTCAGTCCCGTCAGAATTGACGAACGAATTTTACATTATCTCACGGGCATTCAATATCTTGACGAACGATTAGCTGGCATCATTGAACCATTACCAGAGGTTAGCGATCTAGTCCCGTCACACCAAGATTTAGCAGAGCGAGTAGCAGCAGTTTGGTCGCAAGCTGACAAAATTAATAGCTTACCAATCGTGCAGCTATCTAGTAGCGAAACTACTAGCAAACGCGCCATTGCCGCGGCCATTTGTCAACTCCAGGGTTTAAGTTTGTGGGTAATGCCTGCACAACTGATTCCCTTAGTACCTAGTGAGTTAGATAATCTCATTCGCCTATGGACTCGCGAGACGATTTTAAGTAAGTGTGCGTTACTCATAGACTGCAACGAACTAGATAATAATGATATGGCGCGGCTAAATGCGATCGCACGTTTCATCGAACGCACCAAGGGCTTTTTAATAGTTACAAGCCGAGAACGGATTGGACTAGGACAACGCCTGGTAGTTAATTTTGACGTACATCAACCAACTAGCAAAGAACAAGGTACAGTTTGGCAAGATGCCCTAGGTTCAATGGCATCACAAATGAACGGGCAAGTTAAAACCCTGGTGGATCAGTTTAACCTAAGTGCCGCAACCATCCGGGCTGCTTGTGCAGAAGCCGCAGGACAGTTAGCACAAAAACCAGACAACGATATCACTAGCATTTTATGGGATGCCTGCCGTGTCCAAGCACGTCCGCGCTTGGATGAACTCGCCCAAAGGATTGAGCCATCTGGTGATTGGGAAGACTTGGTATTGCCAGAGGCACAGAAACAAGTTCTCCGGGAAATTGCGGCTCATGTGCGTCAACGCAGTATTGTATATAACAATTGGGGTTTTGGTGGCAAGAGTGCAAGAGGATTGGGAATTAGTGCCTTATTCGCAGGTGCTAGCGGCACTGGTAAAACCTTGGGAGCAGAAGTACTCGCCCATAAATTGCGCCTCGACCTTTATCGGATCGATCTATCATCGGTAGTTAGCAAATATATTGGCGAAACAGAGAAGAATTTGCGCCGGGTATTTGATGCTGCTGAACAAGGCGGGGTGATTTTGTTATTTGATGAAGCTGATGCTTTATTTGGCAAACGTAGTGAAGTTAAAGATGCGCGCGATCGCTATGCCAATATTGAAGTTAGCTATCTGTTGCAACGCATGGAAAGCTACCCAGGTTTAGCAGTCCTAACTACGAACTTAAAAAGTGCAATTGATACAGCTTTTCTGCGCCGAATTCGCTTCGTGGTGCAATTCCCCTTCCCCGATACAACACAACGAGCCGAGATTTGGCGGCGCGTCTTTCCCGCCGACACCCCAACCGCAGACTTAGATGCCCTGCAACTAGCACGGCTAAATGTCGCTGGGGGTAACATCCGTAACATAGCCTTAAATGCAGCTTTCCTCGCCGCCGATGCCGGGGAAGCAGTGCAGATGAAACACGTATTGCGGGCTGCTCAGACGGAATATAGCAAGTTAGAGAAACCTTTAACTGATGCGGAAGTTGGGGGGTGGATGTGAAGGGGGCAGGGGGTAGAAACTCTTTATAATATTTGATATTATCAGCGATTGCTAGGTTTTGTAACTCACCTAAGAGGTTGTTTGAAAAGTTTTAGGCGAATAGAATTCGCTACTACACAAACCAAGTCCACCTTCGTGGACTAAGAGAAAATCAATGATTTTAAGCCACGGAGGTGGGTTTTGACTGTTTAGCCGCGACTTCCAGTCGCCCGGTGAGTAATAAATTAGACTTTTCAAACACCCTCTAAGTGAAGAGTTTTAGTCAGTGTTATTGGTTCACGTTAGCACAACTTGAAGCGGTGCTTGCCAATCTAAATGCAACCGGGAGTGAGCATTGCCGCTATTAATGGCAATTTCTACCCAGCCGTGACTGCCAACTAAAGCTAGTATCTCTCCCACCTTGACATCACTGTAAGTTTCACAGCCGGGTATATTCAACCCAGCAGCTTGCACATACCAAGTTTTGCCTTGTACATAACTCGCTGGAATGTTGCTCACTAGGTTGCCAAAGTGGTCAATATATTGAATGCAACCCACTACACCATTGCTTGTCTGCTTACACTCGCCTATATCCAGTTTGACTAAACTTGCTGGATCAATTTCTTGTCCTAGCTGTTTCAAGGGGACACCACTAGCAAGATTAGCTGCCACTGGTGCAAAAATATCTCTACCGTGAAAAGTGTTGCTTGGTTGAGGAGTTCGCCAATAGTTAAGATTTGTAAGTTCAACGGCTGCGTAGGCGTAGCCCGTCGTAGACATCGCCGGACTTTGACTAAGTACGCCGCTAAAGATACCATTATCTGGGCCGACTAGAAACCCTTGAGCAAATTCTACTGCGATCGCTCGTCGCTTACTTCCCACCCCTGGATCTACTACTGCCAGATGCACTGTCCCAACTGGGAAATATGGATAAGCATTCATCAGGCAAAATCTGGCTGCGGCGATGTCTTGCGGTGGAATTTGGTGCGTTAAGTCTATCACCCTCAGCCTGGGATTGGCTTGGGCTATGACTCCCTTCATTACGCCTATATAGATATCGCGATCGCCAAAATCGCTTAGAAAAGTCATAAGTCGTTGTTGATCTATCTGCTTCTCAGACATCTTTTTGTTAAAATCTACATTAAGTTATAAAATTCTGTAGCAACAGCTACAAAATGTGTGCTATGTTATGAATAGAAGACATAAAGTGAAAAATTAAAGAGGTAATCATTATGAATCAAGGTAGACTGCAAAGTGCAAGAAAAGCACAAGAAGTCCACAGAGAGAATATTCAAAAAAGCCTAGAGCATCGCTTGCAAGTAGCCAGAGCAAAGGGCGACGAACAACTGATTCGTCAACTTGAAGCTGAAATGAGATATTCCAGCTAAATCAAGTTTTCATTGTTCTTAGTTTGTTGTGTAACCCGCTGTAGCGGGTTTTTTTTGTTTTTAGAGGGTTTGCTTTCTATGGTAATTGCGCTCTTGGGGCTTTGTTGGGTTTCATTCTTCAAACGCCACTTGCTACCGTGCGAGAACACTAAGAGCGTAGCTTGCTTCCCCGTAGGGGTACAAGTCGGGAAACCGCAAGGGCGCAGCGGCTCCCCAACCTATACAGTTGAAGAGTTTTGACGTTGACTGAACCGTATTGGATCTTAAAGGATGTTTGAAAAGCCCTCCTGTCAGTATCAAAAGTTTTAGATCGCCTTCTAAATCCATCGATAAAAGGGGACTTTAATTCTAGTTCCCCCTTTTTAAGCTACGGTGTATTACGTTTGAGCTTTATTAATTTTTTGATTCTTATCTAATTTTGTTATTCCTCCAAAAACAATTAACCAAACTACTACTACAACCCAGTGGATTAAAACTATCACCCAGAAAGATCCTGTTAAGGTATATGCAACAGTACAGATAATTCCTAACCATAAAGTTAAAGTAAGAAAACCCCGATTAAAGAATGTGGGATTTCCAGCTTTAAAAAATGTTTTAGCATTCAATGGATGATACAAAACAAATAATACTAAACTAACTATTGCCCATAAGCTCCATCGTAACCAATTGGTGATTTCACTAGGATGAGGAAGCAAGATAACGCGAAAAATGAGTTCTTCGATAATCGCAGGTGCAAATAAACAACGCAACGTTAATAAGCATTGATCGATCCAATTTGCAGACCAAAGTTGGAGCTGTAAAAATCCTAATCTCCAGCCATAAGGTAGAGCGATAATACTATAGATTATCAGCAGTAAAACCAGAATTAACCAATCTTGCCGTGTAGGAATTACTAACGACGTTAGAAAACGATTTAAAATAATTGGAAGTGGTGCAATATTAGTAAAAGGAATCTTCATTTGCCCTAAAAAGACTGTTGGTGCAAGGGGTGTAATACTGGATTGCCAACCACCTACTTGATTGGTTCGCAATACTTGCAAAGTTGCACCATGTTTGAGAAATATCGCGGCGAGATCATCATGTACTTGTCTTGGCATGATTGTTCGCCACGTTGTCAAACCAGCCCAAATACTACCATCTTGAAATGGTTTCGTCGTTTTTCCTATTCCCGTGCCTGCGAGTACGCCTGCTTGACTCTGCCAATCAGCACGAACTATCCCCAAGGGTGCTAATTGTTGTTCTAAAGATTTATCTAATTCAACTAGCTGCTGAAAGCGTAATGTTTGCGGATGATTTGGATTAGTGCGTACCCAAGTTTGAATTTGAGAAGTTGTAGCAACTTGGTTTTTAATTGCCATTATCGCAGCATAAAGTGCTTGGCTTGAGTCTTGGACGCATGAGGTACCAGGTGATACCATTGCGCCACCAGTACCATCGCCAACGCGATAACGTGCCATCGTTACCTGTAATTGTTGCTGGAATTCCTCTAAAGGCGAAAGTTTAATCCCATCAAAATCATAATCTTGCGTTACAGGGTCGAATTTAATCAGAATATCTGATACTGGACGTGTTGCTAGCCAGCCACGTTGTAAATTACCCATATAATCAGCCCATGTATGCGTTCCGGCAATAATTCCATCAGGGTTATGGGCATAAATTTGATGGTATTTAGTCTCAAAGCGTAATTCGTTAGTAAACTCATCGCGGACAACTTCTGCAATTCCAAAAGCAAAATGTCCGGTAATAGTATTAGGTACTCCGATTGGTTCAGCTTTACGTCCGCCAATTCCACCGAATAGGTGTAGTAAAATCCCTTTATCGCCTTGTTGCCATTTTGATATAGATGTTTCTACAGGTTTTAACAAGACAGTATTGAATTTACCTTTTTCTCTCTCGCTATTTCGCCAATTTACCTCTTTGATAAAATTGAGCCCTAATTCCTCACCAGTAATAATTTGACGGGGTTGAATTTGAAACAGAGAACGAGGTGCAAGGGCACTTACTGTAAATACGGCATTTGCATCTTTAGCACCATAAATATACCAACCATCCTCACCCGCAGGTGATTTTTCGATTTCCTGCGAACTTGAAGGCGCAAAGTTTCTCGTATCTATTACTTGTTGGGGAATACGAATAGTTTCTTGAATGCCATCAAATTTATTTGAGTTAGAATTATAGTGCTGGACAGAAAAATAATAGCTATCTTGCTGATATTTTGTAGATAAAAGATTAAATCTAATCGGGTTAATTATTTTTACTAATCCATAAAATCTACCAGTTGCCAAAACAGGTTCATGTTCAATTTGCAAAATAGATTTTTCTCTATCTGCATTGATGATTGTATTTGAATTTAAAGCAACAATTACATCATCTTGAGGATTTGCACCAGCCAATGAACGTAAAATACCTACCTGTCTAACTGCATTTAGTCGAAAAGGATGAATATTCCCTTGTTCTTGACTTTTAATGACTTCTGAAGTGAAATTTATATCTCGTGTTACAGCTTTAACTTTAGCAAGCAAATCTTCATTATTTTTCCACTCCAGACGCACAATCTTTCCTAGCAAATTTTGTGCTGTGGGTGGTGCATATTGCACTTCCATCCATACCCAATCTAAACCATCTTGTAATTGCTGTTTTGTTGGTAAGATTAACCTTCCTACCCAGTTACCAATGGGTTTATAAAGTTTTGCAGATGGAATTTCTGCAATTGGATAAAAACTAGATTGATTAAAATTTTGTCGAGTATGTATCGCGTAATTATTTTCTTGTTGTACTAACTGGGGTTCTCTTGCGGAGAGTTTTTGCGACACCATTACTACTATAAAGACTAGTAGTAAAAATATCGGAAACACTAGCCTTATTTTTCGATTTAATCCACACCACATCATATATTATCAGCAACTAATATTATGCCTACTTGATTATTTATTCAAGATGATTAATATTAACCAATAAAACTTTTATTGAGTATCCTCATCAATTCAACAAGAATAGCAAGCTTTGATAATTGAATTTACTTTTTCTTTTTGAGACTGTTGTACAAGTCAACCTAGTGTTTTAAAGAGAATCAATGCATAATTGCAAATAGTTAGTGGGCAATCTAGCCCTTGCAAATTCACTCCTAAAATCTCTGGTTTTCTCTCTGCGCCCTCTGTAGCTCTGCGGTTTAAAAGTGATTTATTGAACCACAGAGGCGCAGAGAACACAGAGAGAAGAGGAATTATTGTCCGAAAATTTTACCCGCCTTGAAAAGGCTAGTGGCATTGCCCACCTTACCTAGACAATTATTTAGCTCATTAAGACTTTGGTTTATAAGTCGAAGCAACGTGCAATTCTTTCAACTGTTTAGCATCTACACTCGAAGGTGCATCTGTTAACAAACAACGCGCTTGTTGTGTCTTCGGAAAAGCAATAACATCTCGAATGGATTCTTCCCCAGCTAGCAACATTACCAAACGATCTAAACCGTAGGCAATGCCACCATGCGGCGGTGTACCATATTCAAATGCTTCTAAGAGAAAGCCAAATTTACTTTGTGCTTCTTCAGGAGATAAACCAATCGCTTCAAACACCTGCTGTTGAATTTCTCGCTGATAAATCCGTAGACTTCCGCCGCCAACTTCTACGCCGTTGAGTACCAAGTCGTAAGCTTGGGCGCGTGCGGTTTTTAAGTCGCTCAAATCATCGGGATGGGGTGCTGTGAATGGGTGGTGCAGTGCTTCTAGACGCTTTTCGTCAGCATTCCACTCAAACATCGGGAAATCTGTAATCCAGAGTAAGTTGATTTTATCTGGATCGATTAAGTTAAATTCTCTAGCGATCGCTTGCCGTAATCTATCTAAAGTTTTATTAACTGTAGCAGCTTCCCCTGCCCCAAACAAGAGCAAATGTCCAGCTTTGGCACCTGTGCGGCGCAAAATTTCTTGTTTTTGTTCTTCGCTCAAGTTGTCTTTAATCGCGCCAATGGTGTCAATTTCGCCATCATCCCTGACGCGGATATAAGCTAAACCTTTAGCACCGGCTTCGCTGGCTTCTTTAAATAAGTCGCCGCCTGGTTTAATGCGGACATTAGAAATGACATCGTTACCGTTAGGAATGGGGAGGATTTTGACGATACCGCCATTAGTAACAGTGTCCCGAAATACTTTGAAACCAGAGTCTTTGACAATATCTGAGACATCAACTAATTCCAAACCATAGCGGGTATCTGGTTTATCACTGCCGTAACGTTCCATACCCTCTGCATAAGTGAGGCGGAGGAAAGGACGCTGTAACTCAATACCTTTAACTGTTTTGAAGATATGACAAACTAAGCTTTCGTTTAGTTCGATAATTTCTTCTTGGGACATGAAGCTCATTTCCATGTCCAACTGGGTAAATTCTGGTTGTCTGTCGGCGCGTAAATCTTCATCACGAAAGCAACGGGCAATCTGATAATATCTATCCAAGCCGGATACCATCAGCAATTGTTTAAATAGCTGGGGTGATTGCGGCAAAGCATACCACTCTCCAGGATTGACGCGACTGGGTAGAACATAATCCCGCGCCCCTTCTGGGGTAGAACGGGTAAGTATTGGGGTTTCGACTTCGATAAAACCTTCCAAATCTTCGAGATAACGACGCATGGCTTTAACAATTTGATGACGCAATTGCAAATTTTGCGCCATGCGTTCGCGTCGCAAATCCAAATAACGATATTTCAGCCGCAAGTCTTCCCGCACTGTCTCGGTGTCAGCTACGGAAACTTGGAAAGGCAACTGTTTGCCGACAGCATTGAGGAGTTTAATTTTATCAGCGTAGATTTCTACCTCGCCTGTGGGGATGCGGGTATTCAACGATTCTTCAGGACGTTGCGTTACTCTACCAGTGATTTCGACAACATATTCATTACGCAGGGCGTTGGCCTGTTCATAAGAATCTGGGGTGCGTTGCGGATCGCTGACGATTTGGACAATTCCAGAGCGATCGCGTAAATCTAAAAATACCACACCACCGTGATCGCGGCGACGGTCTACCCATCCGTAAAAGGTAACTGTTTCTCCAATATGTTCTTTTCGGAGTTCGCCGCAATAATGAGTTCGCATAAGTGTTAATTATTGTTTCCTGGGCTAGATTGGGAAGAAAATGTCAAAGCCTTCCCATTATCTAGCATCAATAGTAATTGTAGTAGTTCTGGTGCAATATAAAAATGAAATAATCTCACACTATATATATAAGAGAAGTCATAATACCGGAAGGCTGGGCTTTGCATACACGGCAAGGTGAAAAACTATGACACAGACGGCAGCAATTACCAGCTTAATGGATGCCTAGAGAGCCAGTCCAGTAGAAGTTATTGACATTCAAAATCAACTCTTCGCTATTTATGTAAGATTTCTCTTACCGTTTGAGGAGTCCAATTGAAATTAGCAGCTATTTTTTCCACGTACTAGCCATGTGCGTTTAGTCTAATGACCTCTGCTCGGTCTTTAACTTTCGGAGATGTTTTACTCACGCAACAACGCCCTTTTCAATTATAACTTGATGACCTTGATGAATAATGTTGACTTTTTTGCAAAATACCTTCAGGAAAGCGTCTATGCCGATTTTTGTATCCTGCCCTGCATCTACGCTGTTGGGAAATTTAAAATCGTAGTCATCAAAAACAATGAGACCTCCGATCTTGACAAGCCCCCAACCTAAAACAGCATCCATAAGGACATCACTTGCTAAGTGAGAGCCATCAATATAAAGCATATCGTAACTTTTAAGGGGGAGCGATCGCATCACATCTTGGGAATTACCAATAATTTTCGTTACTTTCTCTTGTACTCCTGTGTGGGAGATATTGAAATCAAATTTTTCCTCAACGGATTTTATGTAACTATCGTTATATTCAAGTTTGTGCTCAATGCTTCCCTCAAAGGTATCTATACACGTGATTCTTGAGGATTCATGAGTGAGGATGCGATCTAGTAACCAGCACGCAGACATGCCTTCCCAACTACCAATTTCTAGAATATTAATTTCAGGCTTATTAGCTAAGTGTATTAGATAATTTTCCCAGATTGGGAGATTTTGACTAAACCAATCATTTGTGAACTTATACCCTTTCACTTTTTTCCAGGCTTCACCCCGTGCAATAGCAGCATACCCGTAAAATCTATGGGCAGACTCAAAGTCAAAGGCTGCTTTGCATCTGATAGCTTCTGCTGTTAGCACCTCAACTATATCTAATGTCCAATTCTTAACTTTTTCTATGTCTGCTTTCTCTAGAATAGATCGCCAAATAGCCATAGCTTCTGATTCTTGTTTCTGAAGCAATAGTGCTAAACATAGATACCAATAATTAGACATTAAGTCAGGATCGGTTTCAATGCTTTTCTTATAGAAAGCTATTGCTTCACTATATTTATGTTGAGCTATATATTTAGCTCCCTTTGAATAATCCCTTTCTTCTAAATCCTTACTCATATTCTCTAATCTCATCTCCATTATATTTTATGAATTGTCGATATATTAAGAGTTTTAGACGCATTTATTCTGCTCTAAAATATTCAATATAAATTTTGTTGCCTTTTCAGAATGTTCTATTTCTCTAAATTTATTTTTCCATGCTTCTAATCGCTGCTTCAAGAAAAAATCATTTTCTATTCTCTCAATGGAATCCATGATGAGATTGGCAGATGTATTTTCAATATTACCAACTACGCCTAATTTATGATATTCTACTCTTTCTGCATTTTCTGGTTGATCGGAACTCACAGGAAATACTATCATTGGTACTCCAAAGAATATACATTCTTTAATAGTACGTACTCCTCCATGTATGATTGCTAGAGATGCTTTTTCGAGAAGTGCCAATTGTGGTGCCCTATTAACGATTATCGTATTTTCAGGGACATAGTGAAAGTCTTCAACATTAATATGATCGCTTGCTGATACGATTAATTGGTATTCCTTTTTGAGAGATACAGCATCAATTACATCCTGAAAAAATTGTTTAACTTTCTTTATGCCTAAAGTTTCAAAGGTTTCTCCTGTAGTTCCCAAAGAGCAATAAATTAGGACTCGATTATTATTCAGTTTTGACCAATCAAAAGATGGCTCTTCTCTTTGCAAATCTATAGAAGCTTCAGCATAGTAACATCCTTCTCTATAAGAGTTAGGAAAATCTAATTCCTCTGGGCATAAAAACAAGTGTGGTAATTTCAAAGGAAGATTGTTAGAAAAGTCTAACAATTCTAAAGGTATTTTACTCTTAATAGTTGCAAAGTTTCTGATAATATCTTCATCTAAACTTTTTCCAACCAACCAAAGCAAACTTCTTTTCAATGCTTCGCTAGCAGCTTTAAATTTATTATAAAATCTTTTCAGAAGCTGAACATTTAAAGTATTCTTTTTGTCTTGCAGGATTTTGTTTATTGGTGGTAATTCTGTAAACATATCTGTTAAATAAATAGTTGATATCTGGCAATCATAAGCTATAAATGCTATTATTGAAGCTTCAGAAGAGCAGGATGTACCTATCAATAGTAAATCAGTATCTGCTTTTTTTATTGCATTATGTATTTCTCTGTTTTCCCCTTTGTATAAGGAATAAATTAAAGAGCTTCTAAGTTTCCTGTATTTTCTGCACTCTAATGACAACCTTAATCCGCTAAAGTTTAGTCTATTATAGTCTTCTTGTTGGTAAAATCCTTTGGGAAACCATTTCTCTAAAATTGGTAAAAATGGAAAGCCATATTTAAAAACCTTTTCTTCTGAATCTAGCATTCCTAAATAAAATACTTTGTGTCCAAGTGATTTTAGTGTTTTTGCCAGCTTAATAGTGCTATTAAAATCGTTTTGTAAAAAGCTAACATAAAATACAATATTTGCCATGTTAAAAACTCCAGCGAAACTGTTTTTATTATCCTGAAAGATGATGCTTAACCAAAAGATATTGATGCACTACAATTTGACAATAGCCTGACATTTTAGCGGCAATTAGTTAGAGAACCTTGGTAATCATATTCACTTTCTTGAAAACGATTCAAAGTTCCTGTGATACTCAGCCACCGACTACTCTGCACCGACATCATAATCTGGCAAGATGATTTCTACGTCACGCAACACACGAAAGGCATATCCACCTAAGCCAATCGCTAACATACATAGGGAAGAAATGACATACAGGAGTGCTATGCCTGCACCACCTCCTGTGCCAAATATCCAACCAAATATGGGGGCAAGACTACCATCAGGCTTCATTGCTGGTTCAAAAACACCATCAGCTAGTGGCCCAGCTATTAAGTTTGCTAAAACCGTACTAATCGGCATCACCATAGAACGCATTGCAAAAACACGTCCCTGTAACTCAGGTTTTATCTTGCTTAACCATATAGCGTCATCGGCACTGCCCATTATTGGAAAATTGAGAGCTGAACAGAATTGGGCAGGAAACCAAATTAACGGTACTCTCCCTAGACCAAACACTGTTTGGCTCAAACCAGCACCAGCCATACCTAGCAACACTGCATGTATTCGGGGCTGCAAATTACCCCTAATGCCCACGAGCAACGCCCCAATAATGCCACCTAACCCTGCTGTCGAAAATATAACACCTAATACTTTACTATCATTACCAGTGCGTGTCAGAATTAGGGGAGTAACAAGTGATTCGCCAAATTCATAGGCAAAAACGAAGAGCAACACTAATACTAGCATCGCAAGCAGTCCGGGGCGTACAGCAACATAGCGCCAGCCAAAATAGAGATCCTGCTTCAGGTTTTTGCTATCACGCGTACCCGCTTTTGTAATCTTAGGTTGCGGTATATGTACTAGCAGCAATGTAAGTAAAGCGATCGCAAAAGTAGTGATATCAATAATTAAGATGCCAACAAGACCAATGACTACATAGAGGGCACCTGCTAACGCTGGTGCAATGATATTAGAACTAGAGGTTGCCAGGAAACTGATGCTGCTAGCGCGACTGTACTGCTGCTTTGGCACCATCATTGATACTGATGCCGAGAATGCCAGTTTTTGAAATTGCTGAAAAGTTCCTTTGACACCTACAGCCAAATATAAATGCCATAATTGCAAATCATGAGTTATGTAAAGTAGTAAGACAGTTATGGTCAACAGCCCGCTTACTGTGTCACCAACCATCATTAAATATTTACGGTTCCAGCGATCTACAATCACCCCAGCTATGGGAATAATAAAAATTTGCGGCACTTGTGCAAATAAAGCAAACAAGGCTAAAGACGTAGCTTGACCTGTGAGTTCCCACACCCAAATAGTGAAAGCAAATCCGGTCATGTTACTGCCAACGATGGAAACTATTTGACTAAGCCAAACAATAATAAGAGTACGCACTTGTATCAAGTTTAGATTATAAATTTGCGGTGATTAACTATCAGTTAATTTCAAAGCTTCTTTGATTGTTCTAAGATAGGAAATTTTCTACTAGTAGCCTGTCAGATTAATTTTGATTGATAAGAGAACGAACCTCATACTCCTAGGTCAAAGCAAGCTAGCAAGAGCGTCTCGCAGAGAAGTTAAGAGTTAGAAAAGAGAAATTTAAAACTGATTTACCTATCAAAATTTTTGTGACAGATCGTTAGTAGTCTGTCAGCTTTGAATCGAGGAGTAAACAATTCTGTAGTAAGGACTTTAGTCCATGTTTCTAAGCATGCTTTGTGCTTGCTACAAACTTTTCATTACTACCTTGACAGACTACTAGTGCAGGAAAGCGGAAATAACTATCTAGTTCAAAAAGCTTACTGTACGAACTTTATTTTATTCTGCCTTCTTGCACTAGATTTTGCCCGATAGCGATACCGCCACATTACACAACCAGCTATAAGGAGAGGTTAGGGTTGGGTCAAAACTCTACAGAAATGGTTCCCTGTAAAGTAAATGGTGCTTGTGGGAAGACGAGGTAGTCGTTTGATTCGTAATATTTAATATTGAAGATATTTTTAAAGTTGAGCGCAGCCCTCCAATTATCGCGTTTATAAGAGATAGAAGCGTCAGTTCTGACATAAGAGGGAAGGGTTAATGGATCGTCGATGTTGGCAGTGCGATCGCCTACGAAAAATAGCCCTGCGCCAATTCCCAAACCTCTCAAGTCACCCTTTTGAATTTCATAGTTTGTCCACAAACTCGCCCCCTGAGTTGGCGCATTTGTCAAGCGGCGACCTTCGGGTAGATTGTTATCTTTGCTCACAAAGGCATCATTTAAATAGCCAGAAGCAATCACTTTCCAACCCGGTGAAATTTCCCCCGCAATATCCAGTTCAATTCCTCGGCTTTTCACTTCTCCAACTGCGATCAAGAATTGATCGTCATCAGGATCTGTAGTCGGAATGTTGGTTTTGGTGATGTCATAGACTGCGAGTGTGGCTGACAGTCGTTTATCAAAAAGTTCAGCTTTAATGCCTACTTCATACTGAGTCCCGCGCGAAGGCTCTAGCGGTTCTCCACTGGCAGTTCTAGAATTATTGGGGACAAAGGAACTACTGTAGCTGGCATAGAGCGAAATCGGTTCAATCGGTTGATAGACAATGCCAATGCGAGGTGAAAAAGCACTATCATAAAATTCAGTCGGCGCGGATTGACCATCGCCACTACTGTATTCCACAAAATCATATCTGCCGCCAGCTAGTAATTTGAGATTTGGGAGCAATGTCACCTGGTCTTGCAGGTAGATGCCAGTGGTGATGGTAGTTTGCTCGAAGAAACTATTGGGATCTGCTATGCGTGGTAAGCCATAGGCTGGATTGAAAATATCGAATGACCCCTCATAAACTCCACTGATACCCCGATCAGCCTGGTCTCTTTTGCGCCATTCCAACCCCAGCAGTAGTTGATGGGTAATGGAACCGGTTTTAAAGTCACCAATCAAATCCGTTTGCAATGCATAGTTGTCAGCGTTACTCGGGCCGCCAAAGTACGATCGGTCTGTTAACGTGCGACCGTCTGCGTCCAGTTCTCCGGGTTGAGTTACAAAACTGTCTTGCTTCTCAGAGAGGTAGAGAAAGCCGCTTCTGAGGCGTAGATTCTGATTAAACCGATGGTTTAGTGTTAAATTGAGGCGATGCTGCTCAATATCTTGAAAATCGTCAGTTTCTGCGATATTCAGATTTCTGGGCACCTGTAAAAAGGCAGAGAAAGGTTGAAAACCGCGATCGAACCCTAGTTTCGCGTTTAGATATTCATAGGCTAAGGTGATGTCGGTTGAGTCGCTAACTTGATAGGTGACAACGGGAGCGATAAAAACAATATCATTGTCAATGAAATCTCTGTAGCTACCGGAGTTTTCATAGGAAACATTCAAGCGATACAGTAATAGTTTGTCATTGCTAAGTGGCCCAGTCAAATCGATCGCACTTTTGTAGAAGTCGTAGCTTCCGGCAGTTAAATCGACTGCATAGTAAGGATTACTCAAGGGTTTCTTGGTGACATAATTCACGATTCCACCTGGCTCTGATGCCCCGTATAGTACCGAAGCAGGCCCCTTTAGCACCTCTACTTGTTCAATATTGCCGCCATCGATGAAGAAAGGCTGACTGGCAAATCCATCTCTTAAGAAACCACTAGAGAAGCCACGAACCCGAACATCTCCGATCAGGTTGCCGTAGCCAGATGCGATCGTTGTGCCTGAAACATTGCGAGTCGCATCCGTAATTCGTGTGATTCCTTGATCCCTGATCACCTGTTGGGGAATTACCTGAATTGACTGGGGAATATCACGTAAAGGTGTATCAGTTTTAGTTGCAGTTGATGCTTCTGGCACAGCATATCCATCTTGCTCACCTGTAACCACAAGTTCAATTGGTTCATCATTCTGTGCTGATGGTTGAGTTGGCTGTGTTTGTTGTGACCCCTCACTCTGTCCTGAAGGGGTAGGGTTTTGCGTTTGAGGCTGTTGCTGCGGCTGTTGTGCAGAAGATGCAGAACTAGCTACAGAGAAGATAATACCCTCATCCGGACTGTCAAATAACTCAACAATGGGTACACCCGCCTCACCCGTCACACTTACCCGAATAGTCTGAGCATCAAAGTTTGTTACCGTTATTTCGCTAACACCTGCAATTGGTCTAGTAGAGCGAAATGTAAAAGCGTCACCGTTCGGTAAACGCAGTTGGGCATTGGGAATATCAGTGATGAAGTTATTGCCCGAACTGCGATTCACTACTTGCAATTCTTGTCCTTTCGAGGTTTGTAAAATCACCTCTAAACCCTTATCGGTGGGGTTTGCTTTCACTGAGGTAACTTGTACAACTTCACTCTCCTGTTTCTCTTTTTGGTCAGGAGGGTTCTGTTGTTCTATCTGAGCTAACCATTCTTTGACTGTTCTTGTGGAACGGTTTAGTTCCTGTAGACGAGAAATTTCAGTTACTTCCTTTGCCTGAGTTGGTTGTATAATCACAACAATAAAAAAACAGGAAATAAACAGCGATCGCAACAGTTTCATCACTCCACACACCTAATAGTACTTCTTAAAACAAAGCCGATTATTTGAGAATTATTTTATATAACTCTGTTTATGAGAATAATCATCTTTCTGCTTGGGTTTGCGATACCACCACATTACAAAGCCAGTAATAAATAGAATTAACGGAGACAGACCAAAGAAGACATAGATAATGCGAGTGGGTAAGCCGCCGAAGGTGCCGTAGTGCAGTGGCTCGAAGGAATTGAGAATCTTGTCGCCTAACGATGCCTTTAATGAATTATCAACTCGTAAAATCTGACCACTGTATTGATCCAGATAGACATTGCTCTTACCGTATTCCTCCACCTCTTGGGGCAGCTTCATCCGCAATCGCAGAGGCGCTTTCGGATCTGTCGTTAAGTCAATGCTCCGCAATGCTCCGTCCGGTAGGGCAAGTTGAGCCGTTTTTATCTGCTGGCTCAGAGGTAGGGGAGATTGACCTGCTAACGGCACAGAGACAAGCTCAGGAAGCGAAGGACTCAAGGTAATGGCACGAATCAGAGGGTCAACATAGCCCAAATTCCAGGCAAATCCAGTGAAAAATGTGAACAGTAAAAATATGGCGGTAGTAATACCAGATACCTTGTGCAGATCGAAGTTAAACCGCTTGGGGTGGGCATCCCACTTAATTTTGAAACCTGCTATCAGCTTGCGCCAACCGGGCCACAAGATAATTCCCAAGATCACAACGATGCTCGTCACTAAACCCACGATACCAACAATCTGTAAACCCAGATCGCCCAATTTCAAAGAGGTATGGAGTTCATAAACAAATTGGAGAAAGCCCTGTATGGCATTGGGATCCAGACTGTTGCCCAGAATTGCCCCCGTATAAGGGTTGACGTAGACTTCTACCCAATCATTGCCCTGAATTGAGATGACGACATTAAAGAAATCGTCCAGTTTAGTAGGGAAATAAACCCTTTGCAATGCCATTTCCGGCAGCTTGCTATAGGCAGCTTTGACAATATCCAGAACGACTTCCAGTGATAAGCGATCGCCTTTGGGCAAAATAGCACCAAACTGTTGATGCAGTTGAAACTCGTTGATTTCGTGCTGGAAAACGATCAAGCTGCCAGTTAAGCTAAGTGGGATGGCAATTAATCCGATCGCAAAACCCAGGATGCGATGCAGAATAAAGGTCAAATGACGGAGCTTTTTCGCAGGCATGGTAGAGACTACTTGAGCAAAAACAACAGTATATTAATCAGCAGAAACCAAGGTGATAAAAACCACATGGTTACTGAATCTGATAATCGTAAACTTGCACGATTTCTTGGGAACGCGTGTTTATTGTATTGGCGACTGCACTAATGATAATTAGTCGCTCTTGGCTGGATTCTCTATCTCACTTACTTGCCGAATTTGTTGGATTGGTTCAACAGTCTGCTCTTTGGTAATCAGGCGTATTTGCTGAATAAAGCCTTTGTTAGCGTCGGTGGACACTATACTCTTATGAACTAGAAGTGATGATATTTGCTCACTTCTAGTAGGTTCTGTCATCAACACCACGATCGCACCTGTCAGCCATAGACCGAGAACAAACTGTTTAGACTTCATTATTGTTTTCTGACTCCGTTACACCACTCAATATCTAGTTGACAGATACTAGCATTTAAAGAGTATTGAAATCTATTTGCATTAAAAAAGCAAGCTTAATAAAATAAAAACAAATAATAATTTACACCATCGAAGAAAAATTTCAACAATACTACTGCTCTTAGCTAGTAACAATTAACACAAGATTTTTATAGTATCAAGTCGATATTCTGATATCTTGTACCTAATGGGATAAACCAAGACTAAGCTAGAAGTAGAGCGATTGAGTTACATTAATTTTTTGGACTTGTCTTGATAAAGCAAGAGTTTTAGGACTATTACTGAGTAATTAAAATATGTAGCATTTAGGGTCGTATATCAGTATTAAGAAAGACCTTATCGTACACGCTCATTTGTATTTACCATGAGATACAAAGAAGTTTATCGAATAGTAGCAGCTAATTTATTAACTCTTACTGATAAGTATTCTCTATTACTCTAAAGTTGCTAAAGGCAGTAAAGTTGCTATATAGTGCTAGTGCTAATTAAAAATAACTGTCAATATACCTGAGCCAAAATTTTAGGTGACTGACCAAAAAGGAGGGCACTTGAAGCTGGGTCGGTTACGAAAGCAAGGGGAGAAAACTCTCTGTAGGCGATCGCAGAGCAACTAAATTTATTTATGGAAAAAGGAAAAAAGATTTGCACCGAGATTGGTTGCAACAAGCTTTCTTGATGTCTTTTTACCGAGCCGCCTAGATTTATCAATGGGGTTTTCCCCTGCTCCGATCTGGTTTCCCCGATTCCACCATTGTTTACGTGCATCTGATTGCTTGAGGCGGAAAATGTCTTTAATTCTCAATATATTTCCCCAAATTTCCCATCAGTGTACGACAGTCGTCGATATTCTGCGCGATCGCAGTTCGACACAGCCGCACACACAAGCATTCACCTTCCTCGAAGATGGAGAAACTCAGGAATCAACGCTAACTTACTATGAGCTGGATCGTCGCAGTCGGGCTATAGCATCTCAACTCCAAGCCCTTGGTTTAAGTGGGGAACGTGCTATATTGCTCTATCCTCCGGGATTGGATTACTTAACAGCATTTTTCGGTTGCTTATATGCTGGAGTCGTGGCAGTTCCGGCTTACCCGCCGCGCAATCAACGTAATACGCCCAGAATTCAGGCAATTATCGCAGATGCACAAGCAGCAATTATTTTAACGACAACAACGCTCCTCCCTAACGTCAAGTCTTTACTGACAAAACACACAGACCAGGGAAGTTTATGTTGGCTGACAACTGACAACCTGGCACAAGGCATAGAAGATTCTTGGCAACAACCTGAAATTGACGCGCAGATATTAGCGTTTCTGCAATATACATCTGGTTCTACAGGCACTCCTAAAGGTGTCATGCTTAGTCATGGCAACCTACTACATAATGCTGCCGTGACTTACCAAATCATGGAACATTCGCCTGAGAGTCAGTTTGTCTCTTGGCTACCCGTTTACCATGACATGGGATTGATTGGTGGAATACTGCAACCATTATATGGAGGGTTTCCTTGCGTCTTAATGTCTCCCACCTCATTTTTACAACGTCCATATCGATGGTTGCAGGCAATTTCTCAATATCGTGGTACAACTAGTGGTGGTCCCAACTTTGCCTACGAGTTGTGTATTCAGAGGATTACTCCTGAGCAAAAGTCTACTCTTGACTTAAGTAGTTGGAGCGTCGCCTTCAACGGCGCTGAACCCATCAGATCGGAGACTCTAGAGCGATTTTCAGCCACTTTTGCTGAGTGTGGTTTTCGTCCAGAAGGGTTCTATCCTTGTTATGGTATGGCGGAAGCAACTCTGATGGTTTCGGGTGGGATCAAGAAAGCTTTACCTCCTTGCAAAACAGTTGCAAAATCTGCATTGGAAAGGCATCAAGTCATTGAAGCAGCCACTAGTGAAGATATCCAGACCTTTGTCAGTTGCGGTCAAAGTGTACCACAACAGCAAATTGTCATTGCACACCCAGAGACTCTTAAGCCTTGTCAACCCGACGAAGTAGGCGAAATCTGGGTATCAGGGCCCAGTATTGGTCAAGGTTATTGGAACCGTCCTGATGAGACAAAGCAAACATTCCACGCCTCCCTCAAAGGCCCAGATTCTAGGCTATTTTTACGCACAGGTGACTTAGGTTTTTTGGACAAGGGAGAACTATTTATCACAGGTCGAGCCAAAGATTTAATCATTATCCGTGGTCGCAACCTTTATCCGCAAGACTTAGAGTTGACTGTGGAACGTAGTCATTCATCATTGCGTTCAGGCAGTGGTGCAGCTTTCTCAGTTGAGGCAGAGAATGAAGAACGCTTAGTTGTAGTGCAAGAGTTGGAGTTTCGCGCCAAACCAAATATTGAAGAAGTCATTGCAGCAATTCGTCAAGCTGTGGCTGAGGAGTATGAGATACAAGTATACGCAGTGGTGCTGATTAAACCAGGCACTATTCCCAAAACCTCTAGTGGCAAGATTCAACGCCGTGCCACAAAAGCCGATTTTCTGGCGAACAAGCTGGAAGTCGTTGGTAGCAGTATTCAGAAAACTATTAATATTGATGGAAACGAAAATAGGTTACAGCGTGAAGCTCTTTTAGCCCTCACCCCGCGCAAGCAACAGCCCCTGTTAGAGTCATATCTTCAAAAACAGATAGCACGGGTATTTGCAATTCCACTGCATGAAATCAACCTTCAACAGCCACTAACCCCTTTAGGACTCGATTCTTTAAGAGTTATTGAGTTAAAAAACAGGATTGAGGATGATCTAGAAGTTAGTGTACCCATAGCAGACTTTTTTGAAGGTATTAACATCACTGAGCTAGCGACAAAGATACTTGCTAAACTGACAACGGCAGCTTGTATACCATCAGTAACCCTTACCCAAAACCGAAAAACCACAGACTTTCACCCTCTATCTTTTGCTCAACAGCGACTGTGGTTTCTTGACCAATTGCAACCAGGCAACCCTTTCTACAATATTTCTGTTGTAATGCACTTCCAAGGTGTACTCAACATAGCGGCACTAGAGCAAAGCTTCAATGAAATCGTCCGACGACATGAAGCCTTGCGAACGGTGTTTACTACTGTAGATAGGAAGCCAATGCAGGTGATTTGTCCAG
This sequence comes from Nostoc punctiforme PCC 73102, assembly GCF_000020025.1. Classification (GTDB taxonomy): domain Bacteria; phylum Cyanobacteriota; class Cyanobacteriia; order Cyanobacteriales; family Nostocaceae; genus Nostoc; species Nostoc punctiforme. The sequence continues at coordinate 4,328,093 of NC_010628.1, read as the reverse complement.
ATTTCACCTTAACCTTGCCTATGGTAAATCTGCGGGATATCCCTGAAATTCACCGTGCAGCCGAGGTGCATTGGCTAGCCACTCAGGAAGCTCGGCAGCCTTTTGATTTGACTCAGGGATCATTGCTACGAGTGACTCTTCTAGAGTGCAGCGAACAAGAACATATCATGTTGTTGACAATGCACCATATTGTCTCTGACGGCTGGTCTATGGGAGTCCTCTTTCGGGAACTGACAATACTCTATGAAGTTTATTCTAAGGGACAGCTCACGCCTTTACCTGAGTTGCCCATTCAGTATGCAGATTATACAATCTGGCAACGCCAGTGGCTAGAAGGGGAAGTATTGGAGTCGCAACTAACTTACTGGAAAAAACAACTGAACAATCTTCCGATACTACAACTGCCTACTGACCATCCCCGACCAGTAGTTCAAACTTTTCAAGGTAGACGACAATCTCTAGTGCTGTCTAAGTCCTTGACGGATGCTCTCAAGGTGTTGAGTCAGCAGCAGGAAGTGACGCTATTTATGACATTGCTAGCAACATTCAAAATGCTGCTGCATTGGTACACAGAGCAGGAAGAAATTGTGGTCGGTACAGATATTGCGAACCGCAATCAAGCGAAGACTGAATTACTAATCGGGTTTTTTATCAACCAACTGGTATTACGTATTAACCTGTCCGGGAACCCCACTTTTGAGGAGTTATTAGAGCGAGTGCGCGAGGTAACTATAGGAGCTTACACCCATCAGGAGATGCCCTTTGACAAGCTAGTGGAGGTATTGAACCCACAACGGACTTTGAGCAGTACGCCTCTATTTCAAGTCAAGCTGGTGCTGCAAAATGTACCGATGCCGCCTTTAGCACTTTCGGGTTTAACTGCGAGTGTCACGGAGGTTGAGAGTCAGACTGCAAAGTATGACTTACTGCTGAATCTGACGGAGATAGAGCAAGGTTTAATGGGTTGGATGGAGTACAGCACAGATTTGTTTGAGGCTGTTACTATCACACGGTTGTTGTCACATTTTCAAACACTTTTGCATACCGTTGTAGTTCAACCCAAAATCAGGTTGAATGCCCTCAAAGAAATTTTAGTTACAGCAGACAGAGAAAAACAAATTGCCAAAGAACGAGAAATTAAAGAAGCTAGTGTTCATAAATTTAAGAATGTGAAGCGGAAAGCGATTGAAGAAGAGTTGGCATTAGAGAAAAATTGAATTTCGAAAGGTTGAGGTTAATGAGTTATTTTTTTAGGGAAAACAAAGTTTTTATAGCAGTCGTATTTCAGTTTTGAAAATGATTTTTATTGATAACGAACCACAGAGGCGCAGAGAGCACGGAGAAAGAAAAGAGAGGATTGTTGTATGGGATTTTTGGATATTTTTTAATTTGGAAGCTCCTAAAGTTTTCTAGTTCAGACAAACGTTTAAGATTTCAGTTATGTCAATGGTTTGTAAGAAAGTGACATATCCTGTCAATTTTTTGATCTAATCAAGCTAATTAGTTGTAGTGTGAATTCCCAGCAGTCAGTAATTATGAAAAAATCTCCATCCGACAAGCTTGAGATCAAAAAGTTGCCAAGCCTAAAGCGGCAAGCTATGAGCTTGTCCCAACAAGGATTAATCAAAACAGAATTTATTCAGGCTGGAAAGTTTTTACCTTTAATAGTCAAGCCTGCTGTTGAAGGAGTCAATCTCGCAGTTTGGGCTACACGCAATCGGTCTTTTATCGAAACAGAATTGCTGAAATATGGAGGAATACTTTTTCGGAACTTTAAGATAAATGGAGTAGCTGAGTTTGAGGAGTTCATCGGATCTGTGTCGGGGGAGTTACTAGAGTATCGAGAACGTTCTTCGCCCCGCAGTCACGTAAATGGTAATATTTATACATCAACTGATTACCCTGCTAGCCAAAGTATTTTTCTACACAACGAAAATTCTTACCAGCATACATGGCCTTTAAAAATATTCTTTTTTTGCATCACAGCGCCGCAGCAGGGAGGAGAAACACCAATTGCCGATGTGAGAAAAGTTTTCCAGCAGATCAACCCAAAAATTAGAGAACTATTTATCCAAAAGCAGGTGATGTATGTTCGCAACTTTGGTAACGGATTTGGTCTTCCCTGGCAAACAGTTTTTCAAACTACGAGCAAGCTAGAAGTCGAAGAATACTGTCGCAAAAATGGTATTGAGACTGAATGGAAAGACAGTGATTTCTTGAGAACGAAACAGGTTCGTCAGGCTGTTACAAAACATCCAATAACTAATGAAATACTCTGGTTTAATCACGCTGCTTTTTTTCACGTATCCAGCTTAGAATCAACGATGCGTGAGTCTCTTTTAGCAGAGTTTAGAGAGTCAGACCTTCCCCAAAATACCTATTATGGTGATGGTTCGACCATTGAATCTTCTGTGTTAGATGAAATTCGCTCTTGCTATCAACAAGAAACGCTTACTTTCCCTTGGCAGGAGGGAGATATTTTAATGCTAGACAATATGCTAGTGGCTCATGGACGTGCGCCATTTGTAGGTTGTCGAAAAATTGTGGTGGGAATGGCTGAACCCTATATTCATAGAGCCATTTAGGGCAAAAAATACAGGCTAGAAATATGCAAAAGAAAGTTATCAAAGGTTTTCGACTTTCACCACAGCAGAAGCATCTATGGTTGTTACAACAAGGGCAGGCAACGCTACCTTATCGCGCTCAGTGTGCTATCCAAATTGAGGGAAATTTCAACAGAAAAATTTTCGAGACGGTTTTAGGAAATCTCTTAAATCGACATGAAATTTTGCGTACTACTTTTCGTTGTTTGCCGGGTATGGATATTCCCCTGCAAATTATTAGCGATCCCCTACCTGTAGGAATTGTTGGTAGAGGAAGCGATCGCATATTTCCATCAATTCACGAGCATAATTTTAGGGAGCTGACTCCGCAAGCACAAGAAGGTAAAATTGAGGCACTTTTTCAGGAAGTAAGTCAGCTAGCTGCCGATTTTGAGCAAGATTCACTTTTGCATCTGGCTTTGGTTGAATTGTCCGATGATAGATATACATTGCTGATCGGTTTGCCTGCTGTCTATGCGGATGCCGGAACGCTGAAAAATTTAGTGCGTGAAATCAGTGTTTCTTATGCAGCTTGCTTAGATGGCGAACAGCTATTTGATGAACCGATGCAGTATGCTGATATATCGGAAATTCTCAATGACTTACTTGAGTCAGAAGAGACAAAAGCTGGAAGAGAGTATTGGTGTCAGCAAGATTTTACCGATCTTTTTACTTTAAAGCTCACAAGCGAAAACCAGCCTCCGATTGAACCAGGATTCTCACCTCAGTTTCTTGCCGATGCGATCGCTGATGAGTTAGCAGCAGAGATTAAAGCGATCGCCCAGAAGTATGAAACTACCACAGAAGTCGTTTTACTAACTTGCTTTGCAATTTTCCTCTGGCGACTCACACAACAGTCAAGGATTATGATTGGTACTGTCTGTGATGGTCGAAACTATGAGGGATTAGAGTCAGCTTTCGGGCTATTTGCAAAATATTTACCGCTTGTTTGTCATCTGGAAGAAAACTGGACATTTAGCGAGATTTTGCAGCAAGTTAACGAACTTAGCCATCAGAATGCTCAATGGCAGGAGTATTTTACCCAAGAACAGACTGGGGAAGCTACTTCCTTCTTCCCCTTTTGTTTCGAGTTTGAACACAGACAAGCAAAGTATTCTGTAGACAATAATTTATCACTTTCCGTTTATCAGCAGTCCGCATATATTGACAGATTTAAAGTAAAACTCTCTTGTCTGTGTAGGGAAGACTCTTTGGGTTACGAATTTCACTATGATGCCAATTTATTCCCAACTGAGGATATCAAACGTTTGGCGGGACAATTTCAGACTTTGTTAGAAAGCGTCGCCAATAATCCGGAAGCCGTAATTAGTCGCTTAGAGATTCTGAGCGATCGCCACCGGCAGCAATTGCTGATTGAGTTCAACAATACAAAAACCATTTATCCAAATGACAAGTGTATCCACCATCTATTCCAAGAACAAGTAGAGCGAACTCCAGATAACATTGCCGTGATATCTGGGAAGGAGCGACTAACCTATGGTTCGCTCAACGCCAGAGCAAATCAACTCGCCTACTACCTCCAGCGACTGGGAGTTGGGCCAGATGTACTAGTGGGGATTTGTGTAGAGCGTTCCCCACTGATGATGGTTGTAGTATTGGGCATTCTCAAAGCTGGTGGAGCCTACGTACCGATTGAAGCAACCTATCCACTGGAACGACAAGCCTACATCATCGCGGATAGTAATGTACCGATACTATTGACTCAGCAGCATTTAGCAGCTAGCTTACCCACAAAGGGAACCAAAGTCATTTGCCTAGATACTAATTGGGAAGACATAGCCCAGGAAAATATAGCCAACCCGGTTAGTCAAACAACCCCTGAAAACTTGGCATACATTATCTATACCTCTGGTTCCACTGGCAAGCCCAAGGGAACATTGATTCCCCACCGAGGGCTAGTTAATTACCTAAGTTGGTGTACGCAAGCTTACACAGTCGAGCAAGGAACAGGGACGCTAGTTCACTCACCTTTAGGATTTGACCTCACAATTACAAGTCTATTTTCACCCTTACTAGTGGGTTCTCAAGTAAAGCTGCTGCCAGAAAACCAAGGCATCGAGATGCTTTACACTGCTCTTAGCCAAAGCTCTAATTTAAGCTTGGTCAAACTTACACCTGCTCATTTAGAGTTATTGGCTCAACAGTTCTCTCCTCAAGAAGCAGCAGGTCGGACGCGAGCTTTTATCATCGGGGGTGAAAATTTATTGGCGCAGAACATTGCTTTCTGGCAAAAGTATGCCCCTGACACCATACTAGTGAATGAATACGGGCCAACCGAAACCGTAGTTGGCTGTTGCATTTACCAGGTAAATAACAAACAGCAGTCAGGCTCAATTCCTATTGGTCATCCGATCGCCAACACCCAACTTTACGTGTTAGATCGACACTTGCAGCCAGTGCCAATTGGTCTTGTAGGCGAACTGCACATTGGCGGTCAAGGAATGGCACGAGGTTATCTGAATCTGCCTGAACTGACAGCCGAAAAGTTTATTCCCAATTCCTTCAGCAATGAACCAGGGGAGCGTTTGTACAAAACAGGCGACTTGGCTCGTTATCGTTGTGATGGGACTCTTGAGTTTCTGGGACGGATTGATAACCAAGTCAAGCTTCGAGGTTTCCGCATTGAACTAGGAGAAATTGAAGCGGCTCTTTTAGAGCATCCGGGTGTGCAAGAGTCTGTAGTTGTGGTGCATGAAGATGTCTCAGGCAACCAACGTTTAGTTGCATACATTGTTTTGAGGGCAGATTTATCCACTTCTATCAGCGAACTGAGTCAATTTCTCAAACCAAAGCTACCTGAGTATATGGTCCCCTCAGTTTATTTACAACTGGATGCATTGCCATTAACCTCTAATGGTAAAATAGATAGGAAATCCCTCTCGGTCGTGGAAAAGTTGCGACCAGAGTTGAAAGTTACTTATTTACCACCCACTACTGAGCTGGAACAAACAATTGCTGCTGTTTGGCAAGAGGTACTTCATCTAGAAAAGGTGGGTATTCATGACAACTTTTTTGACATAGGCGGTCATTCGTTGTTAATTGCTCAAGTTCATAGCCAACTCAAGGAACTGTTGGAGCAAGACTTATCAATTATTGAACTGCTTGAGCATCCAACTATAGATTCGTTGGCGAAATATTTAAATGAGGGAAAAGACGCACAGTTAGAAGTAGAGCAAGTTCGCGATCGCGCTTGGAAGCAAAAAGAGGTGATAAATCGCCAAAAACAACTTCGCACAAAGAGATAAAAATATGCGTATCACGATTGTTACAGGTGGTTCCCTTGGAGATCTTCAACCTTATCTTGCTTTAGGACTGGGATTGCAACAAGCAGGACATGTGGTAAAGCTAGTTGTTTTTACTAATCAGGCTCGTCAGGAATTTATCAGCCGATGGGGTCTGGAATGTGTTTGTATGGATCTACATGCAGAAGAATTTTCCACAGAGCCATTCTGGAAATGGTTTCATCCCAACCCCTTTTACATCTTCAATAATATTAGGAGTGTTCTGCAACCTCTTGAAGATAGCTACCTGTTTAAACTCCTCGATCTTTGTCAGGGAGCAGAGGCAATTATCTTGAGTCAATTTTCATTGCTGGGTTATGACATCATCGAAAAGCTGGGTGTACCTTGTTATGCAGCCTGTATCCCACCTATTAGTCCAACAGGCGCTTTTCCTAACCCTGCTGCACCAATTGAATTGCGTTTAGGTGGAATCTACAACAGGCTAACCTACTTCTTATTCGATCGATTCTTATGGCGATCTGTTAGACAGCCGATAAACCGGTGGCGACAGGAAGTCCTAAAATTAACTCCTACCGCTTGGTGGTTAAGCCCAGTTCATCGTCTACACCAGCAAAAACTACCTTTTCTCTACGGCTACAGCCCATCTTTACTACCTAAACCGTCTGAATGGCCTGATTGGTTGCACGTTACCGGCTACTGGTTTATGGATTGTCCTGAAAATTGGCAGCCACCTGTAGACCTAGTAGATTTTATTGCAATTGGGTCGCCACCAGTGTACGTTGCTGGTCGTGGTTTAACAGAGGAAGAACTGAAATTGGTCTTGTCAGCGATCGCCCAGACAGGTCAAAGGTGTATCTTACAAGTACCAGGAGAACTCACTGGAGAAAACAGCCTCAGCGAGGATTTCGATTTATCAGATAAAGTCTTTAAACTTTCCGAATGGGTGCCATTTGATTGGCTATTCCCGCAAATGGCAGCACTTGTGCATCATGGAGGTGCTGGTACATTAGCTTATGGCGTGCGATCGGGTATCCCTTCTATAACCATACCCAGTGGAGATGATCGATTTTTTTGGGCGCATCGTGTAGCAGAGTTAGGTCTAAGCCCAAAGCCGATTTTGCCACACCAATTATCTACCAAGAGGTTAGCAGATGCGATTCGACTAGCCACCAATGACAAGTCAATGCAAGCTCGTGCAGAGGCAATGGGGCGAAAGATCCAAGCAGAAAATGGAGTGGTTCGAGCGATCGAAGCTTTTCATCGCCATTTGCCAAACAAAGTATAAAAATGAAATTTTCTACAGATAATTTTTAGTTTTGCAATACAACTATGACAATTCAAATCGATTTACCAGAAACCAGTACCAACAAAATTATCTATAGCGATGAATGCAAAGATATTCTTAACCTCTCTGTTGCGAAAATTCAGGAGATGTTCAAGTCATCTGGGATTATTCTATTTCGAGGGTTTGGGATCACCCATGAATTGATGCAAGTGTTTGCAGAACAATTTAGTTCTAGACTCACGCGAGATGATGATAAACCTCTGGTTGAGCCAAACGGGTTTGTCAGTTTAGTAGATATAGGAATGCATGAAATTCTCCCTCATCGTGAAAACGGTAGTTCTCCCTTTTCACCTGATGCTGTTTGGTTTTGCTGCACTGTACCAGCAGCAGAAGGGGGCGAAACTTTATTTTGGGATGGTATTCAAGTCTGGCAGAAATTAAGTGAAGAGTTAAGAAAGTTATTTATTTCTAAAAAAATTAAGTTTGTTCATAAATTCCCTGCTGATAAATGGAAGCATTTTTTGGGTTCAGATGCTACTATATCTGATGCCAAACGAGTGTTAGATGGTTTTAATAATGTAAAATACCAAATCGACCAAGAGGAGTCTATATATACAGAATATATTTGTTCAGCTGTGCTTCAAACAAAATATGGTAATCAAAATGCCTTTGTCAATGACATTATCACAGGCAATAGTAACCTGAAAGGCTCCGTAAATTTGGAATTAGAATCAGCATTAACTTTTGAGGATGGTTCGTTAATACCTGATGCAGCTATAGAGGAAATTGAGAAAGTCATGTATAGCTTAACTCAAGAAATTCGTTGGAAACCCGGCGATTTAGTAATGATTGATAATTCTAGATTTTTGCATGGTCGTAGAGCATTTAGCGATAATCGTCGGCGCTTGTTTTCTCTCCTAAGTTACCTCAACTTTTGATATCTATCAGTCAATACAATTCAGTTAAGCATTTCTTTCTTTTCTTCGCGTCCTTTGCGTCCTTCTCTAACGAGACGCTGCGCGAATGCGGTTCGTTAAAAAAATTCACTTTGACAAAGAGTAAACCATTAACTCAAGCGTATTGATCTATCAGTACATAGATACAGTAAATACAACATATCACAAATTTATATAACGATAAAAGGAGCATTTCATGTCTTCATCAAAGATATATTCTGAGTATGATGCTTTAGCTAATGCTTTCGACCGTACCCACAAAGTTAACTACGATGTTTGGGTAGAACTTATGGAAAAATTACTTTTACAGTATCTACCCAAAGAAGCACATATTCTCGACCTTTGTTGTGGTACAGGGCCAGTAGCACAACGTTTACTATTAATGGGATATCAAGTAACTGGACTTGATGGTTCTGAAGAGATGTTGAATCTTGCTCGTCAAAAAGCACCTAGTGTTAAATTTCTCCAGGGTGATGCACGCTTTTTCAAGTTTACATCTAGGTTCAATGCTGTTATTTCACTTGCTTCCCTTATGTATATCCTCAGTATTGAGGAACTGACAAGCGTATTTCAAAATATGTATGATTCACTGCTAGAAAATGGTTTCGCTCTGTTCGATTTAATAATCAAAAGTGAGTTAGAAATAGATGAAAATGAGGTTTTAGACACTGTTGAAGTTAAAGATGATTTTGTTTCCCTAGTAACTAATAGTTATAATCAGGAAAATAAATTAGAACAAAAGCATACTATACTCCAATTAATAAATGCAAATTGGCAGCGTTTTGACGTAAGTTTTACATTGAAAACTTATTCAATAGCAGAAGTTATATCTACTCTGGAAAAGACGGGATTCATAGAAGTTAAAGTATATAATGCAGAACAAGATTTGGGATTAAATGGAGGTTCTAGTCGAGCCTGCTTTGTTTGTCGTAAACCTAATTAATAATCTGATTCAGTACTAGAAGATGATTTTTTACATTTTTAGTATTAACTATAGAAATCCGATTTTATTTTAGAAAAAATTACCGACGCTCTGAGTCAACAGTCAACAGACCATACGTGAAATTTCACAAATCATCTAGGATTCCTATATTTATGAATAAAGCAGGAAATCATTTACAACAGAGATATTTAGAAGCATTCACTACACGCTACAACGAGCGGACAAAAAAATCAAAACAACTTGCTCAAACTTATCGTCCGATTATTACTAGTAATATGGGACCTGTAGGTTTTAGTTTGTCCTGTAAAGAAATGTGCTACCCTATTACTGCAAAGCGCTCTCTGGGTTCCAGGATATGGGATGTTGATGGCAATGAATATATAGATTTCATGATGGGATTGGGAGTCAATCTTTTTGGTCACAATCCACCTTTTATCCAAGCAGCCCTCAAAGAACAACTTGAAAAAGGAATCCAAATTGGTCCGCAATCAGAATTAACAGGTGAAGTCGGTGAATTAATTTGTGAACTGACAGGAATGGAGAGGGTTGCCTTTAGCAACACAGGCACAGAAGCAGTGATGGCAGCAATCCGTTTAGCACGAACAGCAACAGGACGTAACAAGATTGTGCTATTTTCTGGCTCCTATCACGGTCATTTTGATGGAACGTTAGTTGAGGTAGAAACGATAGATGGGATTCCGCATACTGTACCAATAACTTCAGGAATACCGCAAAATATTGTTGAAGATTATTTAGTTTTAGATTATGGAAATCCTCAATCACTAGATGCAATTAGAGCTAATAAGCACGAATTGGCTGCCGTTTTAGTTGAACCTGTACAAAGTCGCCGACCAGATTTACAGCCTAAAGATTTTCTTTTACAGCTGAGGCAATTGACCAAAGAATTAGGGATAGCATTAATTTTTGATGAAGTAATAACTGGCTTTCGTGTTCATCCAGGTGGTGCACAGGCGTGGTTTGGTGTTGAAGCCGACATAGCTACTTATGGAAAGATTGTTGGTGGCGGAATGCCGATTGGAATTATTGCTGGCAAAGCTACTTACATGGATAGAATTGATGGCGGAATGTGGAATTATGGTGATGCATCTCAACCTCAAGTCGAAACAACATATTTTGCAGGTACATTTCGTAGGCATCCACTAGCTATGGCTGCGGCACTGGCTGTACTTAAACATTTAAAAATGCAAGGATCGCAGTTACAACAGCAATTGAATCAACGGATGTCGCAACTAGTTGAAACATTAAATGCTTACTTTGAAGAAGAAGAAGTTCCCTTACGTCTGAGGAATTTTAGCTCGTGGTTTAGTCCTGCTTTTTTAGAGAACTTTTCGCTTTTAGAATATGCTACTCCATCCGAGTTGCGAGAACTTTTATATTATCACCTTCTAGATAAGGGGGTTATGTTGGGAGGCCCTGGAGGCTACCTTTCTACAGCTCATACAGATGAAGATATTAATTATATAATTCAGGCTTTTAAAGATAGCGTTAGGGAACTACGCAAAGGAGGCTTTTTACCTCCTATTGCTCCACAAAATTTGGTGAAAGAATTCTCATTAGAAACGAGGGAGCAGATAGCCGATGTCCGTTAATGATACTTTCAAGAACGAGAATATGGAAGGGATAGCTGTGATTGGTATGGCTGGCCGTTTTCCTGGAGCCAAAAGTATTAATGATTTTTGGCGAAATCTCAAAGATGGTGTGGAGTCAATTTCTGTCTTAACGGATGAAGATATATTAAATTCAGCAATTGACCCAGCTATACTGAATAATCCTCGCCATGTAAAAGCTGGGGCAGTATTAGAAGATATAGAATTATTTGACGCTGCATTCTTTGGTTTTAACCCCAGAGAAGCAGCAATTATGGACCCCCAACACCGCTTTTTCTTGGAGTGTTCCTGGCAGGCTCTGGAAGATGCTGGCTACGATTCTGAAAACTTTGCAGGCGAAATTGGCATTTATGGGGGTATGGGCTGGAACAGCTATTTGTTGTTTAACATTGCTTCCAACCGCAACTTACTCAGCTTAGAAATTGGTCAACAAACGCTGCTGGGTAATGAAAAAGATTTCCTAACTACACGCACCTCCTATAAATTAAATTTAAAAGGCCCAAGTATTAATGTTCAAACTGGTTGCTCCACATCATTAGTTTCAATCTATTTGGCTTGCCAAAGCTTGCTCAGTTACCAATGTGATATGGCTCTAGCTGGTGGTGTGAGCATAAATGTCTTACAAAAAGCTGGTTATTTACATCAAGAAGTGGGAATCATGTCTCCCGATGGGCACTGTCGTACCTTTGATGCCAAAGCTAGGGGAACTGTGGGTGGCAGCGGAGTTGGAGTAGTAGTTCTCAAGCGCTTGGAAGATGCTCTCAGCGAGCGCGATTGCATTCATGCTGTAATCATTGGTTCCGCCATCAATAATGATGGAGCTTTAAAAGTTGGTTACACAGCACCTAGCCTAGTTAGGCAAGCCCAGGCGATCGCACAAGCTCTGGCTGTAGCAGATATTGAGGCTGAGACAGTCAACTATGTAGAGTGTCATGGTAGCGGTACAGTTCTAGGAGATCCTGTGGAAATCAAGGCTTTAACAAAAGCCTTCCGTACAAGTACTCAGAAAAAAAACTTCTGTGCCATTGGTTCGGTGAAGACTAATGTCGGACATCTAGATGCGGCGGCAGGTATAGCTGGATTCATTAAGACGGTTCTGGCTCTAAAACACAAGTTGATTCCACCTAGCTTACACTTTGAGGAACCCAACCCTGAGATTGATTTCACCAATAGTCCTTTCTATGTAAACACCAAGTTGTCTGAATGGAAAACCAATAGCACCCCCCGCCGTGCTGGAGTTAGTTCCTTTGGTATTGGGGGAACTAATGCACATATAATTTTGGAGGAAGCCCCGATAGGAGAGCAGGGGGAGCAGGGGAGGAAATATCAGCTGTTGGTTATTTCTGCCAAAACGGAATCAGCATTAGAAACAGCTACGGCAAATCTGGTTAATCACCTCAAACAGCATCCAAATTTAAACTTAGCTGATGTGGCTTATACCCTGAAGGTGGGGCGCAGGGCTATGGGCTATCGACGGGTGGTTGTTTGTCAGGATATTGATGATGCAATGAATGCACTGCAAGATCCAAAACGAGTTTTGACTAGTATTCAAGAGACAAGCGAATACGCTGCATACACGCCCAGTCCTGCGGATGGGCTGCGCGATCGCGATCGCCCCGTCGCTTTGATGTTTCCTGGACTGGGAACTCATCACATTAACATGGCTCTTGAAATTTACCAAGTTGAGCCGACGTTTCAAGAAGCAGTGGACAGATGTTGCCTGTTGCTAAAACCTATCCTTGGTCTGGATCTGCGGGATGTACTGTATCCCAAAAATAGTTCCCAAAAACAGAACCCATCGAAACCAGGTCTGGATTTGCGAAAGATGCTTGGTCGTAGTGAAGAACCAGCAGATGAAGCCACCCAAAAACTAAATCAAACCTTTTTCACCCAACCAGCCATCTTTGTCGTTGAGTACGCTTTGGCTCAGTTGTGGTTCGAGTGGGGAATTCGTCCTGTGGCCATGATTGGCTATAGCATCGGTGAATTTGTAGCGGCAACTTTAGCAGGAGTTTTGTCCCTAGAAGACGCTCTGACTCTTGTTGCCAAAAGAGCGCAAATGATTCAAGAGTTGCCAGCAGGGGCAATGCTGGCTGTTCCCCTAACAGAACAAGAAGTGCAGCCTTTCCTTAGTGAGAAACTTTCCCTCTCAGCAATCAACGGCTCATCTCTTTGTGTGATTTCGGGTTGCACCGAGGCTGTGGATGAATTGGAACACCACCTAACCCAAAAGGGTTTGGCGTGTCGGCGGATTGTGACTTCCCATGCTTTTCATTCAAAAATGATGGAGGCGATCGCACCCGGCTTACATAGCCTAGTTAAAACATTCAATCTCCAACCACCTAAAATTCCCTATCTGTCCAACGTCACAGGAACTTGGATTACAGCAGAGCAAGCAACAGATCCTAGCTACTGGGTTAAGCATCTGTGCCAAACTGTGCAGTTTGCTTCGGCAGTGCAAGAATTGTCCAAAAAACATAATCCGGTTCTATTAGAAGTTGGTTCTGGGCAGACATTGAGCAGTTTAGCACTCAGTATTTTACAGAGCGATCGCCTAGTAGATCGAGTTGTGCTGCCATCGCTGCGGCATTCTTACGAACGTCAGTCAGATATTGCCTTTTTGCTGAATACACTAGGTCAGCTTTGGCTTGCAGGCGTGCAGATAGATTGGGCAGGATTTTATTCTCATGAGCGTCGCGATCGTTTGCCTTTACCGACCTATCCGTTTGAGCGCCAGCGTTATTGGATTGAACCACACAAACAAACACAAGTTGTCGCCATATCGCAGACATGCTCACCAGAACACTTTCAAGGCGGCGAAGCACAGGAATATCAATTGCCAACGAATAGCGAAATAGTATCAGAGCTTTCGCTACATTCGCGCCCGCACTTACGGAACTCTTATGTTGCTCCTAGCAGTGAACTCGAACACAAAATTGCTAGCTTCTACCAACAATCGTTGGGTATAGAACAAGTAGGTATATATGACAACTTTTTTGAATTGGGAGGAAATTCCCTGATCGGTATTCAGGTGATTGCCCAGCTTCGCAAAAACTTCCAACTAGAACTATCCCTTCGTGCCCTCTTTGAAGCACCCTCTGTAGCTGAGTTGGGTTTATTTATTGAAGAAATGATTATAGCGGAGTTAGAAGAATTAACTGAAGACGAAGCTCAGGAGCTTGTATCAGTTTTTACTCAAAACCAACAAGCATTGATAACAGTTAGCTAGCGATAAAGCTACAGATTGCCGAACGATCTAGAGATTGTGCATATCGGTAAAGCAGAAAATGATTACTTCTACAAGGACATTTTTGAAAATCAAGTCTATCTCAAGTACGGAATTACTCTCAACAATGGCAACTGTATTTTTGATGTCGGCTCTCACATTGGTTTGTTTACGCTGTTTGTCAATCAGCAATGCAAAAATGCCACAATTTACGCATTTGAGCCTGCTTTGCCTATGTTGGAAATTTACGCGCGAATACAAAACTCTATGGGGTGAATGCCAAACTGTTCAATCGCGGATTGCCTAACCAGTCAAAAGTTGCAACATTAACGTTTTATACCAATAGTTCTGGAACGTTGTCATTCTATGCTAGATGAAAAGCAAAAAAGTCAGTCTTAAAAGCAATTGTCCTCAATTAATTGCAAAATAATCTCAAGAGTAGAGAAAACCTGATACAATATTCTGATAAATTGCTAGAAGAAAGATTTAAAAGTCAGTCTTTTACTTGCCAACTGAGAGCCCTCTCTGATGTCCTTGGCGAGCAGAATATCGAACGCATATTACTAAAAATTGATGCGTATAAAAGCGAACCCGATGTCATCAAAGGCATCAAGAATGAAGATTGGCAAAAAATCAAGCAGATTGTCATAGGAGTAGGCGATAAACAGGGCGGCTAAAGTAAATTAACGTCGTAGTAAAAAAAGAAAACTTGTATGAATATTCAGCGATGTACTATGTTTACGCCTAACGAAAATGAAAAATCAAATTATAAAAATAGGTAGCAATGAGAGAAATTCAGACAGTTGGTGTTGTCGGAGCAGGTGTTATGGGAATCGGGGTTTCGCAAAACCTCGCTCAAACAGGTCATCAGGTGATTTTAGTAGATGTTTCAGAAGATATTCTGAACCATGCTAAACAAGAAATTAGAAATAATGTCCGTTTTCAGGGTTTTTTCCAGAAAAACAGTGAAGCAGAGAGTCCTGACGACATACTAAATAAAATCAAGTTTTCAACTAACTATAAATTCCTTGAAGATGCAGAATTTGTGGTTGAGAATGTCACAGAAAAGTGGGATCTTAAAAAAGAGGTCTACGCACAGCTTGATGCCATTTGTCCAGAGAAGACAGCATTTGCAGCTAATACATCAGCTATCTCAATTACCCGCATTGCTTCTGTTACCAAGCGAGCAACAAGAGTCGTTGGTATGCATTTTATGAACCCCGTGCCAATGAAACCGATGGTTGAAATGATTCGCGGGCATCACACATCTGATGAAACAATCGAGACAGCAAAAAAAATGTTGGCTCAGATGGGCAAAGAATGCATCATAGTTAATGACTCACCGGGTTTTGTTTCTAACCGCGTATTGATGTTGACTATTAACGAAGCTATTTTTATCCTGCAAGATCAAGTTGCTTCGATAGAAGAAGTGGATAAAATCTTTAAAACCTGCTTTGGTCACAAAATGGGGCCGTTGGAAACAGCCGATTTGATTGGTCTAGATACGATTTTATTTTCCATCGAAGTTTTGTATGAAAGTTTCAATGACAGTAAATACAGACCATGTCCACTGCTTAAGAAAATGGTAGACGCGGGGTTGCATGGTCGCAAAAGCGGCAAAGGGTTTTATGCCTATAGCAATCCCAACTAATTTGTAAAATTCTTTTTCATTTTATCTGATTGCTATACCAATAAATAAGAAGATGACCATAGCATTCCTCAATCATTTGTGAAATCAGTTATTTTTATTGCCTTCTTGTTATTTATGGTTCGTTAAAACAAGTATTTTGGATAAATCATATCGGTCTGCGATAAATATAAAATTACACAAATAGCGTTAAATTATGAAAGAAACCACAACAAGAATTAAAACCTTCCTTTCCCGATTTTTTGGTGGTCATGACTTGAAGCCAGATGAAGATATATTTACTCTAGGTTTTGTTAATTCAATGTTTGCTATGCAACTAGTATTATTTTTAGAACAAGAATTTCAAATTACTATTGAAAACGAAGACCTAGAGTTTGATAACTTCAAGACAATAAATGCTATGACCAATTTAGTACAACGTAAAACAGCTTTGCTTACCTACAACTAAACCAAAAATTGACGGTATTTATCTACCTCATTGATGTGATGAAACTAGAATTAACTCCTCAGCAAAAAAATGCTCAGGCTGAATTTAGAGAATTTGTAGATGCAGAGGTTGTATCTCAGGCAAATCAATACGATCAACAAGAGTATACCCCCTCAGACCTAGTTCAAAAATTCGCTCAAAAACGATATTTGGGTGCTGTTTTACCTAAAGAATTTGGTGGCGAAGCTATGGATATGATTACCTATGGCTTGCTGAACGAAGAAATTGGACGCGGATGTTCTTCGCTGCGGAGTTTGTTGACAGTTCATTGCATGGTTTCTCATGCTCTTTGCAAGTGGGGCAATAAGTCTCAAAAAAACGATTGGCTTCCCAAATTAGCCTCTGGTGAAATAATTGCTGCTTTCGCTTTGAGCGAACCTAATGTGGGTAGTGATGCTAAAAGTGTGGAAACTACGGCAACACTTTCTGGGGATGCTTACATCTTAAATGGACACAAGAAATGGATTACCTATGGACAAATTGCAGATGTCTTTTTAGTATTTGCTCAATGTGAAGGAAAACCCTCTGCTTTCTTAGTTGAAAAGAATAGCCCTGGACTCTCGATTAAACCAATTTTTGGAATGCTAGGTGTCAGGGCTTCGATGTTAGCAGAATTGCACCTAAATGACTGTCGTATTCCCCAGGAAAATCTTGTGGGTAGGCTGGGTTTTGGTTTCTCTTATGTGGCATCTTCTGCACTGGATTATGGCAGATACAGTGTAGCATGGGGATCTGTAGGCATTGCACAAGCTTGTTTATCAGCTTGCATTCGCTATACAAGCGATCGCAAGCAGTTTGGCGTTTATTTAAAAGAACATCAATTAATTCGCCAAATGATTACTAACATGATTGCCAATATCAAAGCAGCAAGATTGCTATGTTATCAAGCTGGCTATCTCAAAGAAATTGGCGATCCTAGCTCCATTATCGAGACTTCAATTGCTAAATATTTTACATCTACAATTGCTTCTCAAGTAGCAAGTGATGCCGTACAAATTCATGGTGGCAATGGTTGCAGTAGCGAATACCCAGTTGAAAGATATTTGCGAGATGCAAAAATCATGGAAATCATTGAAGGTAGCACTCAAATTCAACAAGTTACTATCGCTGAGTACGGTTATCAGGAGTACCTATCACCACGCACTGGCGCTGTGATGCTGCAAAATTTAGCAGCAAGGATGTAAACACATGATTAGCACTCAAATTGAATCTTCAAATAACAAGCAAGAAGACAACAAAATTATTAAGTGTGTCGTTTGGGATTTAGATAACACGTTATGGCATGGTGTGTTATTAGAGGATAACCATGTTTACTTGCGAGATGATATCGTAAATATCATCAAAACTTTGGATAGTCGCGGGATATTACAATCTGTTGCAAGTAAAAACGATTGTGTTCTTGCCATGAACAAACTTCAAGAGTTTGGTTTGCAAGAATATTTTCTATATCCTCAAATTAATTGGAATTCCAAAGCTGCTTCTATTCAAGAAATCGCTAAATTAATTAATATTGGAACAGATGCGATCGCCTTCATTGACGATCAGCCATTTGAACTAGAAGAAGTTAACTTTTCTCTGCCGGAAGTTTTCTGTATTAACGTCTCTCAACTGGCGCATCTACTAGATATGCCAGAAATGAATCCACGTTTTATTACAGAAGATTCCAAAATTAGAAGGTTAATGTACATTAGTGATATAAAGCGTCAAAATACTGAAAAAGAATTTGTTGGCACACCAGAAGAGTTTTTAGCCACCCTCAAGATGAGTTTTACCATCTCTTCGGCAAAAGAAGAGGATTTGCAACGAGCAGAAGAATTAACAGTACGTACTAACCAATTGAATACAACTGGTTATACATATTCTTATGATGAACTCAATCATTTTCGTCAATCAGAAAGCCACAAACTGTTTATTGCTAGTTTAGATGATAAATATGGAAGTTACGGTAAAATCGGGTTAGTTTTGATAGAGTGCCAAGAAAGCATCTGGACAATAAAACTTCTGCTGATGTCCTGTCGTGTTATGTCTAGAGGTATCGGCACAATTATGCTGAACCATATTATGAATCTAGCTAAAAACAATAACGTTCGGCTGTGCGCTGAATTTGTTTCCAGTCATCGTAACCGGATGATGTATATAGCTTATAAATTTGCAGGATTCAAAGAAATTGAAAAGCGTGGTGAACTAGTAATTTTTGAAAATGATTTAACGCGGATTCAACCTTTTCCAAAATATATAAAATTACAGATTCTGAATTAGAAAAAGTTTAAATTTTTAGGTAGATATTGCTCAATAGGATATTGAGTTAAACAAATGACTTTTCGCAACGATAGTATAAGCTTTGAGCAGAAAAAAGATGAAATTTCCCGGCGACGTTCTCAGCTTTCCGTTGTCAAGCAAACGCTGCTGAAAAAGCGGTTATGCGGATTTGAATCTAATACTCAATTACAACTTATTCCTCGACGTTCCCAGCGCGGATCGGCACCTCTATCCTTTGCTCAACAGCGGATGTGGTTTCTCTACCAATTGGAGCCAAACAGCGCTGCCTATAATCAAGTTGCATCTATACACATAACCGGTTCACTCGACCTAGCAGTGCTGGAGCAGAGCTTAAATGAAATAGTACGCCGTCACGAAGCTCTACGCACCACCTTTGCGATCGCAGAGGGAGAATCGGTTCAAATCATTGCCCCAGCCTTGACTATAACTCTGCCGAGAGTAGACCTCAGAAAGTTACCGGAAGTTGAGCGTGAGCAAGAGGTTCAGCGACGCACTACTCAGGAAGTCCAACAGCTTTTTGACTTAGAACAGGGCCCATTGCTGCGGAGCATCTTACTGCATCTGAGTGAGACAGAGTATTTGCTGCAAATCACTATGCACCACATTATCACCGACGGTTGGACATGGGGCGTACTCGTTCGTGAATTGGTAGCGCTTTACGAGGCTTTCAGTATTGGTAAGCCCTCTACCCTGCCTGAACTCCCGATTCAGTACGCAGACTTTGCTATTTGGCAGAGGCAGTGGCTGGCGGGAGAAGTATTAGAGACTCAAGTCGCTTACTGGAAACAGCAGTTGCATAATCTTCCGACATTGCAGTTGCCTACCGACCGCCCTCGACCTACAGTTCAAGCCTTCCGAGGGGCTAGACAAACTCTAATGTTACCAAAGGCTTTATCCCAAGAGCTAAAAGTCCTGAGCCAGCAAGAAGGGATAACGCTGTTTATGCTACTGTTAGCAGCCTTTAAGACTTTGTTGCACTGGTACACAGACCAAGACGACATAGTTGTAGGTACTGATGTCGCCAACCGCAATCGACCAGAGGTTGAAGGGCTAATCGGGTTCTTTGTAAATCAACTGGTATTGCGGACAAACCTCTCAGGAAATCCTACCTTTCGAGAGTTGCTTGGACGAGTACGCGATTGTACTTTGTCAGCCTATTCCCATCAGGATTTACCGTTTGAGAAACTTCTGAACGCCCTGAAACTGGAGCGAACCCGAAGCCGTATGCCACTGTTTCAAGTCAAACTTGTTCTCCAGAATGCTCCATTACCACCTTTGGATATTTCGGGTTTAACGGTAAATATTTTGGATGAGGTAGAAACAGGGGAAACCAAACTTGATTTGTACTTAGAACTAAGAGAGACAGAGCAAGGATTGAAAGGATTATTGGAGTACGACACAGACCTATTTGATGCTAGTAGTATTACCCGGATGCTGAAGCATTTTGAAATAATTTTAGCGAGTGTTGTTACACAACCGGATGCTGAACTCAATCAACTAGAAGAAATTTTAAAGAAAACAGATAAGCAACAGCAGATGCTCCATAAAATAAAACAAAAAGAGGTGTTTTACCAAAAATTAAAAAATGTTCAAAGGAAGGTCATTAGTGAAAATTTATAAAAAGAGTTAACAAATTAGTTTTTATGAAAAAATTAGAAAATAAAAAATCTAGCTCTATAAAATTAGAGACAGTGCGACGAAAGACAATTAACTTGTCAGAAACAGAATTTATCAAGATAGATTTTCTCACCCATTGGGAAACACTTCCGATCGTCCTAAAACCTAATATTGACTATCTTGATTTAGCCGATTGGATTGAGAGCAGCCAAAATTTTATAGAAACAAAATTACTAAAATATGGTGCGATATTATTCCGAGGATTCAATGTAGACACCGCAACAACATTTGAGCGAGTTTGCTTGGCTCTTTGCTCAGACTTGTTTAATGAGAATGGGGAACATCCCCGGAAAAGTGTTAGTGGTAAAGTTTATACTCCAGTATCTTACCCTGCTGATAAAAAGCTCTTGTGGCATAACGAAAATTCATTTAATTATTCTTGGCCAAGAAAAATATTGTTTGGTTGTCTTCAGCCTGCACAGCAGGGAGGAGAAACACCAATAGTTGATAGTCGGATAGTTTTTCAGCTAATCGATCCTAAAATTAGAGAGCGATTTATTGATAAGAAAGTTATGTATATCCGAAACTACGGGGATAGATTAGGATTGAATTGGGAAACAGTTTTTCAGACTAGCGATCGCTTAGAAGTAGAAGCTGCATGTACAAAAGCGGCAATTGATTTTGAATGGAAAACAGGCAATCGACTGAGGACAATTGCTGTTCGTCCAGCAGTTGTCAAACATCCTCAAACTAAGGAAATGTCTTGGTTTAATCAAGCGCAACATTGGCATCCAGCTTGTTTAGATTCACAAACTCGTGAGTCCCTTTTATCAATGTTTAAACAAGAGGATTTACCACGAAATTGCTATTACGGAGATGGCTCTCTTATTGAAGATTCGGTACTGGAAGAAATTTGTGGAGTCTATCAGCAATTAGAAGTTAGCTTTCCTTGGAAAAGGGGAGATTTATTACTACTAGATAATCTATTAACTGCTCATAGTAGGAATTCATATATGGGAGAAAGGCAACTCTTAGTTGCAATGGGCGAAATGGCCAACTTTGAAGATGTCTAACATCTAAAGTATATAAATACGCTATCAAGCGTAAATAGGATAAATGCAAAAACAAATTCACGGATTTCAACTTTCACCGCAACAAAAGCGATTGTGGTTATTACAAAAAGACAGTCAATATTATCAAGTATATGGTGCTATCCTCCTGGAAGGGAATTTGCAACTGGAGATTTTAAAAGCAGCTTTACACCAAGTAGTAAATCGGTATGAAATTCTCCGGACGACTTTTCATCAGACCCGTGGGATAAAAATTCCCATTCAGGTAATTAATGAGCCTACCCTCCTATCATTAAGTGAATATTCTTGGGAAAACAAAGAGGCTTTAGGATTAGAGATAGAGAAGCTGTTTCAATCAGGAATTCAGCAAAGTTTCGATTGGGAGAAAGGGCCACTTTTGCAAACAACCTTC
Source organism: Nostoc punctiforme PCC 73102 (assembly GCF_000020025.1). Classification (GTDB taxonomy): domain Bacteria; phylum Cyanobacteriota; class Cyanobacteriia; order Cyanobacteriales; family Nostocaceae; genus Nostoc; species Nostoc punctiforme. Next base: position 4,306,675 of record NC_010628.1, on the reverse strand, counting down.
ACTACTCTCTCACCAAAAAAGCATTTATTACTTGTCAGTTTGCCTGCTTTGTGTGCGGATTCACCTACCCTGAATAATTTAGTTTGTGAACTGAGCAAATGCTACGCGGCTTGCTTACGGGGCGAAACAGTTATTGAGCAACCTTTACAATATGCCGAGATTGCTGAATGGCAAAATGAATTGCTGAAAGCAGGAGATGTGGAATTAGAAACAGATTACTGGGGAAAGCTAGATATTTCTAGTCTTAGTGGCTTGCGGCTTCCTTTTGCAAATCAGCAAACTGAGAACTCAAAATTTGAACCCAAATGGTTTAGTAGGGAAATTGCGCCTGATTTAGTAGCAAAAATAAATGCCATTACTCACGGTAAAAAAATTAATAAAGATGTATTTTTTATAACTTGCTGGCAAATTCTGCTATGGCGGCTCACCGAACAATCAGACATAGTTATTGGTACAGTTAATGATGGTCGCAGCTATGAAGAATTACAAGAATCGTTGGGACTAATTGTTAAATATTTACCTCTTCGGTGTCATCTCGAAGATAGCTACAAGTTCAACAATCTCTTGGTTCAGGTTGCAGAAACTATAAAGGAAATATCTGAATGGCAAGAAAGTTTTTCTTGGGAAAAAAGTGTTGAATCGGGTAATAGTCTAGAGCAGTTATTCTTCCCATTCTGTTTCGATTTTGAATCTCTCTCGGCTAAACATTTTGCTGGCGATGTCTACTTTTCAATTTATCAACAGTACACTTGTGTTGATAAGTTTCAGGTCAAACTAACCTGTGTTAGTCGGAATGATAGTATAGCTGCTGAATTTCACTACGATGCGAATGTTTTGGCTTTAGAAGACATTCAGCGTCTGGCGAATCAATTTGAGACATTGTTAACCAGTGTGGTTAAAAATCCCGGAGGTGCGATCGCTACTTTCGACATTATCAGTCCTATCGAGCGTCAGCAACTTTTAGCCGAATTTAACAATAGTCAAACCACTATTTTACCCTACCAGTGCATCCACCATTGGTTTGAGTTACAGAGCGATCGCACACCCGAAAACATCGCTGTCAGATTTCAAACCCAGCAACTAACCTACGCCGAACTCAATGCTCGCGCCAATCAGCTAGCTCACTACTTACAAAAACTGGGAGTTGGTTCCGAAGTGCTAGTGGGCATTTGCGTAGAGAGGTCTCTAGAAATGGTCATCGGAGTCTTAGGTATCCTCAAAGCAGGTGGAGCTTATGTTCCCATCGATCCCATCTATCCCAAGGAACGCCAAGCCTTCATTCTTGGGGATACTCAGGCTCTTGTGCTGCTTACCCAACAAAGTTTAGTAGCCGAAATTCCAACAGAGGGAATCAAAGTCATTTGCCTAGATACCGACTGGGAAGTTATCGCTAACGAATGTCCAGAAAACCCAGTCAGTCAGACAACTGCTCTCAATCTAGCTTACGTCATCTACACCTCCGGCTCCACTGGTAAACCCAAAGGGACGTTAATTCCCCATCAAGGTTTGGTAAATTATCTGAACTGGTGTACGCAAGCTTACGCAGTCGAGCAAGGAGACGGGACGCTAGTTCACTCTTCTTTAGCATTTGACCTGACAATAACTAGTCTGTTTTCACCCTTACTGGTAGGGTGTCGGGTAGACTTGTTGCCGGAAGATCAGGGCATCGAAACCCTAAGCAACTCGCTACTTCACCACTCCAACTTAAGCCTGGTTAAAATTACACCTGTTCATCTGGAATTGCTCAACCAGCAAATATCACCAAAAGAAGCTAGTGGACGAACTAGGGCTTTCATTATTGGGGGTGAAAATTTATTAGTTAACAGCATTAGCTTTTGGCAAAAGGCTGCTCCTGACACCATGCTTGTCAATGAGTATGGCCCCACAGAAACAGTTGTGGGATGCTGCATTTATAAAGTTCCAAGTAGCGAACAGCTATCAGGGTCGGTGCCAATTGGTCAGCCAATTGCCAATACCAAGCTGTATGTACTTAACCCGCACTGTCAGTTAGTCCCCATTGGGATGGTGGGTGAACTATACATTGGCGGTTTGGGAGTAGCCCGAGGCTATCTAAATCGCCCTGAACTGACCGCAGAAAAATTTGTCCCCAACCCTTTCACTAATGAACCTGGGGAACGTCTTTATAAAACTGGCGACCTAGTTCGTTACCGACCAGATGGAACGCTAGAGTTCCTGGGACGTTGCGATGACCAGGTGAAGATTCGAGGCTTCCGCATTGAGCTAGGGGAAATTGAGTCTGTACTCTCTGAGTATTCGGGAGTACAAGAAACAGTAGTGATAGCGCGGCAGGATGTTCCAGGCAACCAGCGTTTAGTGGCATACATTGTTTGGAACCATGAGTCACCCTCCCTTAGCGATCTGCGAAGTTTCCTCAAACAGAAGCTACCTGAATACATGATGCCCTCAGCCTTGATATCCCTGAAGGCACTACCATTAACTTCTAATGGCAAAGTAGATCGACGCGCACTGCCAGCACCAGACACAACCAGACCCGAACTGGAAGCAACTTACGCTGCACCGCGCACTGCTGTTGAGGAAATATTAGCCCAAATCTGGAGTCAGGTACTTGGTGTCGATCGAGTGGGCGTTTACGACAACTTCTTCGACTTAGGCGGAGATTCTATTCTCAGCATTCAGGCGATCGCCAAAGCCAAGCAGACTGGTATACAGCTAACTACCAGTCAAATTTTCGATCGCCAAACGATTGCTGAATTAGCCGCAGTGGCGGGAAACACTCCCACAATCCAAGCGCAACAGGAAGCGATCGTTGGTTCATTACCCCTGACACCCATCCAATCGTGGTTTCTAGCACAAAATCAGCCTGATTCGCACCACTGGAACCAGTCAATCCAACTGGAAGTGAATCAAGAACTCGACCCATCAATCGTAGAGCAGGCGCTACAGCAATTGCTTATACACCATGATGCGCTCCGCCTGCGTTTTATGCAGACGGAATCTGGTTGGCAACAGTTCAACGCTAGCCCAGACGAAGTTTTATCTTTTATCAGACTGGATTTGTCGGCGCTGTCATCAGAAAAACAAGAATCTGCCATTGAAGAAGCAACAGAAACAGTACAGGCGAGCCTGAACCTATCCTCTGGGCCGCTTTTGAAGGTGGCCTTTTTTGAACTGGGTGTGCAAAAGTCAGCCCGAATGTTGGTTGTTATGCACCACTTGGTAGTTGATGGTGTCTCTTGGCGAATTTTGTTGGACGCTCTATATACACTTTGTCAACAGCTTTCTCAGGGTGAAGCAATTAAGCTTCCACTAAAAACTACTTCGTTTCAACGGTGGTCGCAACGACTAGAGCAATACGCGCAGTCAGCAGAACTAAAGCAAGAATTACCTTATTGGCTCTCAGAATCGCGGAAATATATTTCTTCTCTGCCAATGGATAATGAGCGAGGGGACAACCTGATGGCTTCTGCCGAAACTGTATCAGTCAAACTCAGTGCAGAAGAAACTAAAGCATTGCTCCAAGAACTTCCTCAGGTTTATCTAACCCAAATCAATGACCTGTTAATAACAGCAGTTGCACAAACTTTGGCACAATGGAATGGAGAGCGAATCTCCACAGGAGACGCTTCGCGATCGCTATTAATTGACTTAGAGGGTCACGGGCGAGAAGATATATTCGACGATATGGATCTATCGCTCACCGTAGGTTGGTTCACAACCATCTTCCCAGTTGTCTTAGAACTGGGTGAGGAAATCTATCCAGAAAATACCTTAAAATCAGTCAAGGAACAGCTTCGCAAAATTCCCAACCAGGGCATTGGCTATGGCGTACTGCGCTATATGAGCGAGGATGTAGAAATAGTTGAGCAACTACAAGCCCTTCCTCAAGCTCAAGTTATTTTCAACTACTTGGGTCAGTTAGATCGAATTATCCCTGAAAATTCTGAGTTTCGATTATCCCACTTGATACCCGGACTAAACCGCAGTCCACGAGGAAGCATGAGCCATTTGCTGGAGTGTATTGGCTTTGTTATGGGTGGTCGGCTGCAAATAGATTGGATATACAGCAAAAACATTTATCAACGGGCCACAATTGAGGGTTTAGCTCAAGGTTGTGTAGAAGTGCTGCGGGCTCTTATTGTCCGTAGTCAGTCTCCTGATGCATTTGGCTATACTCCTTCTGACTTTCCTGATGTTGAACTAAGCCAAGAAAAATTAGAAAAGGCTTTTGCTGAAATAGACTTTTCTTAAGTGAGGATAAAATGAACAAGAAAAATATTGAAGCAATTTATCCCCTTTCGGCTCCACAGCAAGGTATGCTGTTTGAGACGCTGTATTCTCCAGAGCCAGGCATCCATATTGAGCAATTGACTGGTGTTTTTCAGGGAAATTTAGATATTTCTGCCTTTGAGCGAGCATGGCAGCAGGTTATAGACCGCCACTCAGTCTTGAGAACATGTTTCATCTGGAAAGAACAAGATGAGCCACTTCAGGTAGTACTTCGACAGGTGAAAGTACCGCTTGAACAACTAGACTGGCATCAGTTTTCATCATCTCAAGTCAAAGAAGAACTAGAGGCTTTTCTTCAGGCAGAACGTCATCAGGGTATAAACCTTTCCAAAGCACCGTTGATTCGCCTAGCTCTGATCCATTTGGGTAAAGAAAATTATCAATTTATTTGCACTCATCACCATATTTTGATGGATGGATGGTCTGTCTCTTCGATCTTCCAAGAATTCTTTGCCTTTTACGAAGCGTTCTGTCAAGGTCAAGACCTACATTTAGAAAAACCTCGTCCCTACAGAGACTATATCGCTTGGCTGAAAAAACAAGATTTGTCCAAACCAGAAGCATTCTGGCGCAAAACTCTACAGGGTTTTACCAGACCAACCCCACTGGGAACAACAGTAGAGTCGCTAAGTGTCGCTGACCCAGAAGACATTTACGGAGAACAGAAAGTTTACTTATCAGCACCTGCTACAGCTACCTTGCAATCTTTGGCAAAGCAATATCGCTTAACTTTGAATACGGTTATTCAGGGAGTTTGGGCATTGCTTTTGAGCCATTATAGTCGGCAAGAAGATGTCGTTTTTGGCATTACCGTCTCTGGTCGTCAGTCAGACTTAGAGGGGGTTGAATCAATGACTGGAATGTTGATCAATAGCTTACCCATACGGGTAAAGGTTTCCCCTAGAGCATCTTTCTGGTTTTGGCTCAAAGACATCCAGACCTATAATGTAGAGCTTCAGCAGTATGAATATAGCCCTACTGGTCAAATCCATCAATGGAGTGAAGTTCCGGGAGCCTTGTCTCTTTATGAAAGTCTTCTAGTTTTCGAGAACTTTCCAGATATATCAAGACAGCAATCATCAGTTCTAAGTATCAATATCAGTCAGACTCATTTTAAAGGGGCACAAACTAAATATGCCCTGACGTTGCTCGTAGTTCCAGACTCAGAACTCAGATTTGATCTGATCTACGATACACGTCGCTTCGATAGAGCCGACGTTACTTGCATTCAAGACCATTTGATCGGCTTACTTGAAAACATAGTTGCCGCTCCAGAAGAACAACACATCGCAACACTTTTAGATAAAATTCCAGCCAATCAAATCCCGAAAATCCGGTTGCTTCCAAAACATGAGCCAGACAATTTTGGTCATGTCTTTGTGGCACCGCGTAATCCTGTTGAGGAAGTCCTAGCCGGAATCTGGAAGCAAATTCTTGGTGTTGAGCAAGTGGGAGTTGACGACAACTTTTTTGAACTGGGTGGACATTCCTTACTTGCCACTCAAGTTATGTCTCGCGTGCGCGATGCTTTCTGCCTTGAACTACCCCTGCGTCACTTATTTGAATCACCTACTATCGCTAGCCTAGCTAAACAGATTGAAATTGTGATGAGACTGGAACAAAAGCTAGAAACTCCTGCCATCACACGCATTTCCCGAAATGGCAATTTACCACTATCTTTTGCTCAAGCTAGATTGTGGTTGCTAGAGCAACTATATCCTGGCAGCTTAACCTACAACGATCTATCTGGTTTACGTCTCGTTGGTTCCCTAAATTTAGGTGTGCTGGAGCAGAGTTTGCAGGAAATAATCCGTCGTCATGAAGCGTTGCGTACTACCTTCTATATGGTAAATGGACAACCATTTCAAGCGATCGCTTGCAGTCTAACTATCAAAATACCAGTAGTGGACTTACGGGAGTTACCAGAAGCACAGAAGGAAGCTGTTGTTCAACAACTGATTACAGAAGAATCGCAACGGTGTTTTGACCTAGTGCAAGGGCCATTACTAAGATGTACTCTCCTGCGTATCCACGAGCAAGAACATATAGTATTGTTCACAATCCATCATATTGTCTCAGATGGCTGGTCAATGGGTGTGTTTGTTCAAGAATTAGCAACATTGTACGAGGTATTTTGTGCCGGAAAACCTTCTCCGCTTTCAGAACTACCCATACAGTATGCAGACTTTGCAATCTGGCAAAAACAGTGGTTGCAGGGGGAGGTACTAGAAGCTCAACTTAGCTACTGGAAAAAGCAATTAGGAAGCAACCTTCCTATACTGCAATTACCTACAGTTCGCCCACGGGCAGAAGTTAAAACTAGTCCTTGTGCAACTCAATTCTTCAACATTCCCTCTAACCTATCTCAACAACTGCAAGCACTTACCCGCCAAGAGGGTGCTACTTTATTCATGACCCTACTGGCAGGGTTTCAAATATTACTACAACTTTATACCCAGCAGGATGACATCATTGTTGGCACTGATGTTGCTAATCGTAATCGAGCCGAAATCGAATCATTAATTGGCTTTTTTGTCAATTTGCTGGTCTTACGCACCGATTTGAGCGGAAACCCCAGTTTTCGTGAGTTACTTGGGCGAGTCCGCGAGGTAGCATTAGGAGCTTATGCTCATCAAGATTTGCCCTTCGAGAAATTAGTAGAGGTTTTGCAACCTGAGCGCAATTTGAGTAATACATCGCCACTATTTCAGGTATTGTTTGTCCTTCAGAATGCCCCAATGCCAACCTTAGAATTGCCAGGATTGACCTTAAGTTTCTTGGAAATTCAAAACAAAATAGCTAGGTTTGATTTAGCACTATTTTTAACAGAAACAGAACAGGGAATTTTGGGCAAGTTGCAGTATAACGCCGAACTTTTTGATGCTGCTACCATCACTCGGATGACAAATCACTTCCAGACACTGCTTAACAGCATTGTGTCTCAACCTGATGTGCAGATTGGCAATTTAGAAATGTTGACTGAGGCTGAAAGAAACCAACAAGTTAGGCAAAAAAGAGAGCGTAAAGCATTTAATCAGGAGAAGTTAATCGGCATTACTCCTAAAGCTATTAGCTCGTTGCCAGAAAAATTAGTCGAAACTTGTTACTTTCAAACAGGACAAACATTTCCCCTAGTAATTAAGCCTGCTAGTAACGATATTGATTTGATTGCTTGGTCTAAAATGAATCAGGAATTTTTAGACAAGGAATTGTTAAAACATGGCGCAATTTTGTTTAGAGACTTCAATATAGAATCAGTATTAGATTTTGAAAATTTTGCCCAGGTAATTTCTCCAGACTTATTTGATGAATATGGTGATTTACCCCGGACTGGAGAGGGTGGTAAAGTTTATGGTTCTACTCCTTACCCGCCTAAAAAAGCTATTCTCTTTCATAACGAAAGTTCTCATTTACATCAGTGGCCTCTGAAAATTTGGTTTTTCTGCATCCAAGTAGCACAACAAGGTGGAGAAACACCAATTATAGACTGTCGAAAAGCTTACAAAATAATCAATCCCAAACTGAGAGAAAGATTAGCTCAAAAACAATTAATGTACGTCCGTCACTATACCAAAGGTCTGGATGTAAGCTGGCAAAATTTCTTTCGTAGCAATGACAAATTAGTTGTAGAAAATTATTGCCGTCAAGCTAGAATTAATTTTGAATGGTATAATAATAGTCTAATTACTCGCCAAGTTCGTCCAGCATTGGCAGTACATCCAAAAACTAGCGAGTCTGTATTTTTCAATCAAATTCAGTTACACCATATAGCATATTTAGACGCAGAAGTTAGAGAATCTCTATTGTCTACATTTGGAGATAAACAGCTACCGCGTAATGTTTATTACGGAGATGGTACTCCTATAGAAGATTCAGTTATTGCAGAAATTAATGAAGTTTATCAGCAATGTCAAACGAGCTTTTCTTGGCAGCAAGGTGATATTTTGATGTTAGATAATATGCTAATTGCTCACGGACGGAATCCTTATGTAGGTTCTCGGAAAATTGTTGTAGCAATGGGCGAAATGATTAAAGAAATATAATTGAGGATAAACATTATGGTGTATTCCAAACAACGCAATACCAATCATGATACTATAGCTTCTATGTATGACTTGAAAGGTCTAGAGCATCATGACATTACATTAAATTGCATAGATAGATTAATTCTAAAAAATATTCCCAAAGGATCGCACATTTTTGACCTTGGTTGCGGTACAGGGCAAATTGCACAACGATTACTGAAAAGAGGGTATCAAGTAACAGGACTTGATAGTTCTGAAGGAATGCTTAAGGTTGCAAGGGAGAATGCACCCGATGGTAAATTTATTTTAGATGATGCCCGATTTTTTAAATTGCCACCAACTTTCTATGCAGCTATTTCGACAGATGTTGTCCTCAACTATATCCTCAGGATTGAGGAATTGAAAGATGCATTACAAAATGTTTATAATGCTCTGCTAGAAAATGGTATCTTTGCCTTTGAATTGTATCTGGAAGAATTGTGTGAACTAGATTGGAAAAATAGTGATACTGGTGGTTGCGTAAAAGATAATAACGTCTGGGTAGATATTTGGAGTTACGATACAGAAAAGAAAATTGGTCGAAAAGATACTACTAGATTCCAATTAATAAATGGTCTTTGGCAACGATCGGATAGGAGTTTTTTCTTAAAAGCTTATTCAACAACAGAGGTTAAATCGGCTCTAGAAGAGGTAGGATTTACAGGAATTACCATATACGATATAAATCGTGATTTGGGAGTAGAACGAGGGTCTGATACTGCCGTCTTTGTTTGTCATAAACCGTTAAGTGAGTAGATAATATGCCAAATAAAATAACTCAGGGTTTTCGGCTTTCTCCTCAACAAAAGCGTCTTTGGTCATTACAGCAGCATAGTTTAGCTTACTTTACTCAATGTGCCCTTCTTATTGAAGGTAATATCAAACCAGAAGCATTAAAAGCTGCTTTAGAGCAAGTCGTTATTCGACATGGGATTCTGCATACAACTTTTCACTACCTACCTGGAATGAAAATTCCTGTGATGGTTTTAGGAAACAGGAATATTCTATCGTGGCGTGACATTGATCTGAGTGATTGCGAACCAAAAGAACTCTCAAGGCAAATAGAATATTTTTTCCAAGAAGCACGAAGTCTTTCTCTCGATTTTGAGCAAGGATCACTGTTGCATGTATCTCTACTGAGGCTATCAGTAAATAAGTACATTTTACTTATCAGTCTGCCTTCACTTTGTGCTGATGCATGGGCACTAAAAAATTTGGTAACTGAAATCAGCAATTCCTATTCTGTTTGTTTCCAAGAAAAAACAGTATCAGAAGAAGTTGTACAATATATACAATTTTCTGAATGGCAGAATCAATTACTCGAAGATGAAGATGCAGAATCAGCTAAGAAATACTGGGATGAGCAAAAGATTTCGACACTTGCCTCTTTAAAGTTACCTTTTGAGAACAAACTATTACAGCCATCTAAGTTTGAAGTAGACTGTTATCGCTTAGATATTACCTCTAACATAAAAGTCGAGATTGCCACTTTAGCTCAAAAGTATAATACTTCCGTTGCTGTCGTTTTACTAGCTTGCTGGCAAACGCTGATTTGGCGACTTACAAGACAGCCAGATATCATCATCGGTATGGCTAGCGATCGCCGCGATTATGAAGAACTACATAACTTACTAGGACTTGTTGCTACTTGGTTGCCAATTAAAACTTATTTGACATCAGATTTACGTTTTAAAGAAGTTGTAGAACTAGCCGATCGGACTATAGAAGCTAGTGCAGAATGGCAAGATTATTTTGTGCCAGAACCAATAGAAAATCATCAACTGGCTTTTCCCATCGGTTTCGAGTTTGAACAGCTACCAGAAGAACTCGTTGCTGGCGATGTATCATTTTCTCTGGAGCAATATTACAGTTGTATTGAACAGTTTAAAATCAAACTTAGTTGTAATCAACGCCAGCATTATTTAACTACAGAATTTTACTACGATATCAATTATTTCTCAGCCGATGCTATTGAACGCATAGCCAGACAATTTCAAACTTTATTAACTAGTGTAACTGCTCATCCAGAAGAGAAAATTAGCCAATTAGAGATTCTCAGTCCAAGCGATCGCCAACAATTGTTAGTCGAATTTAACCAAACATATCTTGACAATATACAACATAAATGCATTCATCAACTATTTGAAGCACAAGTACAAAAAACACCGAATAAAATTGCCGTTGTCTTTGAAAACCAGCAATTAACCTATGCACAGTTGAATAGCAAAGCCAATCAACTTGCCGACTATTTACAGCAGCAAGGAGTCAAGCCGGAAGTTTTAGTAGGGCTTTGCACAGAGCGATCGCTATTGATGATTATTGGACTTTTGGGCATCCTCAAAGCTGGTGGAGCCTATTTACCGCTAGATCCAACTTTAACCAAAGATGGAATTGCTGGCCGATTGCAGAATACCCAAATACCAGTAATCTTGACACAACAGCGATTAGTAAATGCCCTACCAACGCATACAGCACAGATAGTCTGCTTAGACACAGATTGGGATACCATTGCTCAACACAAAGATGAAAATCTCAGCAGTGAAGTTACGACTGAGAATTTAGCTTATGTTTTATTCACCTCCGGCTCTACTGGTAAACCAAAAGGAGTAGCGATTGAACACCAACAACTTCTAAATTACCTTAACGGAATTACCCAGAGGTTAGACTTATCAACCACAACCAATTTTGCCACTGTTTCTACCTTAGCCGCAGACTTAGGTAATACTGGCATCTTTGCTGCGCTTTGCACTGGTGGATGTCTGCATGTGTTGTCTGCCGAGTGTGCTACTGACTCAGCAGCCTTGGCAAAATACTGCCGCACACATCCTATCGACTGTCTGAAAATTGTCCCTTCTCACCTTGCCACTCTTCTGGCTGCTGCACCATCCGATTCCATCTTGCCCCGCCAGCAATTAATTCTGGGTGGCGAAGCTGCAAATTGGCAACTGATTGAACAGATTCAGCAGCAAGTACCATCTAGTTTAATCTTCAATCACTATGGCCCTACAGAAGCCACGGTGGGGGTTACTACCTTCGCAGTTGAGCAGCAAATTAATCATACACAGACAGTACCCCTTGGTCGTCCACTTGCCAATACGCAGATTTATCTACTGGATGAGCAACTGCAACCAGTACCCGTTGGCGTACCGGGTGAATTGTACATCGGCGGTGCGGGATTAGCTAGGGGTTATCTGAATCAATCTGATTTAACAGCAGCACAGTTTATTCCCAATCCTTTTGCAGATACGGGATTGATTGCTTCTAAGCCAGGTTCACGATTATACAAAACTGGTGACTTAGCCCGCTACTTACCCGACGGTAATATTGAGTTTCTTGGACGAGTCGATCACCAAGTAAAAATTAGAGGCTTCCGCATTGAACTAGGAGAAATTGAAACTACACTGTGTCAACACCCGCAAGTGCAGCAGGCTGTAGCTTCTATCCGAGAAGAGGAGTTTGGCAACAAATCCTTGGTGGCTTATGTTGTTCCTAAGCAACAGCAAACACTCAGTGTTAGCGAACTGTATAGATTTCTGAGGGAGAAACTGCCAGAATACATGATGCCTGCAACTTTCATTATGTTAAAAGCTTTGCCACTAACACCCAATGGCAAAGTGAACCGTAGAGAACTCCCAGAATCAAATGGCGATCGCCCAGAATTGGCAGCAACTTATGAGCCACCACAAACTGAGATAGAGCAAACTATTGCTAATATCTGGCAACAGATGCTTCATGTTGAAAAGGTGGGCATTTACGATAACTTCTTCGATCTTGGTGGTCATTCATTACTTCTTGTGCAAATTCACGCCAAACTACGAGAACTTTTGCACACAGATATATCAGTAATTAACCTATTTGAATATCCAACCATCAACTCATTAGCTAAATATTTAATACAAAAACCAACTGAAATATCCTCTTTTGAGGAAAGCACTGAGCGTGCTGAGAGCCGCACTGCTTCTAGACAGTCAAGAGCGCAATATAGATAAATTTTTATAAAAACGACTGAAACCTTAACACTAATGAAAAATGACAATCTCCAACAAAATCAAATAGGCGACTTAGACATAGCTATTATTGGTATGTCTGGACGGTTTCCTCAAGCTAAAAATTTAGATATCTTTTGGCAAAATTTACAAAAAGGTTTGGAATCAATTTCCTTTTTCTCAAACCAGGAACTGGAGGCTTTAGGGGTAGATCCAACTACACTAAACGATCCCAATTATGTCAAAGCAAATGCTGTACTGGAAGATATAGAATTATTTGATGCTTCATTCTTTGATTACTCTCCCAAAACAGCAGAAATAATAGATCCACAGCATCGTCTGTTTTTGGAAACAGCATGGGAAGCTTTGGAAAGTGCTGGTTATGATTCTAAAACCTATAAAGGTCGGATTAGTGTTTACGGTAGTGCCAGTATTAGTAGCTACTTTTTATTTAATCTTTTTTCTAACAGTGAACTGATAAAATTAGTTGGTCTTGACCAAATTAGACATCATAATCGTACAGATAATCTAACTACAAGAGTTGCTTATAAATTAGACCTGAAGGGGTCAGCTATCACTATTCAAACTGGGTGTTCTAGTTCCTTAGTCGCGGTTCATTTAGCATGTCAAAGTTTAATAGATCGTGAATGCGATTTAGTCTTAGCAGGTGGAGTTTCTGTAACTACCTTACAAAAGACCGGCTATTCTTATCAAGAAGGGGGAATTTTATCTCCCGATGGACATTGCCGCGCCTTTGATGCCAAGGCACAAGGGACTGTTGGTGGCAATGGTGTCGGTATAGTAATTTTAAAACGATTAGCAGATGCGATCGCAGATGGAGATTATATTCATGCTGTAATTAAAGGTTCAGCCATTAATAATGATGGTTCAGCCAAAATTGGCTATACAGCTCCCAGTATCGATGGTCAAGCCAAGGTGATTGCAGAGGCTCTTGCCATCAGCAGAATCGAACCAGATATGGTCAGTTATGTAGAAGCTCATGGCACCGGCACAGTTTTAGGAGATCCGATTGAAATTGCAGCACTAACTAAATCTTTTCGTGCCAGAACTCAAAAAAAGAATTTCTGTGCCATTGGTTCGGTAAAGACGAATATCGGACACCTAGATACCGCATCTGGTGTTGCTAGTTTAATCAAAACTGTTCTCGCACTCAAACACAAGCAGATACCACCCAGTTTGCACTTTGAGCAGCCCAATCCCCAGATTGATTTTGCAAACAACCCCTTTTACGTTAACGATAAGCTGTCAGAATGGAAGTCGAACGGACACCCTAGACGCGCAGGAGTCAGTTCTTTCGGCATTGGTGGCACTAATGCTCATGTGATTCTAGAAGAAGCCCCGGTGAGAGAGCAGGGGGAGCATACTTCGACTACGCTCAGTAACCGGGGGAGGCAGGGGAGGAAATATCAGCTGTTAGTTCTTTCTGCTAAAACAGAATCAGCATTACAGGCAGCTACAGCAAATCTGGCTAATCACCTCAAACAGCATCCTGATTTAAACTTAGCTGATGTTGCTTACACTCTGGGGATAGGCCGTCGAGCTTTTGTTCATCGTCGAATGGTAGTTTGTCAAGATATTGAGGATGCAATCAAAGTTTTAGAGGCAAAAGACCCGCAACGAGTTCTCACCCACTATCAAGAACCAGGTGAGTTAGAGGTTGTGTTTATGTTTCCTGGTCAGGGGTCGCAGTCTGTAGCGATGGGTCGAGAATTATACCAAACTGAGCCAATTTTCCGGGAACAGGTTGATGATTGCTGCGAACAACTCAAACATATATTAGAGCTAGACTTACGGACTATTCTGTATCCCTGCGAAGAACAGACGCAATGGGCGACAGAACAGTTGACCCAAACTCATATCACCCAGCCGGCGCTATTCGTGGTTGAATATGCCCTAGCACAGTTGTGGTTGGCTAAGGGAGTGTGCCCTAGTGCAATGATTGGTCATAGCATAGGAGAATACGTCGCCGCTTGTTTAGCTGGGGTATTTTCTCTAGAAGATGCATTGATGCTAGTTGCCAAGCGTGGGCAATTGATGCAGCAACTACCTTCAGGAGCAATGCTAGCTGTGGCGCTACCGGAGAGAAAAGTTATACCTATACTAGGTGCTAAACTCTGCATAGCAGCAATCAACGCACCAGAACGTTGTGTAGTTTCAGGATTAAGTTCAGAGATAGAAGATTTGCAAAACTGCTTAACTCAGCAAGGGGTTGACTGTCGTCTTCTTCGTACCTCCCATGCCTTTCATTCTCAAATGATGGACTCAATCATTGAGCCATTTAAGAGTTTGCTAGCAAAAGTCAATCTTAATCCACCAAAAATCCCATTTTTATCTAACGTAACTGGCACTTGGATTACTACAAAAGAAGCAACAGATAACAGTTATTGGGTTAAACATTTGCGGTCATCAGTACGCTTTGCCGATGGCATTAGTGAATTGTGCAAACAGCCAAATCGGATTTTTTTAGAAGTTGGGTTTGGTTGCACTTTAAGTACTTTAACTAAGCAACAGTCGCAGGGACAATTGGTGCTTTGCTCCATAGGTCATCCTCATAATCAACAATCTGATGTTGCATTCTTGCTGAATACTTTGGGAAATTTGTGGTTGTACGGTATACAAGTTGATTGGTCAAGTTTGTATGCTCATGAAAAACGTTATCGGCTACCTTTACCAACTTACCCATTTGAGCGTAAAAGATACTGGGTTGAGTCTACTAAAGTTAATGAGTTGAATCAATTACAGAATAAACAGATTAATCATCTGGAAGATGAATCACAAGATTTATTTTTTGATTCTCATCAAAACAACATCCTTAAACTAGGTAGTAGAGGTGAAAAATATGATAATTTTCTTCAAAAGATCGTCAACAAACAAATTGCTGTTATGTTTCAGCAGTTAGATATCTTAGAAAAAGATATGTAGCAATTATATATATGCTAATAGCATCAAGAAAAAAGCAAATATTTTATAAATTTATTTAGGACTGCTATAGCAATATTATCTTATTTATAGAAATTATTTTTTAACGTAGACGCAGAGCGCCTTGCCGCAGGCTACCGCAGAGACGCAGAGTACACAGAGAGAAGAATAACGAGAGGTTTCACGAATGATTTAGAACTGCTATATATAAATGCATTCAGTAATAAATAAGTTTTTGAAAAATATTATGAAGAAAGATTTGCAATATCAGAAATTAGTATTAAGCCTCAAGGACATTGTTAGTGAGTCATTGGGAGTCAAGTCATCTGCAATAGATATTCATACTCGTTTTCTAGAAATGGGTGTTGACTCTCTGATATTGCTGCAAATAAACCGTGCCATTCAAAAACAGTTAAGTATTAATATTCCTTTTCGTTTATTACTTGAAGATTTATCAACAATTCATGCCTTAGTAACGCACATAGTGCAAGAAATACCTCCAGAAGATATCAAGGAATCAAGGCTAGCTGTTAAGGCTTCAGATACACAAGAGTTTGAGCAAGAAAATGAAAAATCTGTAACAGGTACAATACTGGAACAGGTAATAGAACAGCAGCTTCAGCTAATGTCTAAACAGCTAGATATTTTGCAAAAAGCAGGTTCATCTAAGAAAAGATTACCTTTACAAGCAGCAATACCATCTGCTCCTGTTCAGGATAAATCTGGTTTTCAAGAAAGTCCATCATCGATTCAAGCTAAGTTTAATCAACAACTCATAAACCAAATAATTGAGCCTCAAATTCCGGCAAATATCCAACAGCTTGACTCAGAATCAAAGACTCTGTTAACTCCTCATCAACAAAAACATTTAGATTATTTAATTGCACGTTTTGTTAAGCGTACTTCAGAATCTAAGCGACTCTCGCAAACTTACCGTTCTTACCATGCTAATAGCAGGGCGGTAACAGGGTTCCTGCCCTCAATTAAAGAGATGTTATATCCCATCCACGGACAGCGTGGAGAGGGAGCCACGCTTTGGGATGTTGATGGCAACGAATACGTAGACATTTCTATGGGGTTTGGTGCGCTTTTATTTGGTCATTCGCCTTCGTTTGTCATTGATGCGATTCAAGAACAAATAAACCAAGGTATACTGCACGGCCCACAATCGCGTCTTGCCGGTCAGGTTGCGGAGTTAATTTGTCAACTAACAGGCGCAGAACGGGCAGCTTTTTGTAACGATGGTTCAGAAGCCGTGATGGGAGCAATACGCCTAGCACGCGCTACTACAGGACGCTCCAAGATTGCTTTATTTACTGGCTCTTATCACGGTATCTATGATGGGATATTGGTGCGAGGAGTCACAACTAGCGAAGGAACGCGGCGTTCTATCCCTAGAGCTATAGGTATTCCATCTTACATTGCTGATGATGTTATTGTACTCGACTATGGCCAACCTGAATCCTTAGAGATTCTCAAAACTCATGCTCACGAACTGGCAGCAGTATTGGTAGAGCCGATACAAAGTAGTCGGCCAGATTTGCAACCCAAAGAGTTTTTGCTCCAGCTCAGACAACTAACTCAAGCAACAGGAACCGTATTAATTTTTGATGAAGTGATTACCGGCTTTCGGATGCACCCAGGTGGAATTCAAGGATTATGGGATATTCAAGCAGATTTGACTACTTATGGGAAAACTGTTGCTGCTGGGATGCCAATTGGGGTGATAGCTGGCAAAGCAGCTTTGATGGATACGCTTGATGGTGGGATGTGGAACTATGGAGATGAATCTTATCCTCAAGCAGAAACCACCATGTTTGCGGGTACTTTTTTCAAACATCCTTTGGTAATGGCTGCGGCTTGGGCTGCACTCAACCATATTAAGAATAGTGGCCCGAAGTTACAGCAAGAGTTATCTCAAAAAACAGCGAAATTAGCCCAAACTATTAATAGTTACTTCGAAAAAAGACAAGTTCCTATTCAAGTAGTTCATTTTGGTTCGTTGTTTCGTTTTATAGGCTCATCTCCTCTCAAGTTTAATCAGTTGTTTTTCTACCATCTGCTAGAAAAAGGCGTTTATGTCTGGGAAGGACGCACCTTTTATCTTTCTACGGCTCATACTGATGCAGATATTGAACATATAATTCGAGCAGTTAAAGAAAGCGTAGTAGAAATGCAACAAGGGGAATTATTACCATCTGCCCCAATTTTAACAACGCTCAAAATTCCTCTGACGGCAGCACAAAAAGAATTGTGGTTTTTAGCACAAATGGGAGATGAGGTTTCCCGCGCCTATAACGAATCGAGAACTATCCACCTACGGGGAACTTGCAATTTATTGGCAGTACGTAAAGCGGTTCAGGAAATTATCAATCGTCACGAAGCGCTGCGAACTACTTTTAGCCCAGAGGGGGATGAGCAATTGATTCATTCCACTTTAACTATAGACATTCCTGTGAGCGACTTTTCAACTTTAGATAAAAGTCAACGAGAAGCACAGCTATCGGAATTGTTAGCACGAGAAGCTCAACAAATTTTCCATCTGGAAAAAGGGCCATTACTAGGCTGCCACATAGTTAAGCTGGAGGAAAATTATCATCTTGTGGTTCTGACGAATCATCACATTGTTGCTGATGGTTGGTCGATTGGTATTTTGTTACAAGAACTAGCAGCAATTTATTCAGCACAGTGCCAAGGTATTGCTAGTCAACTTCTGCAACCGATGAAATGGAGTGAGTATGCTCTGTGGCAAGTAGAAAGGCAGCAGAGTCCAGAGATGGCAAAAGCTGAAGCTTATTGGTTAGGTCAATTTTCGAGTTCAGTGCCTGTGTTGGAATTGCCAACTGACCGTCCTCGACCACCAATCTTTTCTTACACTGGTGCGCGAGAAAATCTCATCCTTGATCCAACATTGTATAACGCTCTAAAAAATTTAAGCGGACAACGTGGTTATACTTTATTTACGATTCTTTTAACAGCATTTATAACTTTATTGCAAAGATTGACGAATCAACAAGATATCGTTGTTGGTATTGCTTCAGCCGGACAATCTGCGATCGCAGGAGAATCTCTTGTTGGTCACTGTGTTAATCTATTGCCTATACGTAGCCAAGTTATTGGCAACCCAGGATTCACAGAGTATTTGAGCGCAATCCAGCAGGTATTGCTAGATGCTTACGAGTATCAAATTTATCCATTTATTAAACTAATTGAAAATTTAAAGTTACCGCGAGATCCTAGCCGTACCCCTCTCTTTACCACCGGGTTTAATCTGGACAAAGCTCAATTTGAGTCAAAGTCGTTAAAGCAAGAATTTGAGGTTGCTAAAAATTCTACCAGTGCTACTAAGTTTGATCTTAATTTAAATATTTTTCAGACAGATAATGAACTACTAATAGAACTGGAATATAATACCGATCTATTTGACTGCCAGACAATTCAGCGTTGGAGCAAACATTACGTAACTTTACTAGAAGGTATTGTTGCTAATCCAGAGCAGCCCCTTGCACAATTGCCTGTGTTGACGAAAACAGAACAACAACAGTTGTTGGTGGAATGGAATAATACTCAAACTGACTATTCTGGGGAGTATTGTATCCATGAGTTATTTGAAGTTCAAGTGGAGCGATCGCCCGATGCCATTGCCGTAATCTTTGAAGACCAACAGTTAACATACCGGGAACTGAACCAGCGAGCTAATCAGCTGGCGCATTATTTGCGTTCAGCGAAGCTGTCGCGTAGCAATTCGCTCGGCGTAGGCCCAGAAGTACTGGTGGGAATTTTTATGGATCGCTCAATAGATATGGTTGTGAGTATCTTGGGAATTCTCAAAGCTGGTGGGGCTTACGTCCCTCTAGATCCTACCTATCCCAAGGAGCGTCTAGCCTTCATGCTGTCAGATGCCCAGGTTTCGGTATTGTTAACCGAGGATAAATTTCTCGAAGGTTTACCTGAGCATCAGGCGCAGGTGGTTTGCTTAAACCAAAACAGTGAGGCTTGGTGTCAAGAAAGGGTAGATAATCCGGTTAGGGAGGTAACTACAAATAATTTAGCTTATGTAATTTACACCTCCGGCTCTACTGGTAAACCCAAAGGCGTTTTAGTCAATCATCAGAACGTTATTCGGCTCTTTACCGCCACACAGTCATGGTTTAACTTTAGCGATCGCGATGTGTGGACAAATTTTCACTCTTATGGATTTGACTTCTCAGTTTGGGAAATTTGGGGATCTCTTCTCTATGGGGGACGGCTGGTAGTTGTTCCTTACTGGATTAGCAGGTCGCCAGAGGCTTTCTACAACTTGTTATGCACTCAGCAGGTAACGGTACTCAATCAAACTCCATCGGCCTTCCGGCAACTAATGAATGCAGAGGAGGAAGCGGCAGGTAAAACTGGAACGCTGGCTCTGCGTCTTGTGATTTTTGGGGGTGAGACCCTGGAACTTGATAGCTTGCAGCCTTGGTTTGAGCGCCACGGCGATGGCTCACAACTAGTCAATATGTACGGTATTACAGAAACGACTGTACACGTAACCTATCGCCCCATAAATATAGCGGATTTAAATCAAAGAAATGGTAGCCTAATTGGGCATCGTATTCCTGACTTGCAAATATACTTATTAGATTCACAACGGCAACCAGTTCCAATTGGGGTTGCTGGTGAACTTTACATTGGTGGTGCGGGTGTAACTCGTGGTTATCTCAATCGCCCAGAATTAACTGCTGAACGGTTCATTGTCAACCCCTTTAGCGAAGTAACTGATGCTTATTTATACAAATCTGGCGATCTGGCCCGTTACTTGCCCAATGGCGAACTTGAGTACTTAGGACGCATTGACCACCAAGTTAAAATTCGAGGTTTCCGCATTGAGTTAGGAGAGATTGAGACGGCACTGAGAAAACATCAGGCAGTCCGAGAAGTAATAGTCCAGGCTGTTGAAGAAAGTCATGGTGAGAAGCGTTTAGTAGGCTATGTAGTCCTGGATGATAAACAGGCTGTTACCATCGGTGATTTACAGCGATTCCTGAAAGAAAAGCTACCAGAATATATGGTGCCTTCTGCCTTTATCTTCCTCCCTGCTCTGCCGCTAACGCCCAACGGCAAGTTGGATCGGCGATCGCTACCTGCACCAGAAACTATCCGCCCAAATTTGTCAGATGCTTATGTCATGCCCCAAACTGAGATGGAACAAACTATCGCTACTATTTGGCAAAAGGCTCTCAATATCGAGAAGATAGGCATTCACGACAACTTCTTTGAACTGGGTGGTCATTCATTACTTATGGTTAAGGTTCATAGCAAGTTACGTGAAATATTTCAAACAGATTTATCGATGATCGATATGTTTAGATATCCAACCATAAGCTCTTTAGCAGAATGCTTTACCACAATCAAAAATCACACATTATCTCTTCAGAAAACTGATGTAAAAATTGAGAAGATTAAAGATGGAAAAGCTCAACAGCAAAAACGTCTGCAAAAACTAAAGTCAATTACTAAAAGTCTAGGAGTTAAGGAATAATCCTTCATAAACTCCAGCAAATACTAGCTTAAGTTTATTCGCAAATACTAAAGGATTTAAAGAATCATGAATGATTCAATAGCATCTACTCCTAAAACAGGTTCAGAAATAGCGATTATTGGTATAGCAGGAAAATTTCCTGGAGCCAAAAATACTGATGAGTTTTGGCAAAATCTCCAAAGAGGTGTAGAGTCAATATCTGTTTTTACTGATGAAGAACTATTAGCTTCTGGGATAGATGCAGCAACACTCAAGAACCCAAAGTTTGTCAAAGCACGAGCTGTATTAGAAGATGTAGAACTTTTTGATGCTTCATTCTTTGGCTTCAATCCTAGAGAAGCGGACATTACCGATCCACAACATCGTCTATTTTTAGAATGTGCATATATTGCCCTTGAAGATGCTGGCTATGACTCAGAAAATTATCAAGGTTCTATTGGAGTTTACGCCGGAGCTAGCTTCAGTGGCTACTTACTCAATGTTTATTTAAACGAAGATATTATTAAATCTATAGATTATCACCAACTAGCGATCGCAGGTGACAAAGACTATTTAACTACCCGCGTTTCTTACAAACTTAATTTAGAGGGGCCAAGTTACACTGTTCAAACCGCCTGCTCAACTTCATTGGTGGCTGTGCATTTAGCTGCTCAAAGCTTACTCAATGGAGAATGTGATATGGCTTTGGCAGGTGGCGTTTCCATAAATTCTTCTGGAAAAACTGGCTATCTTTACAAAGAAGGGGGAATTGGTTCTCCCGACGGACATTGCCGCGCCTTTGATGCTCAAGCACAGGGAACTGTTGGTGGTGAAGGTGTAGGCATTGTGGTTTTGAAGAGATTAGACGATGCTCTAGCAGATGGAGATACCATCCATGCCATCATTAAAGGTTCGGCTGTCAATAACGATGGATCTTTCAAAGTTAGTTACACAGCACCGCGTATAGATGGTCAAGCCAAGGTGATTAGAACTGCTCAAGTTGTTGCCGAGGTTGAACCTGAAACGATTACCTACATTGAAGCTCATGGTACAGGAACATCACTAGGAGATCCCATTGAAATCGCGGCGTTAACACAAGCTTTTCGAGCTACCACTGAGAAAAAAGGCTTTTGCGCCATTGGTTCGGTGAAAACCAACATTGGACATTTAGACGCTGCTGCTGGGGTAACAGGTCTGATCAAAACCGTCCTAGCCCTGAAACATCAACAAATACCACCTAGTCTGCACTTTCAGCAACCTAATCCGCAAATTGATTTTGCCAATAGTCCTTTTTACGTTAATACCACGCTTACCGAATGGACAACAAACGGCATTCCTCGCCGTGCCGGAGTTAGTTCTTTTGGAATTGGTGGGACTAATGCCCATGTGATTTTGGAAGAAGCGCCTGCAAAGGAGCAGGGGAGCAGGGGAGCAGGGGAGCAGGGGAGAAAATATCATCTGTTGGTTCTTTCAGCGAAAACAGAATCTGCATTAGAAACAGCTACGGCGAACCTGGCTAATCACCTTAAACAGCATCCCAATCTCAACTTAGCTGATGTGGCTCATACCCTTGGTATCGGTCGTCGAGCTTTCGACCATCGCCGGATAGTAGTATGCCAAGATATGAACGATGCGGTAAAGGTGCTGTCTACTTCAGATTCACAAAGAGTTTTCACCCACTACCAGCAACCTTGCCATCGTCCTGTGGTGTTTATGTTTTCCGGGCAAGGAACACAGTACGTGAATATGGCTAGAGAACTCTACGGGAGTGAGCCAATTTTTACACTTACAGTTGATAGTTGCTGTGAACTGCTGCAACCACATCTAGGTTTTGATCTACGCCATGTATTGTATCCAGACGAGGCACAGAACGCAAAAGCAACGCTGGAACTCCAACAAACATCTGTTGCCCAGCCAGCACTATTTGTCATTGAATACGCCCTAGCTCAATTGTGGATGGCATGGGGTGTACAGCCAGAGGCAATGATTGGTCACAGTATCGGCGAGTATGTAGCTGCCACTTTAGCAGGAGTTTTCTCTCTGGAAGATGCCCTAATGCTAGTTGCCATTCGAGGACGACTGATACAGCAACTTCCTACTGGTGAAATGCTCTCTGTCCAACTTCCCGAACAAGAAGTACAACCTCTGCTAGATAGCCAACTATCTTTAGCCGCAAGCAATGGGCCTTCTTACTGCGTGGTTTCTGGTGCAACTGAAGCAATTAATAGATTGCAACAACAACTAGAGGCCAAAGGTGTAGCTTGTCGAAAGTTGCACACTTCTCATGCCTTTCATTCTCAGATGATGGAGCCAATTCTCCAGCCATTTACACAGCAGTTACAAAAACTCCAACTTCATCCCCCAACAATTGAGTTTGTGTCTAACGTCAGTGGCACTTGGATTACTGTAGCCCAAGCAACAGACCCCAACTATTGGGTAAAGCACTTACGGCAGACAGTGCGCTTTAGTGAAGGGATGACTGAGTTGTTCAAAATACAGGAGCGCATCTTTTTAGAGGTTGGGCCTGGAAGGACTTTAAGTACCTTTGCCAAGCAACATCACCAGGAAAAACTGGTGGTATTAACCTCAATCCGGCATCCACAGGAGCAACAGTCAGATGTCGCATTTTTACTCAACTCTTTGGGGCAACTCTGGCTTTTTGGTGTCAAAGTAGACTGGTCTGGTTTTTATGCTAACGAGCAACGCCATCATATTCCTTTGCCGACTTATCCATTTGAACGCCAACGTTATTGGATTGAACTACAAAAACAGCCACATCTAGGAGGACAATCTCAACCAAAAGCAACCGCAACTGAGTTAGGTAAATCTCTTGTAGAAGTTTGTAGAGTAAAGGCTCGTGCTAGCATCGCTACACTAGACGCGCCAACTTATTTGCTGAACAAACAGTATTTGGATCGTTTGTGTACTGCTTACATAAACCTTGCTCTCCAGCGTTTAGGTGCTTTTAACAACTCTAATGAACAGTATTCTTCTAAAGAGTTGTGTGAGCAATTTCAGATTATTCCTCGCTATCGACAATTGTTGTATCGCTTTTTAGATGTACTAGTAGAGCAAGGCCACTTAAAACAAGAAAAGGATTTATTTACAAATCTTGTTCCCTGTTCCATCGACTCTATTAATACTCTGGTAGAAGAAGTCAAAATCAGATACGTAGATACACTTCATGAGCTAAATATAGTCCGGGAATGTGGCGAGAATCTACCAAATGTACTCATTGGTGAAAAAGAACCCTTAGAGTTGTTCTTTGCGGTCAAAGACCACAAACCAAAACCAGAAGCAAATTCAGAATTGCCTCTGAATACCCATTTACAAGGGATTATACGAACAGGTATGGAACAGGTGGTAAAGTCATTACCATCTGACGTTAACCTGAGAATTCTAGAAATTGGTGGTGGACAGGGTATTGCCACGGCAGAATTGCTACCTGTGTTGCCATCGGAACGAACTAACTACACTTTTACAGATGTCGGTGGTTTGTTTTTGAATCAAGCTAAACAGCAGTTTAGCGCTTATCCATTTGTTGAATATCATTTTTTAGATATCGAAAAACCGCCAACTGCACAAGGGTTCAACAGCCACAGCTTTGATGTGGTGGTAGCTGTTAATGTGTTGCACGTAACCCAGAACATAACAAAAACCCTAGAGCATGTGCGATCGCTATTGGCTCCTGGAGGATTCCTGCTATTGTGGGAGATAACTCAACCACAATTAAACTTTGATATCACTGATGGTCTGTTGATGAATCCCTTAGAGGATGAAGGACGCAACCGTGGTAATCCATTTTTGTCACAGGAGCAATGGCAGGATGCACTACGTTCTCATGGGTTTGTTGAGGTAGCAGCTGTCTCTGAAACTGAAGCTTTCGGCGAACAAATTTTAGTGGCTCAGACTGCTGTATCGGTAACTGACTCAGCACCTACAGCATTTACAGTCACAAAGCAAAAAGCCCCTAAAGAGCAATACCAAGACTTATTAAGTAAAAAGCCAGATATTGCTGACTGGTTTTACATCCCTTCTTGGAAACGCACCATGCCGCCACAGCCTTTTCAACCCGGATTTGGGATAACTCAACCAGGATGCTGGTTAGTGTTTGTGGATGAGTTTGGCTTGGGTGAAAGGTTGGTAAAACAACTAGTGCTTGAGAACCAAGATGTTATTACCGTTAAAGTTGGAGAGCAATTTCAACAGAGTAGCGAATATTCTCAATACACATATACGATTAACCCTGAAAAAGAGGATGACTACAACACCTTACTCAAAGGACTTCGGACTTTGGGTAAAATCCCAAGAAGGATTGTTCATCTGTGGAGTGTGACATCAAATAGTTACACCAACTCAGCAATTGAAGCTTTAGGCTGGTCGAGCTTATTGTTTTTGGGACAGGCGATGTCTGACGACAAGGCGCTGCGCGTCTACGCAGAAAATAATCAAACAGATGCTGTAGAAATTGCCATTGTCTCCAACAATTTGCAGGAAGTTACAGGTTCAGAAATGCTGTGTCCAGAAAAGGCATTAGTTCTTGGAGCTTGCAAGGTTATGCCATTAGAGTATGCAAATATAAACTGTCGCAGTATTGATGTTGTAATTCCTGAATCAGAAAGTGGAGAAGAACAACTCATCAAAGCGCTAATAGCAGAACTTACAACCTATACATCTGACCAAGTTATTGCTTATCGTGGACGTAATCGCTGGGTACAAGATTTTGAACCTGTTCAATTACATGGAACCGTTGCGGGAAATCTCCTCCGAGAACAAGGTGTATATTTAATCACTGGCGGATTAGGAGGTGTTGGTCTACTGCTGGCAGAATATCTAGCCCAAACCGTACAAGCAAAACTGATCTTACTAGGTCGTTCAGCCTTTCCTGACCAAGATAAGTGGTCTGAGTGGTTATCTACTCACGATCGGCACGACAGCATCAGCCAAAAGATCCAAAAATTGCAGGCGATGAAAACATTAGGTGCAGAGGTAATGGTAGTCAGCACAGATGTTACCAACCTTGAACAGATGTCAGCAGTGCTTAAAAAAGCCAATCAGCGATTTGGTGAGATTCATGGAGTAATTCATGCAGCCGCAGTTTACGGCGGAGGAATGATGCAACTCGCCACAAAAGAAACTGTAGCAAGTGCCATAGCACCAAAAGTACAAGGAACACGAGTACTTGAAACTTTATTCCAAGAAAGCAAGCTAGATTTCTTTGTACTGTGTTCATCCCTAAGTTCCTTTGCTGGCACATCTGGAATGGTAGATTATACTGCTGCAAATGCCTTCCTTGACTCATTTGCTCAATACAGTGCTGCTAAATATGGAACATGGAAATTCATTAAGTCTATTAACTGGGATAGATGGAACAACGTAGGAATGGCGGTTCCTGTCGAAGCACGGCATCAGCAAATCACAGGAAAAGAGTTGATAGCAGGAATGACCGCTTTTGAGGGTATAGAGGCATTTAAACGTATTTTGTGCAGTAGTACAGTTCCTCAAGTTATTATCTCAACACAAGATTTTCTCAGCTTGATTAAGCCAAAGGAATCTGTTGAGTCCTTGGAGGAAAAATTAGCCCAGTTGAGCCAATATAAATCAACTCACCCCCGCCCTAATTTGGCGAATACTTATGTTGCTCCTAATAACGAAATCGAGCGAAACCTTGCCGACATTTGGCAACAAATTTTAGGTATTGAAAAAGTAGGCATTCATGACAACTTCTTTGAGTTAGGAGGAGACTCTTTATTTGCTACTCAATTAGTTTCTCAACTGTGCAAAGTTTTCCAAATAGAACTTTCTTACAAAGGCTTCTTTAACGGCCCGACTGTAGCTGATTTGGCTGAAGTTATTGTCCAAAAAATGGCCGAGCAAACAAACTCAGAGGAATTAGCTAAAGCCCTAGCAGATATTGAACAACTATCAGAAAATGAGGTATATGCAATAATTACTTCGCAAAATTAAGTAGTGTTTTGGTTTCTCTGAATTAATAAATACTTGTTAAATATGTATAACTGCGTAAATAATTAAAGGTTAGTGGTGAGGGCTAAAGCCCTAGTTTGTTCATGTAGGATCTCAGAAACAGGGCGGGAACCGCCCACCAGAAACTAATTTCAAGATTTTTTACATTAGTTAACATAATTTGAATTATTCTCACCGACTTACTTAACTCTGCTATCGATTTTTTACAAACCTAAACGGATAGACGTTGAAATGGACTTTTTAGATATAATTTTGTTGAGAAAATTTCCTGATAGAATGATAAGCTTGTCAGAAGACCGTCTTGTATCTCATCAAAGGTAGAGGCAGGGAATTAAAATGAGTGACCTCTCGCAACGGATTGCTGAACTTTCACCAGAAAAACTAAAACTTCTGGTACAACGGCTTAATAATAAACAAGGGGAAATCTTATTGCGATCGCCAATAGTTCCTCAGAGTCGAGAATTAAACTCATTTCCTCTATCCTCTGCCCAGCAGAGGTTGTGGTTCATCGACCAGTTACAACCTGGGAATAGCGCCTACAACATCTCTGTACCCATGCGTCTTGGAGGATGGCTAAATGTGGCGGCGCTGGAGCAAAGCTTCAAAGAGGTTGTGAAACGTCACGAAGTTTTAAGAACTACATTCACAGTGGTTGATGGACAACCCCTTCAAGTTATTGCTTCGAGTTTGAGCTTCACATTACCAGTGGTAGATTTACAAAAACTCCCTCAAAATCAGAGAGAGGCTGAAGTTTTGCGATTGGCGAGTGAAGAAGCCCAACAGCCATTTGACCTAGCCCAAGGCCCTTTGTTGCGAGCTACTCTATTGCAGCTGGCGGCGGCAGAATATGCATTATTATTGACGATGCATCACATTATCGCAGATGGCTGGGCTATAGGTGTGCTGATTCGTGAGATTGCAGATTTGTACAAAGCTTTCTCTGTTGGTAAACCATCACCGCTTTCGGAACTATCCATTCAGTATGTAGATTTTGCAGTTTGGCAACAACAGTGGTTACAGGGGCAATTAGAAACTCAACTTGCTTACTGGCAGCAGCAACTAGGCAGTATACCTGTTGTGGAACTCCCTAGCGATTTCCCCCGATCAACTACCCAGACTTTCTCTGGAGCAAGGGAAGCCCTAGTATTACCCAAAACCTTATGCGATCGGCTCAAGACTCTGAATCAGAGGCAAGGCATCACATTATTTATGGTACTGCTGGCAGCATTTGGGGCTTTGCTAAACTGGTACACCGATCGAGAAGATATTGTTGTTGGTACCGATATTGCTAATCGCAATCAAGCAGAGACTAAAGCATTGATCGGCTTCTTTGCTAATCAGTTAGTATTACGTACAAATTTATCTAAAAATCCTACTTTTCTAGAATTATTAGAACGAGTCCGCGAAATGACTCTAGAAGCTTATGCTCACCAAGATTTGCCCTTCGACAAACTGGTAGATGCTTTAAATCCAAAACGGGAATTGAACCGCACACCGCTATTTCAAGTCAAACTTGTTTTGGAAAATACCCAAACTCCATCTTTAGAACTTCCAGGTTTAACTATCAGTTCATTGAAAATCGAAAACAAGACAGTGCAGTTTGACTTGCTGTTGGAGTTAAACGAGACAGAGCAAGGACTATTTGGTATCTGGGAATATAGCACTGACTTATTTGAACGGGACAGTATTGTGCGGTTATCGAAAAATTTTGCAACACTTCTAGCCGAGGTTGCGACACACCCAGAAGCTAAATTGAGCGAGTTAAAAGCAGTTCTCAATCAAGTAGACAAGCAACAGCATCTAGCTAAAGAACAAGTTTATCAAAATACTATCCAGCAGAAATTAATGAACGTTAAGCGCAGAGCTAATAGTAGACAATCAACATCAGGAAATACAAATCATGACAAAAATTGAATCTCTAGGTTCTGTGAAGCGTAAAGCTGTCAATATATCTCCAGAAGACTTAATAAAAACTGAGTTTCTCCAGCCAGGAAATAATTTTCCTTTGGTGATTAAGCCCAATGTGAAGGGAGTGGATCTGCAAAACTGGGCAAAGAATAATCGGGAATTTTTGAAAGCCGAATTATTAAAATATGGAGCAATACTGTTTCGGGATTTTAAAGTCAAGTCAATAGAAGAATTTGAGCAAATCATCGCTGCGATTTGTGGAGAGGCGATGGAGTATCGTTATCGGGCATCTCCACGAACTCAAGTAGGTGGGAGAATTTATACTTCAACAGACTATCCTGCCGAGCAAAGTATCTTTCCTCACAATGAACACGCTTACTCTCCTACCTTTCCGTTGAAAATCTTCTTTTTTTGTATGAGTCCAGCAGCGCAGGGAGGAGAAACTCCAATTGGTAGTTGTCGGAAAGTGTTTGAGCGGATTCATCCAGATATACGCGATCGCTTCATTCAAAAGAAAGTCATGTATATGCGTAACTTTGGTGATGGATTTGGTCTTCCTTGGCAAACTGTATTTCAAACAACAGACAAAACTAAGGTAGAAGAGTACTGCAAAATCAATGGAATTGAGGTTGAATGGAAAGCAGATAATCGCTTAAGAACTCGTCAAGTTGGGCCAGTTGTTCTCAAACATCCTCAAACAGGTGAAATGGTCTGGTTCAATCACGCAACTTTTTTCCATGTCTCCACATTAGAATCAACAATCCGCGATTCATTATTGACAAATTTGCCAGAAGAAGACCTACCAACTAACACATATTATGGGGATGGTTCTGCAATTGAGCCATCAGTCTTAGCTGAACTACGAGCAGCTTATCAACAGGAAATGGTCACTTTTTCTTGGGAAAAAGGACATGTATTGATGCTGGACAATATGTTATCAATCCATGCCCGTCAGCCATTTGTCCCTCCCAGAAAAATTTTAGTCGGAATGGCTGAAGCTCATACACCAATACCCTTGGGTTAAGCATTTTTTTCTTCTCTCTGTTTCCTCTGCGGTAGCCTGCGGCAAGCCGCTCCGCGTCTACGTTAAAAAATTGACTTTGTTAAAGAGTTTTAGCCTTAACTGAACCGTATTGCCTCATACACCATTAAGCATTATTACGGAAAACGAACCACAGAGGACACTGAGGTCACTGAGGAATGAGAGTTTAAGAGGGTTTTTGCGTAAGTCCTATAAAATCTAAAGTCTTATAACACTGAGGTATAAATATGCAAGTAGAAAATATGGAGGGGTTTAGACTTTCACCTCAACAAGAGCATCTATGGTTACTAAAACAAATCGATCAAAGTTGGGCTTATCGTAGCGATTGTACAATTCTGATTGAAGGTAATGTTAACATCAATAATTTAGAATTAGCATTGCAAGATGTTGTCAATCGCCATGAGATTCTTCGCACCAGTTTTATTTGTCTACCTGAAATGACGATTCCAGTGCAGGTAATTACAGATAGCAAAATAGTTTTGGAAAATCACGATCTTAGTAATTTAAATACTCAAGAACAGGAGGCAGAGATTGAAGCAATTTTTCAAAAATCTAACCAACAAAATTTCGACTTTGAACAAGGTTTAATTTTACATACATCCCTAGTAAAGATTTCGCCAGAAAAATATTTATTATTTATCAGTTTGCCTGCTCTCTGTGCAGATAGTGTCAGTCTCAATTCTTTATTACAACAACTGACTATTTCTTACTTAGGAAATTTAGATGAAGAATTATATGAAGCTCCACTACAATATGCAGATTTTTCGGAATGGCAAAATCAAATACTGGAAGCAGAAGAAACGCAAATAGGAAGAAAATATTGGCAACAGCAAGATTTATCTGGTGTTACACATCCCAAGTTGCCTTATGAAAAACAGATATCTAAAAATCACAAATTTCAACCGAAATTAATAAATACAATTATTGCCCCGGAATTGATATCTAATATTGAAATATTAGCCGAGAAATATAATACTTCTGCTTCTATATTTTATCTAACTTGCTGGCTGGTTCTGCTCCAGAGACTGAGCGGACAATCAGAGATGATCGTTGGTACGGGAGTTGATGGCAGAAAATATGAAGAACTCAAAGGAGCATTAGGACTTTTTGCCAAATATTTACCACTTCATTGTCATTTAGAAGATAACTTTCGATTCAGTCAAATTTTGCAGCAAATTCATGAATCTGTAGAATCTATCTCTAAATGGCAAGAATGTTTTAGTTGGGAACAAATATTAGGAGTAGATACTAAATCAGATATTTTGCCTTTTGTACCTGTGGGCTTTGATTTTGCTGAAGAAAATACAAAGCATTGTGCAGGTAATCTATCGTTTTGCATTCACAAGCTTTATAGCTGCACAGAGCGTTTCAATATCAAATTCTCTTGTAGACGCAAGGATGATTTTTTAAGTGCAGAATTTCATTATGACTCTAATTTATTTTATGAACATGATGTTGCTGATTTAGCAGAGCAATTTCATAAGTTATTAAAAAGTGCCACGGCTCATCCAGAAGCTACAATCAGTGAACTAGAAATTTTAAGCGATCGCACCCGAAATCAAATTCTATTTGAGTTCAACCAAACACAGGCTGATTATCCCCAAGACAAGTGTATTCACCATTTATTTGAAGAACAAGCAGAGCAAACACCAAACAATATTGCCGTTACATTTTCTGGACAGAAAGTTACTTACCATGAATTAAATACTCGTGCCAATCAAATGGCTCACTACCTCCAAAGGTTAGGAGTTGAAAAAGAGGTACTGGTGGGAATTTGTGTCGAGCGTTCGCTCGAAATGATTGTTGGGATTTTGGGCATTCTTAAAGCTGGTGGAGCTTATATTCCACTCGATCCAAATTATCCATCAGAGCGTTTAGCTTTCATATTAGAAGATACCAAAACGCCAGTATTATTGACTCAGCAACGACTGCTTTCGGGTTTACCAGCCCATAGTGCCCAAACTATTTGCTTGGATACAGCTTGGGCAATTATTGCTCAGGAGAGTCAAGAAAATTCCCCGGTTAAAACGCATAGCGAAAACTTAGCTTATGTCATTTATACCTCTGGTTCTACAGGTAAACCTAAAGGAGTGCAGATTGCACATCGCCATTTAGTAAACTCTACAACTGCTCGGATTACTTACTATCAAGAACCTGTTAGTAGCTTCTTATTACTTTCTTCCTTTGCTTTCGATAGTTCTGTGGCGGGTATTTTTTGGACTCTTTGTTCTGGAGGAATTCTTTGTCTTCCCCAAGAAGGGTTGCAATTGGACATCCCAAAACTATTAGAGTTAATCGTCCAAAATCATGTCTCCCATTTATTAAGCCTTCCATCTCTGTATACTATTTTATTGCAGGAGTCCAAACCCGAACAATTAACATCACTTCGCACCGTCATTGTTGCTGGTGAATCTTGTCCAGCAGAGTTAGTACAACGTCATCACCAATTGCCATCAAAACCATCTTTATTTAATGAGTATGGGCCAACAGAAGGTACGGTTTGGAGCAGTGTATATCATTGTCGCTCTCAACAAATCAAAGAGCAAGTATCGATTGGTCAACCCATTGCTAATACGCAGATTTATCTACTTAACTCTCATTTACAACCTGTTCCTATTGGAGTTATCGGTGAAGTTTATATCAGTGGTGATAGTTTAGCTAGAGGCTATCTCAATCAAGCCGCCTTAACTAGCGAAAAGTTCATTCCTAACCCATTTAGCGATCGCCCAGGAATGCGCCTTTACAAAACGGGAGATTTAGCTCGTTATCTGAGCGATCGCAACATTGAATTTCTCGGAAGGCTCGATCAGCAGGTTAAAATCCGGGGTTATCGTATTGAACTGGGGGAGATTGAGGCGGTATTGGATCAACATCCAGAGGTGCGGGAGGTTGTAGTTATAGCCCAAAAGCAGGAACTTCAGGATATGCGCCTAGTGGCATATTTGGTTGCTAACCAACAGCCAGTTTCTCTCATTAGTGAACTTCGTCGCTATTTGTTAGATCGTCTGCCTGAATATATGATCCCGTCAGCCTTTGTTCTGCTCAAGGAAATGCCACTGTTGCCTAACGGCAAAGTAGATCGCCGAGTGCTACCCGATCAGCCACAGCTGAATCTGGAAGAAAATCTCGTTGCTCCTGAGACTGAACTTGAGCAAACTATTGCTATAATTTGGCAAGAAGTACTCCACATCAAGAAAGTAGGTATTCATCACAATTTCTTCGATCTTGGCGGTCATTCATTACTGATGGTTCAGGTACACAGCAAACTGTATCAAACTCTTAATAAAGAGATATCAATTGTTGAAATGTTTCAATATCCAACTATTAGTGCCTTGGCGAAACATTTAAGTCAACAATTAGCAGAAAAACCTGATTTGCAACCAAGCCATGATTTAGTTAATACTCGGAGAGAATCAAAGAAACAACAAAGACAACTCCGACAAAAACATCAAGAAAAAAGCCAGTAGGAGGAGGCTATGATGAATCAACCAAATGCATTTGATAGCCTCGATGAAATAGCGATCGTTGGGATGAATGGTCGTTTTCCTAGAGCTAAAAATATTGAACAGTTTTGGCAAAATCTCCGAGATGGTGTTGAGTCAATTTCTTTTTTCAGTGATGAAGAATTGTTGTCTTCTAGGATTGATCCAGCGACGCTGAGTCAACCTCAGTATGTAAAAGCAGGATCTGTATTAGAAGATATTGAGTTATTTGATGCTTCATTTTTTGATTTTTCTGCGAAAGAAGCCCAAATCACCGATCCACAACACCGTTTATTCCTGGAGTGTGCTTGGGAAGCTCTGGAAAGCGCTGGCTACAATTCTGAAATATATGCAGGTCGGATTGGTGTTTATGCTGGTGCCAGTTTAAATACTTACTTTTTGACAAACCTTTATACACAACCAAAAATTATAGAATCAGTCGGCAGTTACCGAATTTCCATTGGCAATAGTCCAAATTTTCTGCCTACTTATGTCTCATATAAATTAAATCTTAAGGGGCCAAGCCTTAACGTCCAAACCGCCTGTTCGACTTCATTAGTTGCAGTTCATTTAGCTTGCCAAAGCTTACTAAATGGCGAAAGTGACATCGCTTTGGCAGGTGGTGTTTCGATCCAAGTGCCGCACAAAACTGGTTATCGCTATCAACAAGGGGGAATTATGTCTCCCGATGGACACTGCCGGGCTTTTGATGCCAAAGCCCAAGGAATTATTAGCGGCAACGGGGTGGGTATTGTAGTTCTCAAGCGGTTAGAAGATGCTTTAGCTGATGGAGATTGTATTCATGCTGTGATTAAAGGTTCAGCTATTAATAATGATGGGTCTTTAAAAGTTGGTTTTACGGCTCCTAGTGTAGATGGGCAAGCAAAAGTAATTGCCGAGGCACTGGCAATGGCTAGAGTTGAATCTGAGACGATTAGTTATGTAGAGACTCATGGCACCGGTACAGTTTTAGGCGATCCGATTGAAATCGCCTCGCTGACACAAGCTTTTCGCCCCACAGATAAAAAAAACTTTTGTGCGATCGCTTCAGTAAAAACCAATATCGGACACTTAGATGCTGCGGCTGGTGTTGCTGGTTTAATCAAGACTGTTCTCGCACTCAAACACCAGCAGATACCGCCCAGCTTACACTTTGAGCAACCCAATCCCCAGATTGATTTTGCTAACAGCCCCTTTTATGTTAACGACAAGCTTTCAGAATGGAAGTCAAATGGTACTCCTCGCCGTGCGGGGGTTAGTTCCTTTGGGATTGGTGGGACTAATGCCCATGTGATTCTTGAAGAAGCCCCGGTGTGGGAGCAGGGGAGGCAGAGGAGACAAGGGAGGAAATATCATTTGTTAGTTATTTCTGCGAAAACGAAATCTGCATTAGAAACAGCTACAGCAAATTTGGCTAATCACCTCAAACAACATCTTGAACTCAACTTAGCCGATATTGCTTATACTCTGGGGGTAGGTCGAAGGGGTTTTAGCGATCGCCGAATATTAGTTTGTCAAAACCTTAACGATGCAGTCACAGTTTTAGAAACGCCTGTTTCAGAAAGGGTTTTCACCAAATTCACCGAACCATCGGGGCAACAGATTGCATTTATGTTCCCCGGACAGGGTACCCAGTATGTGAATATGGGTAGAGAATTATACGAGACTGAGATAATTTTCCGCAAACAGGTTGACTACTGTTGTGAATTTCTCAAATCTTATCTGAAGTTAGACCTGCGGACATTATTGTATCCGCATCAGCAAACGGAAGCGTTAACACAGCAACTACAACAAACTCATATTACCCAAAGCGCAGTATTTGTAGTTGAGTACGCCTTGGCTCAGTTGTGGATGGCTTGGGGTGTACGTCCGAATGCAATGATTGGTCACAGCATTGGAGAATATGTCGCAGCCTGCATTGCTGGTGTGTTCTCCTTAGAAGAAGCATTGATACTCGTAGCCAACCGAGGACAACTGATGCAGCAGCTTCCATCGGGAACAATGATGGCTGTTTCACTACCAGAGAAAAAAATCCAACCCATGCTAGGAAAAAAACTCTCTTTGGCTGCAATCAATGCACCAGATATGTGCGTAGTTTCTGGATTGGAGGAAGCGGTTGATGATTTACAAAAACGATTGATTGACCAAGGTGTAGACTGTCATCGTCTACATACTTCCCATGCTTTTCATTCCTCAATGATGGACTCGATTCTGTTACCATTCCAGGAACAGGTTAGCAAAATTAGCCTTAATTCTCCAAAAATTCCTTTTGTATCTAACGTCACCGGCACTTGGATAACCCCAGCACAAGCAACAGATCCGAAATACTGGGCAAGGCATTTACGCCAAACAGTACGTTTTAGCGAAGCGATCGCCGAATTACTGCAACAGCCAAAGCGAATTCTTTTAGAGGTTGGCCCAGGGCGAACATTAAGTACCTTAGCTAACAAGCAAAAAGCGGCCCAGCAGGTAATTCTTTCTTCACTAAGACATCCACAGAACCAACAATCAGATGTGGCGTTTTTACTAAATACATTGGGTAGACTCTGGCTGGAGGGAATAAATGTGGATTGGTCAGAATTTTATGCCGATGAAGAACGTCATCGTATTCCCTTGCCAACGTATCCTTTTGAGCGAAAAAGATACTGGATTGAACCTATCTTAGCTAATGATGACAATCTATCGCCCAAAAATGAAATTCTTGTTTCTCAACCAGAAGATATCATAACCAACTCAATCAAAGTTCCAGATACGCAAATCGTTAACCAACCTATAGCAAATACAGCCATTGAACAGATAATTTCACAGCATCTTCAGGTTATGTCTAAACTGGTAGACTTATTACCACAGGGAAGTTTAGCCAGAGAAGTTTTGCCTTCATTGGGAGCTATTCATCAAGATGGGCAAATTGCTCAAACCTCAACCAATGGCTCTGCGTTTAGTGGAAATCAGTCTACATTTACTAAGGCAGAGTCTGAGCAACAAATCAAAGACCGGAAAATTAATCCTACACCCAAAGCTGCTTCCCAACAGATCGAGAAAGAATCGATGATGTTGAGTCCCCGCCAGCAGAGACATCTAGACTCTTTAATTGCACATTTTGTCAAGCGTACCCAAGAATCTAAAAGGCTTACCCAAGCTTATCGTTCTTGTCATGCCAATAGCAGGGCAGTATCAGGGTTCTTTCCCTTTATCAAGGAGATGATATATCCAATCCATGCAGAGCGTGGAGAGGGTGCTAGACTCTGGGATGTCGATGGCAACGAATATGTAGACATTTCAATGGGGTTTGGTACGCTTTTATTTGGTCATTCGCCATCTTTTGCGATCGCAGCCATCCAAGAGCAAAGCAAGCAAGGTATACTAAACGGCCCACAATCGCGTTTTGCAGGTCAATTAGCTGAGTTAATTTGTGAGTTAACCGGTGCGGAACGGACAGCTTTTTGTAACGATGGCACAGAAGCAGTGATGGCGGCTGTACGCATAGCACGTTCTGTTACAGGACGTTCAAAAATTGCTTTATTTGCTGGTTCTTATCACGGTGGTTCTGATGGAGTTTTGGTCAAAGGAGTAAGAACCAACGACGGAACGCTACGTTCTGTCCCGATGACTTCAGGTATTCCATCATCCTTAGCTGAGGATGTGATGGTGCTGGAGTATGGTACTCCCGAATCTCTCAATATTCTTAAAGACAATGCTCATAACTTAGCAGCAATTTTAGTTGAGCCGATACAAAGCAGTCGCCCAGATTTTCAGCCTAAAGAGTTTCTATTTCAACTCAGACAATTAACTCAAGAAACTGGAACTGTTTTAATTTTCGATGAGGTGGTTACTGGCTTTCGGATGCACCCAGGTGGCGTTCAGGCTTTATGGGGTATTCAAGCAGATATCACAACTTATGGTAAAGCTGTTGCTGCTGGTATCCCTATTGGGGTAGTGGCTGGCAAAGCTGTTTTTATGGATGCATTAGACGGAGGTATGTGGAACTATGGAGATGAGTCTTACCCCCAGGTGAAAACAACTTTTTTCGCTGGTACTTTTTTCAAGCATCCTCTCATCATGGGTGTCGCCTGGGCTACACTCAATCACATTAAGAACAGTGGTTCCAAACTTCAGGAGGAGTTAAATCAACGGACAACCCAATTAGCCGAGACTCTCAATAGTTACTTTGAACAAAAGCAAGTACCAATTCGAGTCGTTAATTTTGGTTCTCTCTTCCGTTTTAATTGCCAGACTCAACTTGGTAATTTATTTTTCTATCACTTGCTTGCAAAAGGGATTTATGTCTGGGAAGGACGCACTCTTTATCTATCTACAGCTCACACTGATAAAGACGTTGAACAAGTAATTTCTGCGGTCAAAGAAAGCGTAGTTGAAATGCAAGCAGGGGGATTTTTTACATCTGAGCAGACTTCAAAAAATAGCGGACAGACGAGCGCCAATCAAACTTTGACTGGCTCATCTTTAAACTTAGCTACTGAATCGCTCTCGGTTACTTCAAATGTAAAGTCTGCTGATGAGTTGTTTGAAAACCTGATTGAGCAAATACCTAATGCTTTGGGAAATACTTATGCCGCTTCCCGTAAAAAGATTGAGAAAACTATTGCTGACATTTGGCAAGAACTTTTTGGTTTTGACAACGTTAACATCCACGACAATTTTTTTGAGTTAGGAGGTGATTCGCTAACAGCCCTTCAAGCTATTTCTTTGTTAAACAAAAAATTAGACCTTGACATTCCTATAGAGAGTATTTACGAAGCACCAACCATAAACTCCCTTACTAATATTGTCTGCCCTGAACAGAATGAAATACTTTCTGCGAAACAAAGTATTTCTCGTGGTCAAAGACGAAGAGAAAAAAGAAATCAACGATAGTAATATAGCAGTCCTAAATCATTTGTGAAAATCTCTATTTCTTCTCTCTCCGCGTTCTCTGCGTCTCTGTAGTTCGATTAAAAAAAATAGAAATTATGATGAACAAATTAGATAAAATTAATAACGTAGATGAGGCAGATATAGCTATTATTGGTCTATCTGGGCGATTTCCTAAAGCAGAGAATATTGAACAGTTTTGGCAAAATATACGAGACGGAGTAGAATCAATTTCATTTTTTTCTGCTCAAGAATTAGAATCTGCGGGTATAGACTCTGTTACGGTTAGTCACCCCAACTATGTAAAAGCAGCAGTTCCACTAGAAGATATAGATTTGTTTGATGCGTCATTCTTCGGCTATAACCCCAGAGACGCTGAAATAATGGACCCCCAACACCGCATTTTTTTGGAGTGTGCGTGTGCCGCACTTGAAAATGCTGGCTATAATCCCCAAACCTACTCTGGTTCAATAGGGGTTTATGCTGGTTCAACTATAAGTAACTATTTGTTCAATCTTTATTCAAACCCCAACATTAGAGAATTAGCAAGCGATGTGGAAATTAGTCTGGGAAATCATCCCGATTATCTTCCCATGCGTGTCTCTTTCAAATTAAATCTAACTGGGCCAAGTTATGCAATTCAAACTTCCTGTTCTACTTCTTTAGTTGCCGTTCACGTTGCCTGCCAAAGCTTGCTCAATTACGAATGTGATATGGCCTTGGCGGGTGGCATTTCGATATTGAATATGCAACCAAAAGGTGGCTATCTCTATCAAGAAGATGGGGTTTTATCTCCTGATGGACACTGCCGCGCTTTTGATGCTAAAGCAAAAGGAACTATTTTCGGTAGTGGTATAGGAATTGTAGTTCTCAAGAGGTTAAAAGATGCTCTTGCTGATGGCGATCGCATTCATGCACTAATTAAAAGCTCTGCTGTCAACAATGACGGCTCTTTGAAAGCTGGATTCACAACTCCCAGCGTAGAAGGTCAAACGGAGGTGATTGCAGAAGCCATAGCTGCTGCTGGGGTAGAAGCTGATACTATCACTTACGTAGAGGCACACGGCACAGGAACACCAATAGGCGATCCGATAGAAATTAAAGCTCTAACAAAAGCTTTTCGTGTCAGTACACCCAAGCGTGGTTTCTGTGCGATCGGTTCAGTGAAAACCAATGTTGGACATTTAGATGCGGCTGCCGGGATTGCGGGCTTAATTAAGACGATTCTGGCTCTCAAACACAAACAAATACCACCTAGCTTACATTGTGAGCAGCCCAATCCTCAGATCGACTTTGCTAATAGTCCTTTCTATGTTAATACCGCACTCTCGGAATGGAAATCGGACAGAATTCCTCGCCGGGCTGGAATTACTTCTCTTGGTTTTGGTGGAACCAATGCCCATCTGATTGTAGAAGAGGCTCCTCCGATCGAAGCATCTAACGTTGGGAAAACCCATAAGTTGTTAATGCTGTCTGCAAAAACTAACTCTGCTTTAGAAACCGCCACAGTAAATCTAACAAATCATCTCAAGCAGCATCCGGATACAAACCTGGCTGATGTGGCTTACACTCTCCAAGTTGGTCGTCAGACTTTTAACCATCGCCGGATACTGGTGTGTCATGATATTGATGATGCAGTTGAGGCACTGCATACTTTGGAAGCTCAACAAGTTTTCACCCACTACCAACAACCCTGTAATCGACCCACTGTATTTATGTTTCCTGGACAGGGAGCGCAGTATGTGAATATGGGTCGGGAGTTGTACCACAGCGAACCCAAATTTACTGAGGAAGTCAATCGCTGCTGCCTGATTCTAAAACCTCACTTGGGGCTAGATTTACGAGATATTCTCTATCCCAGCGAAGCACAAACTCAAACAGCTACACAGCAATTAAAACAAACTTCTATTATCCAAAGTGCGCTATTTGTCATTGAGTACGCCTTATCCAAATTGTGGATGGCTTGGGGCGTGCTACCAGAAGCGATGATAGGTCACAGCCTTGGGGAATACTTGGCAGCAACTCTTTCCGGGGTTTTCTCCCTCAACGATGCTTTGGCGCTAGTAGCTGCTAGAGGACGACTGATGCAGCAAGTTCCAACAGGTGCTATGCTCTCGGTTCAACTTTCTGAACAAGAGGTGCAGCCCCTGCTGCCAAAAGAGCTTTCTCTTGCGGGAATCAATAGCCCTTCCTTATGTGTTGTTTCTGGTTCGACGGATGCCATCGATAAATTGCAGCAGCAACTACTGGAAAAAAATATAAGCTGTCGAAAGCTGCATACATCCCACGCCTTTCATTCTCAGATGATGGATGCCATCATTGAGCCATTTACCGAGTTATTACAAAAAGTCAAGCGCAATCCCCCCCAAATTCCATTTATCTCTAATGTCACTGGCACTTGGATTACCACAGCAGAAGCAACAGACCCTCATTATTGGGCAAGGCATCTACGGCAAACTGTACGCTTTGACGAAGGGATGACTGAATTGCTGAAGCAACCAGAGCGAATTTTGCTAG
Organism: Nostoc punctiforme PCC 73102; assembly: GCF_000020025.1. GTDB lineage: Bacteria > Cyanobacteriota > Cyanobacteriia > Cyanobacteriales > Nostocaceae > Nostoc > Nostoc punctiforme. The sequence continues at coordinate 4,266,110 of NC_010628.1, read as the reverse complement.
AGGTTGGGCCAGGACAGACATTGAGTACCTTCGCCAAACAGCATTATAATTTGGAACCTGTGGTGCTGACTTCAATCCGCCATCCCCAGGAGCAACAGTCAGATGTAGCATTTCTACTCAATACTTTGGGTCGCCTCTGGCTTTTTGGATTTCAAGTAGATTGGTCTGGCTTTTACGCCAACGAACAGCGTTATCGCATCCCCCTACCAACATATCCATTTGAGCGTCAGCGTTACTGGATTTCGCCACAAGCACAGCCACGCGATGTCCACGCTACGGAAGTGTCATTGAATAAAAAACCGGATATCGCTGACTGGTTTTATCTACCTTTATGGAAGCAATCTGCACCTCCAGAACTGCTCGGTAAAGGAGACTTGGCAGAGCAAAAGTTCTGTACCCTTGTGTTTACCGATGAGTGCGGCTTGGGTTCTCAAATGGTAAAACGACTCGAACAGCAGGGACAAGATGCGATCGCAATTCAGATCGGATCAGAATTCTCCAAAGTAAGCGAGTGCTTATATACCCTCAATCCTCGACAAAGTAATGATTATGATGCCTTACTCAATGAACTTTTAGTACAAAACAAGATCCCCAAGACAATTATTCATTTATGGAGTGTTACACCAGACTACCACGCAGAATCAGAACTCGAGTGGTTTGATAGCGCTCAATATTTGGGATTCTACAGCCTGTTGTTTCTCACCCAGGCACTTGGAAAACAGAATTGGACTGATAAGTTTAAAATTACAGTTGTCTCCAACAACATACAGTCAGTCACAGCAGAAGAAATGTTGTGTCCAGAGAAAGCGACTGTACTTGGGCCAGTTAAAGTCATTCCTCAAGAATACTCAAACATCAGCTGTCGTAGCATTGATATTGCTCTTCCAAAGCCAGGAAGTTGGCAAGAGGAGAAACTTGTAGATTATTTACTGGACGAGCTACAAACTAAATCCTCGAAGTTGGTTATAGCCTACCGTGGCCTGAATCGTTGGGTGCAAACTTTTGAGCCAGTACGATTGTCAGAATCTAAGGGAAAAACATCAAGATTACGCAACGGCGGAGTCTACTTAATTACTGAGGGCCTGGGAAATATTGGACCGATCCTAGCGGAGTCTCTAGCTCAGACAGTGCAGGCAAAACTCGTCTTGATTGGACAGAAGAATCTCCCGGAGAAAGATGAGTGGTTCGGGTGGCTGAACACTCACGATCGCCAGGATGAGGTGAGCTGCAAAATCAGGAAATTGCAAGCATTAGAGGAGTTAGGAGCCGAGGTTTTAGTTTTGAGCGCAGATGTAACCAACCTTGAACAGATGCAAAGAGCGATCGCCTTTGTTACGGAGCATTTTGGTGACATACATGGTGTTATTTACGCAGTAGAGATCGTGGATGACAAGTCCCTAAAATCTATTCAAGAAACTTCTCAAACTGATTATCAGTGTCACTTTCAATCAAAAGCTAATGGACTATTCGTACTAGAAAAAGTTTTGCAGGGGAGACAACTTGATTTTTATCTGTTGATATCTTCTTCATCATCCATTTTGGGAGGGTTAAGATCAGTTGCTTATTCAGCAGCAAACATTTTTATGGATATTTTTGCTCAAAAACAAAATCAAATAAATCCTGTCCCCTGGATTAGTGTTAATTGCGAGCGCTGGGAACTTGGAGAAGAAAAAAACACAGCTAGTAGAACAACATTGGCTGAATTATTTATCACACCAGAAGAAGGCATAAAAGCTTTTCAACGTATTTTAACAAGTGATAAAATAACTCAAGTTGTTCTCTCTGCAGGAGATTTACAAGCTAGGTTCGACCAATGGCTAAAGCTCAAATCTTTAAGCGATGTTGAGCAGACCTCTTTTGCTGGAGACATAAAAAAGAAATTAGCTTCAACAAGTCTTGCTAAGATACTCCATCCCCGCCCTAATCTAGGAAATGATTATGTGGCTCCTCGCACTCATACTGAACAAACACTTGCTAATATCTGGCAAGAAATTCTTTGTATTGAGAGCTTAGGCATCAACGACGACTTTTTTGAGCTTGGGGGACACTCGCTTTTAGCTGTACACTTAATAGCAAAAATTAATAATCAGTTTGGTAAAAATATTCAATTATCTGCTATTTTCCAGAGTCCAACTATCAAACAGTTAGCGAATATTCTGCACGATCGGGCTGATTATCGCACCTCATCCCCCTTAGTTGCAATTCAACCTCATGGTTCCAAGCCACCTCTATTTTTTGTGCATCCAGTAGGTGGGAATATTCTTTGCTACTACGAATTGTCACTTCATTTGGATTCAGATCAACCATTCTATGGGCTGCAAGCACTAGGTTTGAATGGGGAATCGCAGCCCTATACCCGGATAGAAGATATGGCAGCTAAGTATATTGAAGCACTACGAGAGATTCAGCCGAATGGCCCATATTTTCTTGGAGGTTGGTCTATGGGCGGTATTGTCGCTTTTGAAATGGCAACTCAGTTACTAAGAAATGGCGATCGAGTTGCCATGCTTGCTATGCTAGACAGCCCAGCACCAGTTAACAGCAAAGAAATTGCAGAGATTGATGACTACAACGATGTCAAAATATTAGTCGATTTTGCCACAGATATGGCACAGTCTGCTGGGAAAAACCTATCGGGTTCGGTTGAGCAACTTCAGGCACTGATGACCCTAGACGAGCAACTGAACTATTTTTTAGAGCAAGCAAGGATAGTTAATCTCTTGCCTTTGGATTTTGAACTAGAACAGCTTCGTTGTCTTCTGAAGGTTTTTAAGAGTAACGTACTAGCTCTACAAAGTTATACACCACAAGTTTATCCAAACAAAATTTTATACTTTCAAGCTAGTGATGAAGTATCTAATGAATTTTCTAATCCAACTTATATTTGGGGTGGGCTTTCAGGCAAGCCAATAGAGATTATTACTATCCCTAGCAATCATTACACAATCATTACCAAGCCTCATATTCAGATTATTTTAGAGTATTTGAATATTTTTATGAATCAAATTTAAAATAAACAAAATGAATTGTTAACAAATAAGGTTCGTTGACTCGCGAACAATAATTATTAACTTATATTTCATAACATGGTTATTAAACATATCAATCTACTGTTGATTATTTATCAAAAATTGAAGAATTTGATTTTTACATATTGAATATATTTTAGTCTGGAAGCGATATCTATAATTGGCAAAGTGAAGATGAATTCCCTAAATAAACGGAGAAATGAATGATATGATCGGTAAAATAGAGCCACTAGGCACTAGCACAGGAAAGATACTATATAATAGTCATTGTCAAAATATTCTTGACCTCTCTGTAGCAGAGACTATGGAGATATTCAAGTCATCTGGAGTTATTCTATTTCGAGATTTTGGAGTAACTCCCAAGCAGATGAAAGATTTTTCAGAACAATTTAGTGGGAAGCATATTATAGATTTTACAAAAGTCAGCATTGATTCTGACAAGTATGTCAATTTTGTAGATGGCGGGATGGATGGTCTTATTCCTCATTGCGAAAATTCTTGTTTTCCCTTTCGACCTGATGTTATTTGGTTTTGCTGTACTGTACCAGCCGAACAAGAAGGCGAAACTTTATTTTGGGATGGTATCCGAGTGTGGGAGGAACTGAGTCAAGAATCGAAACAGTTATTTCTTTCCAAGCAACTAAAGTTTTCTTATAAAAATGTTCCGGTTGATATATTGAAAGGAATAATAGGTTCAAATGCTAATACTATAGATGATATCAAGCAAAGGTTAGACAGTGTTGATGGTGTAAGTTATCAGTTTAATGATGATAAAACTGTTTCTGTAGAATATACTTGTTCATCTGTAGTAAACAACAAATATAATCATCAAAATGCATTTGCAAACCACTTTTGGGTATATCAAAAAAGGACAGAAGAAGCAATTTTTGATGACGGTTCAAGAGCTTCTGATGAAGTCGCTGATGAAATAGAGAGAATCTTCGATAAGCTAACAGAAAAGATACCTTGGAAAGCAGGCGATCTGGTAATGATGGATAATTCAAGGTTTTTACACGGTCGTGGAGCCTTTACCGATAACCGACGGCAAGTCTTTACTACTTTAAGCAACCTTAAGTTTTGATAAATTGTTTCACCTTTAACTTGCATATTAACGCAAGTAGACCATTATTTATCATTAAATATGAAGCAAAGGAAAACCTTTTATGTCTTCGTCTTCAGCAACTAGCTATAACAAATTTGATGAACCATTTGCCCGAATATATAACGAAGCTTTGGGGCCAAGTTACAACAAAATAGCCTTGCCTACCCTAGAAAAATTACTATTACCTTACGTTCCAGAAGGAGCGAGTATCCTTGACCTCTGTTGTGGCACAGGGGAACTGTCACAATGGCTGCTAAATAAAGGCTATCAGGTAACTGGAATTGATCGCTCCCAGAGAATGTTGGAATATGCTCATCAGAATGCACCTAATTGCAAATTGATTCTTGGTGATGTACGCTTCTTTGAATTGCCGCCTATTTTCCATGCAGTTTCTTCAATGGGTTTGGGTTTTAATCACATTCTGAATTTGTCAGAATTAACAGCTACTTTCCATAATGTATATAGTACACTTCATAGCAACGGTATATTTATATTTGACTTACGTCTAGAAGAGGCATATAATTCTACTTTGAACGGTCGTATATTAGGTGATATTAAAGATGAATATGCTTGGGGTATGAAAAATATTTATTATCCAGAAACCAAAGAATGCCGAGTTTTTGTAACAACTTTTCAATTAAGAGAAATAGATTGCTGGAAACGCCTAGATACTAGTTTTTCAGTCATTGGTTATTCTAGGGCTGAAGTTCAGTCAACTTTAGAAAATGTTGGTTTCACAGAAGTTAGTGTATATGATTTTAAACTTGACTTAGCATTAATCGCAGAAGCAGATATGGTCTGCTTTGTTTGCCGTAAAACTAGCTAAGAAGTTAGGATAACTTTATTTTATTAAATGAATTCATCAGTAAATTCCTATTTAAAATAAATGTTCAATGCTTGGACAAAATCTTCTCAAATACTCCGCATTTTTCTCGTATGAAATATGTCAATTTTGGTAAAACTGGATTGAAAGTTTCGCGTTTGTGCCTCGGCACTCTGAGTTATGGTAGTCCTCAATGGGAAGAATGGATACTTCCAGAAGAAACGAGTCGTCCGTTCATCCAAAAAGCCCTAGAGTTGGGAATTAATTTTTTTGACACTGCTGATATGTACTCGCAGGGAGTTAGCGAACAAATCCTTGGCCGATCGCTCAAGGACTTTGCCAAAAGGGAGCAGGTTGTTATTGCCACCAAGGTTTACTATCCGATGGGGGATAGTCCAAATGACAAAGGCTTGTCTCGTAAGCACATCATGAACAGTATCGATGCCTCGTTACGACGATTACAGACAGATTATGTAGATATTTATCAGATTCATCGCTGGGACTACGAGACACCGATTGAGGAAACTCTTGCGGCACTGCATGATATTGTAAAGGCAGGTAAGGCTCGTTACATTGGGGCTTCTAGCATGTACGCTTGGCAGTTTGCTAAAGCGCTTTACTTGGCTGATATGCATGGTTGGACTCGTTTTGTTTCCATGCAGAATCTTTACAACTTGATTTACCGCGAAGAAGAGCGAGAGATGCTGCCGTTGTGTCAAACTGAGGGCATCGCGGTGATTCCGTGGAGTCCTATTGCACGAGGCTTTCTAGCTGGTAATCAGCCTCGGCATAGTCCTGCTAAGACTATTCGTGCTAGAACCGATTATCAACTCGACTATGAAGAGTTTGATTTTGAAATAGTTGACCGAGTTATGAATATAGCAAAGCAACGCGGTGTATCTGCTGCTCAGATTTCTCTAGCTTGGCTTCTACACCAACCAAGTGTTACTGCTCCCATTATTGGTGCCACAAAGATAGAGCACCTAGAAGAAGCTGTAGCTACATTAGATTTGGTTATGGATAACGACGAGCGCACCTTGCTAGAGCAGCCATACAAACCGCGTGCCATTTTTGGGCTTGACTAGAGGTTCAGAATCTGGGGAAAGCCAATTCATTAGATGGTAGAGCATAAAATCAAGACTGTGACAAATATACAACCTTCAATATTGCAGTCAGTTTATAAAAATACCTATTAAAGGTAAATAGACCAACTCATGCAAAAGAATATAAACAGAGGTATCACTATGGCAACAATGGGAAAATACTGTAAAGCTTACTCTCTCAAAAAATTACGTCAGTTCAGCCAGTGGACAGAACGTGTTGAAAATAGCAAAAAAGAAAAGAAACAAATCGGCAGTAAAGAAGTCGAAATCAATCGAGAACTAACTGATGACGACTTTCTTTATCTGCAAGAAACTTATGTAGTCACAGATGGTATTTTTCAGGATAAAAATATCATTTTTGATAACGTAACATCTGAATGGCAAGAGTTTTGTAGAAATACACTTTTATTCGATATTCCAGTTGACGAACCCGTGCAGGTTAAAGCATCAGTAGGTTAGCAAAAGAAGTGAGTCATAAAATGAGAAAATAAGAATACAAGAACTAAATTAACATCGTACAAGGCAAATCGCAGGAGATAAATTATGTATCAAGACGACAAAGAAGACACGACGATTTACAAAGTAGTAGTCAATCATGAGGAGCAATATTCCATTTGGCCTATTGACCGAGAAAACGCTCTTGGTTGGCGAGATGCAGGTCATAGTGGTCTAAAGGCGGAATGTCTTGAGTATATAAAGCAAGTATGGACGGACATGAGACCACTAAGTTTAAGGAAGAAGATGGAAGAAGCAGCTCATAGCCAGACATAACGCTACTGATTAGTAAGAGGTTTTAACTATAAGGAAGAATGCCTACCAAAGGCTCTCTATCGGGCTGTTTTATTCATGACAACAACACCAACATTGAACTTCTGCGTTACCTATCCCAAGCCAAATCCTCAAGCTTCGCTGCGTTTATTCTGCTTCCCATACGCAGGTGGTAGTTCTCTCATTTTTCGCACATGGTTAGACAGTCTACCCACAACTGTCGAAGTTTGTCCCATTGAACTACCTGGACGAGGTATGCAAATGAGGACAGCCCTATTCTCGCAGTTAGAACCCCTTATCAGTGCGATCGCTCCAGTCCTGCTTCCACATTTAGATAAACCATTCGCCTTCTTCGGTCATAGTATGGGAGCGATCGTCAGCTTTGAACTAGCCCGTTTACTTCGCAAACAGTACAGTTTGTCACCCATACACTTGTTTGTTTCGGGTCGCCACGCTCCGCAAATTCCCGATCCAGATCCACCCATCCATGCTCTAAGCGAACCTGCTTTCAAAGAAGAACTACGCCGTCTGAATGGGACTCCTGAAGCAGTGCTAGAAAACGCCGAACTGATGCAACTTCTTGTTCCGATTCTTCGTGCAGACTTTGCGGTTCTGGAAACTTATGTGTACACTACCGAATCACCACTTAACTGCCCCATCACCGCTTTTGGTGGTTTACAGGATCGCAAGGTTAGTTACGATGAACTCCAAGCTTGGCAGGAGCAGACAAATGCTGCATTCTTATTACAAATGTTTCCTGGGAACCATTTTTTCCTGCACTCAGCCCAATCACTCCTGCTAGAGTCTTTGTCTCAAGAATTGTGGCAAATTACCAGCGAGATACAGTTGCTCCCTTAATCCTTTGCCTCACTTCTGAAATCTAAACCAGGTTATTATGAGCTATTTACATAAAGGTTTCAAAAAAAAATTATTTCGACTTTTAGCTTTTATACTTGGTATTTTATTTACTTTCGTTGTTGGAAGCTACACTCCTGCACAGGTCACAAAATCCACTGAAATACTCTGGGATACCTATGGCATACCTCACATATATGGCAAGGATGTCCCAAGTGCATTTCAAGCCTTCGGTTGGGCGCAGATGCAAAGTCATGGTAACTTGCTTTTGCGACTTTATGGTCAAGCACGTGGACGTGCTGCCGAATATTGGGGAGAGAAATATTTAGAATCAGACCGTTGGGTACAGACTATGGGAGTTCCAGAACGCGCTCGTTCTTGGTACACTTCTCAAAGTCCAGCTTTTCGTAGCTACCTGAATGCCTTTGCTGCTGGAATTAATGCTTATGCTCGGGAGCATGGCGAACTGATTGATGATGAAGTAGAAGTAGTGTTGCCAGTCAAAGCAGAAGATGTTCTGGCTCACTTACATCGAGTTCTGCATTTTACTTTTATTGTTAGCCCAGAAGAGGTTGCAGCAAGTGTTGCAGGGGATATTCAGCATGAGCCAAAAGCAGGGTCTAATGGTTGGGCGATCGCTCCATCACATTCTGCAAATGGCAAAGCGATGCTGCTTGCAAACCCACACTTGCCTTGGGCGGATTTATACTTATGGTACGAAGCCCAACTGACTGCTCCAGGTATTGATGCTTACGGAGCAACACTTGTGGGAATTCCTGTGTTGGCGATCGCATTTAACAATAATTTGGGCTGGACTCATACCGTCAACACTTTCGATGGCTGGGATGCTTACGAACTTAAATTAGTTGACAATGGTTATCGCTTCGATGGCAAAGTTCGTCCCTTCGAGACCACAACCCTTTCTTTGAAGGTAAAACAAGAAGACGGCACAATACGCAACCAACCTCTAGTTGTAAAACGTTCTATCCACGGACCAGTGCTGACAGAGAAAGGCGGTAAAGCTATAGCACTACGCGTTGTCGGTCTCGATCGACCAAAGGTACTTGAACAGTGGTGGGATATGGCGCGCTCCCAAAATTTGAAACAATTTCAAACCGTACTCCAGCGCTTGCAATTGCCAATGTTCACGGTGATGTATGCAGATAGAAATGGGAATATCATGCACCATTTCAACGGTAATGTTCCAGTTCGTTCTCAAGGTAATTTTGAATACTGGGAAAGGATTATTTCTGGTGATACTTCCAAGACATTATGGACGAAAATCCATCCTTATAAAGATTTACCACGCATTATCAACCCGAAAAGCGGATGGTTGCAAAATACCAACGACCCGCCTTGGACAACGACGTTTCCTGCTGCTATTAAAGCAGATAGTTACCCTTCTTACATGGCACCTCGTTCCCCGTATTTTCCGATGAATTTTCGGACAGAGCGTTCTCTAAAAATGCTCTTTGAGGATGAGAAAATCTCCTTTGATGAAATGGTGCAATACAAACATTCGACCCGCATGGAACTAGCCGATCGCATCTTGGATGACTTAATCCCGGCAGCACGCAAGCAAGGAAGTTCCTTAGCGCGGCTAGCTGCTGATACCCTAGAAGCCTGGGATCGGCAAGCCAATGCAGATAGCAAGGGTGCGGTACTCTTTGCCGCTTGGGCAGAACAGATGAACTGGGATAAAGGGTTTAGCAAACCTTGGAGTGAAAAATCTCCATTCACCACACCAGACGGTTTAGCCGATCCATCTAGTGCAGTCGCAATACTAGAAGCTGCTGCTACCAAAGTTGAAAAAGCATACGGGACAATAGATGTGGCATGGGGAGATGTTTTTCGGGTAGCGATCGGCAATAAGGATTTGCCTGCTAATGGTGGCGTTGGAGAACTTGGTATTTTCCGCGTTCTCAATTTTGTTCCGGGATCGCAAAGTCGCTTTCAAGCAGTTGCTGGTGATTCGTTCGTCGCTGCGATTGAGTTTTCTCAACCAGTAAAGGCAATGGCACTCATTAGCTACGGCAATGCTACTCAACCAGGTTCGCCCCATCTTAGCGATCAGTTACAGCTGTTCACTCTCAAACATTTGCGTCCAGTTTGGCATCAGCGCTCAGATATCCTAGCTCATTTAGAAGAGCGCAAGGTGTTCTAAAGTCAATACATTGGCAAATAAGGGTAGTCCTAAACAGGAAAAGATGAGCAGATAGGGGTACAGCCGGGAAGTAGAGGTATACCATTGAGAGTCGAATGGCAGTAAGAAAAGCTCTAAGCTATGTGGGATAGGCGCTACAGCTATTGAAGGGTGAAGGTCTTGGTATGGGGCAGGCAATTATCTTTGATGCAGTACTGCGATCGCTGTGCCTGACAGAAGCAGTGCAAAGATGTACAAGTTGTTCAAAAATTTTTTAGAGATAGGAAAAGCTTACTCGTTCATGAAATACTTTCATTGATACGAATAAGCCAACAACATAAATCTACTGTGACACTACGAGTACAAATTCTCTCTTGATAAATTTGGTCAAAGCTTGGGATTACCTTTTAAAGAGCTATTACCAACAAGTGTAATTGAGCAAGCCATGAAGGAACTAAAAATTAGATATTATCGACAATTGTTTGACCCAATAGTAACGATTTGGGCGTTTTTGTCTCAGGTTTTGGATACTGATAAAAGTTGTCACAATACAGTAAGTAAAGTCATTTCTTATTTGGCTGGACAAGAAGTAGAACTTCCATCAACAGATACAAGTTCTTATTGTCAAGCTCGAAAAACGTCCATGCGTAAAGGTAAAATTGTTGGAAGTTGTGACAAGCTGGTAACTTGGTATAAGCCTGAAAAATGTCCAAAGGGATTGAGTAAAGATGAATTTTATGCTCTACCTTTAACCATAAATCTACGAGAAATTTATTATTACATTGTTGTTCCTGGCTTTCGTACTGAACAAGTTAGTTTAATTACTACTCTCTTAGATATAACAACTTATTCAACTCTGGATATTGTTGGGCTTTACGGTAAACGTTGGGATGTTGAAATAGATTTGAGACATCTAAAAACTACTCTGGGAATGGATGTTTTACGCTGTAAAACTCCTTCAATGGTACGCAAAGAAATTTATGTTTATTTGCTTGCTTACAATCTACTTCGTGGTTTGATGTGGTCGTCAGGTACTACTTACCGTACTCCTCCATTGCGCCTATCACTGCAAGCTACTTGCCATCATTTAAATAACTTTATTCCCGAATTGTTAGCCGCAACTTCAACAAAACGTCTTCAAATTTATTGCAATGCAACTTAAAGTTATCGCTCACAAGGCTGTTCCCGACCGTCCTGCGAGAAATGAACCACGAGTCCGTAAACGTCGCCCGAAAGCTTACCCCTTAATGAGCAAACCCCGGCATGAATTACGCAAACAATTGCAAACTGCTTAAACCGCAAGTGTTTCGGCTTTTCAAGCGTGCCATTCGGCATATATACGGAAAGCCTTATACTGAACCAATACCTTAGCCAAAATAAGAGGATGAAGAGAGAGGGCTGATGTAGTAGAGTTATTGTCTCTCACAACGACAACTCAAAACCACAATCAGCCCATGTCCGACATCCTATCACTGTTACAGTGCCTCTTGCCGCAGATAAACGCTACAACGATGCAGCAATTAAACCAGATAATCCTGGCTATGTTAGCAATGAGCGGCCGAGTCACGATGTTGGGGATTTCTCGTTGGACAGGACTGGTGGTAGTTATCGGACGATGTTAAGGTTCTTTCATACAGTAATACCTTGGGCTCCATTGTTTTGGCTATTTTTCCGCAAGCATTTGTTCCGTGCGAATGAGGTATATTTGCTAGCAGGAGATGAAGTTGTAGTCAGTAAGGCAGGCAAAAAAACTTATGGGTTGGATAGATTTTTTTCTAGTCTAGTAAATAAACCGATATCAGGACTATCTTTTTTTGCATTATCATTAGTAAGTGTTCAAGAAAGACACTCATTTCCGATTTTAATAGAACAGGTGATTAAAAGCGATGTAGAAAAAAATAGCTCATCATCAACTCCAGAAGTAAAACTTAAAGCTCAACGTAAACGTGGACGACCAAAAGGGAGTAAGAACAAAAATAAAACAGAAGTAATTCTCACATCTGAATTACTAAGAATTAAGAAGATGATTAATGAGTTAGTCCAGTTGATAGCTAACTTTATCCCCCTAACTTACTTAGTTTTAGATGGTCATTTTGGGAACAATAATGCCTTGCAGATGGCACGTCTTGTTAACTTGCACATAATTTCCAAATTGCACCATGATTCGGCACTATACATACCTTACCAAAACCCTGACCCTAATCGTCGCTCTCGTCGTAAATACGGTGAAGCAGCCCTGAAGACGGGTTTCCCGTCGCAGGGGACTGCTGAACCCGAAGGGCGACAAGCTGGATTATTGTAATATACCTGACGCATATTTGTGTAAAAGTACCATTGACGAGGATATCAAAACTGATATTTATCAATGCACTCTCCTTCACAAGGAATTTGCTCAAGCACTAAATATAGTTATTTTAGTCAAAACCAATCTCAAAACTAATGCTCGTAGTCATGTAATTCTATTTTCTAGTGACCTAAAATTGTCATACGAAAAGACAATCGACTACTACAAACTGCGCTTTCAAATCGAGTTTAACTTTCGAGATGCCAAACAAACAGTTTTGGGGATTGGAAGATTTTATGAACCTGAGCCAAGCTGCCGTGACTAATGCTGCTAACTTGGCATTCTTTATGGTCAACTTATCCCATCATCTTCTATCTGATTTTCGTCAACATAATCCCGACTCCGGCATTATTGATCTTAAGGCTTACTACCGTGGTCTTCGATATGTTCGTGAAATGTTAAAAATGCTTCCAGAAACCCCTGAGCCTATTTTATTAACCAAGATTTTTGTCAAGCTTACTGCTTTAGGACGTATTCATCCCGTTTCTGGTGGCGTTGAACCCTCGTAAATTGGCAGAGGTATTGCTGAACCACAATTAATCTCTGAAGTCCTTTTGAGAAAATGAAGGACATAATTTACCCCAACTAGTAGTCTGCCAAGCTAACTTTGCTATGTTAAATTTGGATATAAACGCTCCATTTTTCGGCGAGCATCTTTGGTTTGAAAACCCCAATAAACACTAGCTTTTTGCTGATTACGTTTTTTCTCCCAAGCGGCAATCTCAGAAGTTAATGTTTCTGCATTAGGAATACGCCGTTCTAAACATTGGCGAGATAAAACAGATAATTCGATTTCTACCTGATTCAGCCCTTCGGGTTCGCCAGTTGCTTCAAGTCGGGGAACCCGCCCAACGCACTGGCTCACCAAGAAGCGTGTTTAGGAGTATAGTGAAACTCTAACTTTTGAATAATTCGACGTGCTTCTTCTGGTGGAAAAACTTCATATAATGCATTGGGTGTATGAATATTCAAGTTATCAACTACTAAACGAATAACATCGGCATCTCGGTAGGAAACATCTACTAAATTTTTCATTTGTTTAGCAAAATCGGCTTTAGTTCGACGTTCTGTAACTTCGATATGCCGCCATCCAGCCAAGGGTTGAAAACATGCGAATAAATTTACTGTCCCGTTACGTTTATACTCAAAATCATAACGTTCAGGTTGCTCTGGCTGTGGTGGCAAAGGAAGTCTTACTTCTTCTACTAATTGGTATGGACGTTCATCAAAGCAGACTACAGGGCGTTTAGGATCATAAGGCTCATTGTATAAATCCAGCACATCTTCCATTCGGAAAACATATTCTGCGTTAACTTCAGGAATACACCATTGTTCTTTCAACCAAGGCTTAATTTCATTTTTTTTAAAGTTTGACGTACTGTTTCATCTGAGATTGAATCTATGATACCAACGTTCACTAAATGATCTGCTAATAATTGCATTGTCCAACGCACTCTTCCTTCTGGCGGATTAGAACAAGCTGTTGCAATCAAAAATGCTTCTTGCTTTTCATCTAATTTTTTATGTTTTGGTGGATGAACTTCATCCTTTAAAGCAAAATCTAACCCTCCAATGACAAATTTTTCTCGTATTCGTTGCACTGTTGCAACATGCGCTCTAACTATGCTAGCGATCGCTTGATCCGTTTCTCCTTCGGAAGCCATCAAAAGAATGTTTGCACGGCTTATGGTTCTTGCCTTATGCTTACCTTTCTTAATTATCGATTGCAGTTGGGAAACTTCATCTTCATTCAAGTCAACAATGTACTTTTTTGCCATGTTACACCCCGTTTTTGGCTATTTTACCAATTAGAGGTTTTACTTAGCAAAGTTACCTTGGTAGACTACTAGTGTATCTAGTGCGATCGCTCTCGTTTTGGAAAATGCCAGATGATAGCCCTGGTGATGCGTGTTTGTATTTCATCATTGACTCTGCGACTGGTCTGATTTTGTATGTGGGGGAAACCAGCCGCAGTAACAAGCGGTGGAAAGAGATACACGCCTGCAAAGATTACATTGCCAGCTACCAAGATTTACCTATGCTGCTGGAACAGCCAGTTGCGGATGCCTTCAATCGTGTAGGCGACGCGCCAGGTGTTACGGTGCCCTGCCGCACCAGCGGTGCTTTGCCCCGGAGGAATCACTGTGCCTTGTCGGAAAGCGACATAATAAATATTGCTGTCCGGCCCCGCTTGGAGCAGGGCCGCCACGTCACGCTTGAACTGTGCGCCACTGGTGTTGCCGTCCCACACGGCACGGGTCACTCTCGCGCCGTGTTTTTCCAGTTCAGCGGTGATAGCATTCATGCCAGGGTAGGCTTTGTCGTCATCTTGAGAGACTACGATCCACAGCTTGTTTTTCGCCATCGGTGCAACTTTGGTCGCATCCCACTGACCGGCGACAAGTAATGAAGCTGCGAACAACTTGGGGTGCAAGATGTTCAGAGCGATAGCCGTCATGCATCCCCCGGACTGGCCTGTGCTATACAAGCGGTTCCCGTCGATGCTGTATCGCTTTTGCAAATCTTGTATCAGCCGGACAGTAACATCTGCGTAATCAGAGGTTTGGGAGCTATCGTTGGCAAGCGCCACGGGATACTGCGGAGCCAAGACGAACGCCGGGTGTTTGGCCTGCTCCTCAGAACTGGCCCAAACGGTCGCGCCCAAACCCTGCACCAATGTCGTATAGGGGTTGATATTGGTGACACCCAAATCATGCATGAACAGCACCATCGGGTATTTCGTGTTCGGAGCGTAGTTTTTGGGAATGAAAAGGTTATACGTGAGAACCAAGCCTGTCACTGGATCGGTGAACTTGAACTGCTGAAAATCATCCACGATCAAGTTCATTTGTCGGGTGTTCGAGATGAGTTTAGTGGTCGGGGCATACCATAGTCCAGATGCTGTTTGGACTCTTGCCGTCTGATTTACGGTAACGGATGCCTGGCGCAGCACCGGGCCTTGAGGGTTGTAAGTAGGGGCGTTGTCATCGGCTGTATCCAGTTCGATGACGACAAAGTTTCCATCTCTGCCCACAAGTGATTTTTCGGGGCGAGCATTGGCATACACTCGTATGATATTACGCCCGGAGACAGTAAAGGCAGTAGTCGAGAGGCTGCTGTTTTTGATCGGCATATCATAGTCGACGATAACAGACGTGAGACGCTGCCCATCACCAAAGACCTCAGTTACGGCAGTCGCGGCTTTAATGTGTTCGCTGTAGAAAACGGTGTCCTGCATCCCAGGGCCACCGAGGGCCTTCTGTTCGCCTGTTAGAACGCTTTTAATCTCATTCAAATCAGCATCTGCAAATTCTTTATCAATAGTCTGTGTGATTGCATTGACCAGGTTAGAATTTGGTTGACTGGCTGTTGTTTTTTGAGCCGGAACTGGTAGGAAGCTTACACCCAAAACTGTTAAGCTTGCTATCATCCCAAGCAATATTTGTCTCTTCATTAATTACTCACCTTTCTAATTTCAGGCTAAATATAGTTTCTGGTTGGGAGCAAAGCCTTGCCTCGATGTCAGTAGCAGCAAGCTTTGCTACAAATTTCTTCAATCCGTTGAACCATATATTTATATTCATATTAAATAAATTGTCAGTATAAGCATATTCCTTAGTCTAGTAGATGCAGATGGTAACGAACTAGAGGAATACAAGGTAAGTTTCCCAAGTTGGCTAAGACCAGAGATATTTACAAACGCTTCAATGGTCAACCTATTATTTTTAAGGATTAATTATGGCTACAGATTTCATGAAGCTAACTGATTTACTTAATCAATCATAATTAATTTTAAAGCAAATCAAACAGCATCCCGACTACAAAAAGGTAAAATATTCACCAGATTTTACAGTTGCAGACGCGATTGCAGCTTTAGAAGAACTACGAACAGTGATACAATAATGAAACCAGGGTACATTTATTTAATTCATAGTGTAGGCACCTATAGATACAAAATAGGGCTAACTGTAGCACCACGGACACCAGAGGAAAGATTAAAAGAACTGAATAGCCGTCAAAGTCCCTACCCGTTGAAACTCATTCATTCTGTATTTGTTACTGACGTTTACAAAGTAGAGAAAGAGATTCATCAAGCTTGTAAGTCATTTAATGTTTATAGGGAGTGGTTTGAATTTACAAAGAACGCATATTTGCAACAAGTTATTCAGTTAATGGAGCGTAGTAATGTAGCGCAAATACCAAATAATAATCATCAGGATTACGGTCAAAATCATCAAAAACTAAGTGTTTCTTTGCCTATAATTCCTAGAGATATTGAACGTGCAAGTCAAGAGAGAGAGGAAATCCCAAAATATTTAATATCCAGACGATATGAACCCCACAATCGGTTGAGACAAGGCATAGTCGGGGAGAAAAACAAGAAGAAGAAAATTAAGAAAAGGGAACCTACTGTTTTAGGTAAAGTTTTCAATAATAATTTTTTATTTTTAGTAGCAATAGTCATTTGTATTATTTTATTTTTATATGTTGTGAGTATATTGATTTAAAAGGATGCGATGGCGTAACCGCCTGCCGTAGGCGATCGCAGCAATTAACATGGTTTTCACTGAAGCTAAAAGGCATCTCAGCTTTATGCTTGCTATTGCTGCTGTTTCCTCTCTTGAAAATTTTGATCTATGTCAAACTTAATCGACGCTCAACCATTGCCATGTAAAACTATCTGTAATGATTGTGCCTTTCATGTTTTAGAGGGCGTTGTGCAATGTATTCACCCCGATGAAGCAGGTGTTAATTGTGCTACTGTAAATTTCTGCAATTCATTCCAACCGATGCAGGAAGTTGATAGTCCTTGTGTGACATACGGCAACGATCAGGAATAACGGCTTCTGGTTAGATGTCGCTTTAAGTGCGATCGCCGCCACCGAAGTGATCGCCTACGGCGGGCGGTTACGTTATCGCACACTCCTCTTTCAAAGTTTGTCCCTGCTTTTCTGCCTTGACATCAATACCTCTATCAAAGTCGCACGATCAGAGTTAAACGACTCTAAAAGTTGTACTAAAGCTTCTTCTACAATCACTTCTGTATAAGGAGCATTAGCTTTTCCTAGCTCTAACTGGAGTGTAAGGTGCAGTTTGTCTAGCTGATGCAGCACCTCTTCACTGATTTGAAATGTAGATTTACGCAATGAAATTTTTTCTACGTTGACTTGTTGACTTGTTAAAAAGTTAGCTTTCTCGCTTGTTGAATTACTGTTTGGTTGAATGATTGGTGTGCTATCTGGCTGACTTGTTGAAGCTAGGGTGTTGACTTTGGGTGTTTTGAGATGATATTTATTCATACATAATACATGTCTCAAAATCTCCCCAAAAAATTGGTGGTTAATGAAAGAATTAAAAAGTTCGTCCAGCCGATTAGTTCGTCTGTTTAAACAAAGTCGGGAGAATTGGAAAGAAACAGCACTTGAAAGACAACAAAAGTTAAGAGCGCTAGAAATAAAAATTAGGGATTTATCGCTTTCACGGGAGAATTGGAAAAAGCGTACCATGAAAGCAGAAAAAGAATTACGTATTATAAGCACCAACTCAGTTGATGCACAAAAAAAGGGGAAGAAGTTTCCGAAAAAATAGAGACGCTGAAAGCTGTTGGGCATAATTACAACATTCAAATAATACAAAAAGCAGTACAACAAACAGTTGATTCTGGAAGTAGCTTACGAGGAGTTGAGAAAAACCTGAAGTTTGACGCATCAGAGTCGGAAATTTCTACTCCGCATTTTAGTAGTGTAAGGAATTGGTTAGGACGAATTGGGTTGTACGAGCTTCAAAGAATAAAAGAATATCGAACTGATTGGGTTTTTATTATTGACCTAACAGTAGAACTAGGTAAACAAAAATGCTTGGTAATTATAGGAGTTTCTCAACAATACCTGGAATCAACCGTTTTTCCAGAAAAACGAGGGCTAAAACACCATGATGTTCAACTCTTAGCCCTGGAAATTATGGACTCTACCAGAGGAGAACTTATCGAACAAAAGCTTTGTGAGCTGACTGATATGGTTGGTTGCCCAATACAAATAATAGCAGATCATGGCAGTGACCTCGAAAAAGGAATTAAACTGTACTCTTCAAAACACCCCTCTGTTATTTATACTTATGATGTAACCCATGCAATGGCTTTATTACTGAAACATGAGCTAGCCACCTCAGAAAAATATCAGTCTTTCATCCAAAAATGTAACCAGTGCCTACATCAACTTCAACAAACAGAGTTATCATTTATTTCCCCTCCATCTCAACGCTCTAGATGTCGTTATTTAAATATTGAAAAGTTAATTAATTGGGCACAAAAGCTTTTGAATTGCCCCATCGAAACTTTATTAAAATTAGCACCAACTAGTGACCCAGAAAGCCTTAATCAAAAACTAATTAGGAAATTTGGTTGGTGAAGAGACTATCAACAGGAACTTTGTATTTGGGAGCAAATGCTTTTGATGACTAGGACAATAGAAGCTCAACTTAAAATCAACGGAATTAACCAACAATCGAGAATTGAGTTTGAGAATAAGCAATTTCCAACCTCAACTAATATTATTTCGGCTTTTCGACACAATATTCTTGAATATATTACAGTTGAAAGTTCTCAAATTCCTCTAGAAAAGACTTTTTTGGCGACTTCCGATATAATCGAATCTATTTTTGGTAAATACAAACATTTTTCTTCTAGATGTCCTTTCAAACAGATAGGTCAGATGATTCTAAATATTTCTTTATGTACTATGAATTTTACTAGTCTGATGGTTAAGGAGGCATTAGAAACTGTTCGCTATCTTGACCTTAAGGCTTGGTCATCTCAAGTTTTTGGTCAGTCCACACTCTCAAAAAGAAAAATTGTATTTTCGACCTCAATTGACGACACAGTAATTGTATGAAGTTTTTTTAGCAATTTCCCTACAAAGTCAACACCCTATGTTGAAGCGTCAAATGTATATTCACTCTTGGATTGCTGCCTTGTTGACTTGTCAGCTTCTTGACTAGTTGACACTTTATCTTGATGACTTGTTGACTTGTCAGATTTTCGACTTGTTAGTAATTTATCTGGTTGACTGGTTAACTTGTCAGCTTCTTGACTAGTTGACCTGAAGGGGCGACATGAAGCTTATACAGTCAGCTTTATAGGCTTCATGTCGCCCCTTCAGCATACTCAGTAACTACATTACCAATAGTCATGCAGATTTTTTTAAATCAAATGATTTAATCTTTGCTGATTTATTAGGATTTTTAATTATGTATTGTTTCTTTATTTATTCGTTTCAAATGAAGTAATTTATTGGAGCTAATCTACCTATTTAGGGTCAATATCAACTACTAATTAACTCAAGTAACTAACCTATTAAGTATGTCTAAGTTAGCTTTCACTTTAAAAGTATCAACAGGAGCAGTTATACTGCTTACCCTTTGCGTAACTAGTGCAAATAGCACCACAATTTCTGAAGGTTTTGAGAGTGGTACAAAAACAAGTTATGCAGATGCTGATGTTAATCTCAGCACAGGCTTATGGAATTTGAATGATGCTCTAATTGGTGATCTCAGCACTGACAGAAAAAATGGTGCAAAGTCTGCCCGCATTCGTAATAGTGGTAGAGTGACGATGCGATTTGATCGCACTACAGGTGCAGGCTCTATTACTATCAAATACGCTAAGTTTGGTACTGACGCTAATACTACTTGGGGTGTTTGGTGTTCAACTAACAGTGGCTCTTCATGGATACAAATCGGCTCCACTGTCAATACCACTTCTACAGCCTTGCAAACAGCGACTTTTACACCCAACATCTCTGGTAGTGTTCGCTGTGAAATTCGTAAGACTGATGGAACTGCAAACCGAACCAACATTGATGACATCATAATTAATGATTATGGTTCTTCCGGTTCCACTTCTCCTTCTCTACCAGCCGGTTCTGTACCTTTGTTTGACGATATCAACAACCCTGTATCCGGGTTAGCCTATGGTAGCCCGGCTGATGTTACACCGAGCGCCCCAGCCCTCAATAGCTTTGACACAGCAGTAGTCAATCTTTGCAGCGTTCCAGGTACTGTTGTCAGTCGCACTGGCTTCCAGTCTATGATGC
This sequence comes from Nostoc punctiforme PCC 73102, assembly GCF_000020025.1. Classification (GTDB taxonomy): domain Bacteria; phylum Cyanobacteriota; class Cyanobacteriia; order Cyanobacteriales; family Nostocaceae; genus Nostoc; species Nostoc punctiforme. The sequence continues at coordinate 4,245,853 of NC_010628.1, read as the reverse complement.
AGAATAACCCTACTGTCTTGGCAAATATCAAAGCATACGTGGGAGGATATCTCAAAGTAGGTCGTACTTCAGATACTGATTTCTTGAACGATTTAACCAATCTTTGGTTTAATGTCGCAGGTTTTGACCATGTATTCTGTGGAGAACCAGTTCAAGGAGGCTCTATTGGTGGGCTACATTTTGTTGGTCGTTATGTGGAACTGCAAAATAAGGGTTTAGCTGGACGACTGAATAATAATACGTTTAGGGAAGAAGTTGTTCCCAACACAGTCTACACAATGGGTGTTGTCATGAAGGTAGGTACTGGCACTGCTCAGTCTACTATCAAAGGTTATCCTTACACCCTCAATGCTGAAGAAATTTTGTCAAACGCATCTTTAGGTTACAAGAACAACCCCAACACTAGCACCACTAACCAAGCATGTCTTCTGGGCATCACAGATGAGAATAGAACTTTTCAAGCCGTATTTGTCAGAAGACAAGGCGGTATCCGTACTTTTTATCCCGATGCTACTCCTGACGCTACCCCCAACTGTATCCAGTAATAGGACTAATGCAGTGATAGAAAATCAGTATTTTGGATGACGAGGGCTATAAGAGTATAGGCTTGTGCCGTGAGCGTCAGCCGAATGAGGTGTGGAGGCGTAAATGTTCAAAACCCTTACACCCTTAAACTCTTACCCTCCTTACACCCAATCTACTATTTGCCGACATCACCGCCCACAGACTACAACGTTTTTGACACTGCGATATTGAAAACGGCTCATCAAGTCCTAGCGCGTAGCTTTCGGAATTACTGCTCAGAGAGAAGGCGTGTGTTCCGGGTCTGGTAACTCTGGTAACTCAATCCCTCGGAAGAGCAATGCTTCAACTATCTGAGATACAGATTTATTTCCCAGATTTTTCAGTGTTCGCAAGCCTGTGACACCATATTTATTTAAATCTTCTATTGTGTTAACTTTTGCATCTTTAAGCGCCGTATAAGTATTTCTTTTCAAATTCAATGACTCAATACTGTTTTCATCAACAACGCCATTCGGTTTATTATCCCCATTTATTTCCTCTACGGGATGTACATTACTGTTGGCAACCTCTACAAGCTGATTATCTGGCGAGATTGAGTCTACGCTTTCAGGGATGCTAATTTTGTCAACACTGTCTACATTGGCATCAACAACGCCATTCGGTTTATTATCCCCATTTATTTCCTCTACGAGATGTACATTACTATTGGCAACCTCTACAAGCTGATTATCTGGCGAGATTGAGTCTACGCTTTCAGGGATGCTAATTTTGTCAACACTGTCTACATTGTCATCAATAACGCCATTCGGTTTATTGTCCTCAAGTATTTCTAGAACTCTATCTATTTTTGCTAGTTGCTCATAAACAGTATTTACACTCACGGTTGGTTCTACACCAGCATCAACAGAGGCTAACCAGTCATTTTTGATTAGGTTGGATAACTCTGACTTTATATGGTTAGGCTTCAATCTGCCTTCTGTAATTAACTTTTCGACAACCGAATGTGGCACACGGAAGCTTACAATAGGCGATTCCTTGGTTTTTTTCCCCATATCTTTCCACTTTGTCAACAGCGTACACAGTAAATTTACCACTTTGTATACATTGTTGACAATGTGGAAAAGTCATCAGAATCAGCCCAGAACTATGCAAATTTTCTTGTGTATGTTTCAGTACCTAAAACTTTTTGTTTAAAAGAATACTAGCAAACCAGGAGTAATCAAGTGTAACAATTATTCAGTTACGTCAAACTCATCACTTATTAGCGCCTTAAAGCTCTGTGTTAACTGATGCCAGAGTAACTCAATTTCCTCATAGCATTTCTGTGAAGAAATTTTCCCCGAAGTCTGTAGATTAGAGAGATGACAGACACGTTCAGAAAATTCTTGAAGATTAGCATTGAATAAAAATTTTTGAGGCGTGTACTTTCCAAGATATCGATAGCGCTGGTAGATAAAATTGTTATTGTCTATCTGATTGTCGTTATCCATATTCAAAAAAATCTTCTTAGTACAAATCTAGACTTATTTATTTCACGTTGCTTTTACATTTACATCTACATTTAGTATTAAAATACCCGTTTTGGAATCAGAATCACTTAGTTTGACAATTATTCACTTGATTATCTTTGTAAATAGGACCTTGTTCTGAAGTTTCCAAATCCTGACATGGACTGAAAAATGCCGAATCACTGCGATTTTACTCGAATCTCAGAGATAATTGAACTAGCAGGAAACTGTTCATATAATGACTCTGCAAGTTTGGTATTCACTTTTTCAAATATTTTTTTAAACTTCATAGTTTCTTGAGGTGTTAATTGAAATTCGGCTAAATCAACAATTGCTGACCCTTGAAGGATTACTACATCATTCAAGTCAGGAACTTCTATAGCTATAAAAATTTCTTCTAGAGCTTCTAAATCTTTGGAAACATTATTCATAAACAGTCTTTCTCCTACCCATCTTTACTATTATGGATCAACTCCAATCACCTCTTAATTTTAAAATCCTTTTCTCAATTTTAGTCTAAAATTGCTCGGACCTGAGCGATTACTGCATCACAATCAATAGGCTTTTGGATAAATCCATCAATCTTTATATCAAGAGCCTTCTGAGCATCATCTTCAGCGATACCTGTCACCAACAAAATAGGAATAAATTTAAATTTAGTCGATTGTCGGATGCGTCTAACAACTTCAAATCCATCCATTAAACGCATCTGAACATCTAGTATTAGCAGGTCAGTTGGGTTAGGTTTGTTTCAAGAAAGGCTAGCACCTCTGCTCCCGAATCAACAATTTCAATCTGGCATGACTCTGCTTCTAGAATCGTTTTCATAAGAATTGAGTTATCAGCCACATCATCACAAATCAATATACGTTTAATAACACCATCCATCGTTCACAGACAAAATATCTTTATCCTCTAGCTGCTTGGTCATCAGCATCAAAAAGATTTGTATCTCCTTTGATTACTGAATTCCTCGGACAATTATTTGCTAAGAAATTTATATAAGAAAATTTAGTCAAACAAATCAATCTGTAGAATATACTCTACAAATCTGTATAATTCTTTTTTAGCTAACAAATTACTTCTCTAGATAGAAGAAGTTTGTTGAATATTATACGGGGGGTATATCGCTCAAATAAAAGATTTACTGACTAGTTTTGTGGCGATGAATTGCGTGCGACTACAGTTAAAATTTTACAAATCACCCCAATCAAAATTCAGGAAGCGTCGAGCATTCAGCAAGGTATATTTTTCAGTGTGTTTGATATCACGGTGTCCCAGGAAGTCTTGAATTTCCCTAGTGTTGTAACCGTGATTCACCAGATAGTAACCGCAGGCATGGCGCATCATGTGACAGTGAACTTTGATATCAAGCCCAGCCTGTGCTGCCAATCGCCCAATCAGCTTTCGCACCGCAGAGACGTGGACATCACCTCACCCCAATCAAAACGCATTGAATAGAGATGCGATTATCAGTTAATTTCATTACTCATCAATTGTGTTCCACTTGATACCAGAAAAACGTTTGGAATTTACTTTGGTATATTTTTCGGTGTGGCGTATATCTCTATGTCCTAAAAATTCCTGAATAAATCTAGTACTATGCCCCTCATTCACAAGGTAGTAACCGCAAGCATGGCGTAACTGGTGCGGGTGGATTTTAATGTTTAATTCTGCGACTTCCCCCAACCTGGTCAACAATCTTTGTACCGCAGCCGGGGTTAACCTCTCCCCCCTTTCCCCAATAAAAACGTAATTGCCACCAATATTTAATTCCTTTAATTGTTTCAATGCCTCGATTTCATCCACAGGCAACGGATGAACCCCGCTATCACTCCCTTTTTTGCGCGTGATAAAAATCTCCTCATCCAGAAATGAAATCGCATCCCATCGCAAATCGCAAGCCTCCGACACCCGCAGCCCGTGGCGAAATATTAACAGTACCAAGGCATAGTTCCTCACCTTGTACCGCCCGTAAACTTTTGCCCCTCGTAGAATGCTATTTACCTCACGTACTGTAAGATATTCCCGTGACCTGTAATCCTCATTCTTACGACGTACCAGCATTTTTACCAATCTCTACTGTTCGTATTAAGCCGCTAAATACCAACAGTTCTCATCGTCCCAAACCCTGATTCTGTCGTGAATAACCACCCCGAAAATTACTTCAGTTAAGTCACGCTTATCATTCACACCCCTGAAAATCCCAATTTCACCCCCATTGATAAGTTTGGCAAATATCTATCCTTTCTCTGTACAAGGCTTGGGGGTTACTCCTTATAGTGGCGACTTTGGCTGATTTTTAGCACTACCTTTGGAATAGCTGCGCTTTGGCGCTCCCCACGTCAGCGCGATGGCGTAACCGCCCATCTACGGTGGTGAACGCTTACTCTGGTCGGGCATTGATATCAGAGTTGATATCATTTTTGGCACATGTTGGCGAAAAAACGGATAATTCGACTTACTTTTTCTCTTTGAGGCTATCGTACAAGTCCACCCAATTTTGATGAAGAGAGTCGATGCAGGAAGTTAAGTGATCGATTTGAGTTCTTCTAGCGACGGAGAGGACAGCATCAATATGAGCAGGGCTTCCAGCCTTACCCAAATGCTTATATTTGCTCAATTTGTTGGGTTGAGTTGTGGAAAAAATTGGTTTGGTAGCGTGTAATTTATAGTATCAATAAGCTTGTTTTTTCTGCTCAAGCGGACATGATATATAAATTGGCAACATTTTCGGGACATAAATATTTTAGTTAATAGTCAAAATTGCCTGAGATATCTAATTTGAATTAGTCGGAAAGATTTGACAGCTTGAGTAACTAGTACAAGGCGGCGTAAATAGAGCAATCATTGAAAATCCCTAAAGAGCTTATTCCATAAAACTTTTAACTTTTAACTTTTGGATTTTGACTTTTGACTTCCGCCTTGCGGTACTAGTATATGTCCCAGAAATGTTGAATGTCGATACAAAACTTTGCTTTACTACGTCGCATTGCCCTCAATGCCTTAGAGGTTGTTTGAAAAGTGAAAGCCAGTAAAAAATTATGCAAGTCGTCTGAGCATAAGCCGAATCATAGCAAGGTAAATGAAAGTCTCAGTTGTTTCGGGTAATTGCTCATATTCTTTGCTAAGTCGGCGGTACCAGTTGAGCCAACCGAAAGTACGCTCAACCACAAGGGCGTTTCGTAAGCAAAACAAATTTCTTGTGGTGTTGAGGTCGCAACACCACTTGCACAATCCAACGACAAAAATCCATGAGCCAACGCATAAATGGCTCGCTGTTCCTACCGCCATCAACCCAAACCGTGTTCAGCCGAGATACCATACTCCCCATCTGTTGAACTTTTAGTAAGACTTGTTTGCCGCCTTCTCGCTCAGGTACATTAGCAGCAGTCACCAGTACGCGCAACACCAAACCCAATGTATCGACAGTCATATGCCGTTTGCGTCCCTTGATCTTCTTGGCAGCGTCGTAGCCGACGGCTTGATGAATCATAGTTGCTGTTTCAACGCTTTGGCTGTCCACTATGGCTTCAGAGGGACTTGGCAATCGCTCATGATCCGCTCTTGTCCATGCCCGTAGACGATCATGGATTTCTATCCACGTCCCATCAATACGCCAATTACGGAAATATGTATACACCGTCTGCCATGCCGGGAAATTCTCAGGTAGGTCTCGCCACTTGCAGCCTTGAACCAGTACATAAAAAATGGCGTTTAGCACTGCCCAGATTTCTACTTCTCGTGGACGACCACCAGATTTAGCCACAGGGATCAGCGGTTCAATTAACTCGAATTGACTTTGGGTCAGGTTACTAGAGTATGCTTTACTCATCGCTCTCAATGGTGCTGTATATACGTATCTACAGCTTATGCCCTGAGAGCTTTTTTTAATCAACTGGGAACTTTTCAAACAACCTCTTAGAACGAGAAACATCTTTTCGTCGCAGTATTCGCCAAAAGTCACGCAGAACAGCTATAAATGATCGATACATGGTTTCTGTGTTGGCGGCGGCTCTCTCAAATTCAACACGGGAGCTAGAATTCACCTGTCATATTTTGGGCTATTTTTATCGGATTTTTCTTAACATTCAACACTTTTGTATATGCCCATATATAAAAAGATGGATAACTCAAAGCAAAGATTATCGTTTTTTAGTGACATAAAAGTTTTATTTCTGTCTAATTTAAAGTTGTAAAAAATCAAGTAATTAGCTTTATTATTTACTAATATGAGTAAATCCTAGGCAATTACACTGATAAATATAATAATTGCAATTGCCTAAAAATAGTTAAAAAATCAGAGGGAAATCAACATGGAAGCTAAAGAAAGAAAGTATCACAGTCAAATTGAAGTTAACGATTTGATTGATGATGCTGTGAAAAATGCCGTCACACGTCGAAACGAAGTTTTGGATTCAGAAGAAGCTTTGTTATCTATGTCTGATGAGGAAGCAAAAAGCGTTTCAGGTGGAGAATCAAAATTGGTTCCCATAATACTTGGTAAGATTTTTATTCCTCCTATTACTATAGGACTCGTAGCAGTTGACAATTCTATCTGATTTGTGAAAATTTGTGGTATCAAAATCCCTCATTTCGTAAAAAAGTCGGGGATATAATTTTTCACGAATGATTTAAGAATGGTATATCCCAATTCGACTGAAAGCTCGTATTTATAAAGGCTTTCTCTGCTGGAGGCTCAATTAATGGAAGACATTGTTGTGGATAAAACTACACTTTGCCCCAGTGCTAGGCCAGAATCTGAAAATAGTGTTGTTTTCGGCATAATCAGTGGAACAGTTGCAGAACCACGTGTAACTTATCTCAAGCAACCCATACCTATCACCGATGAACTGATAGCAAAAGCTAGTCCAGTTACACCTGCTGAAATTTTTCGCACAGCAGCACCTTGTGCCACTAAAGCTTGTCTGCATTTTGATGGAGAAGATTGTCGTCTAGCGAAGCAAATTGCCGGAAAATTAACCGTAGTTGCAGAGGAATTGCCTCCTTGTTCTATCCGCCGAGATTGTCGGTGGTGGAACCAAGAAGGCAAAGCAGCTTGTATGCGTTGTCCGCAAGTAATTACAGATAACTACAATCCGTCTGAAGTAACCATTGAAGTGTCAAACCTCGCTGCCGGCTAAGGTTCAATATTCTAATATAATTACCAACTGTTAAGTAATTCAAGGAGCAGAAAATTATGTCTCTAGAACACGTCAAAGCTTTTTATCAAAAGCTGGCAAATGATGAAGCGTTTAGTAATCAAATTCAAGGCGTTAATAGTAAGGAAGAATGTAGCCAAATAGTTAAAGCTGCCGGCTACGATTTCACTCTAGAAGAGTATGAAGAATATACCGCTCAATTGTTAGAATCTGCCGATGGTGAAGGTGAACTCAAAGATTTAAGTGAAAAAGAACTAGCAGCAGTTTTTGGTGGATTAACTGGGAAACCAAGAATCCAACCATTATATGGAGTTGTATGGCCACCCTACCAACTTATGTATGGAGTTATCCGGGTAGATGACACACTTTAGGGAACCTGGATTGCGACCATAACAGTTTAAAATTCTGGGGACGGATAGGGACTTGTCCGTCCTTTTATAAATTCACAAGAGAATCGAAATGACAGATAAAAAAATCATGCATAAAAGTAAAAAATATATTTAATTAATCAAGGTTAGGAGAATCTTATGCCCATAAAAAATGTCAAAGCTTTCTACGAAAATCTAGCAAATGATGAAGCGTTTCGTCATCAAATTGAAAGCGTTAATAGCAAAGAACAATGTAACCAAATAGTTAAAACTAGGGATAGATAGGGATTTATCCGTCCCTTTGTAGAAAAATTAATTGATTGAGGGTATTTTTATGACTTATCGCCGAATTAGTTATGCAGTTTGGGAAATTACACTCAAGTGTAATCTAGCCTGTCAACACTGCGGTTCTCGTGCGGGTCATACAAGGGCTAACGAACTTTCCACAGCAGAAGCCCTTGATTTAGTCAAACAAATGGCGGAAGTTGGAATCACAGAAGTAACCATAATTGGTGGTGAAGCATTTCTGCGTCCTGACTGGTTAGAGATTGCCCAAGCAATTACTAAAGCTGGGATGTTGTGTGGTATGACTACTGGGGGTTATGGTATCACCTTAGACACAGCCCGCCGGATGAAAGAAGCTGGTATTGGCGTGGTTTCTGTGTCGGTTGATGGCTTAGAAGCAACTCATGACCGTCTGCGGGGCAAACAAGGCTCGTGGCAATGGGCGTTTAAGACCATGAGCAATCTTAAGGAAGCAGGTATCCCTTTCGGCTGCAATACGCAAATCAATCGTCTGTCTGCACCAGAATTTCCCCAAATTTATGAGCGTATCCGCGACGCTGGAGTATTCGCTTGGCAAATTCAGTTAACTGTACCGATGGGCAATGCTGCTGATAATGGTGATATTCTGCTGCAACCTTACGAACTATTGGATATATACCCAATGATTGCTCGTGTTGCTGAACGCGCCAAGGAAGAAGGGGTGCAGATACAGCCTGGGAATAACATCGGCTACTACGGGCCCTATGAACGACTGCTACGGGGTGGAGATGCTTGGTCATTTTGGCAGGGATGTAGCGCTGGACTGTCTGCTTTAGGTATTGAAGCCGATGGTGCTATCAAAGGTTGTCCCTCACTACCGACCACAGCCTACACTGGTGGTAACATCCGTGACCATTCACTGCGGACAATTATTGAAGAAACTGAAGAACTACGGTTCAATCTCGAAGCTGATACTCCCAAAGGAACATCACATTTATGGGGTTTCTGCAAGTCTTGCGAATTTGCGGAACTCTGTCGAGGTGGTTGCAGTTGGACTGCTCACGTTTTCTTTGATAAACGAGGTAACAATCCTTACTGCCATCATCGCGCCCTCACTCAGGAAAAAGGCGGTATTCGAGAGCGAGTATTTCTTCAACGTCGTGCAGATGGAAATCCCTTTGATAATGGCGAGTTTGCTCTGATTGAGGAACCGATTAATACCGCTTGGCCTGAAAACGATCCACTTCATTTTACTAGCGATCGCATTCAATGGCCAGAAGGTTGGAAAGAAGAACCATTAGTTTCATCCTTAGTTAGTTCTAAATCTCATTCAGATAAATAATATGTCAAGTAAATTTATCCCTCCAGAAGATCCGAATATTACTCATATTGAACAATCCCAGAATGAGGTAGAGCCTTTACTAACCCTGTTACCTCGTTCAGCTTGGAATAGTCAGTTAAACTATTTGCGGCTGATTTTTAGAGCAAAGAAGGCTTTAGATCGCATTGAGAAGGAAGCTGGTATCTTCAAAAGTTACAACTAATTGATTAAGACCTATGACATTTATCTTAAATTCACAGAATGTTTTCAATTATTTGCTTGAAAAAGGATTATGTAATCAATCCGAGCAACCTCCCGCTAAAATAGAACAACTTACAGCCAAGAATTTCAACTTATTAGTGACTTTACCAGGCGATCGCAAACTTTTAGTTAAACAAGAACGACACAATCCCGAAGGGAAAGCGGCTGGTGAATTTTTAATTGAGTGGCGAATTCAAGAGTTTTTACAACAATTTCCAAACCTTAGCAACTACCGTTCATTTTTACCAGAAGTACTGCATTTTGATGTCGAAAATTCCATTATTGTCTTTAAATATTTCGATGATTATCGGGATTTAATGGATTTTTATACCAAGGGAAATAGCTTTAATATAGAAATCGCTACGGCAATTGGTAATATTTTAGGGACTATCCATCGTGATACTTTCAACCGCCAAGAATATCAGGAATTCTTTACTAAAAATTCAGATAATTTAATGGGCGATCAAGTATTACATTTAGTTCGCAGATTAGAACGGGTTGAACCGGAAATTTTTGGTATAGTTCCTAGCGATGGGTTAAAGTTTTTTGCTCTCTATCAACGTTATGATAGCTTGGGGCAAGCGATCGCCGAATTGGGCAATGCTGTAACACCCTCTTGTCTCACCCATAATGATTTAAAACTAAATAATATTCTCCTGCACAAAGATTGGCAAGATTCTAGTAACAATATTGTCCGGCTAATAGATTGGGAACGCTCTGCTTGGGGAGATCCAGCTTTTGATTTAGGAACACTAATTAGCAGCTATGTCCAAATCTGGTTGGGTAGCTTGGTTATTAGTAATTCTTTGAGTATTGAAGAGTCTCTACGTTTGGCAATTACACCTTTAGAAGTACTTCAGCCTTCAATTAGTACATTAACCCAAGCTTATTTGAAGACTTTTCCAGAAATTCTAGACCACCGCTCTGATTTCTTGCAACGGGTAGTGCAATTTACGGGTTTTACGTTGATTCAACAAATTCAGGCGATGATTCAATATCAAAAATCTTTTGGCAATATGGGGATTGCTATGCTTCAGGTTGCTAAGACGTTATTAAGCCGTCCTGTACAATCGATGCCAACAATTTTTGGTGCTGCTGCTGTTGAATTAGGCCATCTAAATAATTCTCCTGTTTAAATCATTTTGTGATTACTAAATAAAAATTATGCAATTATTAAATTCTTCCCAAACTCAATTAGAGGTTGGATTAACTGGGCAATTACTGGATGTTTTACAAGATATTGCTCAAAAAATTGAGATAAAATCTGATTTTTCCATCCACCATCCAGATTACAAACCTTTGGAATTATCATCTGAGATAGTTGAACGTTTTCAGAATATGCCACCCCAGATGCAACAGAAATATCTGAGTCTGCAATTGCGGGCTTTTCTCTATGGGATATATTACAACGGTTCTATGCGAAGTGCTTTAGCACTAGATGGAGAAGAAAATAGTTTGCTCATAGATTTGGAAAATAATACTTTTCTAGGAATAGATTTGGAATTGTATGAGCAATTACATGAAAGTAATTGTGGAGACAGCAATTTTGACCTTGGTTGGTCTGTTATTAAAGAAGAAATAGACGGTAGTTTAGTAGTAACAAAGGGTGGTTTGAGGTTACATATTCATCCTGAAAAGCATCTTCAAGCTATTGACCAAGACGCTAAAGTAGGTGATATGGTAGCTATTCGGATGCCTAAAAATCGGGTACAAAATGGCTTTTATATGGCAGTTGGTAATCAAGGATTTACTCGTTTACTGGATGCTAACGACCCATTAGTAACTGTGCGAATCTATTTTAATTTGACTCCTGAAGGTGCTGTGACAGTAATGAGGAGTCTGACACAGCAACTGAATAAGTTAGCAATTCCTTTTAGTTTTAAGGTTTTGTATAATCCAAAAGATTATGGACGGCATGATTCAGGGGTTTTGTATTTTGATAAGAGGGATTATCAGGTAGTTAAAGAAGTTTTACAAGTTGTATATAGAGAAAATAAATCTTATTTTCAGCCAGAGGTTCCTTTATTCACGATGCAGCTTCTACCAGGATTAGGGTTAGCAGAAGAACCAGACAAAAAGTTTGCTGAACAGGAAAGTTTTGGGATGAATCGTTGTCAGATTGTGGCGAATGGATTACTAAAAGCTTGGTATCAAGGAGATGACTCCCCAGAGGGACGGATGCAGGCTATCCATGAGCAATTTTCTCTAGCGGGAATTGATTTGCAATCTGTCTACTTGAATGCTAACTCGGAAAATATTTATCAGTTATTGAACGAATGCTAATAACTAATCTTACGCCACAATCCTTAATCAAATCAGATGGAGTTGATTCTCTAAATGCTAAATTCCCAAAATCAGATTTACCTTTCTACCGAAAATTAGGGCGAACTGACTTAACAGTTAGCTGTCTTGGCTTAGGAGGTGGTGGAAGCATTTCCAGTGAGGATACGCTTTACGCCTTTGACCAAGGAATTAACTACTTTTTTTACTCCAGTGACCTGCACCATTATATCTATAGCTCAATGGCTGGAGCACTGCGCCAGATGTGTGGACGTGGTTCCTTGGTGCGAGAGAAAGTAGTGCTAGCGACAGTAACTTACATTAAAAGTCCAGACATGGCGATCGCAGCACTGCTCGATCAGTTTGTAGAATTAGGTATTGACTATATTGATGTGTTTTTCTGGGGCTGGATCGGTTCTAAGGATGGGTCAGCTTTACAAGATTGTTTACAGCTGTCTCCTGATTTAAAAGGAGCTAATTCTGTATATCAGCGTAGTATTGAAAAAATAGTTGGAATTTCAGAACGCCTTAAGAAAATGGGAGCTGTTCGCTATGTCGGAGCATCTTTTCATGATATGAATCTGGCTCAACAATGGTCTAACAGCCCTTTATTAGATGTAGTAATGGTTAGACACAATGTTGCTCATAAGTCTGCTCAATCGCAACTGTTTAATCAACTAGACTCCCAAGACTCTCATAGACCAGGTATCGTTACTTTTAAATCTACAGGCTCTCATACAGGCGCTCTTTGGAACCCTCCCCAAGGTCTGCCAGAAAATTGTTGGCAGCCTTCAGTACCTGATTTATATCGCTACTCTTTAAGCCAGAACTGTGTAGATGTTTGCTTGGCTGGATGGCAACGTCGGGAAGAAATTGATGCAGCCATTTCTAGTGTCAAGCAAGGCAAACTTACGCCTGCCGAAATTAATTACCTGAATTTGTATGGAGATTTACACCGCAATCAACTTTCTATCAAAAATATTTTGCCAGAAAACTTGATTTATCGCTCCTAAATCAAAAAAATACAAGGCAGTTAATAGTTAATATTTTCTGGCTATAACTGCACAACAAGATACAAATTATGTATTTTGATCAGAATTACATACTATGACCATGCAACACTCTTTAGAAAAACTTACATTTCCAGAAATTACACCTGCACGTGATGAAGATATCCTTGCTTACCTGCGCCATTCTTGCAAAATAGCTGAAATTGCTGTTGCTGCTGAAAGAAATATTCTGACTTTGAAACTATGCGAACAGCTAGATATTAAAGTGACAGACGAAGAGTTACAAGCAGCAGGCGATACATTTCGCCAAGAAAACAAATTGCTGGGAACATCTGAAACTCTGGCATGGCTAGCACATCAGCGCATTAGTGTAGAGGATTGGTCGGAAATCATTCGCATATCATTGCTATCTCAAAAGTTGAAAGAACATCTTTTCGGTGTGGCGGTGGACGATCATTATATAAATAACCGGGATAGTTATAAGCGGGTGGCTTTGTCTCAGATCCTTGTTCGTGATTTGACAGAAGCAATGAAAATCACTAAAGCGCTTCGGGACAAAAAAGATTCTTTTTGTGCATTAGCTTTAGAATACTCTCAGGGTAAGCAGTCTAAAGAAAATGGTGCTTTTGTTGGTATTCGGTTTTTAACAGAATTGTTACCGGAGATTACAAATGCTATTGCTGATATTGATGTAGGTGAATTAGTAGGCCCAATTCAAACTCAACTTGGTTATCACATCCTTAGAGTTGAGAAGTGGTTTCCATCTGACTTGAGTGAAATCAGAGAGCAGATTTTAGAATTTCTCTTCATAAATTGGCTAGAAGAGAGAACGGCTTCTACTCCTGATGCTTGATTTCGTTAAATTTTACGTTTAATTTGTTATTGTTTATCAATATCTGCCTCTTGTCTTAAAAGGCAGATATTTTATTGGTTTAAAAATAGCAAGACAAAAAATTTATACCAACTAAATATATTTTATATATGGGACATTAATGTTTTTATTGTGTCAAGCTAAATTAGTTTTTTGTATTGAGTTATAGCTATTTAAAAAATACAATAAATATGTAATAAATCAGGAAAATATCTGATTATTACTAAGCATAATTAATTAGATAATCAAAGGAAAGCATCTGATGGCTACTATCAAAATTTCCGATTTACGCCCAGCCGGTTACGATTTGTTTGCCGATCAAGAAAGCTATCTGATGTCTTTAACTGAAGATGAATTAGGTAATCAAGGTGGTGCTATTTGGACAGTTATCACTACAGCTAGTAGTGGAGCTTGTTTAAGCATTGGTCTTACTGTTGTTGGTGTTACTTTTGTTGCTTCCTACATTAAAGGTCGCTACTACTAAACTCTGCTTGTTCTAAATATTTTGAACAGGTTAAGAAGCATTTGTATGTAGTTTAAAAAGTCTGATTGATTTAGCAAGACTATTCTAAACCTACATTATTTCCTATATATATGTAGGTTTAGCAATCAGCAAAAACCACTTTTCGCTTAATTGAAATAAAAGGAAATTCAATCATGGCAACCATTTGTATTAGCGACATTAAACCAGCCGGTTCATCTCTTTTTATAGATCAGGAAAGCTTTCTCAACGAGCTATCTGATGAACAAGCAGGATCATCTCATGGTGGTTTCACCATTTTTGCACTTATCAGCCTTGGTTTAGCTTCTGCTGCACTAGGATATGCAGTGGGTCGTAACGATCGCTAGTAAGCTATAATCCCTCTGTAGATCATTCAAAAATTTTCAGTTCATTTAGTGAAGGGCTTAGTCTTAATACTCATGTCCTTCACTCTGCATTTAAGGTAAATTTTTAGTTGTATTAACGGGAAATTAATTTATGAGTCAGCCTCCTGTTTATCAACCCAATGGTTACGAAGGCATTGTTCTACTGTTGTTCCTAGCTATTGGAAGTGCAGCCTTTGGATACATTGTAGGTAAGAACGATAAAGATTCATATCTAGGTCGCCAACAACAGAGCCAACATATTGAGCAGAAAGAAGCGAATTCAAACAGTGAACTACTTTGAACAAAGTCAAAATCTAAATTTTTATCGTTCAGTCCAAGAGGGATTTTGGGCTGATTTTTTTCTAGTTTTTGCTCAGATTTAAAATTTGCGATCGCATAAATGAATTAGTTTTGTCTCTTTTTAATATACTATAATTTTATAATTGGATTTCTCCTAGATTATTTTACCCATAATAATAGAGATGAGCCTTGTTAATGTCTTATATTAAAAGCAAACTCTTCAATTTGTCTAAAAACTTTTTTTATATTTAAAATTAAGCTAATAATGAAATAATTATGTCATCAAAAAGTAATTTTGTAAATTGAATTTGCTAATCTTAACTTTTAAGATATAGATATTTTCAGGTAAGTATTGGTAAATACAGCAATTAATACCTATGCAACCTGAATAATTCTTCAAAGGAGATAAAGCAATGAGTACAATAAAAATTGATAATCTATCCGTTACTGGCAGTGAATTATTTGATGATTCCGAAAGCTATTTGGACCAATTGTCTGAAAGTGATGCTCTCAGCATTCAGGGTGGACTCAATTCAACAATAATAACAGTAACAACAGTAACGGCTACAACAACAACAGCTATACCAACAACAGAAACAACAGCTATCTTGACAATAAAAACAATAACACTAGCAACTTTGGGACTTGACTAAGTTGTTAGTTAGCCACTAACGTAGGAATCTTACATTTTCCTCATTATACTCACAAGGAAAGCTTGATGTGTCAAGCTTCTAGGCAGCTTAGTTTCTCAAAAATCAAATATAAGTCTTATACTGCCTCAAACACTATTAACATAAGTTGCTAGTTAGTACCTATAAACAGTATTAATTTTGTATCAAAAGCTATTTTTTAAGTAGTGTTTAGATACTAAGAATTAAGTTTTGTACTTAAAAAAAGTACTTTGCGATCGCTAGCAACTTAGGTTATTAATTTTGTACTCTCTTGAAGCATTACGCAAAAACTAGTCTGGGCCCATCCGTAAGAGGTTAGAATAAAGCGCCTTTTGTCAATCAGCTAAAATACTCAAAATAGTCTTAATAAGAATGATAATCGTGTATGGGGAGAGGGGGAGAAGGCAAGAGAAGCTTGCCTCCTCCCCCACTATTTGATTATCATTATCTTGAAGGTAATTGATAACTTAAATAAGGTAAGAAAAAGTATTGTAACGACAAAAAACTAAAGCAAGAAGCGGGCAACATTGTTGTGTAAATTCAATTATTAAACGAGGTAATGAAAAGTTTGGTTTACCACCATGCCCAAGCGACCAAAACAAAACTCTGACTACCCACACCGACATAATACTCCTACTATAGATAATGAAGCGATCGCTAAACACTTAGAAGCAATATTTAACCCCAGCAGTTTTTGCCCAACAAAAATATTATAAACAGTTAGGATTACGAGACAGAGTTCTCAATTTATCTTTAATGGTAGCAGCAATATTAACACTGTTGTGGCGACAAGTTCCTGGCGTTCAAGAGTTGAATCGTCTGTTAGCATGAGAAGGTTTATTATGGTGTCCTGTTACTAAAGTTGCTCAACAGTCTTTGTCAGAAAGATTTTTAGTTTTCCCTGCTGAATTATTTGAGCGGGTCTTTAAAGATTTACTACCTCAGTTACAACTGAATTGGCAGCAACGGCTTAAGCGACCACTGCCTGATAGCATTAAGTTCGCACTACTTAATTTTGAACGACTTTGGATAGCTGATGAATTAGCTTTACCATTTGACCGCATTTCTTTAGAGATGATTTTTCGTGGCTTGTACCATTTTAGTGTCGCCTATGACAGGGAGCATCCCAGTTTTTATTTAGTGAGCAAAGATTAATCCATTGAGATAAGCTCTGGCGTTGAGCTAAGACTTGAGGAACGTTATCAGATTTCCATTGTGCGCCAGAAATTTTGGTTCGACGGTCAATCTGTTTGACAGTAGACTCAATAGCACCAGAACCAATGGAACAGATTTGTTCTGCTTGATAATATTGGTAATTGACAATCCGGTGTCGATGTTTCTCAAGATAAGTACAGAAATTAAAAGCTTGTTTTAGCTGACAGTCAGCAAAGACAGCGATAGCATCATCAACTTTTCCTTGCCAGAGAAGGATTTTAGCCTGATTGAGCCGTTGATTAGAACCGCCAATCTTGTGTAGGTTTTCCATCAGATGAAACCAATCAAGTACTTCCCGACGCTGGTGTTCGGGAGCAAAATCGCGGACAATATTCCAAATACCGTCATGGCCATCGCCAAGACAGGTCAAGATAGGAGCAATTGATTGGCTTTTGACCCAATCAATTACAAGACTATTTTCTTGAAATGAGGCAGCAATAGCTTGTTTTTCATGTAAGCAGGTAGCTTTATAACCCTTCCAATCACAGACTTGTCCCTTGATTGTACGAATGCGTATATTTCCTCCATCCACACTCAATTCTTCCACAGTTGATTCTACTTGCGGTAATTCAAAATTTTGACGATGCACTAATCGTTGCTGCACACTTTTTGATACTTCTACACCAGTTAAATATTCAATATCTTCTGCCGCACGTTGATACGATACCGACGCGCTGATTCGTAAGCAACAAGCTTCTAAATATGGACTCAATTGATTATGGGGTCTAATTTCTAGCTTTTGTGCTTGAGAGTTTGTAATTGGCAGTTCTCCAATAATACTTTTTATTTTTCGTTTGTATCCTCTGCTTTCTCCTGCGGCATTTTCGATAAAAAAACCCTACTTCTGGCATTACATGCTTCCGCATTTGAGAGCGTACTACTTCTTCTATTTTTGCCAAACTTGTGAGTTGCTCACCCGTAGTACTTTTGTACAGTATCTTTGCTATTGCACGAGAATATTCTTTTATCTGTTGTTCTTCTTCAGGAGTCATTGATACACCTAGTCTTGATGACTTTATTATCCCTTCCTGATATCCCCTTACTTCCTGACTTCCGTTTTCTGTAACAATCCTTCCCTGTTATTTATTTGTTTTGGAATAATAAAAACTGGGATGCACCCCCTATCACAAAGGTAAAGCGGATGACCCTATTAAGTACTTTGCTGCCAAAGAAAATCAAGATTTAGGAGTAGTTAAAGCCCTGCGAAAACCAATCTCCAAGCTGGATTTATCTCCTTTTCCTGCACCCTCTTGACAAAAGTGCAATCACTCTAACCTCTCACTGATGGTCTGGGCCTATAC
Organism: Nostoc punctiforme PCC 73102; assembly: GCF_000020025.1. Taxonomy (GTDB): domain Bacteria; phylum Cyanobacteriota; class Cyanobacteriia; order Cyanobacteriales; family Nostocaceae; genus Nostoc; species Nostoc punctiforme. Next base: position 4,227,929 of record NC_010628.1, on the reverse strand, counting down.
CACCAACCCAATGCTAATAAATATCAAATACCTTAATATGTAATTAGTTTTACTTACTTGTTTCAGATTGTGCAATTTGTTGATTAAGCCAGTGAGAGAATAAGTTAAAAATGATATTTGTGCGAAGTTTCTCATTTAGGTCTGGTTGAATTAATTCCTCTACTAAAATCAAATGTATTCCCTTAGATGTTACAATTGGTTTAATAACCTGTGGCGGTTTAGCACTAAAAACAGCAGCAGAAATCTCTGGTTTTAAATCTTTGCGGCGCACTATCCCTAAATATCCCCCTTTTCGGCGTAACTCAGTATCCTGAATAAATTTGTGAGCTACATCATAGAAACTCATTTCACCTTCCTTAATCGCATAGAAGAGTTCTAGGGCTAAATCTTCGTCATCTAGAACAACTTCATACATCACCACACCAACATAATCTAGTTGGTTCTCAATGAAATAGGGTTCAACCTTATCAGCAAAAAGATGATTAGTTAATTTTCCAGATATGAGATTTAAGTAAGCAATTTCTTCAAAATCATCTAAGGACAAACTATGTTTCTCTAACCATTGCCAAGTACGATCGGCACTATCGAGTTTATTAACTAACCGTATTTGGTCTGCTGCTTTCTGAAGTTCCTCAACCTCTACTTTTATTCCAGCTTCTTCAGCAGCCGCTATGATTAGCTTACGGGTAATAATCTGCTCAACTATCTCAGGAATTTTACAAGATAACTTAACTTGGTGTAGAATGTCTTCGTTGGTAATGTTGATAGATTGTGACATGATATTTATCCTAAATTTGGTTAGCAAAATTAAAATTAAATATGAGAGCATGACTTCTTAGCTGGATGTAGAGATATTACATATAACGTCTCTACATTTCTAATTTCCATATCTTTTGAACGTAGGGAAAGTTGGTTTTTTACAATTTCACCCCACCCTGCTGCAATTGCTTAAATGGATCGAGCAGAAAATCAATAATCCGACGCTGACGCACAATAACTTCAGCTGTTGCAGTATCCCCAGGATGCAAGGCAATACACTTATTCGCCGAGAGAAGACAATTTTGTTTTAAGGCAATTTCTAAGTCATAAGCTGCTACCTTGCCATTAGGTGTATCTACTTCTAAGGTAGTAGGGGAAATCTCTGCTAAATTGCCTTCTACTATTCCATAATCCTGAAAGGGATAAGCGTCAAACTTTAATTTGACTGGCAACCCTTTTCGCAAAAAACCACTTTCAGTTGTCGCCATTTGCGCCCGAATTATTAAAGGCGAACCTTGAGGTGCAATTTCTGCAATCATTGTTCCTGGCTGCACTACAGACCCAGCCCGTTGTATCGGTAACTGAAACACTCTACCATTCACTGTGGCTCTTAACTCTCGTTGTCCTAACTGAAACTTTAAGGAGACAATCTGACTCTTGGTTTGAGCAATTTCTGCCTGAAGCGTAGTAATTTCTGTTTCTAAACTCTTCTGTTGTTCGTCGATTTTTAACACAGCTAGCTTGCTGGAACGAGTTAAGGTCTGATAACTCCTTTCCTGTTCTTTCAGCCGCAATTCTGCCTGCTCAATATCTGCATTTGCTTGCCGAATAGTCCGCTCATAACTACTCTGTTGTTCTAGCAAACGTAGTTTAGCTTGCTGAATATCTGATTTATTTTGTTCGTATAACTGTTGCTTGTCTTTAGCTATATCTTGTTTTTCAACAACATTAATTTCTGGCACAACGCCTGATTGCCAAAGATTGCGATAGCGTTCCACTTCCCGCTCGGTACTCGTCAAACTACTGTTTACTAACTTATTAGCTGTCTGACTATGTTCAAGAGTTTGCCGTGCCTGATTAACTTGAGCTAATTTTTCGTCTTTTTGTAAGTCATAAGAATTCCTAAGAGCATTCATATTCTCTCGCGCTTGGTCAATTTGAGACTGCTTTTCTAACTCTTGAGATTGGTTTTGTTGCTGTTGAGTTGTCAAAGATACAACTAACTGACTTTTAGATGAATTTAACTGAGAAAGTCGATTTAATTGTCCTTCTAACTTATCTTGCACTTGCCGTAATTCTGCTTTAACTAATTCCGATTCCAACACTAATAAAGTCTGCCCAACTTTAACCGAATCGCCCTCTTTTATCCGAATTTCGGCAACAGTACCTGCCACAGCAGCATCGAGTCTAACCGTCTTTCCCTTTGGCTCAAGCCGCCCTCTTGCTGTACCAGTTTCATCCACTTTAGATAGCATTGCCCAAGGTAAAATGATCGACACAAACACGATTAAAAAGTACAACAATCCCCTTGTCCAAACCTGGGGCAAGCTATCAAGTAAATCCTTGGTTGCATCAGCCCAATCATCAGTCGATCTAGCTGGTATTTGCTCTCTTAAAATTTCTTCGTGCTGTTCTACATCATAGATTTGGGTTTGAACCCTTCCATTCAATGTATTTGGCATGATTTTTCCTAATATCAATTTGGAATTTTGGATATAGGGAGATAAGAAAAGCTTCCTCCTTGTCCTTTTGTTTCACCCGGCAACATCCATCTGCTGATGATTGAGATAAAAATAATGTCCTCGCTTCGCCATCAACTCTTTGTGAGTCCCACTTTCAATCAACACGCCGCGATCTAACACTAAAATCAAATCTGCATTCCGCACAGTTGAAAGGCGATGGGCGATGACTAAGGTGGTTCTGTCTTGAAGAATTGTGTTTAAATTCGTCTGGATAATCCTTTCTGACTCTGCATCTAGATGGGAAGTGGCCTCATCCAAAATCAACAGCTTGGGATTGCCTAACAATGCTTTTGCGATCGCAATTCTTTGTCGCTGTCCTCCAGATAACATCCCCCCTCCTTCCCCAATCTGGGTTTCATAACCCATAGGTAAGTTTTTAATAAACTGATCGGCACCCGCCAATCGCGCCGCTTCAATAATCTCTACCAAAGTTGCCCCAGGATGTGCCAAGCTAATATTTTCCCGAATCGTTCCACCAAACAAAAAGGTATCTTGGTCAACTACCCCAACCTGTTCGCGTAGAGAACGCAACGAAAGACTGGTAATATCCTGTCCATCAATCAACACTTTGCCATCTGTGGGAGGATATAACCCCAAAACCAGCTTAGAAATTGTGGTTTTCCCCGAACCACTCCGTCCGACCAGAGCAACCATTTGCCCGCTTTGGACTTCAAAACTGAGATTTTCCAAAACATTAACATCGCTTTCGGGGTGATAGCGAAATGTCACGTTATCAAAGCGAATATTACCTTGAATTGATGGTAAAGATTGTCGTACCTGATGCTGCAAATCCTCTTCTGGTTCCGCATCCAAGACATCATTAATGCGTTCTACTGCAATCACCACTTCTTGTAATTGATTCCACAAAACTGTTAATCGTTGGAAGGGTGTAATAATATTTCCTAGCAGCATATTAAATGCCACCAATTGCCCAATGGTTAACTCGTTATGAATAACTTGGTACGCCCCAAACCACAGTAAGACGGTAGTTAGCACTGCTTCAATTGTGTTGCTGAATATTTGCAACCGATTGCTGATAATTTGCCCGGAAAAGTTAGTTTTTACTTCCTTACTTAATAACTCTTCCCAATGCCACCGCACCGTTTGTTCTACTGCTGTGGATTTAACCGTTCGTATACCAGAAAGAGTTTCAATTAGATAGCTACTTTCTTTGGCAACAGCATTAAAGATTTCCCTAGAAATCTTTTGTAAAAAAGGTGTGGCAATCAATGCCAAAAGGAAAAAAGGCGGTATAATTACTAATACTAATAACGCCATTTTCCAACTGTACCAAAACATCAATCCTAAATAAATAAAAACAGTGACTAAATCTAGCAGGATCGATAATGCCTCACCTGAGAGGAAGCGTTGAATTTTGCGGTTTTCCTGTACGCGAGAGATAATATCCCCCACATAACGGGACTCAAAGTAACTCAAAGGTAGCCGCAGGGTATGGCGAATAAATCCGACAATCAGGGCTAAATCTACCTTATTCGCTGTGTGGTCTAACAGGTATTGCCGCAATCCTGTCATCGCCACACGGAATAAACTAAAAATCAGTAAGCCTAATCCCACCGCCGTTAAGGTTAGTTCAGAACGCTGTACTACTACACGGTCTAAAATTAGCTGGGTAAATAAAGGAGTAACAAGTCCAAAAATCTGGATAAATAAGGAAGCGATAAACACTTCTAGCATCACTAAAGCGTGAGGCTTCATCAATTCAAAGAATTGCCAAAAGGGAGTTATAGTTTCTTTGGCATCCTTCAACCAGGCTGTGGGTTGCAGTAGCAGTGTATAGCCAGTCCAGTTGGCTTTAAATTCTTGGTGGCTGAGGGTGCGTTGACCAATACCAGGATCTGCCACAATTACCTGTTTAGGGGTAATTTCGTAGACTACAATGTAATGCTTGCCTTCCCAGTGGGCGATCGCAGGCAATTTTTGCTTGGCCAATTGGTCAAGACTCGCTTTCACTGGTCGCGTAGCAAACCCAATACTTTCTGCCGCCGCCGATAACCCCCGCAACGATGAGCCATTACGGTCAACATTGGCGATATCCCGCAAGCGATTTACACTAAAGTTTTTCCCCCAATACCGAGACACCATCACTAAACAAGCTGCACCACAATCCGATCCACTCTGTTGGGCAAAAAATGGGTAGCGCCGAATCACACGTTGTAATAAATGCCCCACTCGCTGCGTGGAGTTGGGAAAATAGGCTTTGCTAATCTTTTTCGCGCTTGGCTCTACTGCTGGTGTTGACAAAATCCTTGTTTCATGCAGCCTTTTTGAGTCAGTTGGCAGTACTGGGGGGTTATCTGAGTCTAACTGTTGCGGATTACGGGACAGCGCCTTAGCCCATAAATGCTCTCGAATTTGAGGATATTTAGCCATCAATGGCCACAACACTTCACTCGGAATAAAACACAGTTGCAAGTTGACTGAAGCTCTTGCTGCATAAGGTCTAAAGTCACCCTCCTTAAACAAGGTAAATTCCCCAAATGAGTCTCCCAATTCCAAAGTAGCGATTAACTCATCGGTGCTATCAAGCAACCTGACTTTGCCAGCGATCGCAATATAGATTCCTGGTTGAGCATCAGTTCCTTGCCAAAACTTGCCGACTTTTGGGTTGATAAATTTAACTTGTTGAAGACAGTGTTGAAATTCCTCTGTAGAAAGAGAAAGACCCAGAGTATTGTTGAACTGTTGCAGAGTAAGCAACTGAGCAGATATATTTTGCGCCATGAATGTCTAAATGTTTTCCTAATTTGGCAAAATTAATAGGTAAAAATTCGGAATCATCTGGAATACCTGCCGATTGGAGGTCACAAATCAAAATTTTGGAACCCTGAACTTGTTCAGTGCTGTTTTGTTCAACATTACTGGGTTTTGGTAGTGTGGATAATCCCATCTGTTTGAGCAGTCGCTTGATATGGCGATCGCTCACCTCAATCCCAAATTCTTTTGCTAGATGTTTCCCTAGCCAGTTTGCTGTCCACCGACGAAAAGCATAGCCATGAGCGCGAGGACTACTATTAACCAGTTCTTTCAAACGTTCTAAATACTGGTCATTTACTGCCTTCGGGCGACCAATGGGGCAATCTTGCCATTGGTGCGCCATGCCACTCCGGGCTATGTGTGTCCAATGTCGTGCTGTTGCTGCACAACATCCCAAAGTTTGACAAATCGACCTTTGAGTTTTCCCCTCATCTGCCAACAACATGATTTCAATTCGTTGGCGGTAGGATTCAACTAGACTTTTTTGCAAATTTTGTAGTAGCAGTTTCCTCTGAAACGCTGTCAAATACTTACCACTAGACGTACTTAAGTAGTTGGTTTCAGGTTTTGCTTGGCAGTCGGACATAAACGTTGAATTTGTTGGTTTTTTATAAATCCAAAAATGCCCAGCACTTGATGCATAATTTGTCAAGCACTTCTAAAGGCTACTTATTAGTATTTTTTGATACCAATAATGCAAATAAATTTACGTATATTATTATATTATTTACATATCAAGCTACTAATAATCTTTGTAAATTCTGAAGATTAAAGGCTAAATAAATTTTGATTAAATGTTGGGCTAAATACGCTAATTGCTGTCCTTATTACCCAAAACTAAGTTTTCAACGTCACTTTTATTTGTGATAGCACTGCAATGGTTAACCGAACAGCACCAAACATCGCACGAATAGTATTAGGGGTTTTTGGGATAAACCCTCGAAAAGGGGGATTATGAAAAGTGAGTTTTGACGCTATCACCCTATAACTCTTGCCAGATAAGATTCTTGGCTAAACCCCGTCTCAGAAAGTGTACAATCTGAGACGTTATTTAATTATGTCTCTTTCCATGTCTCAAAATACAATTATCTTAAAGTCCAAGGCATAATGAGACGTAACTACATCAAAAGGCGTTTGTATGGCGAGGGTTGGGTACGCAAGAGTAAGCTCGTCGGGACAGAGTTTGGATATTCAGTTACATAAACTCAAACATTGCGACAAGATTTATCAGGAAACACAAAGCGGCACTAACCAGCAACGTTCCCAGCTTGCGGCTTGTCTGGAATATGTTAGAGATGGCGATACATTGATTGTGTCACGCTTAGATCGGTTAGCTCGTTCGACTCTTCACCTTTGCACGATCGCTGATGCACTCCAGCGTAAACATGTTGCCTTGCAGGTGCTCGACCAAAATATCGACACGTCGGATGCTACCGGACGGCTACTTTTTAACATGCTGGCAGCGATCGCTGAATTTGAGACTGAACTCCGTTCTGAGCGTCAGCTAGATGGCATTAATAAGGCAAAGGAGTTAGGTGTTCGATTTGGCAGGAGTAAACGTTTGTCTCAAGAGCAGATCGTGGAACTTCGGCTTCAACGGAAGCAAGGCGTGCTTATTAAAATCTTGATGAAAGACTTCGATCTTTCCAAGGCGAGTGTCTATCGTTACCTTGGAAATTCTACCTCTTCCCTTTCAGAAAACTCATAATCCCCCTTTTCGAGGGTTTATACAAAAAACCCCCTCTTCGGTTTTGGTATAAGCGATCGCCTGTTCGATGGCAAAAGGTGGAATCGCTGTCTCGATTGCTTTCAGTACGTCACTACTTTGTATATCTGGAGACACCAATGAGAAATCTTTGAGATGCACCACAAGCTCATTTTCATTCTTGGGACAATGCTTAATTTACAGAACTTTCAGCCTTAACTAAACCGTATTGCCATATAGCTATCGAACCATTAAGGTGCTTGTTTGTTCTAATCAGCACCTTAATGGTTCGATAGCTTTCTTGTCGATTCCCTCAACTAAAAATTGTCCGGAGTATTCCCGAGTATTGTTTAAGTACACTTATGTGATTGATTGCTAGTCGTTATCCTCCCAGATGGGAATTTTATCTGGTTTGAGGGAATTTCCCAACTTTTCAAAACGGGCTTTAGTCATATAGTGTATTTCAGGTAAATATTCACCTAAAACACCATTGTGAGAGTTTTGTCCAATTATGGATGGGTCATATCGTTTGCTTGCCCAATCACTAGCCCATCCTATCTTGCGATCGTCTGGAGTTAAACCAAAGTCCCAATTGGGATAAACGCTCATCCAACGCAGAGTCCAGGTGACGTTTGTAGTTGGTCCCCAGTTGACCCAGGTGACACCATTGCTGGCCGTTGCATTTTTCGGACGGTCTTCCGCTCGAGATAAAACGATCGCATATCGCTGCTGAGCATCTGTGATAATTTCATCATCCATGACTGAATGTAAGACTGCACCAACAAAGCCATCAGGTTCGGGCAATGCTGTATCAGTAGCAGTGATTGACCAGTAACGAGCCTGGGCTTTTTTCATCACGGCTTCACCATTGCGTGTACGTGGAGTTGTCGGCAATTTACCAGTTAATACGGCAACCTTATCCCGTCCCAGAGACATACCCCGTAACAAATAATTAATGTAATTACATTCCGTTGCTGCCACTGAAAAGTTACCAGGTGGTGGCATGTCTTCTCCACGACCTGCGACACCAAGATCGAGATCGCGTACATACTCCTGGTCTAGGTTCAACCAGGGAACTTCCAAAGCCATTCCCTCAACAATTGCTCGAAAAATACCAAATTTCTTGAACCATCCCGTTTTTGCACCTTTATGTTTAGTTGGATCTTCAGGAGCTGTCCACTTAGCAGCAATGCGCCGATTAGATCGATTCTCCCAACCTTCAAAATCAGCTTGGATATAGTATTTTCTACCATCAGGGAACTGATAATAGACTTTGGGAAGTGCTACACCCCCTAAGGAACCCTTAGCTTTATCTGGTGCATAATAGCGAATCCATATCTGACCCATATCCCATACACCCAGTCCATGGCCCCAAGGTTTAGTCTCTCCCCAAGGTCCTTGATAGAGGATTGAGCCACCCATGCGATTGTTGCCAGGTGCGCGATAATGAGGAGGACGAAACACTGGATTCAAATCAACAGGATTGCCGATTGCCATATCGAATGTCACTCGATATTTACGCTTAGTGGCATTACGGTTCGCATCTACTCGGAATGGATTGACATTTCCTGGTAGTGGATCGATATCAACATCTACAATCGGCACTTCGCCAACACCAAAGCCCCGATATCGGTAGGCTTCAGGATGAAACGAAGGTGTGGCTTGAATGTCAAAGAACCGCGCATGAGGAAATTCTCCTTCAACGATTACCTTACTGCCAAAGGGGGCAAGCAGATTAGGTAATACTAAGTAGGTTGCATTGGGGTCTGGGAAAAACCCACGAGTTGCTTTGAGATTAATTTTCTCAGCCGGTCGGACTGCCCATTGTTGCTCAGGTGTAATCTCCTCAGGTTTTACTAAGCGAAAATTACGGAATTCTTTGGTATCCACCCCCTTCGGAATCAATGTATTTGGAATCCCCGGAGGAGCCTTACCCGCAAACCATGCTTTAATGTGGGCTTCAAGACCATCCGAAATTTTTTGTGCCTTGGCAATCACTACTTTCCTATCCCGGAAATAAGGGAACTTAGGTGGAGACGGTGCCAGCCAAGAAGGACGACGATTTGCTTGTGCAATTAATTGAGATTGAGAATTGGCTTCTACAAGATTGCCACGATGGCTAAAATTGGCTGCTAGTAGGTACAATCCTAGAGAAAGCACGGTAGTCAGAGCAATCTTAACAAACCGATTACGGAGACAATTCATAGCTCTAATAGCTCTGATTGGTTGACAAAATTTAGCTATTTACTCAGTGAATAAACATTGAATATGGGAAAGGTTCTTGTAAATAAGTATTAAGCTTCCTCAATATTTATTAGAACTTACACATTGACAATAAACATCAAATATGGAAAAGGTCAAAAACCATATTTGTCGTAGGGGCAATTTATGAATTGCCCTATAGCGTGGTCTATTGGCAATCATAAGAATAATTTAGAAAAGCTTGAAACAACCCATTTTCGTTAATACACATCACGATAAATTTGTACAGTGCGTAAGTCCTAATTTTAGCCCTTTCAAGGTGACTCTTAAAACCTCTGCTTTCTCTGTGCTCTGTGGTTTAAAAGTGTTTTATTATACTATAGAGATACAGAGAACACAGAGAAAAGAAGAATTATTGTTCAAAAATTTTACCACCTTGAAAGGGCTAGTCCTAATTTAGATGAATTATCACCACATATACCATTCCTGCATGATTTTCGGGTAAATATTTCTAATTTCGGGTAAAGCCTTGCTAGTTGTATCGCGATCGCTAATCCAGTGATTTGATGGTTTATGGACGTTCGTCAGAGTTTAAAATCTGACACCATTTATCAATCAGCAATGGTACTTAGGTCTTGCTGAAATTGGGGTCGTAAATAAAATTTTTCAGCAGGCGATCGCCGTTGATACGTATCATTCATTCTTGCCCCATAAGTTCAATACAAAACTTTACTTCATCTCTCTATTTTTTTCTAAATTTCAAGCATAATTACTAATTGACAAAAATCAGGTAGTCTTAACCCCAGACAGATGACAAAGAACTGTTGACGGCTGCTATAGTTAAGCTGAAAGTAAATATGCTTTGCAAAAAGCACATTCGGTTTCTGATATCCTTATCAAATTAATAAAAACCAATTTCAAGTTATACAAATCAGCAAGTTTCGAGAACTGGTAATCCATATTCAAAATGTCTATTGAAATCAGACAAGTTAACAATCTACGCAAAAAACGACAGTTTTTTCAGTACAACTATCAACTCTACAAAGACGATCCATATTGGGTTTCCTGGCCTGTTGCCAATCTTGTCAAGATGTTCGATCCTGAAGAATGTGGATTCTACGAGCATGGGATTCTAGAAGCATGGCTGGCTTACCAGAATGGAAAAATAGTTGGTCGGATTGCAGGCTCCATCGATGGCACTTATAACCAAACCTACGGTGTACAAACCGCTTTTTTTGGATTCTATGAATGCATTGATGACCAAGATGTATCAAAGATATTATTTGAGCAGGTTGAGAATTGGGCTCAGTCTTATGGTATGACACAACTATTAGGGCCATTTTCCCTCTCTCCAATTTATGGTGCTGGAATGCTAATTGCCGGATTCGATGATAGCCCATACGTGGCCATGCCATACAACCGATCATACTATCCAAACCAATTAGAATCCTCAGGCTTTAAAAAAGCTAAGGACTATAACGCTTTCAGAATTAAAGGAGAATTGACTATCCCTGAGTTCTTGACAAAAAATGCCCAAAGGTGGCGCAATAAACGAATCACCTATCGTCAGTTGAATCCAGATCAGCTTGCCCAAGAATCTGACCTTGTTTGCGATCTCTACAATGATGGGTTTGCAGGTCAATGGGGGTATACATACATTGAACGGTCGGAATTTTACCAATTGGTGCTGGATTGGATTCAGGTAATTGACCCTCGGCTGTTTCTGTTTGTCCTTATAGGAGATAATCCTGTTGGGTTTGGTATGCTTGTACCTGATGTTTTTCAAATTCTGCACCAGACTAAAACCTTACCGGGATTACTACGGTATTTAGGCCGACGTATCTTCACCTTTGGTCGTGAGAATGAAATTACGCGTTACCGTTTAGATAGCTTGTGTATCCGCAAACAATATCAATCCTTGGGTTTAGGAGTGCTTCTCTGGTGCGAGATAATGCAACAATATTTAAATTCCAATTATACTGAAATTGAGTTTTCGCCAATCTTAGAAGATAATACAATGGCTCAAACACTGTTACTCAAACTTGGGGCTGAACGTTCCAAAGTCTATAGAGTTTTTGAGAAATCTTGGTGTAATTAATTAACTCAATCTTACCTTATCTTCATACATATCATATCATTGGTGAAAAGTTTTGTGATTTCAGAGAATCATGTTTGCATATCTCGAATGAGTTGCCCTAAACATTTACGAATTGAGACTCTGCGACCTCAAAAGGATCAAACCCATTTTCCCGTGCCCAATCCCAACGATAATTATTTACATCGACCTAGTTAAAATATATCCGCAGGGTCAGCTTTGTGTAACTTATTGATCGCAATACCTCCAGAAATAAAACACATGACAATGGTCAACAACAGCACAACAACAGCTCGACTAACTGTCATCATAATTGGCAATCGGGTAGATATTTGGGCAGCATGATATACTCCCAAAGATAGAACACAACCTGGAATGAAGCCTATTAAGGCCAAAATCAATGATTCTTGAAAAATGACAATTATTAAGTAGCGATTGCTATATCCCATTGCCTTCAATGTAGCGTATTCTGGTAAATGATCGGAGACATCTGCATAAATAATCTGGTAAACAATCACTGTACCAACGATAAAAGCCACTAGTGAACCTAATCCAAATATAAATCCAATGGGAGTAGAATTCGCCCAATATTCTTTCTCCCTTGTAGCCAACTCTACTTGTGTTAACACTTGAATATCTGCGGGTAAAATAGTCTGTATATCTGCTTGTATCCGTTGAATATCTGCATTGGATTTCAGTTTAATTATACCTATATCAATCTGGTCTGTCCGACGGTTGGGAAATAACTTCATAAAAGTTGATTCACTAGTAATGGCGTTACCGTCAGCTGCAAAAGATGCTCCCAAATTAAATATTCCTGCTACTCGGATCAAAACATTATTAACTTCTGTTTGTAAGAAATCAGACTTTTGTAAAAGAGCAGAGATGGGGCCATATTCTGAGCGTCCCATTTGATCGAATAGCACAGTATCAAGCATTTTTAAGTCATCCAAATGTTGATTGACCTCTGGTAATTTAAAAGCAGAATTGGCCGGATCTATGCCAAAAATTAGAATCCGGCGGTCTTTGTGGGTAATAGGATTGCGCCACTGTCCAGAATCAATGTAGAGGTAACTAACCGAACTCACACTGTCAAATCCCGCAGCTTGATATAAACGTTGTCTGGAAAAACTCTTGACAGAGAACACAGTTTCAAACTGGGGATTAATTAAGAAAAGATCCCCTTGTAGAGAATATTGAGGTCTAACAGCAGCGTCGTAGAGCGCACTCTTAAACCCCAATTGTACAAACATCAGAATATCTGCAAAAGCAATTCCCACAATTGCAACTGCTAAACGAGTTTTTTCCCTGGACATTTGCAACCAGGCTAAAGGAATTCTATAAAATAGTTTACGAAGCATAAATTGAATTTTTGGAGAAAAAATGAAAGGACTGTCTAATGAATTCTCACAGGTAGCCTATATTCTTTTGACTTCAGATTTCTATAGCTACTTGGACTTGTAAGTTAGTCAAACGGGATACGCGTTCGCTGTCTTCAGGTTGCAAACGCACTTTGACTTCTACAACTCGGCGGTCGAGGTTTTCTCCTGGTTGGTTACTAAACACATTTTGGCGAATAACTTCCAGTCCAAGTTCGTAAACAGTGCCTTTGACTTGTCCAGTAAATGCTTGACTGGTAATCAGGGCTTTTTGCCCTACGTGAATTTTAGCAATATCGGTTTGATAGACTTCGGCGATCGCTACCATGTCATTGGTTTGCCCTAGATCGGCAATACCTTCATCAGTCAGCTTTTCCCCCGGTCGGGTATGAATTTTAATAATTTGTCCAGCAATTGGTGCCTTGATATCAGCCTGATTTAAGTCGTTTTGGACGCGTTTTACAGCAGCATTGGCTCTGTCTATCTCGGTTTTTGCAGCTTGTAGATCGACAGGACGTACTTCAGCTATCCGGTTAAGTACTTCTTTGGCTTCGGTGATTTGGGCTTCAAGTGTGGCTACAGTACCATTTTGCTGGGCAGATGCTTGGGCTAATTGAGCTTGAGCCGTTTCTAGGGCTAAACGCTTGCGATCGAAATCAGAAACGGCGATCGCCCCTTGTTGGTACAGGGATTGAGACCGATTATATTCTGCCTGAGCATTGGTAACTTCTGATTGCCAACGAGCAATATTAGCTTTTTGGGTGGCAATTTCTCCTTGTAATTCGGCTTGCAATTTAGTAATTGTAGCCTTTTGCGCTTGAATATCTCCCGCTTTTGCACCTGCTTTGATTTGGTCATACCGAGATTGGGCAACTCTGACTTGCTCTTGTGCCTCTTTTAAGGCTAATTGTAGGCTTTGTTTAGAGTCTAATGTGGCGATTATTTGTCCTTTTTTCAACTTATCACCTTCTTTGATAAACAATTGAGCGACGCGATCGTTCTCTAAAGTCTGGGGTGCTGACAAGCGAATAACTTCTGTTAATGGTTGCAATCTCCCTAAAGCCGTTATCTTTCTAGTTACTAGTTTCTTTATCGTTGGAGCTGATGTATTGCTTTCTCCCACTCCTTGCCTAAAGAAAGATAAACCGTAAAAGGTTGTAGTACTCGCTACTAGACCAGCTAAAACAAGCAGTCCAATTAACCAAAGATTTAAAGATTTTTTTTTTAACATCCGCTTCATCATCTCCTTGTTTTTGAACGCCGATCAAAATTGCTACCATAAATTTATTATTATTCAGGATATTTACTTATTAAAATGCCAATTTTGTTCAAAAGTATAATTTTTTATACTTAAATTCAGTTTTTACGTATGCTAGTTAGTCATGAAATCTACTTACCTAGCAGTGGATATCAGCAGCACAGGAAATTCACCAACTACCGCAGAAATTAGATTTAACTTTGATAAAATTTTATGACTTGGTAAAATATAAATAAAATAATTTGCATAACTCAGTAAAAATCAGTATAAAATTTTACCTATGGTTGCACAGTTATATTTTTTTGATTGAGGAAAATAAAATTATTTTTGTGAATCTTTGTTTGCAAGCTAAGGGTTTGGAGGTTTATGAGAAAATTTATCTTAGCGATCGTTTAAATCACTAAAACCCAGATTTTGAGAGTGATTCAAGAATCTGAGTTTAGTGGTCATGAGTACACTTGTGTGATTGATTGCTATTCGTTATCCTGCCAGATGAGAATTTTATCTAGCCTGAGGGAATTTCCCAACTTTTCAAAGCGGGCTTTGGTCATGTAGTGTACTCTAAGTAAATATTCATTCACCTAAAACACCACTTTCACTGAAGTAAAAGTTAGCTACTATACGATACGAAAATCACTGGCACTAAGACTGGGATGATTAACCAAGGTAGCAAAGAGAGCACCACTGCCAAATCCAGAGCTAGAGCCGTTTTGATTGTAGTATAAATCACCATGAACTGAATCGTACACAATAAAGGCTTGGCTACTTTTAGCTGCCGTACCATTAGTAACTACAGCAAAATCTTTCAAGTTGTTAAAGCCGTCTCCTAACGAACTTTTCAAGGTGGTGAAAGTGCTTTTACTCAGGACAATCTTATCACCAAGTTCAAAGTCAGTAATTCCATCTACACCAAGATCCCTGTTGGCAAAAAATTTGCCTGTGTCGAAGATAAAGTTATCTTTACCAGAACCACCAGTCAAGATATCATTTCCAGCACCACCAACCAGTTTGTCGTTTCCTGCGCCGCCAATGAGTGTATCATTACCGACGTCACCATACAGCACATCATTACCTCCCTTACCATCTATAGTGTCATTGCCTCCTTGACCATGAATTTCATCGTTCCCATTAGCTGGATTTGAAGTTGCAGAAGTTTTTGCATTCAATGATTTCAAATTGCTAGAGGTTGGTTCAGTACCGATAAGGCTATCTTTACTATTAGTACCAGCTATTTTATTGAGTATTGGAGTTGAAGATGGATTAAATGTTTCCAAAGTCCCTGTTGCAGAATTCAACTTGGCGACCCAACTATCTACAGAGCCAGCATTGGAACCACCCAATGAACCCTCTGTAAATCCCGTAACGTAGACATTATCAAAGTTATCAACAGTCAGATTTGTAGCCTTATCGAGTTCAGCACTGCCAAACTGTTGAATCCAAAGTTGGTTGCCATTGGTATCAAAGCTGGCAACGAAGGCATCATAAGACCCTGCATTGGAACCACCAAAGCTACCATCAGTATAACCAGCAACATATAATTGATCTTTTGAATCAATCTTGAGTCCATCTAAAAAGACTGCATCATCACCGCTAGTACCAAACTGACGTACCCAATCTTGGGTGCCATCAGAAGAAAACTTAATTAGCCAAACGTCATCTTGTCCAAAACTTTTACCACCAAAATCACCGCCAGTCCATCCGTAGGCATAGACATTACCTTGACTATCGGTGACAACACTCCAAGAAAAGTCATCGTTTGCACTACCAAACTGTCTAATCCATTGCACTTGTCCATCGTTGTTATATTTAGTGATCCAAGAATCGTATAATCCCAATTGGGGATTGTCTCTAGCTAGACCACCATAAGTCCATCCTGTAGAATAGACAGATCCATCCTTTGCAAGGGCTACACCGTAAGCTTCATCCCAAATCGCTGGATAAGATGGATCTGTCCCAACTTTGGTAAACCACTGTTGGGTACCATTAGAATCGTACTTTGTTACCCAAAAATCATCCTGAGCATCAATGATGGCAACTGGCCTTTGATCTGGAGTAACTGTCAGTCCAGCTACATAGATATTGCCGTTGTCGTCAACAGTAACATCAGAACCACCAGTAACTATTGAATCTCCTAGTTGACGAATCCACAATTGATTACCATTACTGTCATATTTAGCTAGCCAAGCATCTTGTTGCTCTGCTTCCGTAGGTTTTCCTGCCAAGTCACCTTGGGTACTTCCCACCAGATAAAAGTTACCTAACTTATCTGTTGTAATGGCAACAGCTAAGTCAAATTTGGAACTACCAAACTGTTGATTCCATAACTGATTACCATCACTATCATATTTGGTGAGCCAGATATCATAAGAACCAGCATTATTACCTATAAACGCACCAGAAGTTACACCTACTACATAGACATTTCCCGAAATATCTGTAGCAACAGCAGTAGCTAGATCAAAACCAACAGTACCTAAATGCTTAACTTGGGTTGGCCCTGATACTGGCGGTGGAGTAGAGCCTACATAGCGGAAATAAGAAGCATTCGGATCTAAATTAGAGGCCGCAAATACAACTCCGACTAACTCTCCATCCCAAAATAACGGACTATCTTTTGACTTCTGAAATATAGCTGTTCCCAGAAAAGGAACATCAATAAAATCATAATCTTCTGCACGCCCATGTAGTTGAATCACATCTTGATTACGGTTGAAATCAACAATGTATGCAAAGTCGTAATAACCATTATTTGTGTAATATGACTTTCGCCAGTCACCAAGTACAAATCTATCCTTCCCAATAGTGGGAGGATTTCCACCTAATGTATTCAAAATATCTGAATATGCAAATAAAGCAACTGGTTCAGAATCACCAAGCATCACATCAATGTTAAGTGATGATTTCTGATTACTTAAACTCTGATCTAAACCATAGAGTACATCATTGCCTCTACGTCCAAATAACAGCTGATATTCGCCAAATCCTCCAAAAACTACGTCACTTGCAGGTGTGAGTGTGACAAATAAGAAATCATTTGGATTAGTAGCATTAACATCGGTTATACCTCCAAGTGAATTTACAAATTGAGTTATCTTACTAGGAACTTCATTAACTGCACCTTCAAGGGAATCTACTAAAGTGTACTTTGGCTTTTTAGTAGACTTATCGATTGTTTTCTTAGTAGACTTTTTGATTGTTTTCATTGTTTTTTATGACTTTAATACGAACACTGAAATACTGTCTGAAGCTTGGCTAGAGATCACAGAAATCATTCATACATACAGTTAGATGTATGTTAAATGTATATTCTTCAATCACAACTATTCAAAGAAGGTAAATACCCTGACAAAAGGGTAAAAAATTCTGTTAGTTTTGATTGTATTACGTATTTGTACAGATTTATTATCTCTTGATAATAAATTTCATTGGTTCTATATATTTAAGTAGTTTTACTTAAATTAATGATAAAGATTGAAAAGCTATATTAATAAGCAATGTAATTACTTGACATATTCAGTTTGATCTATTTGCAATGATTTAGTCTGTAATTTTTTTACGAAACATAATAGTCATGTCAGTACGGAGACTAAGCCAGTAACCAAAAAATGCATAGAAGAGAAATCTATAGGATTTTAAAGCTTGCCAAATGTTAATTTCTTCAAAAATGACATCGAAGGTACCATCTGAGATACTTTGGTACTCATTCCATGTCCGAGTGTTAAGCCCAAACCAACGCGTATCGTCATAGCCGCGATTGAAAAACTTCACAACTTCCCATCCCTGTTGCTTGCCCAAAGACTCTACAACTTCACGAGTATAGATATGAATGTGATAGGGTACATGCACCGCGTTATAGTAGTTAGATAATTCCGGACGATTGATGTCAATATTGGTTGCGTTAGGTGTGCCTAAAAGTAGATAACCACCTGGTGCTAATAAACTATCTAATTTACTTAACAAAGCATGAGGATCTTCTACATGTTCGATAATATCTTGCAGCAAAATATAATCGAATGGGCCTCTTTGCAGTACTGTAGCATCACCAAAGCTTTCTTTGGGCGCATAAGGATCGTAACCGTAAGCATTGGCAAAGCCATTTTCTCGCAGATATTGTACAACTAAACCGTTACCACAACCATAATCAAGGAATGAGTGAGTCTTAGAGAAGCCATGCTCAATCATTTTTTGGCAGAGGTTTTGATAACATAATCGGAAGGGTAATGTTAGTTTCGCTTCCGCAAAAGGGTATTTGGCGTAGTATGAGTCAATATCTACGACATCAAGACAATGAATGGTTTGGCATGTGGGACAACGCCAAATCGGAAATTTTTCATCTCTAAATGCTCTGACGTTACAGAAGAACGTAGAAAATGCTGATTTATCATTTAAATCGACATGATAATTGCAAATCAAACATTCCAAACGCTGCTTGTGGCTGCGATCGTAACCTTGGTTATTAGAAATAAGTTCTGGTGATACTGAATCCATTTTTAAAAATCCTATCAATTAAATTAAATCAGTTTTTATTTAAAATCTCTTGGTAATAATTATGGAGATTTTCACAGGCTTGTTCTAGAGAAAATTGTTTAGCATCTTCGCAAGCCCGTTGTATAACGTTTCTATTTTCATTTCTCAAAATTTTGAGAATTGCATGAGTTAATGCTTCTACATCATTTGGTTCGACAAGATAGCCATTGATTCCATCTAAAATATAGTCAGAAACTCCACCACTATTAACAGTAATTGCTGGTGTACCAGAAGCCATTGCTTCTACAAGTGTACGGCCAAAGGTTTCGTAGGGAGCAGGGCTACAGTAGATATCAGATGCAGCTAATAGGTTAGCTTTTTTTTCTCCATGTACAAAACCTATAAAGTGAATATTAGGAATAGATTTAGCCAGATTTTTTAATTTCTGAACGACTTCTACAGGCCCATCTCCAGCGATGATTAAAGAACTATTTTTTTGTTTAAGTTGTAATGTAGAAAATGCTTTGATGAGTATATCAATTCTTTTTTCTAAGGCAATTCTTCCCAAAAATAAGATAACTTTATTGTCTTTTTCTTGAGGAGTTAACCAAGTTTCTAAAAATTGCCGATTGCGGCGACTAGGAGTATATGCGGATAAATCTAAACCATACATGGGTATGGTTATAGCATTGGAAATGCCCATTTTTTGCAAAATTTTACTTGCTGTGGGACTTATGGCTATAGTAATATCACATTTATTGTACAAATATTTGGTTATTGGTTTCCATAATATTTCTCGCAACAAATTACCAGCGGGATAGGTACTGACATGATTACAATAATCTGTATGATATTCGGTGATATAAAGAATTTTGTTGTTTTTGGCATAGCGTCTACCCGGTAAATGCCAAGTGCTAAATAAGAATAACCGCTCTACATCTACAACATTGATTAAATCTGGTTTGTAATGAGCTATCCTTTGGTTAATGTAACGAGCCGTAGAAAACTTAGGCACATGCAGCAAAGGGTAAAGCAACCAAGGCTGAGAAGGATAAGTTTCTAGAATTAAGTTTTCTGCTAAATCTGGTGGTACAACAGGCAATTTTGATTGTTCTTGCCAATCTGGTGCTAAAACAATTATACGGTAAATTCCTTGCTTGGCAAACCATTGGACTCGTTCCCAATTAAAAATAGCTGAACCCGTGACTTCTGGAAGAAAAGTTGTGAACAAAAAAAGTAGAGTGTGGCTTGGATGAGAAGACATTTGTATTATGCTGATGAAGACTACATATTTGTTTTTCAGCAATTAAATTCTCAGATGCTGATATTTTGTTGACAAATATGATGCCAAGCGATTTGCTAAGGCCATAATCGTCAATGAGTAGTTTTTTTCTGATATTTCGGGTATCACACTCCCATCACACAGATAAAGATTTTCGTGGTCGAATGTCTTTAAATTACTGTCCACAATTCCTTCTTGACTATTTTGCGCCATACGACAAGTACCAGCATAATGAATGGAGTTACCAGGTTTTGATGTGTAGGAAAAAACCACAAGTCCTGAACATTGGCGTAAAATTCTTTGACCATACTGAGCCATACTTTGCTGCATTTGCTGGTCATTTTCTGTGAATTCATAATGCACATCCACCTTGGGAATACCGTAAACATCACGTTCTTGACTAGGGACAATACAATTTGACTTTTTAACCTCTGGTTTACCTTGAAAATGTAGTACAGCGTAAGTCTTAAACAAGGACTTGGCTAACCAGTTTTTACTCCAGTCGGGAAAGATTTCTAACCCATCAATATAGTTAGGACGCTTCGGATAGGAGTTATAATAAAGAGCCATGTATCCACCACGAAATTCTTTATTGTCGAATAAAAACCGTGGTATTAAGATATTATCTCCAAAACCGACATCATATTTTTCTTGTGTAGCAAATAGCTTCACCAAAGAAGTGCCAACGTTAATCAAGATATTATCTTGGAGGTAACAGCCTAAAGTCCCGGAACTGTTGGCAAATCCCTGGGGATAAGCTTCGTCTTGAGAATTAAACAGGATGCGTGGTGTTTCTAGCGCCCCAGCAGCCAGAATAAATACTTTTGCTTCCACTCGGAATCTTTGGTTAGTTGCAGTATCTAGACATTCGGCAGCATAAATTCTGTGGGAATCTTGATGTCTGAGTAAACGTATAACTTTACTCTGATAAAGTATTTGGTAATTACTCCGGTTAACAATACGTGGTAGTAGATGACTGGAAAATTTATAAATGCTGCCAGAACTACAGCCATAAGCACACATACCGCAACTTTGGCAATGATGGGCAACTTCCAGACGGGTTTCAATTGCTTTGCGACTGGGAATAGCTCTGATATTGACATCACGGAATTTCTTGACAGCATCGATCACAAGTTTATCAGCAGGCCGCAAGGGTTTTGGGGGAATAAACTCACCATCAGGTAGATCGTCAAGCCCTTCTTTCGTGCCGCAAACACCTATCAGGCGTTCAATCTCTGTGTAGTGAGATTCTAAATCTTCATACCCAATTGGCCAATTCGAGTCGGAATCTCCATAATCTTTGCCACGAAAATCTCTACGTGAATATCGTAAACAAACGCCGCCCCACAAATTTTGCTTTCCGTTGAGTCGAAAAATCTGTCGATTATCAAAAATTTCTTCAGATTGTGATGAAATCGATGATGTCTCTTGTTTGGCGTAGAGTTGACTAGCTTGAAAGTTATCATAGTAAAAAGATGCAGCTGGCTTCAAAGGCCAAGACATATCAGGGGCAATGCCAAAATTTTCTTCTTGTTCGGGCTTCAGTTGGTTGGAGAAGTAGCTATTATCAATCTTTTCTCCTTGTTCTAAAGAAAGCACCGAAAAGTTATTCATTGCCAGCTGATGGGCTAGAATTCCTCCTGCCGCACCTGTACCAACTATGCAAATATCGCATTTTTCTAGCCAATCGTAACTATCTATACTCATATCCACTCTCAAATTACTTCTGAAAGAAAATCATTCGATGCAAAATAAAGATATTCAAATAGTTGATTGATACTTTTCAAGTCTTCTTGACATTTGGTTTTATCTGGTTGAAATTTGCCAGTCTTAATGTTAAATTTGCTATGATTAACCAAGTTATCTAAAACATTATTTAAAGATAAATTTGATTGACAAATTCCGTATATCTGCGAAATTTTAGAGAGTAAAAATTGAGAAAATGTATGTTGGGAAGCTAATTGTCGCAGATAAATCAAGGATTGAATATTACTATGAGTCATTAACGCAAAAAAATTCAAGTCTTCTGATAGCAGTTCCCGTTTACCAAAATATTTAATAGTATCTATAAGAGTGGTTTCGATGGGAGTAATATTGTAAGCAAGTTCCTTAATTGCTTTTTGAGAATTAGCATAATAATGCAGGGCAAAAGATTTGACGAAATCTGGATGATAGGGATTTTTGAATAATCTGAAGCTTAATAAAGATAAACTTTCCAGTAGTAACGATAACAAATATACGCCGCTAGCAGGTAACTGTTGAGGCATCTTAAAGCCAGTCATTTTCACCAGTAAACTAGAGATACTTGCCATATCTAAGTTGTCTCCAGCCACGATGTAGCGTTCACCACTGCGTCCACGGGTTAGTGCTGCAACATGAGCTTTAGCAACATCTCGAACATCGCAATAGGAGTGTCCCCCATTTATGTAGAATGGAAATTGTTTTTGACAAAACCATAAGACGAGAATCGATGTAGTAATTTTGGAATGGTTAAAAACTCCTGGTCCCAACATATTACCAGGATTTAGTATTACAAGATTATTACCTCTTTGAGCATAGTCCAGTGCTATCTGTTCGCATTCGATTTTGGCTAAATCGTAAGGACTTAATTGATTTTGGCTGACTTGAGAGCGATCGCTATCCTCAAAGAAGATATAATCAGATTTACTGCCTGCGATGACAGACATAGAGGATGTGTAGACAATCCGAACATTGGGGCGATCGCCAAGAGCAGTGAAAAAATTCTTGGTAATTTGGACATTGCGTCGATAGTATTCGGAAATCTCCAAATCACTCTTCCAAGTACATCCTGCGGAAAAAATAATTGCATCCATCCCGGCGATAGCATCCTGGATGTACTTTTGGTCTTCTAAGTCTCCTTCATAGTAGGTTACTTGAGTCTGGTTAAAGCCATCGGTAGAAGACTCGGGTTTAGTTCTCACAGCAGCATAGACATCCCAATTTTCACTGATTAAGGATTTGATAATATGCTCGCCGAGAAAACCACTTGCGCCAAAAACAATAACTTTTTGTAAATTGCTCATTTGCTGAAATTTTAAAAAGTAATGTTGTGAAATTTATTTAAACAAACATCTTACTCAAGATAAATTCCATGAATCTATCGGGGAGTAAGTAATTAGCATTGATGATTAGTTTTTCCATGAAGGAAGCAACTATAATTGAGCGTTGCTTACCAAGGATATCAAGAGATTTTTTCGATACTTCTCGTGGATTTTGCGGCTTAAATAAAGCAGGAATAGAATCAAAATCAATTTTCCAGTCGGCAGCCTCATAGGCTGCTGTTTTAGTGAATCCTGGTACTACAGTTAATATATCAATGTCTGTATCTTTCAGTTCCCAAGCTAGAGACTTACTAAACTTCCAATCGAACTCTTTCGTTGCAGCATAGGTTGTCAACAAGGGTTGAAAATGATAAGCAGCCACCGAAGAAATATTAATAATAGCTCCTTGATTTCTTTTGAGCATCTGAGCTAAATAATGGTGCGTAAGGGCTACAGGAACAGTACAGTGTAGCGTTACCATATCTAGTTGTCTTTGAAGTTCAATTTTAGTAAATAAACCTCTAGCAACAATACCTACATTATTAACTAAAATGCCAACTTCTCTATCGCCAACTAAAGATATCAGCTTATGTATCCCATTAGGCTCGGTCAAATCAACGGCACACAAGTAAGTTTTTGTTTCCCAAGAGTTACATTCTGCGGCTACTTCTTCCAGCCCTGCAAGTTGGCGGGCTACGAGAATCAGATTCATCCCTCGTTGGGCTAAATCATGAGCAAATGCTCTACCAATTCCGGAAGAAGCACCTGTGACAATCGCCCATTCTCCATATTTTTCTGGCCATTTCATGCAGTTCTCCTGACATCATCAAATATTTTATTTAAGTAACTATTGGTAAAACATTGCTGAGGATCGGTTTGCTGTCTAATTTGCAAAAATTCTTGCCAACGGGGGTATGTCGAGCGTAAATCATCATTTGTATACAGATGATCTTTTGCCCAATGTGGTCTCCCAGCTAAATTTTTGATAATATTTTCAACTTGAATAAAAGCATCATTTTGGTCTTGGGTAGAAGTAAAATTCTTTTTCTCAAACAGGACTTGTATATAACAAGTAGGACGTTGATAAGCAGTACTTAGCCACACATCTTCTGCTGCTCCAAAGCGAACTTCAAATCTTAAATGTCCTTTGATTATCCCCCGATCTACAAGAGATAAAATTTTGTTCATAGCAATACTCGCCATCTCTTCAGGGATACCATATTCTGATATCAATACATTTTGACAATATTTTGTCATCCGAAAAGAGAGTTTATATAGTTTGAGAAAAAATCTGGGATAGCATAGAATATGTTGGGATTCGTCTTTTCTAGTAAAAGACTGAGAATCATGTTCAGCCGGATTATCATGCCAAGAAATCCACAAAAACCAGAATATTTGAGTGATGATGCGTTTGATAAAATGAATAAATCCTGTCTTTTCTAGAATTTGGGAATCTGAAAAAGTTTGGACTATGGCATCTTTGTTGGTTGTGGTATACCAAAAACGACAATAATCATTTTTTTTGAGAGTGTCCAAATTTTCTAAAACATCTTTGATATTCCAACATTGCAAGGTTTCAGTTAACCAAAATTGATTGCAGCACTGAATTTTGACTTGGGTGATGATACCAATAGCACCAAGTCCAATCAAGGCTGCTGAAAACAAATCAGGGTTTTCTGATTTGGAACACTTGATAACTTCTCCAATCCCATTAACTAGTTCTAATTCTAAAATTGATGATGCCAGTCCTCCTTGATGTAAAGAATTGCCATGTGTTCCGGTAGAAATAGCTCCTGCTATGCTTTGCTCACAAATCGAACCTAGTGAAGATAAAGCTAAACCATGCTTGGCTAAAATATCGACTAATTGGTAGATACGTATACCAGATTTTACTATTACGGTCTTCTGTTCTATGTCTATATCTAAAACCTGATTGAATTTATCTAAGGAAATCATGTATCCATCGGTACAAGGTATATCTGACCAAGAACGACCACTACCAATCACTTTGATTTGCTTTTGTTCAAGGTTTGCAGATTTAATAATCTCAACAACTTCATCTATTTGTTCTGGTTGATAGTAGTGTTCTGGTGTACATGTGTGATTTTCCCACCAGTTTTTCCAAATCTGTTGCTTTCCCATATTTATTTTTTTAATGAATAATTAACTCGCTATTTATGCAAGAGGTTGATTGAATTGGAATAATTTTTAGTTTGTCTACGTTTTTTGTTTAGTGCTATGACACCAATCCTGCGATAAATGGCATCTCCAAATTTTGGAAAAAATTGCCAAAGAGCAAAGAGTATTTTTGTCAATCCTACTGTTATTAAATCTTTATTAACTATGACTTCAGCTTGATTTTTCTTAATGGCTTGAATCACTGCTTTCGCTACTGCTTCCGGTTGAGATGTGCCGGATAAACTGGGTGCAGGAATGCCAGTATCAGCTAGCATTCCTTGTTCGGCAATATATCCTGGACAAATGGTTGAGATTTCTACACCAGTATCAGCTAATTCTTGTCTAACAGCATCACTCCACATTAATAAACCTGCTTTACTAGCAGAATAAATGCTGTCGTAAGGATGTCCTTTTTTAGCAGCTAGGGAGGCAATGTTGACAATATGACCACTGTTTTGAACTAACATATTTGGCAGTAGTAGCCGGGATAGTTCCATTGCTGCTAGTAAGTTAGTCGAGATGACTGATTGCATCTCAGCCAGGGAATAATCTGGAAATGAGCGATAAATTTCGATGCCGGCGTTATTAATTAAGATGTCAACGTCACCAACGATTTGATTAATTTTATTTAATAAAATTGGTAGTTCTGATAAATTGCTGATGTCACAGGTAAAGGGAATGAAATTACATCCCAAAGCTTTGAGTTCAGTAGTAAGATTGTCAAGTTGTTGATGCGATCGCCCAACTCCAATGATAGTTGCTTGTTCCTTGGCTAAAGCACGAGCAATGAAGACACCGATGCCGCGAGAAGCTCCTGTTAAAAGTACTGTTTTACCCGCTATGCTGGTCATAATGCTTGGTTAAATGTTAATTTGTATGCCTAAGAGGTTGACTATTGATGATAGTCAACCTGAGTTGATTTAATTCAAGTTCTGTTTTAAAGAAGGGAAATATTTTCCTCCTAGTTCAATTTCTCCTTGTTCAATTCCAGTTTTGATTCTAGAAAGTATATATTCCAGATCCCGGCCGATGATATTTGTACCGTGATCTGGTTCAATGAGACTAGCTAAGGCAATATCACTGCCATGTTGTTGAACTAAATCGTATATCCCCAGGAAGTTAAAGACTCCTGATTCATAAGTTCCACAGGGAACTGAGGGATTGTGGACACCTGTGTAATATTCTTTCTCGGACTTAAACCAATCAAGAGATGGGTATCCGTGGAAATGAACCATTGGCGCACCATTTTCAATGAGTTCTGGCGCATATAGGGAAGCAGAGAGGGCGATCGCCACCATCACGTACAAGTCGTATGATGGTTTAATATCCCCAGCGCTTGGGTTAATTGCTTCTGGTAATTGCAACAACAGCCTATCTTGCAAGCCAATCCTGAGAATATCGGTTTCCAAATTTAGGTCTGTTTTTTTGGAACCCGAACGAGAACTGACAACCCAAATATCTGGTATTTGTTTGTATCGATATTCATTACCAATTTTGGTTTTTAAATATCTCCTACCAATTTGATTTAGTCGCAGTTCATCGTTGCTAAATCCAGGGATGGGTGATAAGTTCTCCCATTCACTAGCTGAGATTTCTCCAGCCCCGACATATTGTGGAGGTTCTGCATAAGCGACAAAACCATAAGATACACCTGTTCTCCCATTTGCCATCCAGTCTACAATATCTCGATGGGATTTTCTGGTAATTACATCGTCAATTTTGAATCCAGAAGGCAGCAATTCTGTTGCTGCTAATTCTTGACCAAATTTTACCAGTTGGGCTGCATAGGGGGATTGATTTGGGTCATATTGACTAATGGTAAATCTGCTCAACGGCAATGGTAAAATTGGTACGTATATTTTCGGTGTTAAAGATTTCAAAACAAAATCATCGATTGATTCCACAGGAAATGTAGAATCGGAAAGATTCATATTTAATATAGAAATCTGATGAGAAGACACACCAATGACAATCTCAGAAAATGTTCTGACTAGAGTATTTACGCCAATAGGGATTTTTTGTTGATAGGGGAGATTGGAGCTAACAAATTCTTCATCCAAGTCTGTCAATACAATAATTTGGGTATTGGTAGGGTCTTCTACTGGTTGAATATTCTCTTCAGCCCAACTGATAAATTGAGCAATTTTGGAGACAGACTGTTTTTGATGTTTCCAAATAAATTGAGAATAGAAATTATAGAGATTTTCTGCAATACAAATCTTCAGCTTACTGAGTAAATTCGGTTTTCTTTCAACATCGATAATGGCACTAACATCGGCTTTCACCACCCTAGTTTTGATTGTCTTTCGCAGATTAGTTAGGGGAATGGTGATTTCATAGTTCATTTCTTTGGTGGCTGATTCCCAATCTGCAATCTGCACGCCACAATCTTGGAGTTTCTGCGTTAATTGTTCTCGAAATTTAATAATTGCTGCTTCTTGATATCCCTTGGGCAAGGGTCGAAAAGTAATTTTCAGCTTTTGCGCCATAACTTCGGGGTTGGTAACAGGCGGCTTAAAATCTGTATCGGTTTTTTGGGAAAAACCGCCAATTAAACGTCCGATAGTTTGTAAGCTTAGGGATTGACCATTATCTGTAGGACATTCAGAATCGTTATTTTTTCTTTGCAGTAAACTGAGAATTTCGACTTTGCGTTTTGCCAGTTCGCTTTGGATTTCTGGTGTTAATATTCCTTTGGGTGAATGAATGCGAAGTTTATCATTATCAACCCATAATTTTACACCTTTTTGAGTCAAGTTATCTACAAGTTCAGTGATATTCATGATTGCTAAAATCCTTAATTATCTAATTTTTTAAAATATAAATCAAATTTCAAAAGCTTCTGTTTCAGATGCTGCCAATTCTGTAGCTAGGTGCTGCGAAAGTACGGCAATTGTCGGATAATGTACTAACATCAATGGAGAAACCTGGATTCCTAAATATTTTTGTCCGGCATTGGCAATACTAATTGCTAACATGGAATCTAATCCGTAACTATCAAAAGGTGCTTGAACCTCTATATCATCTGGTTTGACTCCCATTTCTTTGGCTATTTGCGAGACTAGCCAGTTTTGAATATCTGTGAGTGTCAGCGATTGGCGTTGCAATTGCTGTATAGATGGCGATGGATCTGTTAATTTTGTTAGCAGTTGCGACAATAATTCCCATTCATCGGCAGATAGGTTTTCTGCTGCTGACAACTGTTGAGTTAGCTGATGCACATTTCCCTGCTTGATCGAGTCAATAATAGACAAGTCTGCATTGATCTGTGTTCCAGACTCAATCCAATAGCGTTGCCGTTGCCAAGGATAATTTGGTAATTGGAGGCGAGCGCACAAATCATCTGGATACAAAGCCGCCCAGTCTATTGTCACACCTTTGATATATGATTGAGTAACGTTTTCCAAAATGCTTTGCCAATTTATTGATTTGGAGTTGAGATCGGGTATTTGTAGTTCTTCTGGGAAATTAGTAGTGGCTTTACCTTGACTTAACCCTTCTACTGCTTTCCCGTCTCTAAAAGCCCCTAGTTTTCCTGCCAGTTCCAAGGTGGAAGCAGCAGTTACAGCTAGACGGTAGGGAAAATGTGATCGCTTAGTATTAGCTGTAAAACAAATATCTGCCAAATTCAACTCTGGATTGCCAACTAAGTACTTTTCGTATGCTGCTGTTAACTGCACTAGTGACTCTTGTGTCTTGGCGGACAGGGCTAATATATGCAGAGAACGTGATAACCCTTGTGGATTTTCCGCATTTGTGTATTCTTCCAACACTATATGAGCATTAGTCCCACTAAAGCTAAAAGCACTGATTCCAGCCAAGCGTTGCCGATCTCCTTTGTCCCAAGGGATATTCTGTGTTGGTACTTTGACTGGTAATTTCTCCCAGTCAATATAAGGATTGGGCTGATGCAAGTGCAGGTGGGGTGGTATTTGGCCATGTTGCATGGCAAGTACTATTTTCATTAAACTTGCAATACCGGAAGCTGCTTCCAGATGACCAATATTAGTTTTCACCGACCCAATCAGCAAGGGATTGTCTAGGGGGCGATTTTTGCCATATACTGCTGCTAACGCTTCCACTTCAATTGGTTGTCCTAAGGATGTGCTGGTACCTTGCACTTCTATGTAACTCACAGCAGCGGGTTCAACACTAGCATTCTCCAAGGCTTGACGAATCAAGGCTTGCTGAGACGGGCCGTTAGGGGCAATTAAACTACTACTGCGACCATTGTGGTTGACTGCGGAACCGCGAATTACAGCGAGAATTTTATCTTTGTGAGCAACAGCATCAGACAAGCGTTTGAGGACGATGACGCCACAACCTTCACCACGCACATAGCCATTAGCGTCAGCATCAAAGGTTTTACAGTATCCATCAGCATCTAACATTTTGGTTCTGGCAAAAGCCACACTGGTTTCTGGTGATAGCAGTAAGTGGACTCCACCCACTAATGCCAGATGACACTCTTGATTCCGCAGATGTTGACAGGCCAAATGTAGTGCCACTAATGAGGAAGAACAAGCAGTATCAACAGCTAAACTCGGCCCTTTTAACCCCAAAAAATAAGATAAGCGTCCAGCCGCTACACTTAAAGCATTGCCAGTGGCACAAAAAGCATCTACTTGAGTAGCGCCGCCAGTCTGCCAAATCATGTTGTTATAGTCATTGCTACAGATGCCTAAAAATACACCTGTGAGGCTGTTAAACAACTTTTCTGGTGATTGATTGGCATTTTCCAGGGCTTCCCAAGCAACCTCTAGTAACAAGCGTTGTTGGGGATCGAGGCTTTTGGCTTCTGTGGCAGAAATCCCAAAAAACTGGGGTTCAAAGCTATCCAAGCGATCGCTTAAACAGCCTCCTTTACGGGTGTAAATTTTTCCTGGTGTATCTGGATTGGGGTCGTAGTAAGCTGCTGTATCCCAGCGATCGCCTGGAATATCGATAATTGCATCAACACCATCACGCAACAACTGCCAAAATGCCTCCGGGTTATCAGCACCACCAGGGAATCGGCAACCCATGCCCACGATCGCGATCGGTTCTTTTTTGGCATATTCTACAGCATCAAGCTGGGCCTGCATCTTCTCTAGCGCCATCAGCGCCCGTTTGATAGGAGATAGGGAATTAGCTTGTTCTGAACTCATGGTTGTTTTTGGTGATTGTGTGTGATTTTGTCGTGTAATATGCAGTTAATATTTCAAGTTGTCTAACTTGCTCAACAACAATGCTTCGGCTTCGCTATCCGATAATTCCTCCAGTTCTGACTCAGCTATCCCCTGTGCTGGTGGGGGAGAATTTTCTGTTGATGGTTCAGGCGGTCGATCTGTCCATAATTCCTGAATGAGATAACTTACTAGAGCATCCACTGTGGGATAATCAAAAATCAACGATGCTGGGACAGAACAGCCTAAACTACTTTGTAGACGGTTTCTTAATTCCACCGCCATCAACGAGTCCATACCCAATTGCAGAAAACCTTCTTTGGGATCAATTTCCTCTGTTGATGTTAAATTCAGCACTTTGGCAATTTGCGATCGCACATAATTCATTAATAAAATTGGGCGTTGTTTTGGCGCAGCTGCTTCTAGTTGTTGCCGGAGTTCGGCTACCTGCGGTGTAACTTTTGATATTGCGTTAGTAAATTCTGCTAAGAAGGGTAGTTCGACATCGCTGGGGAATTGGGCTGTAAATTTAGACCAGTCCACTGGTAACACCCCGACTTGAGCGAGATTTTGCTGAACCACTTTTGCTAATATCTGCAACCCTGGCTCTAAAGGAATCGGCTGTACACCTTGCGCCGCCCAACGAGCCTGTTCCCGACTACTTAAAGCAGCTGCCATACCTGCATCTGCCCAAGGTCCCCAGTTGATACTTGACCCTGGCAACCCTAATGCTTGACGATGATGCGCTAGTGCATCCATAAAGGCATTAGCTGCTGCATAGTTACCTTGTCCAGGGGAACCCAATAAAGCCGATACGGAGGAGAAACAAACAAAGAAATCTAGGTCTAGTTCCTTGGTTAAAGTATGCAAATTCCACGCACCTGCAACCTTCGGAGCCATAACCAGTTCAAAATTTTCCCAAGTCTGTCTAAGTAACATCCCATCTGCCAACAAGCCAGCCGCATGGATGATGCCACGCAAGGGAGGCATGGATGCGTTCAAGGTGGCTAACATCTGGCTCACGTCTTCTTGCTGAGACACATCTGCGGTGACAACTAACACCCGCGCTCCCGCTTGTTCTAACTGCTCAATTGCTGGTTGGTTCTCTGGGGATACGCCACGTCTTCCCATCAACACGAGGTTTTGTGCGCCTTGCTCAACCAACCATTGAGCTACTTGTAAACCCAACGCCCCCAAGCCGCCAGTAATCAGGTAGCTGCTATCAGCCTGAATCGTTGTTTCCTTGGGCATCTGACGTTGGGGGATGCTGACTACTACCTTACCAATGTGTTTGGATTGTGCCATATACCGGAAAGCATTGGCGACATCCTGAATTGAGAAGACACTTACTGGCAGGGGTTTGAGGGAACCCTGTTGAAATTCTGCCATTAGTTCCCCTAACATTTCCCCAATTAAACTGGGATTTTCTAGGGAGATATCTAACAAATCAAAGGGGATATAGCCGACATCCGGTCTGCTATCTTTGACTTGCTCGGCATCCCAGATACCAATTTTACCAATTTCAATAAACCGACCGCGATCGCTCAACACTTCCAGACTCTTAGGAATATACTCCCCATTCAGGCTATTGAGTACCACATCAATTCCTTGTCCAGAGGTGATTTCTCGGATTTGGTCAGCAAACTCTAAGCTGCGGGAGTTCATCACCTGTTTCACCCCTGTAGCTCGCAGATGCTCCCACTTCCTAGGGCTAGCTGTGGCTAGTACTTCTGCTCCCACCCGTTGGGCTAACTGCACAGCCGCTTGTCCTACACCCCCAGCGGCTGCATGAATTAATATTCGCTCTCCAGATTTGAGCTGGGCTTGCTGGTATAAACCGTAGTACGCAGTTAAGAATGCAGTGGGAATTGTCGCTGCTTCCTCAAAAGTCAGGTTTTCCGGTTTGCGGACTACAAATTCTGACCTGACAATCACAAAGCTAGCAAAGCTGCCTATGGTCTGAGCCGCAATCACGGCATCACCCACTTGTAGGTGCGAGACATTCTCGCCAACCGCCACGACTATACCAGAACATTCGCCACCAAAGGGTAGTTCTTTAGCATCCGTAATCCCCATTTGCTCAGTATATTCCCTAAGCATACCCAAAGCATTCAGGACATCGCGGAAGTTCAAACCCACAGCCCGGACAGCAATTTCTACTTCTCCTGGCCCTGGTTGACGGCGTTGCATCGCTGCCAAGGTCAAGTTCTCAAAAACTCCGTACTCAGAAATTTGCAGTTGGAAAGCCTGACTGTTGACATCTGCTTCCCTAGCAACGTCAGACCGTACCAACCTAGCGACGTAACGTAGTCCTTGGCGGTAAGCAATCTGGTCTTCTCGGCTTGGCACTAACAATTCCTGGGCAACGGATGGGATATGATCTTCTGGAGCATCAGGATTTATGTCCAGGCGGACGCAGTGCAATTCTGGGTGTTCTAAGGCAATCACCCGTCCCAATCCCCACAAGGTTGCTGACTGGACTTGTAGTGGAGTTAGTTGTCCTCCTACTGTTTGTGTACCTTTAGTGACTAAGTATAGACTGGGCAATGCTGGCAATTTGGCATTGTAAATTGCCTGTAGTAAAAACAACACACTGCCACAACTAGTAAGTTGTGGCTCGGTGGTGGCATCGCAACTCCATAAATGAACAATTCCCTGACAAGGGTTGTCTTGGATGAGGCGGCCAAAATCTTCAGGATGAGCCAGATTAATTTGATAGCGATCGGCTTGTAACTGCTGGTAAACTGCTCCCGCAGAAACCATGATGCAGCGATCGCCTGCTGCTGTCAACAACTGGGCTAGTTTCTGCCCCAAACCACCTTGGTCAGCAAATATCAGCCAGCTGCTAGGCTGTTTGTTACTAGATGCTGGCTCCAAGTTTTGTCTTTGCCAAGCAATTTGATACAACCAGTTGTCTGTAGTTTGTGGTGCTGGTAATACTTTTGCCAAGATGCGTTGAAAGGCTTTCTGGGTGATGCGACGAAAAGATAAGCCTGTGATTTTAGCGACTAGCTCACCAGCATCATTCACCAAAGACAAATCAGCTTGCAGATGCTGTTGCTTAACATCTTGAAATTCTATCTTTTCTACCCGACTCCACAGAGAATTACCCGCACGTTGGTAGACTTGCAATTGTTCCACGCCTACAGGTAAGTAGACATCTTGCTGCCCGTTATCGGGAAAGTTTGTACCTAATATTTGAAAGCAAGCATCTAATAATACTGGATGTAGCAAGTATTTACTAGCATCTGCTGTCAGGGGTAAGGGTAGGCGAACTGACCCCACGGCTTGGGTTTCTCCTTGCCAGAGGCGGGCGATCGCTTGAAATTGCTCGCCATAATCAAACCCGCGATCGTGTAAACTTTGGTAATATTCTTTGACAGATATCTCTGTAGAATCCTCACTCAGCAAACCAGCTAGATCCACTGCGGCAGAATGAGTTTCTGCATTGCCTAGCCCTACCTTGCCAGATGCATGGAGTGTCCAGTTATCGACATTACTCTCATCCTCTAAGTAGCTCAACACCTGCCAAGAATATACTCTGGTGTTTTCGGGAGTCAGCACCACTTGCAGAGTTTTCGGTTCGTCTCCAGAAAATACCAAAGCTTGCTGGATGGATACTGCTTCTAACTGCACGCGATCTGTTTTGAAGACAATTGCCCCTGCGGACAAAGCCATTTCTATGTAAGCAGTGGCAGGTAAGATAGTCGCATCATAGATGCAATGGTCTTGGAGAAAAGTCGGTGACGCAGCACTAATTTGAGACTCAAAATGAATTGATTGGCTAGTTGCGAGGGGCAAACGTTGTCCCAACAGAGGATGGATAATTTTTCTACCTTTGCCATTTCTGGATATCAGCGCAGGTTGATCTCGCTGCCCATCAACCGTCTCTATCCAAAAACGCTGACGTTGGAAAGGATAAGTAGGCAAATGCAAACGGACACGGGAATAATCAGCATCAAACAACAGCCAATCCACAGCCACACCATGACAATGTAACTGTGCCAAGGATAATAACATCACCTGCCAATCATCTTGTCTTGATCGCAAAGAAGGCAACCACAATCCCTCAACTGTGGGGTTGCACTGACGACCCATACCCAACAATATCGGTTTGGGACCAATTTCTACACATATTGCCACTTTCTGCTGTTGTAGTGTCACCATACTTGCGGCAAATTCTACAGGATTAAGAATATGACGACACCAATATTCGGCTGTGGCGATTTCTGTTGTGGCTAGTTCTCCTGTGACATTAGAAATCAGCTTGAGCTGCGGTGGGGAAAACTTAATTTGGCTGGCGACTTGCAGAAAATCTGCCAACATCGGCTGCATCAAGGGAGAGTGGAAGGCGTGGGATACTTGCAGTGGTTTGGTTTTGATCCCTGCGGTTTC
Source organism: Nostoc punctiforme PCC 73102 (assembly GCF_000020025.1). Taxonomy (GTDB): domain Bacteria; phylum Cyanobacteriota; class Cyanobacteriia; order Cyanobacteriales; family Nostocaceae; genus Nostoc; species Nostoc punctiforme. The sequence continues at coordinate 4,193,465 of NC_010628.1, read as the reverse complement.
TAGTTGGCTGGTGATGGCACTGATGGCTGATTTCTCTCCAGAGATTACCAGACTCTGGGGAGCGTTGACGGCGGCAATGGCGACTTTCTCTTTGTATGCTGCTAGCAGTGGCTGTAGTTGCTCTGCTGTGGTCATCACTGCTACCATTGCCCCGTTTTCTGGTAGGGCTTGCATTAATTGACCACGGGCGGCAATCAATTTCAACCCGTCTTGGAGGCTAAATACCCCAGCCACGCAGGCGGCGACGTATTCTCCGACGCTATGCCCCATGACTACATCTGGTTTGATCCCCCAGGATTGCCAAAGTTGGTAGAGAGCGTATTCTAGGGCAAATAGAGCAACTTGGGTATAGGCGGTGTTGTCTATGGGGCTGTTTGTGTCTGGTTGCGGATATAAAACTTCTAGTAATGGTTTGTCTAAATATGGTTGCAGAATTTGGTCACATTGGTCGATGATTTGCCGGAATTTGGCTTGGGTTTGGTACAGTTTTTGTCCCATCCCGGCGTACTGTGACCCTTGACCTGTAAATAGGAAGGCGATTTTTTTACTAGTTGACTCTGCCTCGCCCAAAACTACTCCCGGAAGATCCTGACCCAATGCCCAGGTAGTTAACTGCGCCAATGCTGACATTGTAGAGTCAGCCAAGATGCTCAGACGATATTTCCAATGCGATCGCCCAGTATTAGCAGTAAAGCAAATATCTGCTAAAGATTTTTCGGGATTGGACTGTAAATAATTAATATAACGTTGCACCAATTCCCGCAAAGCCTTCTCAGTTTTTGCTGAGAGATTCAGCAAATGTTGAGGGCGCTCAATAAATTTGGCATTTTGCGGTTTGGATAGAGAATTATTAGTTGGTGCTTCTGCTAAAATTACGTGAGCATTAGTACCACTCGCGCCAAAGGAACTGACTCCAGCAAGGCGTTGTTTATTTCCCACTGGCCAGGGTGTAGCTTGCGTGGTTACTGATACAGGTAATTCGTCCCAGTTAATGTGGGTGTTAAGTTGCTTTAAATGCAAATGGGGCGGAATTTGCTGATGTTGTAGGGAGAGTATGACTTTAATCATCCCGGCAATACCTGCGGCTGATTCTAAATGCCCAATATTTGTTTTCACCGCCCCAATTTTCAGAGGATTTTCTGCTGTGCGTCCAGCACCTAAAACAGCAGCTAAAGCTCTGACTTCAATGGGATCGCCGAGGGAAGTACCAGTGCCGTGAGCTTCTACATAATCTACCTCTTCTGGTTTGACATTAGCCCTGGTTAAAGTCTGGCGAATCAAGTTTTCTTGGGCGTTGCGGTTAGGTACAGTAAACCCACTACTAGCACCATCTTGATTGACTGCGGAACCACGAATCAAGGCTAAGATGCGATCGCCATCAGCCACCGCATCTGAGAGGCGTTTGAGTACCAAAACGCCACAACCCTCTCCCCTGGTAATACCATCAGCTTCGCTGTCAAAGGTTTTGCACCGTCCATCAGCAGACAAGACTTTGGCTTTTGACAAGCCGATATTATTTTCTGGAGATAAAATTAAGTTGACGCCACCAGCTAAAGCGCGATCGCACTCTTGGTTCCGTAAGCTTTGACAAGCTAGATGCACGGCTACTAAGGAGGATGAGCAAGCTGTATCTACAGCCATACAAGGGCCATGCAATCCCAGAGTATAAGACAAGCGACCCGCTACGGCATTCAAGGGATTACCAGTGAGATAATAGGGATCGATTTGGCTCAAGTCACCACCGGGAGTAATGAGTCTGGCGTAGTCGTTGGTCGTAATGCCAATAAACACGCCTGTTTGCCCATTTACTTGTTCTTGAGGAATTATCCCAGCATTTTCTAAGGCTTCCCAAGTTACCTCTAACAATAAGCGTTGCTGCGGGTCTAACTTGATGGCTTCTCGTGGGGAAATACCAAAAAATTGAGCGTCGAATTGGTCTACCTGCTGCAAAAATCCCCCGTAGCGGGAATACATTTTTCCTGGCGTATCTGGATTGGGGTGATAGTAATCTTCTAGATGCCACCTTTGGCTAGGAATTTCTGTAATTGCATCCACACCATCGATCAGCAGTTGCCAGAATTCTTCTGGATTTGTGACACCACCAGGAAAACGACAGCTCAAACCCACAATAGCGATCGCTTCCGTTTTAGCACGCTCGACATCTTTTAATTTTTTGACAGCCTCATCTAAAGCTAAAAGGATGCGTTGTGATGAATTCAGTTGCTCTAATTTATCTTTATCTACTTTTTTTGATATATTATTCATTTTATATATACTGCCCTTTACCCAATTAAGCTTTCTAGTTCTGCCAATTTATCAGCAATTGACGCTTCCACCTCCTCCTGAGATAGTTGTGTAATTTTTAATAAATCTGTATTCGGCTCGGTTGCTACTTCCTGTGGTTCGTCTTGCCAATGTAAGACTTCCTTACCCAGATATGTTGCTAAGTCTTGAATGTTGGGTACTTCAAACAGCAGAGTTCCAGGTAAAGAACAGTTGAGATTGGTTTCTAGGCGGTTTTTTAAATCTACGGCCATTAAAGAATCTATACCCATCTCAAAGAAACCCCGGTGTGTATCTGCTAGTTGAGCCGCTCCTAACACTTTAGAGATTTCTGCTTGCAGGTAAGCAATTAAAATCGGTTGGCGTTCAGTTGCTGTTGCTGCTGTTAAATTTTGTAATATTTCTGACTTTTCATCTAGAGCTTTTTCTGTGTTTTCCTGTATGTGTGTTTCTAACTTCTCCAATAGCAGGCGTTGCCCTCTGGCTTCATAAATACCTTTAAACACAGTCCAATCAATATTAGCGATCGTCACTTGGGCGGCATCTCCTCTCAAAGTCAACCCCAAAGCAGCCAGTGCTAGCTGTGGTGGCAAAGCCTCGACTCCCATCCGGGCTAAAAACTGTTGGGCTTCTCCTACAGCCATGCCTACTTCTGCCCAAGGTCCCCAATTGATACTTAATCCAGGTAATCCTCTGCTGCGTCGGTAATTTGCTAAGGTATCGAGGAAATGGTTGGCGGCTGCGTAATGGGCTTGTCCTTTTGATCCCCACACAGAGGCGATGGAGGAAAAACTGACAAACAAGTCTAATTGCATATCCTGGGTGAGTTCGTGCAGAATCCATCCTCCCAGTACTTTTGGACGCAGAATAGATTCCCAGGTAGTCAAATCCATTGCGGTGATGGTATCATAGCCAACTGCACCCGCTGCATGGATCGCACCTTTCAGGGGTGGCATTGATGCTGCCACTGTTTCTAGCACCTGCAACATATCTGCTCTATTGCATACATCTGCTTGTGCTACCAAAATCTCGATCCCAGATGCCTGCATCCTGGTAATAGTTGCCTGTGCCTCTGGTGAAGCATCGCTGCGTCCTAGCAACACTAAGGATTTTACGCCTTGGGTAACAAGCCACTGGGCTAGTTGGAGTCCCAATGCACCAAGCCCACCAGTAATTAGATAAGTGCCATTGCTGTTGAAATCCTTCTTTGATGATGCTGTTGGCTGCATCGGTACTAACCGTGCTACATAACGCTGTCCAGAACGAAAAGCTAAATGGTCTTCTTTTTGAGCATCGCTAATTTCTGTCAATAGTGTGAAAGCTTCATCGGCTGTGGGTTGGGGGTCTAAATCTACCATCCCTCCCCATAACTCTGGGTGTTCCAGTGCTACTACTTTACCTAGCCCCCACACAGGTGATTGCTGTACGGCTGGCAGTGAGGAATTGACAGAGATTGCCCCCCGCGTCACTAACCAGAAAGTGGGATTTATGGGTTGTGGATTTTCCGCGATCGCCTGGAGCAGATGTAATACACTGATACATCCCCAGGTTTGCGCTTGTACTAACTCAACAAGGGACAAATCTTTTGTTTGGGTTGTTTCTAAACTCCACAGATGTATGACTCCACACCAAGCTAATTCACCAGATGGCAGAGCTTCTCGCAATAAACGCTGAAAATCTTCCCGTCTAGCTGGGTTCATCGACCAAGTGGCAGTTCCTTGCTGCTGATAGTCATCACCAAGGTAGACAAGGACACAACTATGACCTTGGTTTTGCAGTAATTGGGCTATGGCTTGTCCCAAACCAGTGCGATCGCCTAATATTAGCCAACTACCAACTTTTTTAGGCGCTCCATTTTTTTGTGTCTCTGGCTGGCGGCGGGGTTGGGGTTGCCATTCGATCTGATAAAACCAATCGAGAATGGCTGGGGAATTGATTTCCATCTGGTGTTGCTTCACCAGCACTTCCAGCAGTTTTGGCAAATATGTCTGCTCATCTGCTGATAGTTGACTGGCTAACTGCTGGGTTAATTGTTCTATATTTCCTTGATGTAGTAGCTTTACAATCGAGCTGTGAACTAAGCGATCGGTTTTTTGGTCAGTTTTACTCTCTATCCAAAAACGCTGACGTTGGAAAGGATAAGTAGGCAAATACAAACGCACACGGGAATAATCAGCATCAAACAAGAGCCAATCCACAGCCACACCATGACAATGCAACTGTGCCAAGGATAATAACATCACCTGCCAATCATCTTGTCCCGAGCGCAGACTGGGCAACCACAATCCCTCAACTGTGGGGTTGCACTGACGACCCATACCCAACAATATCGGTTTGGGACCGATTTCTACACATATTGCCACTTTCTGCTGTTGTAGTGTCGCCATACTTGCGGCAAATTCTACAGGATTAAGAATATGACGACACCAATATTCGGCTGTGGCGATTTCTATTGTGGCTAGTTGTCCAGTGACATTAGAAATCAGCTTCATCTGCGGTGGAGCAAACTTAATTTCATTGGCGACTTGCAGAAAATCTGCCAACATCGGCTGCATCAAGGGGGAGTGGAAGGCGTGGGATACTTGTAGTTGTTTGGTTTTGATCCCTGCGGTTTCTAGTTGGCTGGTGATGGCACTGATGGCTGATTTCTCTCCAGAGATTACCAGACTCTGGGGTCCGTTGACGGCGGCGATGGCGACTTTTTCTTTGTATGCTGCTAGCAGTGGCTGTAGTTGCTCTGCTGTGGCCATGACTGCTACCATCGCCCCGTTTTCCGGTAGGGCTTGCATTAATCTCCCACGGGCGGCAATCAATTTCAACCCGTCTTCGAGGCTAAATACCCCAGCGACGCAGGCGGCGACGTATTCTCCGACGCTATGCCCCATGACTACATCTGGTTTAATCCCCCAGGATTGCCACAGTTGGTAGAGGGCGTATTCTAGGGCAAATAGAGCAACTTGGGTATAGGCGGTGTTGTCGATGGGGCTGTTTGTCTCTGGTTGAGGATATAAAACTTCTAGTAATGGTTTGTCTAGATATGGTTGCAGAATTTGGTCGCATTGCTCGATGATTTGCCGGAATTTAGCTTGAGTTTGGTACAGTTTTTGCCCCATCCCGGTGTACTGTGACCCTTGTCCTGTAAATAAAAAGGCGATTTTGCGGCGCTTGTTGCCTTGTACCTGACCTGTGACTATTGTAGTTGTTTCTGTTCTAGCAGTGAAAAGTTGTAGTTGCTGCCTTAACTCAGAAGTAGAATCTGCTACAACTGCCAAACGGTGTTCAAAATGCGATCGCTTTCTATTAGCTGTGTAGCAAATATCTGCCAAAGCTAATTCTGGATTTTCATCCAAAAAGTTCGCATAACGTTGTGCTAATTCAGACAAAGCCGGAGGAGTTTTTGCAGAGATAGTGAGTAAATGTAGAGGACGTTCCAGGATATCTATTCTCTGGCTCTGATTTCCTCGTTGCTGTCCTCTGCCTTCTTCTAAAATGACATGGGCATTAGTACCGCCAAAACCAAAGGAACTGATACCTGCAAAGCGAGGCTCAGTATTTACCTGCCAAGGTTGCAGTTCGCAAGGAATAGCAAAGGGAATGTCGTCAAAGGAAATTAAGGGGTTTAGCTCTTGAAGATTTAAATGAGGCGGAATTTGTTGATGCTTCAGCGCCAAAACTACTTTCAGTAACCCAGCCATTCCCGCGGCAGCTTCCAAATGGCCAATATTGGTTTTCACTGAACCAATCCAGCATGGTTGCTCAGAACTGCGGCCTTGCATGAGAACGGTTTTTAAAGCCCTGATTTCAATGGGATCTCCCAGTGATGTGCCAGTGCCATGAGCCTCAATATAGCTAATTTGGGCAGGTTCAACACTAGCATTTTGCAGCGCTTGGCGAATTACAGCTTGTTGAGCAACGCTGTTAGGTGCTGTCATCCCATTGCTCAGTCCATCTTGGTTAACTGCTGAACCTCTGATAATTGCCTGAATATTATCTCCATCCCTCATCGCATCCGCCAGACGCTTGAGCAATATAACCCCACATCCTTCACCACGGACGTAACCATCTGCTTTAGCATCAAAGGTTTTGCAACGCCCATCTTCTGCCATCATGTGAGCATTAGAGTAGGTAATAGTCTGTTGCGGAGACAACATCAAGCTCACCGCTCCGACTACGAATAAATCGGTTTCTTGATTTCGCAAACTTTGACAGGCTAAGTGCAGCGCAACTAGGGAGGACGAGCAAGCCGTTTCAATAGTAAAACTCGGACCTTTAAGGTTCAATAGGTAAGATAGGCGAGTAGCAGCAATACTAATAGTATTGCCAGTACCATCATAGGCACTGATTCGGTCTAAGTCTTTGGATGACAAGATGCCGTAGTCATAGTTACCGATGCCAACGACAACCCCCGTTTGGGTGCCAGATATCTCAGCAGGTACAATCGCGGCATTTTCCAAGGCTTCCCAAGCAACTTCTAAAACCAGGCGTTGTTGGGGGTCCATTGCCTTGGCTTCCCGAGGAGAAATACCAAACAAATCTGGATCAAACCGATCTACTTGTTCAATAAATCCACCGTAACGAGTATTCATTTTTCCTGGTGTCCCAGGCTGGGGATGGTAAAATTTTTCAATGTCCCATCGTTCCACAGGCACTTCTGATATCGCATCAATCCCATTGCGTAAAAGATGCCAAAAAGCGTCTGGGTTGTTAGCACCAGGAAAACGACAGCCAATGCCAATAATTGCTACGGGTTCCACGACAAAGACCTCAAATCCTTAGTATTGCTACTGACATATCAAACAATTGATGTTGATACTCACCATCTTTTTCACTTAAGTATCGCTGATTTACTCATGATGTCGCTATTTCCTTAACAAATGCGTTGGAACAATCATCACTTTTCAGCCACACCTAGATTAAACAACAGCACCAGCAAACTTGACAAATGCGGATTTGTTTCGTTGGATAGCTTGTTCAATTGAGCCACCAGCAGCCATTAAGCGCATTTCACGGTTTACAGGCCACAGATAATCAAGGCGACCAAAGAATTTCTGCATATCAGATAACAGACTTTGCTGATACTTCAGATTCAAATGGAATCCTTCATGCTCTTGACACAAGCATTTCTCTAGCCAGTAGATAGCATCACTACTAGACATTCCAAACAACGGAGAAGTCAGTAATCGATAATAAGAGGTCATAAAAGAGGTATCATCTCGGAAGGTGACAGGCAACCCTCCTGACAATCCGTTTAACAAACCACTTTGCAAGCGGTAAATAATAATATTAGACAGCAGTTTTTCATAGGCTGTGGGTTTAGGGAAATCTTTATAAACCTCTTGAGAAATCACATGAGACATTGTTGTATGAAAAGCTTCATCCAACAAATGATAATAGGAGACTTGCAAAGGCGCAGGAATGAAATCGTTTTTTCTTTCGAGTTCTTTAAACTGTCTGAAGAAGCGATGTTCATAAGCCTTGAGGGACATATTAGCAATCATACGAGCTGAGTAATACTGGGCTGCCATGAAAGGTGAACTACCCCAGTTCAAAGTCAAGAATTTAAAAGCAGATAGAGAAGCTGTCACTCCTGCTAACCCATCAGTTGTAGTGGGGATACTCTCAACACCGCGTTCTTCTAAGAACCGGGAATAATAATCTGCATTCTGGCGATGCATCAGCTTAGTAATCGCTCTAAATGTAGATTCTTGAAAAGATGACCATGATTCCTTGTTTTGCGGCAGCTTTAACTTACCTAACAGACTAGTGTTGGGTTTAGCTAACTTTTTGTGAAGACTATTACCTAAGGATTGTTTACCAAGCAAAGCTACCTTAGTTTTATACCCAATTCTTTGAAACGTACCAATGTGAAATCGTTCTTGATGGGTTTCCAAATCTAGCTCTTGACAAAGGGTTTGATAGCCACCAAGCTTTGTAAATACACCTGATGTCACTTGGTTGTAAAGCATGGTATTGGATTCGGCAGCTGCTGTGTGTTGATACTGTCCAACCCAATATAAATGATTCAGAGCTAGTTTTTGAGAAGTTGAAGCCTCTTCATAAAGAGGCGTGCCATATAAAGTTGAAAGTTCACGCTCACCCCAGTAAGAACTGCTGTTACTGCTATAATCAAAGTTTTTGCCTAAGGCTTCTATTTTTTCAGTGTAATCAGACTCAGTGTTGTTGCTGTATGTTTTGTCAATTAATTGAAAATGCTTTTTTCGCTTTGTTTCCGATGTATCCAATAATAGTTCTTTATTGGCTACTGTTTTGGATGTCGTTTGCACTATTTATCTCCTCAATGATGAATGCAAAAAGATAGAAATAAGATGAGTTTTTAACAATGACATCAAAAATTGGCTTTTCTGTTTAAACTTAAATAAGCCAGCTTTTGATCCCTGACAAACTAGAAAAACTCAACTGCTACAATCTTGAGTTTTAGTTTCTAATGCAATTCAGAACTCAAATACTGCACAAGACTTTCAATAGTAGGGTAGTCATAGAGCAGTGTAGGGTCTAAGTCCAATCCTAGCCAATCTGCTAAATCACCGGTTAAACCAACTGCTACAGAAGAATCTAATCCATACGTACTAAAGGGTACAGTGATATCAATTTCTTCTGTTTCTAGTTCTAGCAAATTAGCTATATATAACAGAATCCAATCTTGAACTTCTTCAAGAGATGGAAATTTCTCTAATTCATGACCTTCGGTATCTTTCTCGATTTGAGAAACTTGCATTACATCAAGATTGTGAGTTTTCATTGTTGTTATTTAACTAGATGATTTAGAAAACTTTTAAGTTCACTGGGAAAAAATGACTAAAATAAAATTCTCTAGAAGGGATAAGAAAGATAGGCGATATATTCGTCATGTTATTACATTGACTATGCGATATATCTTCTGTAATTCCTTTAATAATACTATTACAGAAATGTTTTTTTTGAAATAGGTGTAAGAATATTTTATCAATTACATGAAATTATATTTTTTAATAAATGTATTGACGTGAGTATAGTTATTGACCACACAGCATCAAGACCAGAGGTTGGGTAGTAATTGCGCTTGAGTAAATGCTTTAAAAGTTAAGCCATCTGTTGCTCAGACAATGGCACAATTGAAGTTACAACACTCCGTAATGCAATTGCACCATTTAGGCTGCAATACAGTTCAGTTAAGGCTAAAACTCTTTGTCAAAGTCAACTTTTTTAACGAACCGCTTTCGCGAAGCGTCTTGCAGAGAAGAATGCAAAGAACGCGAAGAGAAGAAAGAAATTCTTAACTGAACTGTATTGATTTAGGCTGACATTTTGACCTTGTTGTTAAGGGCGAGTCCCATAAGCTCTTTGTTCTGATAGCGCCCATCCGAATTGGCGAGCCATTCCTAAGTTCAGTCCCACTTCATCTACGAAGAGTAAATCCTCCACAGATAACATAATAATTTCTTGTTGATATTCGCTACGTAAGCTTTTATCACTCTCAGTTCTACCCTTGTGTCTCAATTTGCAATTTATGCAAAATAGTTTCAATTTCTGCCTGTAAATTGATATATTTTTTAGTACTTTCTGGACTTTCACTCCAGTCTTGGACAACATCCAAGCTGCCTGACAAAAATGCGGTTCGACAGACGTAACGGCGAATTTTACCACTAGAAGTTTTTGGAATACTTCCAGTCTTCACCAATACCACAGCAAATACATCTAACCCATGTTCTGTTACTACTGTTTGTCTAATCTTATTGACGACTTCTTGAATGTTTAATTTCTTTAAGTAAGTTCTTTCAACTTCAGCAACAACAACCAATCTTTCAGAACCTTTGGATTCTACCGCGAAGGCAGCTAAACAACCTACTCTCAAAGCAGGATGACTCTTCTCTACAGTGAGTTCAATATCTTGAGGATAATGGTTTTGCCCACGAATAATGATGATATCTTTAATCCGACCTGTGACAAACAGTTCATCATCTTGTAAAAATCCCAAATCTCCTGTACGCAAAAATGGACCTTCTCCCATATCTGCATAAGCATAGAAGTTTTTCTCTGTGAGTTCAGCTTGATTCCAGTAGCCTTGAGTCACACTTGAACCTGATATCCAGATTTCGCCAATTTGTTTCTCCGAACAAACACTTAAAGACTCGGGATTGACAATAACAATGCTCATATCTTGACAGCTTTGCCCACACCCGACCAAGGTTCTAGCATCAATCTGTTCATCTATAACGTTGACTACTCGATTTTGTTCTAGTGCTGCAGGATCAACTTTACAAAGGATTGGTAATTCTGTTTTTTCTCCTCCAGAAACAATCAGAGTTGTTTCCGCCATACCATAGCATGGATAGAATGCTTTTTGATTAAAACCGCAGGGTGCAAAAGTTTTGGTGAATTGCTCCAACGTTTGAGCACGAATGGGTTCGGCACCCGTAAAAGCAAGATCCCAACTACTTAAGTCTAGACTTTCTAAATGTTCAGGTGTGGCCTTACGCAGGCATAGCTCATATGCAAAGTTCGGACCACCACTAGTAGTAGCTTTGTAGCGAGAAATTGCTTGTAACCAACGTATGGGTTTTTGCAAAAAGTCTACTGGTGACATCAATACCACGGGAAACCCAGCGTAAAGAGGTTGTAAAATACCACCAATCAATCCCATATCATGGTAAGGAGGTAACCAAATCAAACCTTTGCTGTTGGATGAATGACCAAAACATTGGGCGATCGCGCGAGAATTATGTAAAAGGTTGCCATGACTGACCATTACACCTTTGGGATTCCCAGTAGAACCAGAAGTGTATTGTAAGAAAGCTAAGGAATTCTCTTCAAGTTTTAGTTGCTGCCATGATTGTGTGAGTTCATTAGTTAACACATCGGTTGTTAACCATTGCAACTGTCCTAGTTCTAACTCCTGTTCAGCAAAAAGCTCACGGTTATTCAGTAATGTGGTTGTAGTGAGTACTATTTGAGCTTGGGCATCAGCTGTAATTGCCTGTAGTCTACTCAGATTTTGATTTTTTCTTGGTGGATAGGCGGGAACGGCTACTACTCCAGCATATAAACATCCAAAGAAGGCAGCAATAAAATCTAATCCAGGTTGATAAAAGAGTAGCGCCCGTTCTCCAACAAGATTAAGAGCTTGCAGAGAACCAGCGATCGCTCTAGACCGCAGATGAAGTTCTTGATAAGTCAAACTATCTGCTTCTTGTTCTCCATTTTTTAAAAATGTATAAGCTTTTTGTTCTGGCTGGTGCTTTGCTCGATAAATGAGTACATCAACTAACGTTGAGACGCTATATTCACTATCTCTTAAATAACTCAGAGTCATTTTATAGACACCTTATTTTAAATAACTACGCTCTCTCTAAACATGGTTTTTGTAAAATCAGAATGTAGCGCCAATCACAAATCTTTGGGTGATGGAAGATTATTCAGTAGATTGGCTCGAACATTTATTGCTGAGACAGGCTATAAGCTCTATGAGAAGGGAGTTACAAGCTAATTTTAGCTAGATAGTTTTGTTTCTCCAAGCCGTGTTACTTAAATAAATTTAATTGATTAAGTAACAATGTTGATTTTACATATATTCTTTCTTGAATTTGTAAAAAAAGATATATAACACTTATACAAATATATACGCATATTTTTAAATTTAAATCAATGTGCTAAAAGAGTACTTTACATAATCTTTATATATTCCTCACTGAATTTACTTATAACGTCACTCATTCTCATTCAGAAAAGGTTAAGAGTAAGTAAATTTTATCAATACGTATTTGAGTAGAAATAAACCTGTATAATAATCGAGTTGGAGAGCCAGCTTCAACACAATTATCATTATCAATGATTCTCTAAAGAATATTTGCATTGAGAAAAAATGGTCTTTAACTCAGTCCAGACAAATGTTTGAACATTTGTGACCAACCATGAGCCTCAGCCCCCTCCTTCTCTGCGAGACGCTACGCGAATGGGGAAGTCAAAAGTCACGCATTCAAAAGTCAAAATTTAAAGACTACAATTCACTTCTGTTTGTGATGAGAAATCCTTGGATCGTATATCCTAAACCCAATCCTCAAGCCCATTTACGCCTATTTTGCTTTCCTTTTGCTGGTGCAGGTGCTTCTTTTTTTAAACCTTGGGCGGATCGATTACTTCCACAAATAGAAGTCTGTGCAGTACAACTCCCTGGACGAGAAAACAGAATTAAAGAGCCTCTGTTCAGCCAGCTTACACCTCTACTTCAGCAGATGATACCCGCCCTTCTACCCGAATTTGACCGTCCCTTTGCCTTTTTTGGTCACAGTTTGGGAGCTTTGATTTGCTTTGAGTCTGCACGGCAGTTGCGTCAATTAAAACATCGCCAACCATTTCATCTGCTGATCTCTGCACGTCAAGCCCCTAATTCTCCTGACTTACACCCACCAATTCACCAATTACCCGAAGCCGAGTTTTTTCAACAAGTATGTCGTTTCAACGGTACTCCAAGCGTTGTCTTGCAAAACCCTCGATTAATGAAATTATTTGTACGTATCTTGCGAGCAGACCTAGCAATAGCTGAAACTTATTCATACATAGAAGAAGCTCCACTTGATTGTCCTATTTCTGCCTTTAGTGGTCTACAAGACGAGGTGGTTCTTACTGCTTCCCTTGGCGCTTGGTGCGAACAAACTTTTAGCAAATTTCAACTCCATACATTTCCTGGCAACCATTTCTTTCTCAAAAGCAAGCAGCAAGAAATATTGCAAGTTATTTCTCAAACCTTACTTGAGTAGATTAATGCTGTGGCAGTTCGCAATCATATAAGGAAGGTACGTCCTAGCTTCTAACCTCTATCTCCATTTGTTAATTCATCTATTAAGAATTATTTCTTTTTTTAATTTAAAGGTTCATTTTTTTATCCATTTAAATAAAAAATATTAAGGATTGCTTAAGACTTTAGATAAACTTTAATTAAATTACAATTTCTGGAAAAGAACATATAAATTTTTTGTAAAGACAACCTCATAATTATTGATTTTCAATGAAATCCGTGATTCTATTGAGTATAAGTTTAGTATAAAGGGAAATCAACAGTAGTCTTTTTCCGTAGAATTACAAAGAATTTTAGATTGAAGAAGAATTCAGAATTGGTAAATTCAGAATCACTCTTCGTACGAGATTAAGACCCGCTACTAAGAGTAAAGTAACTGCCCTGGGATTGCCGCAACCTGTCACTAGTAGAGCAAACACTGATTGAAGACCACCAAATTTAAACAAAGGTGGAAGTGCAAAAACACCGATTATTCAGACGCTCTTTACGAGACGCTATGCGTAGCTTGCTTCTTTGGAGGAGTATGCAGACTCGCTATCCGCCAGTCGTACATAATACCTAACTAAATTCTGACTCCTGACTCCTGAATTCTGATGTTGATAAAATTTGTTAAAAATATTTAAATTAGCAGATTTTATTGTATGCTCTTTGTAATTAATTTAAAGAACTGCATAATTCCACTAGTACAGCTTGACAAAAGTTGCTAACTACTCGTGATATTAGTTGTGGGTAAATTTTTGTCATGGTTAGTTATTTCTCACAGACTGTACTAACGTTGAGAGTTATCGGGAAATTGTACTATTTGTTCCTCAAGAACCTAAGTTCGGGATAAGCTGAAACCTTGATTATCTTGTTAGTTTTGATAGTGTGAAACCCTTATTATCTCCTCTAATCGTTCGAAATAGAGTCCTTAACCCGAACTAACGTTAAATAACAAATATCTACAGTTTGTAGATGAGTGCATTTTTAATGCATAAAAGATTTGTGTTCTGTGTCTGCATATTGTGGCATTCCAGTTTTTCACCATCTTTTAAACACTTTTGGACTGATTAACTAATAAAAACAATTGGTTAATTACCTCGCCTAATGTAGTTACATTTGTTAGGAGTTTTACTCATGTCACTAGCTTCCTTGCTCAAAAGTCAACCTGTGATCTCGGCTGAAGTTGATATTAGAATCATTTTCATTACTCCTATTCCCATTCCTCGCAGTGCAAGTTCTACACCAACAGTAACTATTCCCGTCAGCATCAGCAGTCTACCGGATTTAGCCTTGGGTGATGCTGGCAATAACACCATTTTTGCTAACCCGAATCCACAGAACATCTCATTTCCCGATCTCAAAGGTACTATCACTGTCCCAGACTTGATTGGTAGCAGCAATGAACAAGTGACAATCATTCCTGCTCAAAACTTTACTCTTCCCAATACTCCTAACTTTAGTTTTTTGGCCGGATTCGGAGGCAGCGATCTTCTCAATGGGTTGGATCAAACCGATATTATATTGGGCGATGCCCTTGGTCCTAATGATGATGGCATTGATGGCAACGATACCCTCAATGGTTTTGGGGGCGCTGATATTCTGATTGGTGGAGGAGCCAACGATCAAATATTTGGTGGAGATGGCAATGATATCCTCCTTGGCGACTACCTCCCAGGTATACCAACCACGACTATTACAGGCAGCGATCTAGTTCCTTCTGGTTCTGTTCCTTCGCCGATTATTTTCAATCCCTCAGATTTCAGCTTCCGAGATCCCAGATCCAACAACGCCCTATTCCCTGCTTTAGACTTATTTTTCATTGGCATTGGATCGGGTTCAGTCAGCAATGCCAAACTAACTCTTGGTGCGATTAACATTACCATTGGTCCAGGTAACGAAGGGAATGATTTTCTCTCCGGTGGTAATGGTGATGATATTGCTTTTGGCGATCGCGGTAACGATACTATTAACGGTGATGCAGGGAGCGATGTCCTCATCGGTGGCGCAGGAAGTGATGTAATCAATGGTGGAACCGAGGATGATGTCCTGGTAGGGGATTATGTTATTACCCAGAGTCAGTTTGACCTGGGAGCAGCAGGCAACGACACAATTTCAGGTGGCGCTGGCAATGATATCATCCTTGGTGATGGCGGTAACGATAGCCTAGATGGTGGAGATGGTACTGACACCATCTTGGGTGGAGCTAATAACGACACCATCAGTGGTGGGGTAGATAACGACATTATTTTCGGTGACTATTTTATCCCACAAGGATTTGATGTTGTTAACAATGGGACAACTTCTGTCATTGATTTAGGGCCTGAAGGTAATGACTCTATTTCTGGAGGTACTGGTAATGACATCA
This sequence comes from Nostoc punctiforme PCC 73102, assembly GCF_000020025.1. Lineage (GTDB taxonomy): Bacteria > Cyanobacteriota > Cyanobacteriia > Cyanobacteriales > Nostocaceae > Nostoc > Nostoc punctiforme. The sequence continues at coordinate 4,178,043 of NC_010628.1, read as the reverse complement.
TTAGTGGTGATGGTGGTAACGACACCATCAATGGAGACCAAGGAGAAGACATTCTCATTGGCGGAACTGGTAGAGATAGCATCAGTGGTGGTAGCGAAAACGATGTTATCCTGGGCGATTTCCTAGAACTACCCAACGCCTTGAAGAGTTTGTTAACACCAGCTCAATTGGCACAAATCCCTGGGATCAATAAATTTGGAGTCTCCGGCGGTGACACAATATCTGGAGGTGCTGGTAACGACATCATCAGTGGCGATGGTGGTGATGATAACATTAATGGTGATGAAGGAAATGACACCATTCTGGGTGGCGCCGACAGCGACAACATCAATGGTGGCATTGGTAATGACATCATTTTTGGTGACTACTTCCTGCCACAAAGATTTAATACTGTTAGTAATGGTGTAAGTACTAGCATTGATTTAGGACCGGAAGGAAATGACACCATATTTGGTGGCGTGGGCAATGACATTATCTCCGGTGATGGTGGCAACGATAATATTGACGGCGGTGATGGTACTGATATTATTCTGGGTGGTTCTGGCAGCGATGTTCTGAATGGTAGTGCAGGTGATGACATCATTATTGGTGACTACTTACTATCCCTGAATCAAGATGATTTATCGAAATTTTTAACACCCCAGCAACTAGCTCAGTTTGCAGATTTGCTGACAACAGTCCCTGGTGTTGGCAAATTTGACAAACCAGGAAACGACTCTATATTTGGTGGCGCTGGTATTGACATCATATCAGGTGATGCTGGTAATGACACGATAGATGGCGGTGAAGAGAGAGATAATAGCGCAGATTTTGATACAGTCCTCTATGTCACCTCACCTAGTGGAGTAACAGTCAACATCGATGAACAGAGCGGCTATACCAACCCTGGTGGTTCTATCCATATAGACTGTATTAGTGAAAGAACCATACCAACTGACCTAGAACCGGAATTTGGGATTAATGCAGGTACTGCCTACGATGGATATGGAAATGTAGATACCCTCAAAAACCTTGAAAACATCGTCGGTTCGACCTTTGATGACATTTTAATTGGCAACTCCGAAACCAACATCATTGAAGGCTTAAGCGGTAATGACCTGCTAGTTGGTAACGCTGGCTACGATGTACTGGATGGTAATGACGGCATTGATACAGTTAGTTACCGACGTGACCCCAAGGGAGTCACAGTTACTTTAGGATTTCTCTCAGTCCCAGGATTGGGTATCGCCTTTGATGGATTTGGTAGCATTGATGCCCTCAATAGTATAGAAAATATCATCGGTTCTAACTTTAACGACCAACTCACAGGTGACATCAACAAAAACGCCATTTACGCAGGGGGAGGTAACGATACAGTATCTGGAGGCGGTGGAGATGACATCCTCTTTGGTGAAGATGGGAACGACATTATCAGAGGCGATGACGGTGACGACTTCCTAGTTGGCGGTAAAGGTGCTGATACCCTGGATGGTGGTTTCTTCGGCACAACAATACTCGGATTTATTGGCGTTGATACAGCTTCCTATTTCAATTCAGGAAGTGGAGTTGCAGTCAGTCTGACCACAGGAACAGGCTCGGCTGGAGATGCCAAAGGAGATGTGTTGACAGGCATTGAAAACCTAGAAGGTTCAGAATACGACGACAATCTGCAAGGCGATGCCGGCAATAACCAAATCTGTGGATTGGGTGGCAATGACTTAATCTACGGTGAAGCCGGGAATGATACCCTAAATGGTAACGAAGGTAACGATCGCCTTTATGGTGGCAATGGCATCGATATCATCTCTGGAGATAATGGCAACGACCAACTCTATGGTGAAAATGACAATGACCAGCTGTTCGGAGGTAACGGTGACGATCTACTAGATGGTGGTCAAGGATTGGACACTCTCTACGGTGGAGATGGTGATGACCAACTCTATGGTCGCCAAGGCGATGACCAACTGTATGGCGACTCTGGCAATGACCTGCTAGATGGTGGTGACGGTAATGACCTGTTATTTGGTAACGCTAATAACGATCGCCTCTTTGGTCAAGCAGGTACAGATATTTTGTATGGCGGTTCTGGTGATGACTATCTAGATGGAGGCGACGGTAATGACTCGCTCTATGGTGATGCCAATAATGATATCCTCTACGGTCAAAGTGGAGATGACTATTTAGAAGGCGGCGATGGTAATGATGGACTATTCGGGGGTGCAGGTCAAGATACGCTATTTGGTCAAGCGGGGGATGACAAACTTGATGGTGGTGATGGCAATGACAAACTCAATGGTGGTGATGGCAACGATGTTCTCTATGGCCAAGCGGGTGATGACTATCTGACTGGGCAAGCCGGAGATGACTTTTTAGATGGTGGTCAAGGTAACGACTTACTGTATGGCAACGATGGCAATGACCAACTCTATGGTCAGCAAGGAAATGATTTCATTTATGGTGGTGCAGGTAGTGACTTCTTAGACGGTGGTGAAGGTGATGACTTCCTCTATGGCCAAGGCAGTGATGACCGCCTCTACGGACAAGCAGGGCGGGACTTACTTGATGGTGATATCGGCAATGATGTCCTGGATGGTGGCACTGGGGATGACCAGCTCTATGGTCGCGATGGTATAGACTCCCTAAATGGTGGTGCAGACAATGACCTATTAGTAGGTGGACTTGGCAGTGATTACTTGTTGGGTGGTGAGGGCAATGATTTCCTTTATGGCGATGATGAGACTCATACCTACGGGAATGGCTATGGTGACAGCTTATCCGGCAATAACGATACCTTGGATGGCAGTATTGGCAATGACAACCTTTATGGTGGCTTCGGTAACGACTCACTCATCGGTGGTGACGGTAGCGATCTCCTAATTGGCGATGACCAATTAATTACTGGTGAGGGCAATACCTACAACAGCGACACTTCTACTTTATACAGTGGTAACGATACCCTGATTGCTGGCGCTGGTGATGATTATCTAGAGGGTAGTCTGGGTAGAGACTCTCTATTAGGTGGAGAAGGAAATGATTTCCTCTTTGGCGATTTTCCATTTTTTGCAGGTCAAAGCAATAAAACCGAGGGTCAGTTCGATGAGAGTCATGGCTATAATAACGATACCCTGGATGGCGGTAGTGGTCATGACTATTTAGAGGGCGGCTTTGGTAATGACTTGCTCTTTGGTGGAGAAGGCGATGATTTCCTCTATGGTGATTTCGGTAATGGCTACGGCTATAACGACAATCAATTTAATACTGTTGATAATGGTTATGACTTTTACGGCAGTGGCAACGACTACCTTGATGGTGGTGCTGGCAATGACTATCTCAATGGTAATGATGGCAATGATACCCTAATCGGTGGCCAGGGCGATGACTACCTAGTAGGCGGTAACGGTAATGACCAACTCTACGGCGAAAATATTCCAGGGGATAATCAAAAAATTCCTACAGATTCTCTGGTAAAGATTTCTGTAGATCATAATGGCAAACCCCAGTTCCAGGATATCGCTTACAGAGATATTCTCTTAGGTGGCAACGGTGCTGACCTACTGGTTGCGGGTAGCGGAAACTCAGTCCTAGATGGTGGATTTGGTAATGATACCCTGTATGGTAGTGCGGGAATCGATCAATTCGTACTTTATCCTGGTGCTGGCAGTGACATTATTTACAATTTTGTCAAGGGTCAGGACTTTATCGGATTACGCAACGGTCTTACCTTTGGACAACTGAGCATTACCCAAAATTCTAAGGATACTGCGATCGTCATTAGTGAAACTAAAGAGTTATTGGCTACATTAATTAATGTTCAATCCAGCACCCTGAATGTCTGGGATTTCTCTGCTGCCTAGAGCAGACAATCAGCTCAATTTAGCTCGGATTTCTTTAAAGAAACACATGACGTAAGTCTTATTTCGCAAGGCTTTTAAAGGATGGATTATTTTGCATAGCTGGAGAAATTAGCACAACTTCAAGACCCCTGAGATTTTTTAGGACTTTGTAACCAGACCCTGCAACTTTTGGCCTGGTTACAACCAACACGAGCGATCGCCAAATGCTTTTTGAAATTTGGTGGTGCAACAATTCAGTGGCGGGTCTGAATCCTCCACTGATAGCGCAGCGTAAAGCCTACGGCATAGCTCCGCTTAGAGCGAGTCCGCGTTCGCTTTTAGCGTCTCGCAGAGAGCGTCTTTAAGACCACCTTTCTTTGAGAATACCGTCAGGGATATGGAAAAAACGAGCATCCATAAACGAGTCACTTTAGGAGATGGAGGAGATAAAAAACACACAATTGTTTTATTTAAGGGCAAGGCGATAGAGATTATTTGCCCCAAACTCAGAACTTGCACAATCACTGACTCACAGTAACAGTTTTGATGGAGCAGTAAACTACTCATAACCTACGCCACCAATAGCCAATCGCACACCACAGACGTACCTCGCATCCAAACTTAACGTAACCGTTCAAGGGGTTGTCAGGCGATCGTCAATTAGGACGGCCAAAATCTGGTAATGTGAGATTTATGGAAAAAAAGTGCCCAGCCTGCGTCGAGGAAATACACCTTGTTGATTGGGAAAGAACTCCAGCCAGTGTCCAGAAACTGGTAGAGGGAATGGGGCAGCAAATCGAAAGCTTAGAAAAACAATTGGCGGAAGTTCTCACAGTCCAAGAACAGCTATTAGAGAAGGCCAATCGTACATCCGAGAATTCATCATCTCCCCCCTCAGCAGACCCACCCGGATTTGGGAAGAAGCAGGAGAAAAAGAAAAGTAACAAAAAACGGGGAGGGCAACCAGGTCATTCAGGTCATAGTCGTGACTTGTACCCGATAGAAAAATGTCGCTTTGTTCACAACCACCACCCGATAACATGTAAGAGTTGTGGAGAAAGCCTAAGTGGAGAAGACGCTTTCCCCTATCGACATCAGATAGTTGAGATTCCGCCGATTGAACTGATCGTTATTGAACATCGCTTACACCAATTGACCTGTGGGCAATGCGGTACGAATACTCGTGCAAAATTGCCCGACGACGTGAACCCAAGTGAGTACGGAGTAAGAGTTGTTGCAATGGTGGCGCTGTTAAGTGGAGTGTACCGCAATAGTCAGCGCATGGTGCAAAGCGCTTTGGCTGACTTGTTTGGCATTTCAATGTCATTGGGAACCGTAAACACACTCCGAATTGAAGCGAACAATGCAGTTGCCAATTGTGTGGATGAAGCAAAACTTTACGTCCAGCACTCAAACGTAGTGGGAGCGGATGAAACAGGCTTTAACCAAGGTAATATCGACGGTGGCAATCCGAAACAGCGTCAAGCTTGGCTATGGGTTGGAGTCACACCGTTAGTCACATTTTTTGAAGTTGCCTTGACTCGTTGCACCTCTGCTGTCAAAAACCTATTGGGTGAAAACTTTGCAGGTATTTTAACCTCAGACCGACACGGTGCGTACAACTGGGTAGACATAGAACGTCGGCAAAGTGCCACGGCGCATCTGCGACGGGATTTTATCAAAATCTCTGAACGTCCTGGAATATCTAAAGAATTAGGAACTGCACTGGTTAAACACCTGGAAAAGTTATTTGAGTTATGGCATTGAGTCAGGGATGGAACTCTAGATCGTTGCGATTTTGTCGAATTAGTAGTGTACCAAGGTAACTTTGCTAAGTAAAACCTCTAATTGGTAAAATAGCCAGAAACGGGGTGTAACATGGCAAAAAAGTACATTGTTGACTTGAATGAAGATGAAGTTTCCCAACTGCAATCGATAATTAAGAAAGGTAAGCATAAGGCAAGAACCATAAGCCGTGCAAACATTCTTTTGATGGCTTCCGAAGGAGAAACGGATCAAGCGATCGCTAGCATAGTTAGAGCGCATGTTGCAACAGTGCAACGAATACGAGAAAAATTTGTCATTGGAGGGTTAGATTTTGCTTTAAAGGATGAAGTTCATCCACCAAAACATAAAAAATTAGATGAAAAGCAAGAAGCATTTTTGATTGCAACAGCTTGTTCTAATCCGCCAGAAGGAAGAGTGCGTTGGACAATGCATTATTAGCAGATCATTTAGTGAACGTTGGTATCATAGATTCAATCTCAGATGAAACAGTACGTCAAACTTTAAAAAAAATGAAATTAAGCCTTGGTTGAAAGAACAATGGTGTATTCCTGAAGTTAACGCAGAATATGTTTTCCGAATGGAAGATGTGCTGGATTTATACAATGAGCCTTATGATCCTAAACGCCCTGTAGTCTGCTTTGATGAACGTCCATACCAATTAGTAGAAGAAGTAAGACTTCCTTTGCCACCACAGCCAGAGCAACCTGAACGTTATGATTTTGAGTATAAACGTAACGGGACAGTAATTTATTCGCATGTTTTCAACCCTTGGCTGGATGGCGGCATATCGAAGTTACAGAACGTCGAACTAAAGCCGATTTTGCTAAACAAATGAAAAATTTAGTAGATGTTTCCTACCGAGATGCCGATGTTATTCGTTTAGTAGTTGATAACTTGAATATTCATACACCCAATGCATTATATGAAGTTTTTCCACCAGAAGAAGCACGTCGAATTATTCAAAAGTTAGAGTTTCACTATACTCCTAAACACGCTTCTTGGTGAGCCAGTGCGTTGGGCGGGTTCCCCGACTTGAAGCAACTGGCGAACCCGAAGGGCTGAATCAGGTAGAAATCGAATTATCTGTTTTATCTCGCCAATGTTTAGAACGGCGTATTCCTAATGCAGAAACATTAACTTCTGAGATTGCCGCTTGGGAGAAAAAACGTAATCAGCAAAAAGCTAGTGTTTATTGGGGTTTTCAAACCAAAGATGCTCGCCGAAAAATGGAGCGTTTATATCCAAATTTAACATAGCAAAGTTAGCTTGGCAGACTACTAGAAGTATTAGAAGCTAGCGAGGGGGGTAGCGATGGCATTATCAATGGAGGTCACACAGTTTTAGCGTTTGAGCAAGCTAAAAATTACAAATATGACCTAACCCAAGCCAGAGTCAAAGTTACCATCCACATCGGACTCCAGGAAGAGGAGGCTAAAGATATAGCCCTCGCCTCAAATACCACTTCTCCTGTGGATTCTCGCTCCAAAGTCAACGCCAGGGGAGATTACAAATTTATCAAGCAGTATTTAGCCCAGTTAGAAAGAGCAGAAGATAGAAAATTTAGAATAGCCTATTACCAAAACCAAAGTGGCGCTCCTAGAAATGCTCAGTGTAATGTTAACCACTTGTTCAAGCTTCTAAACTGCCTCGACAGAAATAGATACAATCCCGACGGCAATAAACGAAGCAAGCACCCTACAGGTACGAATACCCCAAGCCAAATCACAGACACTGAGAGAGAAAGATTAACTCTTCTATTGCCTCTACTTCCCAAAGCTCTGTGGATTGAGCAAAGACTGTACGAAATCATCCAAGAACATATCAGCAACCCCAGAAGAAAGGGTGTCAACGACTTAGCATCAATCGATACACGCAAAACTACCCTTCTCCCCGACAGCAAGTACTCGTTTGGGTTTGGTGCGCCAACTGACCTGGCACTACCCATAATTGCATCCTATCGGGTATTCCTAGACCAAGACTATAACTGGATTATTCCTTTTGACGAATTCGCCGAAAACTTTCTCCAACACCTGTGGGGTAACTATTACCGTAAATACTTGATATCGGAGAAAACAGCAGGAAATACAGTGGGGACTAAAATTTGTCGCAATCAAGAAATTTGGGAAAGTCTGTACATTTCGGCCCAAAGTTATCTCAATCAGCACTTGGTGAAAATTGTCAATTCCGCCAAGCGTGAAGAATTAACGCTCACACAAGGCTAAAATCTCCACTAAATAATTACAGCAGATTTCAATCAAGTCAGGTGAACTACACCAAGTGTTCTGCTGCGGGGACACCTGGTGCTTGAAAGCATAAAAGAAAGGCGCAGGCGAATTTATTCTCTACGAGACGCTGCGCGTTAAGCGTAGCTATGCCGCAGGCTTTACGCCGTCCCCATTCTTCAATTCCCATGCTTAACCCTGTTGTGTCACTTTAGGCAGAGGAAAAATAGAAATCAGGGTCAGTCAGGGATATAAAAGTAGGATAGGTAAGGTAATAAACAACAGATTGGAGTTTAGCAAATCCCAAAGATAAATGAGGAATAGGAAAAACTGAAAGCCAAGGCTGAATTAAATTAAATAGGGTAAAAGGTTGAAGGATGAGACGGAGATTATTGAGAATATTCTTCCAACCTTTACCATTATCCCACCTCTGATGTGAAGCAAATGTTGATTGAGAATCTAGGGGATAAGGGCGCAGAGATTCTGAATGAAGACTAACCATTAAGTAGGCGCTACAAATAATCTCCCACCACCGTTCAATATCTTCATAGCAAGTAAAACGATAATCTGCCCAACCTAACTGATTCTTACTTTGTTTTAAACCATACTCAACCCATGTCCTAAAGCCATAGAAATTCCCAACTTCTCTTGGTGTAATGTCTGGGTATTTACTCATTACATACCAGGTAGAGTTTCCAGGTAAGTTAAGAGTGTCTGTAGTAATTTGCCAATACCTATGATTGCTACGTTTGCCATGTATTATTTCTCTAATAAACCGATTCTCACTACTTAAGTCAGAGAATACTCTTTTAAACTTATGCCAGTTTAAATATTGAGTATACTGACCTTTAAGCAATGCTACAGAATGGTTTGAGCGAATTGCTACTAGATAATTTAAATCTAATTCATCTAATACGGGTATAAAATTTGTGCTACTCTCACCATATAAGCTATCTGCTAGTACCAAGTTGAATTTGAATCCCATTAACTGTAGCTTGCGTATTAGCATTGCCCCGATTTGAGGCTTAGTAAGATATTTGTCTCCTGGCTTTAATTTTTCTCGTGGCTTGTATACTTCAAACAGCAGTGGAAATGTCATTCCACAGAACATACCGTAAGCTGTGACTGCCACAACGCCATTCTCTACTTTTCCTAAATTGCCTATGTACTGACGTTTCACATAATCTGTGGTATTACCTTTCTTTTTATCTCCTGTTTCATCAATAATTAAAATGATTGGTCTTCCTTTTAGTACCTCTAAAATTAGTTGTAATCGCAAAGCTCTTAACTGTTCTACTGACCATGATGGTGTAGTTAAGAAATGATGTAGTCCTTGATAGTTATCTAGCCCGACAATTTTCGCTATTTCAGGTAGACTTTTCCGTTTTAAATCGGAAATACATCCTATATGTAGATATTTGAAAGCTTCAAAATTCCTAACATCTGAAAACAGGTTTTTATACCATAAGCAATATTCATCCACAAACTTGACGGTTTTTATGGGTGAACGAGGCTCTACCATGCTTTATGTCTTGGTTCTAGGCTTTGTACATTATTATACTACCGCGATAGTGACACAAGAGGGTTAAGTTAACGGTAGTTCAGCACCGGAGTCTTCTCCAAAAAGCCAATCGCCATCACTGTTTGAATTTACCTCGCCATCCACTTGAAGATTTAAGGAAGGCACCAGCTGTTCAATTTGGCTTTCAAGTCGGGAGAGCGCCAGCGCCAAAGAAGCAAGTTGCTCCCTATCCTTCTTAATTTCATTTGAAATCCCCACCCGCAATTGATTTACCCTTTCCTGGAGCGTATGCACTTCCGTTTTGGTCGCAGAAGGAATACTCACTTTCTCTGACAGGGCGGCGATTTGAACTTTCAAAGCTTCAATTTCGGCAGCAGTTGCACTATCTGCACTATTGGGACTCTCTTCTACAAGTGCGTTTCTAATACAATCCAGCACAAACTCTTTAAAAGTTAAGCGCAAATCCTCAGCACGCTGCTTGGCCTGCTTCACCAACTCCCGGTCTTCTTCTGAGAGAAGTTTTATATTTATCTGCGGATATTCCACCAGTCCCTCGCGCTTTTGTTGTCCAGAAGTGAGAAGTGAGAAGAGTCGGGGAAGTGGGGGAAGTAGCGGGAGTAGGGGGAGTAGTGGAAGGAAATGCTCTTTCTCCCCCAGCTTCAAAAGCGATGGAATGGTTATTTACTTGCAAGTCTCTTAGTGCTTCATCAACCAAGATTCCGAATGATTAATCATATTGACTAATCCACTCAAAATCTGGTTATAGGTTCCGTAGAGTTCTCGACCAATCTCAACATCCAAGTAACCACATTTAACACTAAACTCTATCCAGGTTTGAGTTTCGGCTGCTTCTGATTCACAATCATTCAATTTTGCGACGAATGCTGCCTCATATCGACGCTTTCTCCATGCCTCAGCTAAATTCGCACACACAGAACGGGATAGCGAAGCGTTAGCGACGTTAGGAGCGTCTGAACGACGAATTTGATCGGTAAGCGAATACCTTTCCTCCACAGGAAACTTTTTCGATAATTCAAAAATTTGCATCGCCATATCAAATGCCATCTTATAAATTTCTAAATCTTGGTGTTTTCTAACCAGTTCTTTAACCATTTGCTTCTCTGTCTAATATTTACTCACTCCCCCTACCTCCCCATCTCCCCCTACTCCCCCGACTCTTCTCACTACCATCATCGCATACGGGATATCCGCGTATATACGATATAGATGATTTTATATGGGCAATTGGATCGTGTCTGGGAAACAACTATCATAAAGATACCGTTGGGAGATATAGCCGCGATCGCTATTCCTTTAAGCGCCGATTCATTGGACATTTGTGGAAAATGCATATATATATCCATCATTGCGGTGAACCGACTTGCAATACTTGTAACGAACTGGACTAACCTTAAGAGTAAGACTTAGGAACTGGCTATCTGTCCAGTAGCAGAGCTAGTTGTCTAGCTTTGTCCACTGTTTGGTGAATAGCTTTGGGCTTACTGTTTTAGACTGGTCAAAAGGAATGTAATTATACCAAAACCTTTAATTTATTTGTAATTTATTTGTATAGACGCGTCTCCTAACGCAGAAGCTACGTCTAGCTTGCTTAAAGCGTAAGGGTACAAAAACGGCAAAGCTGAACATTGTTAGGCAAGTCTAAGTAGCTCACTTCTAAATATCAAGTCTGGTAAAATAATTTTTAAGAAATAAAAATAAATGTTGACCCGGCAAGCATAGATAATTTCTGTATCCTGACTGTGGGAAGATGCAAATATGCCTACTTACGCAATTTGCAGAATTCAGAAAATCAAGTCTTGGGGAGAACTTGGAAGCAGCTCTTTGCACACTACTAGAGAGCGTGATACTCCTAATGCAGACCCATCGATAAAAAATATTCGGGTAATTGGGAATGCTGACGATATAGATATGGAGACTCTATTCAAAGAGAAAATTGGCGGTCAAAAAATCCGCTCCAACGCTGTCTTGGCAATAGAAATGTTATTGAGTGCCAGCCCTCAATATTTCCGTCCCGAAAACCCATCACAAGCAGGCACTTACAACCAAGACTTTTTAGATAATTTTGTCGAAGCATCTAGTAAATGGTTGCTAGAACGTTACACCGATAGAGTCGTCAGAGCCGAGTTACATCTGGATGAAGTAACTCCTCATATTCATGCTTATATAGTACCGCTCGATAATCATGGTAAACTCAACTGCCGAGCTTTATTCAATGGCAGACAAAAATTGTCACAAATGCAGGACAGCTTTGCCAATGCGGTTGCACATCTTGGCATTGAACGGGGAATCAAAGGTTCAAGAGCCAAACACACAGATATCAAAAAATACTATGCCCAAGTCAACCAGCAAACATTTAACTTGGATATCAAAGAAATTTTTCCTCAGCCTCAACAACATCAAAACGCAGTTACATATCTTGAACAAGTTCAAGAATCTCTTCAACCTACTCTCAACAATGTTAATTATCAACTAGCTGACCGAAAACGAATACTTAGCGAAAAAGAACATTTAGCTCTTACTGCTTTAGCTTCCGAAAGAGAACGGCAGAGTTTAGAAAAACGCATTTGTGAACTGGAGTTAGAAGTAGCCCAGTTGAAAGCACAAGCGGAACTTTTACGAGACTTACCTTTAGATTATGTGGCTTACAAGTTAGGACTTTTTCCCGATAAAAAAGGTCAGAACCGATGGAAGGGAGAAGGGCACATCATTAGTATTATTGATTCAAAATTTTATGACTTTGGCACTTACCAAAAAGGTGGTGGTGGCGCAATTGATTTAGTGATGCACGTCAATCGATGTAATTGTAAGAACGCACTGAAATGGTTAGCAGAGCATTTTTCTTCCACCCAATTAATTAAAGCTCTTAACCATCACATCCGTTCTCAAGTAGAAAAGATTAGTAAATACGATTTAAATTCTCCTTTCAAGCCACCATTGAGCGATGAAACTCATTGGACAGATGTACACAATTATTTGACATCCCAACGAAAAATCCCTGAATATTTAATTGATATTCTCCACACAAACGGTTTAATTTACGCTGACAAAAATGCAAATGCTGTATTTATCATGCGAAACTTGACTGGAGAAACCACAGGCGCTTTTCTTCGCGGTACTCAGGGTAGAGATAACACATTTGTTGGCTTTGCTATAGGTACTAAACGTACTGCCGGATGGTTCCATCTGACAATTGGTGGACAAACCAGTGATGAAATTTCTCGCGCAGTTATTGTTAAATCTCCCATCGAAGTACTTTGAATTGCAACACTTTTACCCCCAAAAGAGAAAACTTTATATTTGGCAGCAGATAGTGTTATTAGCATACCAACTTCCGAATTTTTTACAAAAATTCCCACTATAATTGCTGCCTATGATAATGATGCAACTGCTGATCAAATTGCTAAACAAATAAGAGAGATTTTACCTCACGCTAAACGACTGCGACCAACAACTAAAGATTGGAATGAACAATTGATCCAACAACTTAACTTTTGAAATTCTCTGTATTTAACTAGCTGAGTTTCTACCATTCTTTTTTCTATTTACATTATCAATCCGCCTCAAGCAATTCTTGAGTAAGAAAAATCTAAGAAATTAGTCGGTTCTTAAAGTTGAAAGCCTTGGCACGCAAGCATTTGATCTGGGTGCGACCGCATAACACTTTTGCTAGGTCGCAGTTTGATGGACGGGATGCCTTCATTCAACAAAATTTTAATTTCGTGTAATTAGTGGCTCAAAGTTATCAAAAACTGCGACTAGGCAATACGCTCTGCATAATCGCACCTCTCCAATTGCGCTCTATATCTGCCTTGACACTTCAAAGTCAGAAACGGCTCGTTTATCGTTGCTTAAAATAAGCTCGACTTTATCCAAAATTCAGAACTCGGCTTTCCTTATCCGACAAAAATCCTGGTTTTTTGGCAAATAATTTTTCCATATCACTGATTCGCGCTCAAGCCCAAAAACTCAAACTACTCTTCTACAATGGTTTCAGCGTCAGGTTTTTGGGTTTAGTAAAAATGGATAAAGTCGAGCTAAGAAGGTGTTTCTAAAGAAAAGTTTTTTCTGAAACCTAGTCTAGGTAAAATTTACAGACGAGGCGTCGTGGCAAAATGGGTTTTGGCTAATTTTCTTCTACTTTAAATTTACACGTCCCTGAGGGTCGGCATAGAGCGAGTATGCAAGCCAAGTAGAATTGTAGGGTGCAAGTTGGCGGATTTCTTCTCTAGCATGGCGAAATGCCTCAGCGAGAGTCTCGTTATTTTTTAAAAATCCTGTGTAGAAGCGTTGTGCAAACCTTAACGCTAGTCCATCATTTACTTCCCACATAGCCCCGACAAATACACCTACACGCGCCTCTGCCACTAACCGTTCAGCCCAACCACCTAAACCAGTAAAGCTGAATTCTGACCGTCCTCCATGACAAGCATTAATAAAAAGCAGTGGGCGTGGTCTACGTCCACCAAATCTGACTCGAATGTCAGAAGGACGTAAAATACCATCTGATAACTTAATCGCAGAGTTATTAGGCAAAGCAGCGTCAAACATACCGTGGCAGGCAAAGTGTAACATAAAGAATTTTCCGGTTTCTAACCAATCCAATACTTCTTGAGAAGTGCTAAAAGGCTCAAGTACAGTGATATCTGAACGCAAATTATGTAACTGTTGGATAAAAGTTATCTCTTGCTGGACTGCGGACAGGTTCACTTGAGTAGGAGCTATTGATCGTACCGTACCTACTTGTAACTCTTCAACTGTGCCTCCTTGCCCTGATAACCAACGGGATAAAGCAAATTGCTGACACCAAAATGGTTCGTCTTCTCGTTCTCCATCTTCGTTATAACGATAGGGCTTGATTACTTCCCACGGTACCCAAGGTTCATCAGACGTAATAAGAATAGATGAAATTAGGGATTTAAAGCGCCAATACTCCTGTTGCAATTTATCAGGAATTAGTTGATCCCATAGTTCACGCCCGAAAGTTGCCAACCGCCGCTCGGCAGCAGCTTCTTCTGTTGACTTGATTGGGCCAGCTAAGCTTCCCAGTTCCTTGTATACTGCCTGCATTTTCTCCAATGGTGAGCCTCTCAAGGTTAATTCACCAACTTTGACATGGTGATACCCTGCGACTTTTGAATGCAACGTGAAGTAGAGAGTACGATCATCGCGCAATTCAATGCATAATTCCAAATCGGGTGGTGGGACAATAGGTGCTATTTTTAACTCTAGGCTTGTTACTTCCTTTGGTTTTGATACATCGTAATCTAAAGGCTCTTTCACAACTAGTACACTGCACCTTTCTGTACCAATACGGCGATCGCATTGGTAAAAATCTACTCGGATTTCTTGCTCACCAAGTTTGCAAGCGGTAAGGTTAAACTCTACACTAGAGTCGCTGTCAAGTTTCACTTGCATTAATTGATAATCGTTGCCTTCAATATCAAAACCGCGAGGAGTACGCAATACTACTTCTATCTCAGGCAATTGTGCGGGAGTACAACTATTCTCAACATAGATAGCCTGAGTACTAGACTTTGGTTGTTCGATCAAAAGTTGGACGAATAGGCTGAACTTTTCGTTAAGGATAATTTGATTTAGACATTCTAAATTAGGATAGCGTATTAGCAGTGAAGAAGCTTCCAGAAAAGCTTGATGATTATCTATTGGTTGAGTCTGGAGTTGATTAACAGGAGGAATATTTCTTGAAGAAGTTTGGGGTCTATTCTGTGGAGGTTCGTGATAGAAATTGGTTGCGTCTAGCTCGGTTTTTTCTGATTTAGGCAGCTTCGGTCTCAATCCACGCCCTGTTCGTTGTGATAAATTTGTTGATGACTGTGGTGGTGTTTCTGCTGGTAGTAATGGTTGTTCTATATCGTAAAAATCTGCGGATAAGAATAACCCACTATTACGATTTTCTTCAACAAAAAATTTTGCTCTTTCTAACTCTTGTACGGTCTCTAATTTAGTAATGACCTTTAAGAATATTTCTTCTGGAAACTGGTGTATTGCTGGCAAAACTGTTTCTGTACAGACAAATTTTTTAGTTGCTTCTATCGCCGCTAGTAACTCTTGCTGATTTCTAGATTGTATTTTCAGCTTTTTGCCATTTACTTCTACTTCTAGCTCAATTGCTTTACTGCCTACGCGACCTCCTAAAAAATTTAAAAGCTTCTGAATATTTTTTAGGTTAACTGTAGCGGACAAAAACCATACTAAAAAAAACCTCAGTGACATACAAAATATCCCTACTATTACACCAGCTAGTACAGCGTGCCAGAAATAAAAAACAA
Organism: Nostoc punctiforme PCC 73102; assembly: GCF_000020025.1. Taxonomy (GTDB): domain Bacteria; phylum Cyanobacteriota; class Cyanobacteriia; order Cyanobacteriales; family Nostocaceae; genus Nostoc; species Nostoc punctiforme. Next base: position 4,162,388 of record NC_010628.1, on the reverse strand, counting down.
ATTAAAAATCAACAAAAGGCTTATCTTATAGTCATTTTGAATTTTGACTTCCGCCTTACGGTACTAGTTTTAAATTTGCTATTTCACTCTAATTCGGTTCGTTTAAACTTTAGGGTTATTGCTGCTTTACCACCAGCTTTTGCACCACTTCCAATTAAGCTAACCTTACCTTCGCCATTAATTTCTACTGATAGCTCAATTTCATCAAGGTGTATTCCAGGTTTTTTTTCAGTTTCTATCTCTGCACGTTTAAATAAACGACTTACTATTTGTAAAAACCGACCCATTTCTTGCTCTAACTTATCGGCGCTAATCTCTACTTTGTACTTAGTAGCACCTTCAGATGGAGCTTCCCAATTCCTTGTTTCTGCTGGAAATTGAACATTATCGGTAACAATCGAGATAATTTCTTCTTGCATAAACATTTTAGTTGCCAATTATTTTCTTTATGTGAATACAAAACTAAATCTTGTTTTACGGATGAAATAGGGTTGTTAGAAATTATAGTTCTCACTATAATTGACTACGAAATAAGGTAGAAAGTAGAAGGAATGGTATTTTCATACTTTATATAAATACCTCCCAAAAGAAGAGTAATTTTTATCTTATAAGACGCTAATTTTACAAAACTTTACTGACTAACTTTATAAAATTTTCTTAAAATCAGAAATTGAAGCTATAGACTAGCATGTTATCCAGTAGTTCAGCGATTTTTACCTACCAAAATCAGTTTCTCAATATTTCTTTGAAAAAACTTGAGATTTTTAGCCAAAAAGCATAAAACTGCCTCCTGACTTGTGAGGGTAATAAGGGAACTCAGACAAAAATAGGTTGTTTCCCCTGTAACTAACAAAGTCTAAAGCCTATCAAAGGAGGTAGTCGCTTGAATATAAGCTTGGATCAAGAAACACTAAATGTACATTCACTTTCTAATTCGCAAGTTCTTAACCAAGGTTTATCTGAAAAAATTTATAGCTTTTTCAATAAGTTAAACAAATTGGATTGGCAGCCAATTGCTAAAAAACTTATATGTTATGATAACGGAACTGGACGGACACTACAACAAACTGAATCTGCAATCAGTCTTTATAAGATGTTTTTGTGCCTCCATTTTATATTCCCAGATATAGAATTAGTTCCGACCAAAGAGATTGATGAAGTATGGCACACCCATATTCTGTTAAATACTTATAAATACATTCAAGATTGTCAGGAGTTATATGGATATATTTTTCATCATTATTCTCCTGTTGATGAAACTCTAGAATTTCAAGACCAACACTATAAAAAGGCTATAGTAATAACTAAATACCTGTTTGAAAAATTGTTTGCTGTCAGCTTCATAGAAGATAGTCAATATCAGCGGACAGCTTGTCTGATAGTACCTCTGGATAATCAGTTATTACAAATAAGTGCCTGTTTAACTCTTCCAATGATTCAATCATAAAATGCAATTTTGTATTAACTGGAGAATAAAGTACGCATTTCTTTGGCTTCTGTTAGCATCTTCAGACTTTCAAAACCATCCGATGCTTCTTCTGCCAAGCGTTTAGCTTGAGGTAAATTCCCTGATAGTTTTTCCAGCTTAGCAAATGATGCCTTATGGTAAGCAATAGAGCGTTTATCTTTATGTCTCTCTGCGATTGGAAAGCTTAATTCCAATAATCGTCGTGCTTCTTCTAAATTTCCTAATTTCAGAGCCACATCTGCTAACCAATTTTGAATAGCAACGACTGCTCTTTGCCATCCAGCTTGTTGAGCTTCAGCTAATGCTTGCTGGAAAACGTTTTCAGCCTGCTGGTAATCTCCAGATTGAAAATGTATCTGTCCTTGATAATAAATAATATGAACTTGTTGTTCCTTTATTTTCAACTCTGGTAGCGATGCTTGTTTTAACAGTTTTTCCTCTTCTGTTAGCCACTCCTGAGCTTGCTTAAACTGTTGTTGATTAATATATAAAATAGCCATGTTTGTAGCTATCTCTAGCTGCAAGATTATACTTTGATGGTGGCGCAAATTCCAAGCTTCTTGTAACAAAATCTCTGCTTCTTTTAGCTGGCTCTCTTGGCGCATCCTAATCAAAGTGCCAGCGCGATCGCTCATTACCTCAACTGCAAAAGTCCAATCTCCAGTTTGTTTGGCAGTTTCAATCAACCAAGCTGTCCAGTCTAAACGTTCATCCCAGTATCCACGCACATGAATATAGCCCTTAATCTGTTGCCAAATTGTTCGCGCATCACAGTACATTACTTGACTAATACACCATTCGAGTACGGCTCTGATATTTTCCCATTCAGCTTCTAAATAACTATAGCCGAGATGCCACTCCTTCCAATTCGTGCCTCCGTAAGCCTCCGAAAATTTGATATACCAATTGACCCATCTTTGTTGTAACTTTTGAGCCAATTCACTATTCGCAGCTAACTCAGCAGCAGAATACTCGCGGGTCAATTCAAGCAGGTTGTAGCGCCCTTGGTGCTGATAAACCAAGGAAAGTTGCTGCAATTTCGCCAATCCTTGGGCTGTAACAATTGGGTCAGCTTGCTCAAAAGCAATACTGCCAGCAGCTTCTCTGGTTATAGGTTCTACTCCTAGTGAAACTGCCATCAGCAAATAGTAAGGGGGCGTGCCTCTTAGGGGAATTACCGAGCCTGCAAAACAAAAACGGGCAACATCACCGTTAGGTTCTTTGATTTGTGCCAACACATCCTCCAGTAAATAACCCGCCGCCATCTGACCAACGGCATAAATAATTGCAGCAGGTATTCCACTTACTCCCTCAAAAAGTTGCTGAGATTCTTTCGTAGTCAAAGTTATACTTTTTTCTTTGGCTTCATGTTGGATGAGGCGCAAAGCATCTTCTTTAGGTAGACAACCCAGGCGAATGGGTACAAACAAAGCTTGTTCACGAGTAGTGATAATAATTTTCACCGTTGGTGGTAAATCGTACAGAAAGGACAGAACTTCCTGTTGGTCTTCAATGGTTTCTAAATTATCAACAATTAATAAGGTTTTTGTTTGAGATAATTTCTCTCGAATTGGCTGGAATTGTTCTTCTAAAGGTAAATTAATGATTTCACTGAGATCTAGGACACGAGCAATTTCCCTGCAAATATCCCACAGAGTACGTTCTCTAGTTAATCGAGGCAAGATACCAATAGAGGTTAGATGATTCTGTTTGGCGGAAGTAAAGATAATGGCTTCAAAGGTGGGAAGGCTGGGAGCGAAATGTTCGTTATTGCTCACTTCCAAGCAACGATAAGCTACTTCTACGACTAAAGTAGTTTTACCTACACCACCAATGCCATCCACACTGATTAAATGAGCGGTGTGCTGAAAATCCAAAAGTTCCATTAGCCGCATGATTTCTTGGGCGCGACCAACAAAGGCTGTATGTTCTCTTGCTGGCAAGTTTTGATAAATAAGGTATTTTTGGCTGATATTTACCAGATTGGGTTCAGTTTCTAAATCGGGTACATGAGCAGGTTGGGTATAATCTGAAGGCTCTTCAGCATTTGACTCTAACCGTTGCGACTGTTCCAACTTGTTAGCCAGGAGAAATCTGAGTTTATTTTCTTTACCACGACTAACGCCACTAATATTGAACTTCCTGTACACCTGACCCATACGTTTCAAACAAGCATCTGCTGATGTACTCAATTGGGTGGCTATTTGTTCGTAGCTTAAATCATCCGCCATTCGCATCAAGAAAACTTGCTGCTGTTCTGGGGATAATTCATGCTCGTAAGCCATTTGAGTAAGAAAACTATGTGGCAACATTCATCAACAAATAATTTGGCTGTTTATCCTCCAGTTTACTCACTTTACCGAGGCATTAAGAGGATATATAAGGTTAAATATTGTAAAGACCGGGAAAATAGCCCAAAAAAAATTATATTCTCAAATAAACCGAGGATTAAGGAGGATAACTGGTATTAGAGCTACTGCTGTAAGAAATATATAAGTTCTTAGTTGCATGACTTACAAAACCTTACCTTACCCTATCGAGTACTCTTCTTCTTGTTATGGATACTGCTAGCGATTTAGGGGTTATACCCATCGTTAATGATAAATTAACTTTTTTAAGGCTATTCCAGGACGCGATGTCTACAACAGACTACGCCTACTCGCCCCTGGCGTTGTGTCAAAAAGCATATAAATCTTTTGGATAAGGGGTTAAAGCTACCATTCGCCAGCAGTAACCTTACTTGCTAAGGCTGGGGTGATGTAAAAAAAAGTGTATTGCGCCTATTGAAAACCGCTATATCAGCAACTTACTTTTCCCGTTAAGTCGTAAAAGGTTGAGATAGTAAGGATTTTAAGCTCTCATATATTATCAATACATGAGAGTTAATGACAATAAACGACGAGAGAATAGGACTTTGAGATAGCACTTCCAGGAGCGATCGCATCCTCTTAAAAGTAACGGGAAAAGTTAGATATCAGCAAATAGCCTCGCCAACTGCTTCCTTAAGCTTTTCATTTTGAATGAAAAAGTGGCTTGGATGTGGTGTGAGAAGGTAAGAGTCTTTCCAACCTGAAAAAATATTCAGATTTTTTTCCAATATGCATAAAACTACACTCTATCTTTGGAGACTGATATAGGAATCTAAAAAAGCGAGGAGTAATTAGCTTGGATAGTCATTGTCTTGAAGACACTTATAGTTAAAGTTTTGTCAATCAAAGTTAAATGAATAACTAAAAATAAATAGCAAATGCACAAATAAGGGGTATTTTGCGATGGTTCAAAATCGACCACAGCCTTCTTTAGAAGAACTAGCTGTGAGAGCTAAAACAGCAGCAATACGAGCTAAGGATGACTCGCACAGTTATGAAGTGAGACAGCAAGCATTATTAGAAAAACAGATTTTACTTACAGAACTAATGAGTGTATTAATGGAGCAGATAAAAATTGAGTTACCCAAACCAAAAAGCATCGATTTATCATATCTTTATGAAGAAACGCTCCAAAATACCTTGTTGTATGTTTGTAAAAATATAGAAAAATTTGACCCAGAAAGGATTAATGTAAAAAAAATAGATAACAATGAACCCAGAAAAAATCCTTTCATGAGATGGTTTATTTTTCTATTCTTCAAAAGAAAAATAAATAATTTTAATTGGATAAAGTGGAATGGGAAAATTACATCTATATATAAAGATAGTGATGAATCTGAGATAAATATTCTCGACGTTTATTGCCCTCCAGAAGTTAATAATTCTCTTCCATCTGAAAACCTAATAGCTTTTATTAAAGAAGATCCAGAAGGATTATTCACAAATACACTGTTCAATAGCAACCCGAAAGCTAGCTTTCAAATTATTTTACTTAAAAGAGGGGAAGAGGGGAAGTCGTGGAAAGAGATAGTTGAAGAATTAAAATTAGGGAAAACCCACGGGCCTGTTTTCACATTTTATAGAAGATGTTGTGAAAAATTTGCTCCTTATTTTAGAAAATATCTCAATTTAGAAGTCCATCTAAAAAAGAAGAACAGTTATCCTTCAGATTCATCTGACTAAATTGTATGTGTGAATTAAATGTAGAAGAGCTTATCAGGAGAAAAAGCAATGAATTCTAATCAATTGGCTTTTACAATACCTATCAGCCGGGAAATGATTAATATTGCTAATAAATTGAGCCAGCAACAGCGCAACGAACAAAAAACTCGTGAGGTTTATCTCAATACTTTGGCTTTATTGGCAGTTGAGTTTTTCTGTCAGTGCATGGAAATTGAAACAGAATTTAGCAAAAGTTATGGTTTGGATAGTGTTGTACTATCTTTAATGAATACTGCCAGCATATTTATCAAAGATAAAGGTTTATTGGAGTGTCGTCCTGTACTTCCAAGAGAAGATTTTTGTGAGATTCCAGCAGAAATTTTATCAGAGCGTATTGGTTATATGGTAGTAGAAATTGATGAGCTTGATAGACAAGCAAAAATAGTAGGTTTTGTAGAATCAGTTTCTAACGAAAAATTGGCTTTAAGCAAATTAGGCTCCCTGCAAGATTTTTTAATTTACCTACAAAAATTACAAAAAATTGAAAATTATGATCCTTCTAATCCAGATATTTCTGAAATTGCAAGGAATCAACTTAACGAAAGCATAGTTAAACTAAGCAAATGGTTTAAAGGATTATTAGACAGTGGATGGGAATATGAATTAGCTATTGCCAAAGATATTCCTAATGTATTAGCTGTTCCCAAAGATATTTCTCCTGTTAATGTTACTGACAAAGAAGAAGTAGGTGGTGCAAGAATTATTCATCTCATGCATCTTTCTGAACCAGTGCTTTTAATTCTCCGCCAGACACGATTAAGTCCAGATGAGATTGAAATTATCTTACGTCTTTATCCAGCTAGTGAATCAATATTCTTATTAGATGGAATAAAGATGACATTACTAGATGAGAAAGATAACCCTATTCGTCAGCTTGAAAAGCAAGCAAAGGCAAGTAACTGGTTGCAACTTAGATTTAAAGGAAATGTTGGAGATAAATTTAGTTTAAAAATTAGTTTCAGAGGAGATAGCGTCATCACAAAATTTATTATTTAGTTAGTTTATCGAGTGTTGTACTTCTAAATCTTGAAGTATTGCATATAAATGTAGAGGATGCTGGTTTTTTGCAACTTTGACAAACACTGATAAGGGATAAAACAATGAGTCGGAGTGTTTATGCTTTAACTGTTGGAATTAATAATTATCAATCTCATACAATTCCTCCTTTAAAAGGATGCGTTAACGATATCACAGTGATTGATGAGTTTTTAAGAAAACACTTAACGAATAATGAGGATAAATTATTTATCAAGAAACTCATAAATCATGAAGCGACTCGTCAAGCGATTATTGACGGTTTTCGGGAACATCTCTGTCAGGCGAAAAGTAATGATGTTGCGTTATTTTACTTCAGCGGTCATGGTTCTCAAGAACGCGCTGGACAGGAATTTTGGAATTTAGAACCAGACCATTTGAATGAAACTTTGGTTTGTTGGGATAGTCGGACAGATGATATTTGGGATTTAGCTGATAAAGAAATTGCGAAATTAATTGCAGAGGTTTCTCAAAATCACCCACATATTGTTATAATTTTGGATTGTTGTCATTCTGGTGGAGGGACACGAGACGAAAATGATGATGTTTCTTCAGATAAATTTAATTTGCAATATACCGGTATACGTTCAGTCAATACTGAATTGAGAGAAAGACCACTTTCTAGCTTTATATTGTCAGAGAAAGAAATCAATAGTTTCTTTTCTAAATCTGATTTGAATGACAACGAATCAAATAAGTTTTTTATCCCACAGGGGGAATACATACTTTTAGCCGCTTGCCGAGATAATGAAGAGGCAAAAGAACATCGTAGCCAAAAAAGAGGAGTATTTTCCTACTTTTTAATGGACAGCTTACAACGAAATGGCAGTTTAAATTATCGTGATTTATTTAAGCGAACTAATGCCTTAGTTCGCAGTTTATATCCCAAACAATCGCCGCAAATTGAAGCGACAAATTCCAATTACTTAGACCAGCCTTTTTTAGGGGGTATAGTTGGTCAACGACAAATATACTTTACCATTATTTATGATGGACTCAATGGTTGGAGTATTGATGCAGGTGCGATTCATGGTATTATTTATAGTAACGGAAATGAAAAAACAAGGTTAGCTATCTTTCCCATAAATGTAGAAGATATTAGCCAGCTACAAGATGCGATCGCTGTAGCAGAAATTACAGAAGTTTTACCACAATTGAGCCGAATTAATATCTCTGGAGAAAGAGAAATATTAGATCCAGAGTTAACTTACAAAGCTGTGATTACTAGTTTACCTGCATCTTTTTTGAAAGTTTATTTGAAAGGAGAAGAATCTGGAGTTAACTATGCACGTCAAGCTATTCAAACAGCTAGTTTTGGTGAAAGCCATTCACTTTATATTGGTGAAGTAGATAATTTCAACGAAGCAGATGTTTGCTTGCAAGCTTTAGGTGATAAATATTTCATTATACGCGTTAGCGATCAGCGCCAATTAATATCCCCAATTCCAGGATTTACCTCAGAAAGTGCATTACAAGCAATTCATGCTTTAGAACATATTGCACGATGGATAAATATAGCTACCATTACAAGTCCTGCAAACAGTTTAATTTCAAGTGATGCGGTACAAATGCAAGTTTATCAACAGGAATCAGAAATTCACGATTACCCGATTTATTTAAAATATCAAGCCAATAATGGAAAGTTAGAACCTCCAATAATTAGGATAAAACTAACTAATAAAAGTGAAAATGCTCTTTACTGCGTTTTGCTGAATTTAACCGAACTTTTTGCTGTTACAGGAATTCCTTTTGCAGGAGTTAGGACTGGAATATTGTTGCAACCAGGCCAAGAAATTTGGGCTTTAGAAGGAAGAGATATCTCTATGGTTATACCTCAAAATTTTGGGCATCAGGGAGTAACAGAGTATACAGAGTATAAAGATATCCTTAAACTAATTGTTAGTATTAGTGAATTTGATGCTGATTTGCTGATACAAGGTAATATTGAAAAGTCTAATCACCATCCTTCTAATGATAATACACAAGTATATGTTACGAAAAGTAATAGCTTCAATAATCTGATACGAAAAATTCAATCTCGTGCGATAGTTCCTTATAAAGATGAACCTCAAAAGCCTGAAGTTTTGGATGAATGGATGACTAGTCAAATATTAATTATCACTGCAACACCTAATGATGATACGGATAAACAAGTTAAACAGAAAAATTTACACAGGTTATTTAGACATTTGAGAATAGGATTGTTTTTGGTATTGCCTTTAATAGCGATATTTTTGGGCTGGATAATCTGGCAAAAATCGCAGTCAGATAAATCAGATAAGCAAAAAACATCCTATTATAATTTTTCTGCCTTGTTAGAAAAATCCAAAACCGATCTTAATAAAAATTTAAATCCAGTTACATATGATAATGATCTTACATAGAGAAAAATTCAGGAGTTAAACAGCTTTTATGTCTGGCTAGCAGACCTAAATTCTGTACTCCATCAACTTGAAATTGCGCTGTAATAAGTTTACTTAAGATTGTGCCACTTGTAAAATTGCACTTTACTGTATTGCACTAATAATTGATTTTTGGTATTAGCTAATATATTGACTTACAAAGTCGATTGGGAAAAAATTATTATTTCAAATTTAGATTTTTGATAGCAAACACATAATCATCTACCAGAGTTTTTTATGATGATAGCACTTTTATGTCGTCCTCAAGAGCGAGTATTCCCTGTTATCTCAGCAAATCTTTATAACCTGAGTTCCGAGGAAACAGAATTAACTGCTGACCAACAAGCTGGGAAAAATCTGTTACAGCTTGCCAACCAAGATTTCGCTACTTGGCAGAAATTTACTGAATTGGGGTTAGATTTAAAAGGTCAATTAGGGCATTTATTACTTCAGCATAAACTAGCAATAGAAGCAGAAATTGCTGCCAAGTGGCAAAGGGCTGATTTTTTCTGGAATCAGATGCAAATTGAATTAAAGGCTTTACTAAATAAGCCAGATTTATGGCAGACAATTACGTTAATTGTAGCCAATAAGCCTGGTGTTCAGATAATGAACGATCCTGTAAAACTGCGTCAGCACTTAATGAATGAATTATTTATTAACACTCACTGCGCTTTCTACAACGGATTGATATTAAAGTCTAGAAAACTGTCTTGGAAAGAGCGTGCATTTGTTCATATCGACTATATTCAGCAGCTATTGAAATTATCTCCTGTATCTGCTCAAGAAGTAAAAAATTTATTAGGAGAAGCTTGGCAGACACGAATTACTGTGTATAAAGAAGCTAAAAAATGGCACAAAGCGATTAATTGCTGTGAGCAACGGCTGAAATGGTTACCGAATAATATTGAGTTTCAAGGTGAACTAGTAGAGATTTACTACTTAAAAACTTTGTCAAAGTGTTGGGATGCAGAAACCAAAGACCAGTATGCCCAAAACGCCAAGAATTTGCAACCTGGAATTAGGGAGTTAAGGAAATTTTTAAAAAAGTATCCTTATAACTTAACAATTTTTCAACTTTTGGCTAGTTTATATCACTTGCATTCAGTGAGTTTGGTACGTAGCCATCAATTGTTTAATGCTTTCATCTCTGTCCAAAAAGCAATTACCTATAATCCCAATCTGGCAAAAGCTTACAAAGCACGTAATGAACTGCTGGACTTGAAAAACAGATTGCAAGACGAGATGGAATCTGGTGTACCATCCGCTTGGGATGGATATCCCCTGCTTATAGGAGCCAACAAAGGTTTTGCATGGATGAATGCATACATTGATTCAGATGAAGCCAAGGAAACAACAAGGGTGTTTTATATTGCAGAAGCAATTCAACTTTGGTACAGCATTGGGCTATCAGAACCTCGTGAAGGTTGGATGGAGTCCCCTAATAGCAAAACAAAGCCAATCAAATCTACCAGCAAATCGACCAAAATCGCAGTCCAGTTATGGGAGGCACTTAACAGTGTATTACAACATCCACCTCAGACAAAAGCAGATGTACCAAGTGTTTGGAAAGTAGTAGTTGATAGTAGTCCAGACTTGGCAGAACTAGATTTTGCACCTATCTGCGGCTATCTAGAAAATAGTTTGTTTGAAGATGAAACCAGAGGGGAAGGGTTTGTCACCAGACATCGCGTCTTGGTAACACCCCCTACAGGACACTCAGAATCATCTCCTATCCTCACACCTGCATCTATAAAACCTCGACTCAGCACAGAACCTTTGTTACCGTGGCTTTTCAGTGCTCAAGACAAGCGCATCAAGCTACAAGCGATGGTTGCAAGTGTATTGATAGTTGTGACTGGTTATATCGTCATGCGAGAACAGACGACGCTTGCAGTACGACAAAAGGCTTATGACATGATTCTGATGGCGAAGCAAGTTCAGAATGATGAAGCAGTGCTAAAAGCATCTAAAGAATTTTTTAATAACGCACCTATCCTTGGCAAAGATGAACGGATGTCACGAGTGCTGGAACTCTATGAAGAATCCTTGGTGCGATATGTTGCTGGACAACCAGGGGAGCAACTCAAAAAAGATAATGAGGACTATTTAGAACTCTATCGCCAATTACAAAAACCATAAACGCAAGGAGGAATCAGTCATGAGAAAAATCATTGATTTGTTGAGTATCACTGTTCTTGTTGCATCTCCTGTAGCTTTGGGGATGGTGTACGCCCAAACCAGCGCTTCCCAAGCTGTAGTACAACCGATAGAAGTCATAACCGACAAAAACTTTCCCCTGAATCGACCTCAGACGGTCAATTTTGAGCCGAATGAGGGCTTTTATAAGTTGACGAAACGCCAAAAAGATGATCAATTAAGAGATTGGTTACTAATGACTGCTCTTTCAGGCAAAGGGCTTTCCACCGAAAAAATAAGTCAGGGTGTCTACGACCTCCCAGCAGTGCGCTATGACTTTATAAGTCCTGTTGCCAATTTTGAGTATGGTAGCACTCGCTCTCGCTATGTCGGTGATGGGAAAATAGTTGCCCTAGTGCCTAACACTGCTTCCAAAGAACAGCGTATGGATGACCTTGCCCATATTGCTGATCGTCACCGCAAAGATCAAGGAGAAAAGCCTAAAATCATTGAGGTATTTGAGTACGAAATTGCTCCTGACAAGCAGTCATCTGTTATTTCTAGAAAAGAGCCGATAAACGGCGAACAAATCTTTAGTAGTGCTTACGGATACTTTGAAACCACCATCAACAGCCAGAATGACCTGCAAAGTTTCCTTAATCAGGTTGATGATATTACCTTTGCTCAAGTTAATGGTTCCAGTTTGAATGTGGGCGGTCGTAAGATTTATAAAGATAAAGATAAGCGTAAACATCAAGGTCTGCGCGTAGAAGATATTGCAGCACTTTGGCAGTCAGATTTTAATAATATCAATGGTAGTCTCTTTTCTCTAGATTGGGAATTTGACTATCCTCGTATTGCACAAGCTTTAGAGAAGGCAAAACCTTTACTCCAAAAACTCAAACTAGATGGTAAACTCATAATTAGTGACCAAGATATTCAAGAAGCAAAGCAGGGTTTATTACGTCAAGACAAAAAATCTTATTTCAATTTAATTGCTAAATTGGAAAATTTTTTGAGTTCAGAAGAACTTGTAAATCAAGCATTTAGCAAAGAAAAACTTGCAGCAGAAATTGAAAAGGAATTAAATATATATAAAGATAAAAAGTATAAAGCAAGTCAACAGAGCATTAAGCAGTCAAAAGAACAATCTCAAAAAGAAATACAGCAAGCACTTGAATCTGGCTTATCTCCTGAAGAAATACATGCAAAAATTATTGCCATAGACCACGAGCAAAAAAAGTTGGAGAGCGAATGGGAAAAGTATCTTGAACAAGAAATACCTTGGAAAAAGAAGGAAATAATTTCTAGCAAGAAGAAAGAAATTTATGATTTGTTAAACGCACAACAAAAAAATGGTTTCCAGATAGCTCGATATAATGGTAATTTGCAAGATAAAAAAGAGGGTTTACAAGGAACGGAAGTCGGAATGACCCTGTTCTATACCGACTTATTGATGAAAATCTGGGAATTCAACTTTCAAAAAGCTACTCTAGAAACTGACATTGAAGGCTTTAACCCAGAGACCAGAATCGCTGTTTCACCAATTTATAAATCAGAACTTAAACAATCAAACTATGTTCGGCTTTGGCTTGAACCAGACGACAAGGGATTTCAAGTAGCAAATGAAAATAGGGATATTATTTTTGCTCCTAATGCCACACAGATCAAAGCTGCTTCTTCTGACCGCCCTCAATCAAACAAGGAAACAAATGCGCCTCCAGATACCGCTGCCTTTCTGAACTGGTGGAACAACCACTATAAAGAAGTTGCTCGCTATGAGCCACAATATGAACGGCTTAATCAAATTATGAAGTGGAGTTTAGTAATTAATTGGCTCAATCAGCACCAACAAAACGAACTCTCCCTTCAGTATGAACAAAGCAATCCTTTGAGCTTTTTACAAGCAGTAAAAGTTAAACGAGACAACTGGTTCCCAGATTGGGTTGGAACTCAAGGGGAACGCTTGAAATTTAAAAAATGGGACGCAATTACATTTCTCTCTGAGGGCTACAACTATAAGGGTAGAAAAACAGAGAAATTGAAATTTTTAGAGTCAGAAAACATTGATAAGAAGTACGGGAAGCCCTATCCATCTCTTTATGGAGGGGTTTCTCTGGCTGGCGGAAAAAACTTTGAAGGTCGTATCTCTTTACCTAAAGATAGTAAAATAGGCAATCTCGGCAGGTCTAACATTGACTACAAGTCTGTAAAATTCCAAAGAGGTAAACTCGAATTTAAAACTTTAGATGGTACTAAATACAGAGTAAGACCTCTAAGTAAAACTGTTAGCGAAACTATAGTAGAACCTAAACCGGAAGCAAAACTACGCAGTCCAAATGTTGAACTAACAAATCAGCCATTTAGCAGCAAAGTAACGCAGATACCCGATGGACTAAAGCTAGAAAATGCCATCGGCGATACTGAATTTGGTAATCTGAACATCTCCAAGACGGCAAATGGTTTTAAGGTAGGTTTTGAAAGTCGAGATATAGATGCTGGATATTCCCTAGCTTCGCGCCTTAGCGTAGGAACTTCACGCCTTAATCCAAAAAAAGTGAGTGTTCTCAATGCTCTGAGGGAAATGGATGATGTTGTGTTTGTTAGGTATTCTCCGTCCCAACCTAATGATTATTTTGTTCAACTTTCTAAGTCCAATAATAAATGGCTAAAATTTAGTGAACAGCCTTTAGCAGATGGTAGTGGAGGTGGTGCAAAACCACCTTCAAAACGGATAATGTCAGTAGCTGAACCAGAGGATGGTGCCCGTAATTTTAATTTTGAATCTTTAAATGAAGCGCAGGTTTCACAACAAACACAGGGTTTTCAACAACTTTCTGGTAAAGGAGCAAATTATAAAAGTTCGTATAATTACCGCAAAGAAGCCCAGAAGCTCGCCGCAGAGCCAGTTAAGTATGTTATAAGCCAGAAGCTAGACTTACAATTCCGAATCAAAAAAATTGATGGAGAACTGAAAGCTGGGGATTACACTAGAGCTGCCAAATCAATTAACGAATCAATCAAATTGCATGGTTCAGAACCGAACCTGATATTGCGTAAAGCAGCGGTGAATGTGTATGAAGGTAGACTAAAAGTAGAAAGAATTACTCCTGAAGGAGCGAAACTGTTTAAGCAAAATTTCTTTGATGAAATTAATAATCGCAACTTCAAAGTCATAGAGAACAACACAGAATTTATTTATGTGCAAGATTCTCCTGGTTTAAACAATTTACAATTTAAACAGTCGATTGAACAAAGTGTTCCTTTTGGTTCAGGAGCCAGATTCTATAAACTCAAACCCGGAGAAATAGGCAGAGTTAAAATCCGTCATAGTGGGTTGGGAGATGTGAGCGTATCTAGTAATCCTTCCACTAAAACTACAGCTTCTAACATTGGAGATTCCTTAAGATTCCAATTTCAAAATTATCCCCAACGCTTTGTTACTAACAATGGATGCCAGGAAAAAGATGAATCAGATAAAAATCAGAATACAAACAAATGTCCTCTAGAAAAACCTGTTTATGTTGTGACCACATCAGAAAAAAATTGAGTAACTGTTTAATTTGGTGAATATTTTGATTTTCCATTCACCTCTTGTGTAACCAAATTCTTATAGAAACGTTATATGTTAGTGTCTCTACAGAATGTTAGATTTTTCATCCAAAATCTCAAATCTAAGGGGGTGTTAGTTTGCCATACGATACCTTTGTTGAACTCAACACTGCTTTTGAATTAGCCGAAACAAAATGGCTTCAAGGCAATTTACTAGGGGCTTACGATGATTTATGCAAAATTTTTACTCATCGCCTTTTATATTCCCGGTTGGTTGATGCAGATTTGAAAGTTATCCAGTCCTTGGCAGACTTAGCTGGTTTATTGGGTGAATTCCAAGCGGCTGATGACTTGCTTTGTGGAGCTGTTGATTTATATAAGGAGTCAAAGAATGAATGTTTAGCTGATTATACTTGTCTAAGACGTATTCAACTATGCATAGATAGAGGAACTTTAGATCAAGCACAAGACTTACTGCAAGAAATGGCTCCACGCATTGGGGACATTAATAATATTCAATTTGTGTTACCAGGATTATTACGGTGGGAGGCGGGTTGTTTTTGGCATGATACCGACTCAGAAGACCGGACTGTTTTATTTGCTGAATTATACCTAGCGATGGGGCGATTGCTAGCTGCTTTGGGACAATACGGAGAGGCTCTTGTTGCTTTGCAACGGGGTTTATTTCATGCTGAGGGAGAGAAAGTATCTTCTTTAGCACAGCAAACTATACTACCACTAAAGTTGGCGATCGCCTCTGTCCTCCAGGAAAAGGGACATTTTGAGGATGCACAGACTTATCTCTCCGATTTAGAAAGCCAACTCAATCAACCCCAGCATCCAGAACATTTTATCCATTGGTTGGAACTATCTGGTAAACTCAATCTGCTTTTGGGAAATTTAGGTACTAGTTTAAAACAATTCCGACAAGTTCAAGAAAGATGCTGTCAACTTCGTTCACAACGCGCGGTGTTGCGTTCAAACCTCAGTCTTGCCCATATCTTAATTTTTCTCAACCAAACCAGTGCTGCTCAGAGTTATTTAATGGACACCCAAAGCGATGCCTCTACTATTGATGATGCAGCTTTAGCAGCAAGGGCAGACTTATTATTGCAACTATGCTATGCCCGTAGTCGTTCCCTTGTGGTTAATAGTCCTGTGGAACTCTCAGTATTTGGAATGAATAAAAAAATAAATAATAAACAAGCTGTAGCAGAAGTAGAAGCAAGACTAGACTTATCAACTCAATCTTCCAATTATTTAACTTGGTTTGAAGACCGCGCATTAGCCTTTCAATGGCAGTTGAGCAACCTCAATCTGAAAACTGCGGGCGATTTACTCCAGCACATAAAAAAGGTATTCAATTGTACTGATTCGGTCCTGATCAAAATACAAATACGGGTATTGGAAGGAACTTTTGCTTACTATGAAGGCACAGAGAACAGTGACTTGACCAAAATTTATCAAGCACATCAGATTTTGGAGGAAATTCATCCTCAATTACAGAACATAGGTTTAAGACCAGAACTTTGGCAGGTACAGAGGATATTAGTTTGGTGTCGCACTAGATTAAATTATCCACTCCCGGAAATAGAAGCTTTAACAGCATCAACAAATTATTTACTAGAACAAATTACCTCATCCCTTGCGCCAGAAGACCAGGTATTTTATCTGTTGAATAAATGGACAGCAGATGAGGAATACATTGCTGCACAAATTAATCAGTTGCAACGTTTGCAACTAAAAGTTAGTACGGGAGCTTTTTGGCTCTTTCTTTGGCAACGCTTGCAGCTAATACAACAACTGAATGCTTTAGTGGAACATATCGACAGATACAAGGATGTATTAGCCAAACGTACAATTAAAGGCGACAGAATAAAAGTTCCATTTTTACCTCCTGCATCATTGTGGCTACGGCTGTTGACTCACCCAAAAGACAGAATTACTCTTTCATTTTTGATTCTGCCAGATCGTGTTTTAGTTGTGAAAACAGGGCGATTTTTATTTGATTTTCATGTTATTCTTACTACTCGTTTGGAAGTGCGTAATCAGGTACAACACTGGTACAAACTTATCAAGAATATTAACAATGGTCGAGATATCTATGACCAACCAATCAACAGTATTGATAGCAACCGTGATATTAATTATCATCGAGATATGAATGTGAATTGGCAGGGCGAATATGAAGAAGAGATGGCAGAGGTAGCAAATGTGGGGCAGGAAGTAGCTAAAACTCTTGCAGAAATGCTAGCATTTCCCAAGCTGCTAGAAGGTTTACCCAAAGACATTCGGGCATTGACAATTGTACCTGATGATATTTTGCATGGCTTTCCGTTTGCCGCCATACGCTACAAAGAAAAGTATTTAATTGAGCATTATGCCATTTCTATAGCTTACGAGTCCAAAGGTAGGCGATCGCCTTCTAATTCAATTATTTCCAAACAAAAAGCGTTAGTAGTAGGCGTGTCTAACGGTAACAAGCAATTTTCATTCCTAAAAGGAGTTAAACCAGAACTAAAACAGGTAGAAGACTGGCTAGATCGCAATCATATTCATCGCTTTTCTTTTGTAAATAGTTCTAAAAGTACTGTTGTTGAAAATTTATCTCAAGTAACCTTACTTCATATTGCTTGTCATGGCACTTTTGAGTTAAATCAACCAGACCAGTCAGGACTGGTATTTATCTCTGATTATAAAGAACAAGAGATTCTCAGCCTCAGAGAATTATCAGAAATGAACTTAACGAATTTGCGCCATGCAACCCTCTCTTCCTGTTGGTCAGCAGATCACTTTATCCTCCCTGGTCGCTGGATTATCAGCTTACCAGAAACACTCTGGCGGTCTGGAACTCAAAGCATTCTTGGTTGTCTTTGGAAGGTAGACGATAAAATCGCAGTATCTTTTATGACCCGTTTTTACAACTATTTAGATAAATTCCCACGAGATGAAGCTTTGCATCGGACTCAGTTAGATTGCCTAAATAACTGTCTGCCTAACTGCAATGTAAATACTGATAGCCTTTTCTTATGGGCAGGATTTAATCTTTATGGCGACTACACAGCTTTAAATTGACGAAGATTAATACCATTTTTTACCAATTTTATGGTAAGTAAACTTACTTAAAAGCCTACCCCATCTTAGTTTCAGCTTTAACCTACAATTTCTACGGTTTGGCACGGTACGCCTATTTCGTCATAACCCCTAATACGATTAATCAGGAGTACAAAGGTTGATTGTTCAAGGGGCGACAATGGAGCTAAAGTGCTTTCTGTATAAGCTTCATAGCCCTTAAACCCCTGAGATAAAAGCTCTGCTTATTGCGAATGGAAGCGACCAGTTCCTCAACCCATGCTTGACATTCATTCCAAGCGACTATCCAATTTTGACCATATAAACCTATCCAAAAATTACTATGTCGTTTAGAAGTTCGACTTTTTTCTTGAGTGCGACAAATATAAGATTCTTGTTTTTGCAATTTAGTTCTTTGTCCGTGTAACCAAGCACTTGTCATGGCTAAAGCAATTAAGAAAATTAAACGCACAAGTCTATCAGGATTAGCTTTAGAACCTTCGAGATTATAACCACCTGTTTTACAATCACGGAACATAGCTTCAATGCCGAAACGCGCTCCGTAGATTTGAGCAGCAGTTTCTAAATCAGGCAGATTAGTTAATAAATACCAAGGTTCTGGTTCCTGTTTATTGCGATATTTTCTTTTCCAATATACTGCTAAATTAAATCTGCCAAACCCTCGTTTTTGAGTCAAATTGATACCCAAATAAAACTGGCGGATTCCTGGATAAATATCAATGCTGCTTCAAGGCTGAAATTTTTGTCTTTTCTCTCGGAAGGTTGTGTCCTTTTTTTGACGGAATACAAAGCTGAGATTCTTCCTGTGTAACCACTCCGCTAATTCTATACTATGAAACTCTCTATCGCCAATAATCACTATTTTGTAATTTTTTAACAAGCGAATCACTGGGCGTAAAACTTTTTGTTGCTCTTGGAAGTTACTGCAACCATCTTTTTCTAACAAGTACCAATATATTGGCCATGCTCTTTTTTGGTAAATTACACTTACCATTAGCACATTATTTTCTTTCCATTGTGTTCTATCTAGTGCAATAATTACTTGTGAGCCAGCTTTGATTTGCTTACCAAGTATCTCTTCAATTATGGGAAACCACAGTAACACTACACTCAAAGCATTCAGCGTTAGGAATCTTTGTAAGTGTCGCCTCCGACTATTTTGCTGTATGGGTAAAGGTAGTGTTGCAGCCAGCCTTTCTAATCTGACTTGTTTTTGATTTTGTAACAACCACACCAACATCTTCAAAGTTATTAACTGTGATTGACTCAGGTATTTCTCTAAAAACTTTTGATAGAATGAGGGCAACATTATGATGACGGTCTTGTTCAATTTACGAGACCGTTCTTTTTTACCATAAAATAGATCTCTAGAAGCGGGTCTGTGACACCTGCATATTTCATTCTCAATAAGCACTCCAGAATAGCCCATTTTTTCAAAGGGTCTGTGCCTTCTAAACCTTTATCTGGCTCGGTTTAGCAACCATTGTCGCCCCTTGAAGCAATTAACTTTATTAGTGCGATCGGAACGTCTGCGGGCAAGAGAACTCACCGAAGCAGGAACTCGTAAAAATAAGTTCTTACGTTTCTGGTGTACCTATAGTGTCCTGGCTTCTGAGGATAGCCGCTCAAATGATGCAATTGAAAAAACTATCAAACAATTGCAAAATGCCTGGTTTCAATTTACTGGACAAATTCACGGTGTTCGGCAAGAGAGAATCGAAACAATTTTACGGGATAGTTTTACCTCTGGGTTTCAACGGTGGGAACAACTTTTTACTAACTCAATGGGGCTTTCAGTACGAGCAGTCACAAGTGAGGAAGTATGGTCAATTCTTTGGAGTCAATTTAACCGTAGCGATGCACCCAAAGTTCCCAATCCCCTCATATTAGATGAAGAGGGGCTTCGAGAAGTTCAAACCAGCGATTTCCATATTCGCCACCTGATGCTGGAGAATGAGAAATCTGTCCCGTTTCTCGATCGCAGCTGGGTAAGACTACAAGACAAGTATATCGGCGTTCTTCAGTTTAGCGAAAAGCCCCAAGGCTGGGTAGACGAATACGCCCAGCTTCGATACCTCTGGGAGGTAATATCCAAAGAAAAAATCTCTGACACCGAGATTATCTGCCAGCTATCTAAAGCTAACCAGGGACTCGCCAAAACTGCCCTTCAACGGATTACCAAACAGTCAATTACCTCCAGCGCCATGTCTTCCGAGAAAGGGTCAATTGATGTAAAAGCCAATATGAACATCGAGGAGGCAGTTAAGGCACAAGAAACCATCCTCAGAGGCAGTTTGCCCATCCATACTGCCGTTGTTTTTTGTGTTCATCGTAACAGTCGCCAAAAACTCGATGAAGCTTGCCAATACCTTTCTAGCTGCTTCTTACGCCCTGCTGTAGTTGATAGAGAAATAGAGTATGCTTGGAAGACATGGTTACAATGTGTACCTATTGTCTGGGAAAACTTACTTACAAGACCCTTTAACCGTCGCCTCCCTTATTTCTCATCAGAAGTTCCCGGACTCATGCCGATAGTTAGAACGGCTACGGGAGATAAATTTGGGTTCGAGCTGATTGCTGAAGAGGGAGGAACCCCAGTACATCTCGACTTGTACAAACAGCACAAAAATCTCGCTATTTTTGGTACTACCCGTGCTGGTAAATCTGTCTTAGTAGCAGGTCTATTAACACCTGCCTTGGCTCAAGGCATTCCTGTAATTGCACTTGATTATCCTAAACCCGATGGTACTAGCACGTTTACTGACTATACCAAATTTATGGGAGAAGAAGGGGCGTATTTCGATATTAGTAAAGAGTCGAACAACCTATTTGAATTACCTGATTTAAGGGGGTATGAGCCGGAAGTTATTAAGGAAAGGATGACCGATTTCAAGGAATTCTTGAAATCAACACTAATGATAATGGTATTAGGGACGAACCCTGTAGGGGTAAGCCCAACAATGATATCAAATATCGAGAGTATCATTACAATTACAATTGAAACTTTTTACAACGATGAAGATATCAAACTTCGGTATAAGCTAGCATTAGAAAATGGATTAGGAACACAGGAATGGGCAGATATTCCAACACTTAAAGATTTTTACAATTATTGTTCGCCTGGGTTTATCAAACTCGATTCCATCACCAATAATAGTAAAGAAATTCTTAATGCTCTTGACCAAATCAGATTGCGATTAAAGTTTTGGCTAAATTCACGAGTTGGGCAATCAATCGCTAATCCATCTAGCTTTAGAACTGATGCGCGACTACTGGTATTCGCACTGCGATCGCTTGGGAGCGAAGCTGATGCCGCAGTTCTTGCCCTTAGCGCCTATTCCGCAGCATTACGTAGAGCTTTATCATCTAAAGTATCAATATTTTTCTTAGACGAAGCGCCGATTTTATTCAATTTTGACAGCATAGCCGAGCTAATTGGTAGACTCTGCGCCAACGGTGCAAAAGCAGGTATACGTGTAATTTTATCTGCCCAAGAACCAGAAAGTATTTTCCAAAGTAAGTCTGCTTTCAAGATATTTGCTAACATCACAACCCGCCTTATCGGTCGGATTCAAACATCGGCAGTTGACCCATTTGTTAACAGGTTTAAATATCCTTATGAAATTATCTCGCGTAATAGTACCGAAGCATTCTTCCCAAAACGTGAAAGTATTTACTCGCAGTGGTTACTTGACGATAATGGCAAACTTACTTTCTGTAGGTATTACCCTGCTTATTGCTTGCTTGCAGCCGTAGCAAATAACCCGAACGAGCAAGAATTACGCACTCTCTTCCTCAATAAATATGCCGATAATCCAATGCTGGGTATGGTGAGATTTTCTGAGGCATACATACAAATGCTTCGGGGAGATGAGTTAAGCGAAGAAGCACAACAATTACTGGATAACAATAACAATAACAATAACAATAACAATAACAATAACAATAACAATAAGCAATTCAAGCCAGCAAAAATTATAGAAGAAAAACTAACAGATAACCTGGGTTTGGAAAAGGAAGAATCAATAAATCATAAACAAGTGGCTTAAATTTAATTGCCACATTGGTTATTTTATCCGCCAAAAGTATGAAACAAAAGTTCAAGTTTACTAAGAAAGGGGTAATAATCGGGTCAATAATTGGTCTGGTTACTTTACTCGGTACAGCACCCAGTTATGCCTTTTCAATTGACGATT
The DNA here is from genome assembly GCF_000020025.1 of Nostoc punctiforme PCC 73102. GTDB lineage: Bacteria > Cyanobacteriota > Cyanobacteriia > Cyanobacteriales > Nostocaceae > Nostoc > Nostoc punctiforme. The sequence goes on along the minus strand of NC_010628.1, from coordinate 4,140,412 downwards.
TCTTCAAGGTTTTAGGCAAATTCAATAACTATTTTGAGGAAACCAAAAACGAACTCACCGCAGCAGCTAATAATTGGGGTGGGATGAAAAGCGAAGCTAAAACTGCTATTCAGACTGGCAGTATGGATATGCCAGACCCAGTAAATTCAGCCGAAAAGCTCAAAGAGCAACTCAAGAGCAAGGGTAACTGGAATGAAAGTAACACTGTCGAGGGTGCAGTATCAGCAGCTAACGAACTGGAGAGAGAAACCACCCGCGCCACAGTCGAAAGCGTCTTAGGGGAAGTCGGTCAGGAACGTACCAAAAATGAAATAGAAGCAACTGAACAAACTGTAGCTGAGGCCAAAGAACTCGCGGAATCTGCACAAGCAATGGATGCTTCACAAAACATCCTCAAGGTCATTGCTGCCCAAAACTCGCAAATTGTCTCAATGTTGGGGCAATCCCGCACCGACGGACTGCAAGCACGGCACGATGTCCAGCAAACTAACCTGATGCTAAGTCAACTTGCCGAACAGGGGGCAAGCGATCGCCGTCGTCAAAACCTGATGATGGACGGTATCAGCGCCCAGTACATCGAAATCAGCGGGTTTAGTAGTCTCAAAACTACTGCTGGGCAATAATTCACCCTAATTAGTTGGTCATCTCTGCAATTGAGATGACCAAACCTTCACGCCTGTTAACCAAGTACTATGTTAGAACACCTCATAATTGCAACTGACCCATTTTTTGGACAAGACATTTTAGAAAATGCCGCAGCCGGAGCGCAACTAGTAGCTGAAGGTTTCAATGAACTTTGGCAAGAAACCCTCAACGGTAGCTTGTATGGCTCAATGTGCAAAGTTGGTCAGTTTTTTGCGATCGCCACACTCACCCTTTTTATGGTTGAGTTAGGCAAAAACTGGATAAATCAAGAGGATATGAAAGCTCTCTCCAGTTGGATATGGCCCATCCTGGTTATCGGGCTACTAGCTAACAATGGCACTTTACTCAGAAGTGGAACACTCGCTATACGAGGATACATTAATACTGTCAATAGTGACATTCTTGAATTTACCGCTGCCGGAGCCAACCTAGAAGTAGCATTCAACCGCGCAGTCGGCAATATTGCCCTCCAGCAGCAAGTAGGGGCAGCAATGGAAAGATGCCGCTCAATCCCTGGTAACACGCAAGATTCAATCACCTGCTTGCAACAAGCAGAAGCAGAACTCAAAACCTCTGCGCCCGATCTATTCAAAGGAGAAGCCTGCCAGGAACGCAATATTTACACAATTTGTGTAAATAAAAAAATGTATTTTACACAATTCGTGTTATATTCAAGTTTAGCAATTTTAGGTGGTAGCTAATGGCTAAACTAGGCGAATTTTTTCTCATACCTCCAAGTAACTGGAAATTCTCTAGTCGTGGAGACGTTGCATCGGCTAGAAAGAGAGCCGAAGAGTGGCACGCTAAAAACGGAACTTATGAAGGGGCTGAAGAAGTTATAGAAGAGTTTGTTCGCCAATGGGCTTTATATCAACTGATAGTTGAATATGGTTATCCAGAAAGTTGGATTGGGGAACGGCTGACAATAGAAGAACCTGTAAAAATGGGTTCTTCCGAAAAACAAGCGGACATTGCAATCAAAAACTCAAATCGCCGACCATTTCTGTATGTTGAAACAAAAAAGAAAAATGTCTTATCACAGGAGTTTCAAGAAGCCGAAAGACAATTAGAAACGTACTTGGCATCTACTCATACAGCAACTATTGGGTTGGTAACAGACGGTAAAGAAGTTCGCTGTATCAGAAAGAAAATTGATCCTAATGACTTTGAATACATAGCTGATATTCCTGCTTTTGGTGGCGGCTCTTCAATTAAAGTTAAACTCATTAGAGAGATACCAAAATCAGATCCTTCAAGAAAAACTGGGCTTCAGCCTATTACAGAGAAATATAGTAAGCTTCTTGTTGAATGTCATAATATCGTGCGTGATGTTGATGGTCTACATGATGATGAAGCTTTAGATGAACTTGCAAAAATAATCTATGTAAAAATATTTGATGAACGCTCTACTGTGGAAAAAGAGGAGGGCGCAGAATTTAATTTTCAAACTTATGGAGCTAGTAATCCTTCAGAAGCAGCTTCGATTATTCGGGAACTATATCAAAATGCTAGAAATAAGGAAATTGAGATATACAACCAAAGAATACCAGGCTACGAAAGATCCAGAGGTGTATTCAAAACACCTATCAAGTTAAGTGATGTTGCACTCTTTAAAATAGTAGAAAAGCTTCAAGAATTTTCATTCATTGATAGTAAAGCTGATATTAAAGGTTCTGCATTTCAATCTGTTTTAGGTTCAGCTATACGTGCAGGTATGGGTCAGTATTTTACGCCACCTCCTATTGTTGATCTAGCTGTAGGCATTATGAAACCTACTGCTTCAGATATGATACTTGATCCGTTTTGCGGTTCGGGTCATTTTTTGAGTCGTTGTTTGGATTATGTTGTTCAGCATCAAGGAGCTACTCTTGATTCCTATACCTTACATCAGTTTAAGTTTTTTCATCTTCATGGCATAGAAAAATCCGAAAGAATGGTTAGAATTGCCATGACAGATATGATGCTACACGATGATGGACACACTAATATTAGGAATTTAGATGCTTTACTTAGTTTTGAGAATTACCCAGATATCGTTGCATTAAATGACTCAGAAGATGATACTCCAGAAGTTTTTTCAATGATTCTTACTAATCCACCTTTTGGCTCGATAATGAGACAAGAGGTAATGGAAATGGTGGGGAGATTCCAATTAGGACACAAGAAAAAATCTTTGCCATTAGAAATTCTAGGGTTAGAAAGATGTTTTCAGTTTTTGAAGCCTGGAGGAAAACTTTCTATCGTTCTTCCAGATGGGCTTTTAAAGAATAAGAGTTCTATATTTGTTCGTGATTGGGTTGAGAATGTTGCAAAGATAAAAGCTGTAATCAGCTTGCCTGAAGAGGCATTCAACCCATACGGAGCAATGGTTAAAACCTCATTATGCGTATTTCAAAAATATAAGAATGGTGAGAAGAGGGATAAAGAATCGAAAGTGTTTCTTTGTGAATTAGAAAATATAGGATTTGATGCTACTGGTCGAGCTAAATCTGGTAGCGAAATAAGCTTGGCAATACAAGAATTTCATAATCAGGTGGGTTGGTAATGAAGTATCGACTAGAAAGTTTACTTGCTCTTCACTCAGAGGGGCGTTGGGATATTGACTATCACTTACCACCAGAAGGAATCAAGCAGCTCCATCCAGATAGCTTAAAGCCAATCTCTTACGCTGCTAATATAGTCCAGACAAAAAGAGATCCAACCAAGAAACCAGATGAAGAGTTTATCTATATTGATATTTCGAGCGTAGATGTAAGCACTGGAGTTATTGTTTCACCTCAAGAACTTTTAGGAAGTGAAGCTCCTTCTAGAGCCAGAAAAGTAGTAAACGCTTACGATTTAATTATTTCTACGTGCCGACCAACTAGAGGAGCGATTGCAGTTATACCCGAAATTTATCATAACCAAATATGCTCAACTGGTTTTAGTGTAATACGCCCTAAAAAAGAGGTTAACCCATTTTATCTTCACTTTGCGATTCGTTTAGCTAGTACGCTGGAGCAGTTTAGGAAATTTTCGACTGGATCTAGTTATCCTGCCATACTAGACAGTGATGTCAATAAAACACTAATTCCGTTGCCTGATAAAGAAACACAGGATTTAATAGCAAGTCATGTTTTAAAGGGACTGAATCAGAGGCAAGAGGCAATAGAAAAAGCTAACAAGCTTTACCAAGAAAACGTTGAAGTGGTCATTAAATCATTGTCATCAGGAAAATATGACAAACTGAAAAACGACTTTGACAGCCATGTATACAAATTAGAAGATATAGTTTTGCGTTTGAGTCAACTAAACGGAAAGGAAGGTACAGAAGTTATCGGTGGATGATCGAGGTTATCTGCCACCACACAACTTTACCATTGAGCAGGGATCGCAGGTAACTATCGCCATGATTTCGGTTGATAGCACATCAGGCGTGCGTGCCGAAGTCACGGCTATTCTCAAAGACGGAACTGAATACCCCATATCACCCGGAACGATATCAGTCCTGGGAGAAGCAGGTTCCCCCCTAGCCGCCAGACCCTACGACAACAAGGGATCTGAAATTGCCAAGTATGATGCCACCTTGGGGACAATAGCTGGTCTTGCCAAGGTAGGGGAAATTATCAACCAGCCGGATGAAGAAGTCACAGAAGATTTGCCTTTAGGTGGGACAAGAACCCGCAGCCGCAATAACAACCGCAACCTGGGAGCTGCCTTTATTGAAGGTGCCTTTGGCAAACTTGGCGAAACAGTCAGCAAGCGGACAGAACGTGCCACCGACGAAATCAACCGCCGTCCCAATGTCTGGTATGTGCCTAAAGACACCAAAATCACAATCAAAGTCGATAGGTCAATCAAACTGTGAAATTCAGATATATAGCCGACTTTAGTTTAATGATGCCCTGCGCGATCGCCTTTGGCGGGTGCCTCACCATTGCCTCCGTGCTTGCACCAAGCCAACTTGTATTGGCAAATACTATCCGTCAAGTTGCAGCGTCCCAGGTGTCAGGGGAAAATGCCCAATTGCAGACAGTTAAGGTCTGGCCTGGACATGGGGTATCAATATCGTTCTACAACACCAGAGAAATCATCAAGAAAATCTGGCTAGATGACCCATCTAGGTTTGTTTTTGATGTAGACGGATGTCTTGAAGGCTTGGGTAAGTGTTCTAGCAACAGTACGGGTGCTGGACTAATTCACATTCGCCGCATCGAGACAGTCAAAATCCCCGGTTTACCACAAGCTTCTTACGGGGCGCACATGACGGTGATTACCGAATCTGGGTCAACAAGGAAAAGCTATCACTTTCGGATTCTAGCGGGCAGTGGCACACCAGAGTACAGCCAAATTGAAATTATTGGCGATACTCCCAGCAAACCTGAAGAAGTAAAACCAAAGGTCAGTTACACGGCATTATCTGATAGCAGACATATCGCTAAAGGAATGCAAGTTGCCCTTAAAAATCAGTGGGTTACTACAGATAGCAAGCTTTGGAAGCGTCTGAACCAACTTGTTGAGTTGCGATCGTAAGGAGAGGAACTTGTTGTCGCCGCCAGCAGCACCGGAGTATCAATGCAGTTGGTTGAAAAACTCATGCTGCTGGGTGGAAAGCGCTTCTTAGAAATACCACCACAGCGCAATAACCCTCTAATAACACCAACTACAGATAAAACAAACTTTCTCTTGAATCAATAATTTTTAAATAACAGTGATGTATAACGAAAATCTGACCTCTAACAACCAAATTTTAGATACCACAACCGAGGTAACTGCGATTGTACCAGTGAGAGCTGCAAGTCAAGAAACCACTCACAACAAAACCAACCGAGCGCTTGAGTATCGGATGGAAAAATTTAATAACTTACGCTACCTGATGGTTGCAGGACTTATTGCAGGACTTGCCCTACACGGGTTAATCCGGTTTGGAGGTAGCTACAATATCGGCAGTCTCCTATTCGGTGAGAAAGCAGTAGCTCAAACAGTTCCATCGAAGTATTCAAATTTGAACACTTCGATAGATAAAACAAAACAAACCAAACAGCCACAGCCCGTTGCAACTAAATACGTCAACGGCGCACCTACTCCTGACTGGAGTAGTATCACGTTCAAAAATATGAAATTTGGCGGTGCTGGCAGCGCCGAATTTCCTAATATCAAAAACCCTGGGATGAAGGAGACACGCACCTGGAGCGCAGGACAAAGCCTTTCCGAAGTCATGGAATTAGGTGATTTTGAAGCAACTGAGTTCAATATTGAAGATTTCACGCTTGAAGATATCGCCAACATCACGGGCGTTCAACTCAAAAATCTCAAACTGTCAGATTTTGAGACACTAGAGTGGCAAACACTCGAAGACCTCACCGAAGCAATTCCCAAGCTTGAAGATTCAGAAGTTGGAGCCATCCCACCAATTAAAGAACTAGTGACCAAAGTAACAGGCAGCACCGCAAGCTACCAAACTGTTGGTGAAGTGCTAGACAATTATCCCGAACTGGGAGAAGTGGAACTCGGTAAGTACGTCAAACTCGATAAGTATAAACTAACCAGCATCCCCGGTATTGAGGATGCACAGCTAAAGGACTTTACTAACTGGCAAAACACAACAATTAGTAAGGTTCCGGGATTGGCTGATGTTCCATTTGACCAGTTCCCCAGTGTACCAATTCCCGATGTTAGCTTTATCGGCAAAGTAGACTTACCCCTCGGTTCGCTTGAAAGCGGACGCTGGAAGTCAATAAGCGGTAGCTATCAAGCTGAGTTTAATGTTCCGTGCGAGAAAAAGTGCGGTCACATCGAAGTTTCGGGTAGCGATACCGTTACTGGCGCACAGTGGATGTCCGGCAAAGACCAAAACGTTAAAGGCGGATTCGGCATCTTGGGCAGCCTCAACGGTGGGAAAGAACCCACAGGCCGTCATCCCTTTGGGAAATCATTTAAACAAGTCATCTGGGATATTAACGAAGCTGACGGCAGTATCACCACCGCGATGTTCTTCCGTATTTGCAAGCGAGGATGGGTTGACTTGGGCTGCTCGCCCTACTTCATTGGCCCTGTTCCCTTCTTCACCTACCGCGAAATAGACCCAATTATTCTTGGTACACCTCTCACAGTCCCTAAAAAGTAAAAAGGCAATCATAGAAGAATTTATCCTCTTTAACTTTTGACTTGGAGAGGACACACCACACAAATAACGGAGAAATATGCAGCTTCACTTCATCGCATATTTCTTCGATTTCCTCATGCCAAATTAACACAGATTAATATGAATAATTATCTGTTTTTAACTGCTAAAACTAAGACTGTTAGAGAAGTAAAAGCTACTCATAAAAATAGCAATACTGACTTTAGTAAATATACAGATAAGCTCATGTCACCTCAAGGTTTGGCACTTGCGGGTGGAATTGGCTTATTGTTGCTTTTACAGCTTTTTAGTAATGGTAAAAAAGGCAAGCTTGCTACTAGCTATTGGGGTGGAGCAAAGGAAACCGCCCAAGCTAAGAAAAAAGCCTTGAAGCAAATCTTAGCTCCTAAGTGTGATAGTGCTAGTCTGTATATCGGGATACACAAATACAAGGGTCAAAAATCACCCAAGGGGAGTGGGGGAGTTCCAGTTTATGTACCTGATGTCCAACGCGGAACTGCTGTAATTGGCGCACCTGGTAGCGGTAAATCATTCTCGGCTATCAACCCGATGATTTACTCAGCAATTGACCAAGGTTTTGGTATCGTACTATATGACTTCAAGTATGCAAGTCTTGCCAAAATCGCCAGTTATGCCAAATCAAAGGGGTATGACGTACATATCTTTGCACCGGGATTTCCCGAATCGGAGGTATGTAATCCCATCGATTTCTTGCGCGATTCCTCTGATGCTGAAACCGCACGGCAGTTAGCTACGGTTATTAACAAGAACTTCCGCCTGTTAGGTAATGCGTCTGAGGATGCATTCTTTGGCCCTGCGGGCGATCAGCTGACGCAGGCTATCTTAATGTTAACCAAGGAGTTTGGCGACCGCGCTGATATTATGACAGCTGCGGCAATACTTTCCAGCGAGAAGATGGTCGAACGCTTGATGGCAGCAGCATTAAACCCCTGGATTAAGATAGCTTTTGGTCAATTATTTAGTTCGGCTGGCTCCGAAAAAACCGTGGCGGGTATCGCTGGTAGCGCTTCATTGATGTTCACCCGGTTCATGGCAAGGGGTACATTGGGATGCTTTGTCGGTAAAACAACCCTTCCCCTGGAGGTAAAACGCAAACAGATGATTATCTTCGGGTTAGACCGCGAACGCCGCGATGCTGTCAGCCCCCTGATGACCAGCATTCTCCACATGGTAGTTTCCCGCAGTATCGCCAAAAAAGGCAAGGAAGATGGCCCATTAGTAGTATGTCTTGACGAGTTGCCAAGTATCTTCCTTCCAGATTTATTTAAATGGCTTAACGAATCTCGTTCCGAAGGATTCTGCGGTATCCTGGGTTGGCAAAATATGGGTCAGCTTGAAAAGATTTATGGTAAAGAAATCTCTAAAGCCATCCTCGGTGCGTGCGGCACAAAATTTGTTTTTAATCCTGGTGAAGAAGAATCTGCTAGATTATTTTCTGCATATTTAGGTGAAGAGGAAATTAAATATAAACAAAAATCTCGCTCAACTGGAGGGGGTAAAGCCAGCACATCTATCAGCGAACAAGAACGGACTCGGAAGCTACTTGAGCCTGCCCAATTCCTAAAATTACCACCTGGTAAATGTCTATTTATTAACCCAGCTTATAGTAATAAAAATGAGGGTTCAGTACCAATCTTAAAAAATATCAAAATCCCGAAATATATTATCGAACTCGAACAAGAAAACGATACTAAGTGGGATAAAGTCATTAAGGAGCTTGCTAGGAAAAGTACCCAGAAAAAGCCCACACAGGAAGATTTAGATTTGCGAGTCAAGGAAGTAGATCGGAAGTTTCCTATCCCACAAGCACCCGTACAAGCAGGCAATGCACCGTTACCTGTTGATGCATACAAGAGCTTTTTCTAAAAACTTTAAGTTTGATAGTCAACTGGTTTTTGTAAAGCATAATCAGACTGTTAGAGTTGATAGATTATTTTCACCACAATTAATATATGTTTGACTCCAGACACACTCAAATTAATGAATCATATTTAAATACAGCCGATACTGCAATTAAAACAAGTCGGGAATTAAGTAAAACCCTCATCAATGCACTTACTAAGATAACTAAAGTAATTCTCGAAAAACTCAAAGAAGCTCAAGAAGCAAGTAAAATCGCAATTGAAGTTGGTAAAGACATTTACAATCTTGTACCTGATGAATCTGCCCCTGGTGCGTATAAATGGGAAAAGGTAGATTTAACCAGCCAAAGTATAAAAAGCAATCAAGAAACTAATATTGTGTTCATGCCCGATCTATTAATAGAAGGTCAATATCTGAAGGGGGGACAAGCACCCGAAAGCCTTTGTGCTGTATTAAGTTGAGCGAATTATGGTAAAAAAAGATAGGTCAGTATTGTCAATAAGACCTATCTGTTGAAAATGTTACCTGAATTATACCAGAAGCATCTACAAAGTTTACTTTCACAGTCCGAATTAATATTTCTGACGCTGGTGATTAACGTAGTACAAAATATCAAAGATGTGAAACTAGAGAAAATATCAGAGTCGCGACCATTATTCATTCAATGCCAGTCGAGACGGAAGAAGTTACAAAGGTTTCTATCATTACCAATATTGAATATAGAAGAATTATGGTTTCCCATAATTGAACGATGGTTAGCTCAAACTTTCCTCGGAAATCACCGAATCTATTTAGCAATTGATAGGACGAATTGGAAAAGAAAAAATCTACTAATGATTAGTGTAATTTTTCAAAAAAGAGCTATACCGATATACTTTAAGCTTTTAGCAAAATTAGGTAGTAGTAACTTATCAGAACAAACTAAGGCATTATCAAAGATAATTCCCTTATTTAAAAACTATAAAACGGTAGTGTTAGGAGATAGAGAGTTTTGTTCAGTGAGCTTGGCGGAATGGCTTGATGAACAAGGGTTTGAGTTTTGTTTGAGACTCAAGAAAAATGAGAATATTGAGTTGAAAGCTCATTTATGGTGCGAAATAAAAGATTTAGGTTTAAAACCAGGAACATCTTTTTTTGTATCAGATGCAACGCTAACAAAAACTAAACAAGTGAAGGGATTTAATGTGGCTTGCAAATGGAAAAAGAATTACCGTCAAAACAAAGCCAAAGAAGGATGGTTTATTTTAACTAACATGAATAGTAAAATAACGGCGATTCCGGCATATCAAAAGCGCTTTGATATAGAAGAGATGTTTAGAGATTTTAAAAGTGGCGGTTACAATTTAGAGAAGACAAATGTGGAAGGTAAGCGGTTTATTGCTTTAGTTTTAATCATCTCATTAGTTTACACTATTGCTACATTACAAGGTCAGAATATTAAGAGTAAAGGAATTGCAAAATATGTGGCACGTCCCAAAGAATATGGACGTTCTCACAGAAGGCATAGTAACTTTTATATCGGTCTTTATGCACAGAACTGGGTTAATTTCATTGGTGATTGTTGGAGTTTAGTTCAAGATTTAATGCGATTAAGTCGTCATAAACTAGAGAATTATTTACAAGGGATGAGAGCTATGAAGCTTATACAGTCAGCTTTATAGGCTTCATGTCGCCCCTTCAGGTATATTGGTGCTTGTTAGAAAAAGATGGTTGCAGTAACTTCCAAGAGCAACAAAAAGTTTTACGCCCAGTGATTCGCTTGTTAAAAAATTACAAAATAGTGATTATTGGCGATAGAGAGTTTCATAGTATAGAATTAGCGGAGTGGTTACACAGGAAGAATCTCAGCTTTGTATTCCGTCAAAAAAAGGACACAACCTTCCGAGAGAAAAGACAAAAATTTCAGCCTTGAAGCAGCATTGATATTTATCCAGGAATCCGCCAGTTTTATTTGGGTATCAATTTGACTCAAAAACGAGGGTTTGGCAGATTTAATTTAGCAGTATATTGGAAAAGAAAATATCGCAATAAACAGGAACCAGAACCTTGGTATTTATTAACTAATCTGCCTGATTTAGAAACTGCTGCTCAAATCTACGGAGCGCGTTTCGGCATTGAAGCTATGTTCCGTGATTGTAAAACAGGTGGTTATAATCTCGAAGGTTCTAAAGCTAATCCTGATAGACTTGTGCGTTTAATTTTCTTAATTGCTTTAGCCATGACAAGTGCTTGGTTACACGGACAAAGAACTAAATTGCAAAAACAAGAATCTTATATTTGTCGCACTCAAGAAAAAAGTCGAACTTCTAAACGACATAGTAATTTTTGGATAGGTTTATATGGTCAAAATTGGATAGTCGCTTGGAATGAATGTCAAGCATGGGTTGAGGAACTGGTCGCTTCCATTCGCAATAAGCAGAGCTTTTATCTCAGGGGTTTAAGGGCTATGAAGCTTATACAGAAAGCACTTTAGCTCCATTGTCGCCCCTTGAAGTCAGCGAGTTCACAAATGGACGATATTGATTTACAGAACCTTGACAGTTGGAAAACTCTTATTTTACAGATAATCAAAAATAATAGTCTGCCAGAAGAGCGTAGTTCACTGATAAAACTCCAACAGTTTTTGGATAAAATCCGAACACCACTAGAAGAGTTTCCCCGTTTGAAGTCAAAAATTGACGAATTGCAAAAACAGAGCGCCGAATTAATAGAACCTCCTTTGGAATATGGGGTCTTTCTCGGTAAATGCCCAACTAGATCTACTCAATTTAGTAGCGAAAATGAACGTGAGATAGTTGTTGGTGTGCGTGGACAAAGATTTGAAGTCAAACTGGCTACGGAAGAGGTTCCGGTAGAAGTACTATCTGAAGGCCAACAACTAATTTTGAACAAAGTTTTAAACGTTGTAGGGGTAGACAATGAACAGGTTATGCGTGGGGAAACGGCAGAAGTCGTTAACGTGATTAGTCCGGTTGGCACAGCCAGAGTGATGAATGTTCCCACAGATGATAAGCCAGTGCGAGTACAGTCGCTAGATGGTAATAAGTTTGAGGTTAATTGTGCGCTATCTTTGCGTAAGTCCCTGCATCCAGGAAACATAGTACAACTTGATGAAAGTCAGACATTGGCAATAGCTAAAGTTAAGCCTCGCCTACATATTCGTAGTGGTGGGAATGACGGTATTGTCGTAGAAATTAGCGATCGTCTTTTTCAAGAAGGTGTAGAAATTGGGGACTTGATCCGGGTAGATACAAGGCTACAGTTTGCTTTTGAAAAACTGCCAAGCTATCAAACTGGCGGCTTAACTTTGGAAGAAGTGCCAGATGTTACTTACGAAGACATCGGGGGACTAGATGATCAGACAGAAGCAATTAAGGATGCGATCGAACTACCCTACGTCTACCAAAAGTTGTTTGAGGAATATCAACTTGTCCGTCCCAAAGGAATTTTATTATATGGACCTCCTGGCTGTGGTAAAACCATGATTGCCAAGGCAGTAGCTAATAGTTTGACGCAAAGCATCCGCAGCCATCTTCAGGAGGTAGAACAAAAAATTATTCTCTATCAAGAACTCAGCAAAAATCCTGATAATCAGGATGCTCTAGTTGCTTATCAACAACTCGCCAATAATTCTCGATCGCCAGAAACCGTTGCTCTGATCCAAAACAATATTTCTCCAGAGGAGACACAGCAGCAATTAGTAGCAGATTTACGCCTGAGTAATATCGATTTGGAAGATATCAATAACTCTTTAGAACGAATTCAGAATATCCTACGACGTGAGGATGGAATCCGCAGTTTTTTCTTAAATGTCAAAGGACCAGAACTTCTCAACAAGTATGTTGGTGAAACAGAAAACCGCATCCGCAAAATATTTGCAGAAGCAAAACGCCGTGCTACTTTCTATACGCCAGTAGTTATCTTTTTTGATGAAATGGAGGCAATGTTTCGCACTAGGGGTTCAGGACGTTCATCTGATGTAGAAACAACTATTGTGCCTCAATTTTTGGCTGAGATGGATGGAGTTGAAGCCACAGAAAATATAGTGATTATCGGAGCTAGTAACCGACCAGACATGATTGATCCAGCTATTCAACGACCTGGACGCTTAGATATTAAAATTAAGATTGATCTGCCTTCGCGTGATTCAGCAATAGCAATTTTGGCGCTTCACTTAACACCTGATTTGCCACTACAGCCCTACGGTTTAACAAACTTTACCGATTCAACAGTTTCTACTGTTCCGGTTTTGACCTTTAAACCTCATGTTGTGCAAAAAACACTCAACAAGTTGGGTGAAAATCTGACTAGATTACTAGACCAAATAATTGCCGCAATTCCTCATAAATTTGATGTTCGTAAGGCAAAGCAAGAAAGCCAGAATTTAATTAATTTATGTGCAGATGAGCAAGTCAGAAAATTTATTGAGGAAGTAGCACTACGAGAGCAGCTAGCAGAGGAAATAATTGTAGATACAGTAGAATTCCTCTTTTCAGTTAATAGTTACTTAGAAGCGGTAACAAAAGCAGGGAAGTATTACAAATTTCCTCTCAGCATTTTCATTAGTGGAGCAGTTTTAGTGAGCATTGTTTCTCGAGGCAAGAAGATAGCTTTGAAACGGCAGATTGCTACTCGTGGTAGTCAGCAACTTGGTCTGGAACTAAATGATTTGAAAGAGGCAATGCAAGAAGAGTTTAAGGAAAACGCAGAACAACTGGCAACCAATCAATTGCAAGAAGAAATTAAATCTGTAAATATTTACCTGGGAGAGGAAAAACAAGACCCTTGGAGTATGGAGAAACTGAGAATTCCTCAAGCCAGTTAAATAATTCGTAATTCGTAATGGGCTGCGCCCCGCTACGCTAACGTAATTAAGTTTTGTGACGGGGATTTAGACCCCGACCCAAAACGTTCTGCCGTCGTTAGGTAGCCGAATTAAAGCACTAAACTTTGTTAACTATAAGACTTACGCAATAACTCTCTGAAACCTTATTCCTTTGTGTCCTTTGCGTCCTTTGCGGTTCGTTTTTCCGTGATTTTGCGTAAGTCCTGAACTAATTCGTTTTTATTCTTGATTACCCTACGGTATACCTCACAGTTGGCACCAATGTTCCATGCACCATCACCATTGCGAGTTAAATCACAATTTTCTGCTCTACCTGCACCATTGTCATATACCCAAACTGCCTGATATTGATTCTGATTAATTAGGCATTGGTAAATTGTGGGGTCGGCAGCTTTTGCAATTGCCACCCCCGCATTTGCATTATCAAAAATTTGACAATCAAAAATAGTGCCTCGTCCTTGCTGATAAACAGAGACACCATTCGCCTTACTAGCGTAAATGCGACATTTGTGAATTTTCGGGTCAGATCCCGTATTAATTTCTATTCCTGCGAAGCTATTACCAAAAATCTCACAATTTTCTACCGTTCCTCGACCCCGATCGCGGATCAGAATGCCGCACTGTTTACCATCATAGATACGACAATGGCGAATCGTCGGATTAGCTCCCTGTTCAATTGTCACCTCACCTGTGGCATTGTTTCTAATATCGCAGTCTTCGACTATCCCTTGGCTATTTTCCCAACAATAAATACCACTGTTTTTGCCATCGTGAATTTGACAGCGACGGATAACAGGATTGGCTGTATAACCATGAATGGCCACGCAAGAAAGATAATCACTAGTAATGTCGCAATCCTCTAAGACGATCTGTCCTTGGGGAATATCTACCACGTAGCATTTTTCCGCTTTTCCATGCAATGTAAAGCCACGCACGAGAGCGTATTTCGTCTGCATTAAAATACAACTGGAGCTATGACTCTCGATAATAATATCTGTAATCGGACCTGCACCAATAATTTCTAGTGGCTTATTGATAATTAGTCCTTAGTTGTATAAACCAGGCTGCACAAGGATACGGCTGCCTGGTGGCACACTGGCGATCGCCTTACTAATGGTGCCATAATCGCCATCTCCATCTTGAGAAACGATGTACGTGGCTATCGCCGTTTCGGAACGAAGTGACTGGTCTGCGATCGTGCCGATAATTTTTTCCAACGTCTCCTTGATGCTACCGCCTAATAAGCTTTTGCCATCACTTACATTCCGAAGCTTCTCGATTGTACCAGAGGGAACACCAATTTTTCCCAATGCTTCAATCACAGCAATCCTTACATCTGCATCGGAATCGTCGAGTGCTGCTAGCAATGTTAGAGTTACACCAGTGTTGTTTGTTTGTCCCAACAGCATCACCAGTACCCGGCGGACATCTGGAGATGTTTCTCGATCTAGCACTGCACATAATTTTTGAATAAATAAGTCTGTAGTAACTTCAGGTAAGTTGATATCTGCTGGACAGGCTTGACAAGACTTTATCCCAATTGGGTTTTCACTATTACAGGCTGAACAGATAACTATTTGGTGTGCCAGTGCTTCAGCAGCTCGCCAACGCACAAACCAGTTAGAGTCGTACAAACCTTCTAGAAGAACTTGCGTCTCATTGATTTGTTTAAAACGTCCTAATCCTGCTATACCCATCATCCGCGTCTGCTCGTCTGGCGATCTAAAGGCTTGTACAAGTGGCTTAGTCAGACGAGCTTGCACGGCTGCAAACAGGATTTGAGAACGCTCCTCTGGTGTGGTAGATGTGCTGAGGCGATCGCACAACAGCGATTCACTACCTCCTAGCACATGCAACTCTTGAGCAAAACTGTCTAATTTTAGGTACGATGGTGTGCCATTCAGACAATCCTCTGCCAACACACTTTGAAATACCTTCACATTAGTTTGAGCATCTCTGCATTGGACACGCTGCTGAATTTTTAGACTCTTTTGGTAGTAATTTTGCGCTTCTTCAAAGCGACTCTGTTTATGATGCTCAATGCCTTTTTTTAGCCACAGGACACCTTCACGACTATCTACATAAGCTTGTTCTTTTGCAGCAAGTGGAGGATAAGCTTCCTTGCAGATTTCGCTAAGTAATCCTTCACACACTGCAAAGTTGTCACTATCCACATAATTGTCGAACTCATGAAACCAGTGACATAGTGCTAAGTGTGGATTATCCGCGTAAGCACTACGAATTTTTTGCCGAATTGCCGCTATCATAAACTATTACGCATTTAACTGATGACTGTTGACTGATGACTGTCAACCGTCAACCATCAACGATTTATATAATTTAGACGCATCTCAGCATACCAAGGACAACCTGTTGATTGATAGAAACATTTGGCGTTGCATATTTGCGGGATGATTTTGTTTGTTTTGTGGGATGGGCATCTTGCCCGTCCTTTATATTTCGAGGCGCTCATGTTGACGGGGGTCTTTTAGACCTGCAAAAGCTTTGATAATTTCGATTTCAGACACGGTAATAGATGCTTGAAGTAGAACTGGCGCTGCATCTTACCATATCGCGTCTACATTTAGAATGAAATAGCCCTGGATTGTAGGCCAGATGTCAAGTGTCTTATTTAGCGATCGCTTTGATAAAATATTTAACTTCTTTTTGGGTTCTATGCCGCTATTGGCTCTAATATTCCAGATATTTATCCAAGATAGTATTACTTCCAACTTTCCAGAAGTCACAAATTTCTTAGGTATTGGAGTCATTACTATACTGTTTGCGGTAATGAGCAGTTTTACGGTTGGGCTTGCCATGATTAGCACTTCTAGTTTCAGTGATGGAAGCAGTGTCCAGGGATTTTTCCTTTTACTGCTGATGGTCATTTCTACAATCATCACCTTTCGTATTTTCAAATGGATAATTCAATCTATTCAGAGCAATCCTGGAACATCTTTTAGAAAAGCGAACTTAACTGATGCTGATTTTAGTCATTCCGAGGTGCAAAATAGAGATTTTTCCCTTGCCATTATTAACTGGAGCCTGTATTTTTGACTGGGCAATTCAACCTCATACCCAATTCACAAATATTTATTGTAAATATCTTTATCTGGAACCAGCCTACCAAAATCGGCAACCTACTGAGGGGAACTTTAAACCTGGTGATTTGTCACGGGTATTAGCTAGATTTGTTATCAAATGAATATTATTGAGCAAACATCGACTAGATTAAAACTTCAAGGTCACGATGAACAATGGCTCTGGGGAGTATTATTTGGTATTCCTTTTGTGACAGTTGGATTGGGGATAGCTATTGTGACAGGCAATGTCACTACATTGAAATGTCAGCGAATTAAGCCTGCCCAAATGAGCTGTCAACAAACAACTGTCGGCTTACTAAGAACACAGACAACCTTAATTCCTGGGAAGCTAACGGCAGCCTATGTCAAGACAACACATGGGACTGGAGTTGTCCTGCATACTTCTAATATTCACGAGGTAAAATTAGTTAACTACGGAGTAACTGTGAGCGAAAAACACAGGCAAATTGCAGACAAAATCAACGCTTTCATCCATAACCCTCAACAACCTGGGCTAGAAATTCAACAGGACGATCGTTGGGCAGGATTTTTTAATGGAGTTGTATTCTTTTTGCCTGGAATTGGAGTCATTTTGCAGTCTCTAACAATACCAATGCAAATCTTGTGTGATTTTGACAAAATCTCAGGGCAGATGACGTTAGAGAAACGCTACCAATTGTTTGGTACATTTACCACACAAAAAGAGCTAACTTCAGTTCAGCAAGCTCAAGTGATTCATATACCCATAAAGACTCGAATTCCGTGGTATTTAGTACAACTGGAATTGATATCAGCTAAACCAATTTCTCTATCAGCACCCACTCGCTCACGCCAGCAGTGCCAAATCATTGTAAATACGATCAATCAGTTCCTCTACCTTAAAGGAAAATAAGTTGCTCTGAGCAACCGGTTAAAGATAGGCAAACTTGCTCCGCAGTATACTAGATTGGTAGATTCTTCTGATTGAATTCGAGAATAATTAGAAATACATTTTCCTCAGCAAGATTTTGGCCTTTGATAGAACGACCTCTAATATTTTGACAGATGTTAGTTGGATGTTTTCAATATCGGTGTCTTACAAAAATTTGCTTGCGCGGTGAATTGGCAGTCAAAACCATTGAAAATTAGTTCTTAATTGGGCGAAATCATTCAATGATTCCGCAACGCCACTTTTATTTATATTGCAATGATAAGTATTATGATCGTGCGGCTTGCATGATTTTTGCTTCTCTTCAACTTTTCAAACATTTTCTAAATTATCTCCCCTAGTTCTCCCCGATTTATCTCTACATTAAAACCAGTTCAGCAGAGAAAGCTGCACCGGACAAATGCAAATTCCCTGCTGGAACTGTCTAAATCAAATCAAATGTAGCTAAATACTAAATCAACAAGAACGGAGGAAAATTTTATGTTATCACAAATCAAAGAACTACTGTCAAATGCTCAACTGCAACAAAAGATTGAAGAAGCAACTAACCTAGCAGAATCCATCAAATTGATTATGGCTGCGGGTGCAGAAAAGGGCTACAACTTCACAACTGAAGCTATCTCTCAAATACTGACAGATTTAAATTCTGTAGAATCCTACGAGTTGAGTGAAGAGGAATTACTCAGTGTTAGTGGAGCTATGATGTCTGCTAATCATACCAATAAGGATATTGACTGGCATTGTACAGCAGGTTGCGCCTAGGTAAAATTAGGCAATTTTGATACCTTGCACCAGGACTTAATAAATAGTGGTGCTTAGTAACATATCTCCCCTTCCTTACTCTCTGCAAGAGGGGCTGGGGGGATTACATTTATATGCATCTAAATAAGTGGGCGTAAATAATTGTCGTTGGGATAAGGCAATAGGAAATAGGAAATAGGCATAAGGATTCTAGTCTAGTTTGTTCTGATTGTGCCAACTTACTTATTATATATATATGGCAAGTATTTATTGATATTTAAACTTAAGGTTTGTTTCAGGCTATTAGTATTTATTCCCACAAATATAGCGTCCACTCAAATTGTTTCTGCTCCTGTTTAGCTACTACCATGAAGAATTTAGCCATAACCCAACAGCTTGTTCCATCTCAGCAGATTACACCACACGACCTAGCAATTATCGTTGCCAATGCCAGCTTTCTTGGGGAACGCCTCCAGACAGAACAATTTGTCATGGATGGCGATCGCATCCATGAACAGGAAATTAACCATAGGATTGATCGCTGGGGTCAAGTTGTGGCACAAGGCAGTTGGGATATGTTGCATAAACGCTTACAGTGGGATGGGTTAGAGCTTGATAGCATTCGTCCCCGATTAGGAAGTGTGCGGCTTGCCAAGCAATTATTGCCAGACTGGGCAGAAACTTTGGGGCAAATCATCCAAACTGCTAAAGAATTTATCCCAGTAAGAGAAGCATTTTTACCAATCGAATCACAAAATTCTATCCCTTTTGAAGACCTTCTGTTACCAGCTATTCAGGTTGCTAGAGAGCAATTATTGTCTCGCCTAGGTTTTGTGCAACTTACACACGACTCTCTTCCGTTATCGATTTTTACAGAAGCAGCTTACCGCTCTTTGGAACGCAGTTTGCTACAACAATTAGCAAGACTTTGTAGTAAGACACTGGATTTGGAATTTTCCCAGGTACGCTCGTTTGGTAGGAACTTGCTTAATTTGTTGGAACTGAAAACAAAGAGCGGCAATAATACACAGTACACAAAATTTGTCAATCAACTCCTGCAAGATGGATTGCTGACATTCTTTCAAAAGTATCCCGTCCTTGGTCGGTTAGTGGCAACGACGGTAAATTTTTGGGTAGAGTCCACTGGCGAATTTATCGAACGCCTAGCTCACGACACAAAAGACATTCAACAAATTTTTGGCTCAACATCAGCTAAAGACAAAGTTGCTGCTGTTCAAACCTCTCTTTCCGATCCTCACAAGCGAGGACGAGGCGTTATTTTACTTACCTTTGAGTCTGGGTTAAAACTTGTCTACAAACCCAAAGATTTAAAACTAGAAGCAGCTTTTAACAACTTTTTGACTTGGTGCAATCACCACAGCCAATTATTAGATTTCAAAGCGATCCAAGTTATTAACCGAGATGATTACGGTTGGGTAGAATATGTCGAGCATCAGCCCTGTGTTGATGAAGCCGCCGCCGCCAGGTTTTATCAACGAGCTGGAATGTTGTTGTGTGTGATTTATGTTTTACGGGGAACAGACTGTCACTACGAAAACTTAATTGCCAGTGGTGAACATCTGGTGTTACTTGACATGGAAACTTTGTTACACCATGAAGCTAAGGCGATCGAAAATTCACCCGATGCTCAAGAGTGGGAAACAATTGCGATGCAGCAGTTTTGGAACTCCGTACTCCGCACAGGATTTTTGCCACGTTGGGACTTGAGTAGCGATCGCACTGTTGCTTACGATATTAGTGGCTTAGGTAGTACAGCTCTCCAGCAGTCACCCCGGAAAGTTCCTCGTTGGCAGCTAATTAATACCGATGATATGTACTTGCGCTATGAGTCTGTCACTTTACCTATAGAGAAGAATGTCCCACGCATAGGTGATACCGTCTTATCTCCCCATGATTATCAGGCGCAAATTGTTGCCGGGTTCGAGCAGATGTATCGCTTCTTGATGGCGCACAAGCAAGTTTTACTAGCGCCCAATAGTCCACTAGGAGTTATGCAGAAGCAGCAAGTACGTTTTATCTTCCGCCACACTCGGCTCTACGGGACAATTTTGCAAAAAGTATTAACACCGGATTATCTGAAGTGTGGCGTTGACTACAGTATTGAACTAGAGCAACTCAGTCGTGCATTTTTGGTGGCTCAAGAAAAACCGAATGCCTGGCCTATATTCAATGCAGAAGTGCAAGCGATGGAACAATTGGATATTCCTTACTTTAGTGCTAGTGCTGCTAGTGATGAGTTGTGTGTAGGAGAGCATCTCTCAATTCCTGGGTATTTCAAACAACCTAGTTATCAACAAACTCTCGCTCAATTGCTGGCTATGGATGAAACAGACTTGGCTCGACAAGTAGCAATCATTCAAGGTTCCTTTTATGCCCAGTTAGCGCAAACCTCAACTGGAGAACATGAGAAATGGCAAGCCGAGTCACTACCATTACTCACCACAGAACAACTGATTGCAGAAGCACAAGCGATCGCTACTCAACTAGAAACCAGAGCTATTATGGATTTTGATGGTAGCATCAACTGGATTGGCTTAGTCTCGGTGCCAGAAGCAGAGCGATTTCGGTTGCAAGTGTTGGACCACAGTTTTTATGAAGGACGTTGTGGGATTGCTCTGTTTTTTGCAGCACTTGCTCAAATAACTGACGATCCACGCTCATACGAGTTGGCATTAAAAAGTTTACAACCCTTGCGTCAGCAAATCCAAACCCTTGATTTAGAATCTCGGCAACGAATGGCTAGCTTTGCAGGAATCGGTGGTGCAACTGGCTTGGGTTCGATGATCTATGCCTTAGTGAAAATTAGTCAATTTCTGGGTGATGAAACACTATTACAAGATGCCCAAGCATTAGCCAGTTGGATAACATCAGAACTGATTGCTGGGGATAAAAAATTGGATATCATTGGCGGATCTGCTGGAGCAATTTTAGGGTTATTGTCCCTTTATCAAGCCACAGGTAACGAAAATATTTTACTGAAGGCGATCGCCTGCGGACAACATTTACTAGCTTATCGCTACAGTGAGACAGGTGCAACCAGAGCATGGCAAACCCTTGGTAAAATCCCCTTGGCAGGTTTTTCTCACGGAGCCGCAGGAATTGCCTATGCACTGCTGCGACTCTACACAGTTACCCAAGATCAATCTTATTTGGCAGCTGCTCAAGAAGGTATTGAGTATGAACGCACTGTCTTTTCTGAGTCTAGGGGCAACTGGCCAGTTTCTCACAAAGCAGAACGAACAGGAGGAAAAGTTACCTTTCCTAGCCAGTGGTGTCATGGTGCAGCCGGGATTGGCTTGGCGCGGTTGGGTAGTTTGGAGATTTTGAACACAGCAGAAATTCAGCAAGAAATTGAAATTGCATTGCGAACCACTGAGAACTTTGGCTTAGAAGCCATCGATCATCTTTGCTGTGGCAATATGGGTAGAGTTGAGGTATTGTTAGTGGGCGCTCAACGTTGCGATCGCTCCGATTGGCATCAAATTGCTCTCCAAAATGCGACGAATGTCGTAGCTAGAGCCAACCGAACTGGAGCTTATCAACTATTTGCTAACTTGCCAAGTTCCGTATTTAACCCTGGTTTATTCCAAGGAACTGCTGGCATTGGCTACGAGCTGTTACGTTTAGCAAACAATGACTTACCCTGTGTATTGTTGTGGGAGTAATACCATTTCTTTGTGAGTTTGCGCCAAACCCTTTTAACTTCTTCTTTCTTTTTTTCTTTCTTTGTGTCCTTTGCGTTCTTTGCGGTTCGTTTTTCTTCTTTTTTGGCTTCGGCTTCCTGATATAGAACTCCTATTTGATTTTTGAACAAAACTCAGTATGGATCTATCCCTTCTTTCCTATTGCCTATTGCCTATTGCCTCTTGCCTCTTGCCTTCCCACGCAAGCAAATATGGCTACGCCACGCTGCGCGAACAGAAATCAAACCGCATTCCTATACCATTAATAACAGTTGACAAATGACTTTTAACAAATGGCTTTATCTAATGAATTATGGGCAGCAAATCAAGACTTAGCCCAAGCTTGCCTAGAGCATCCTTTCGTTCAAGGCATTGGCAATGGTATTCTTGAGTCGGTAAAATTTGCTTACTACGTGGGGCAAGATGCTTTTTTCTTAGAAGCTTTTGCGCGGGCGTACAGTATCGCCGCAGCTAAAGCACCAGACTGGTTAGGTTTTACCACATTTCATAACTTAGCGAGTGGAGTTTTAGAAGAACTACGGCTGCATAGTAGCTATGCTTCCCAGTGGGGAGTGAATTTAGATTCTGTGGAAGCTGGCTATGCCACCCGCCGCTATACTGATTTTTTGTTAGCAACTGCTTGGAGTGGAGATGTGGGTTTAACTGCTGCGGCGATGTCTCCTTGTATGCGTTTGTATGGCTTCTTGGGAGAACAGTTGGCTCTTCATGGTATTCCTAATCATCAATATGCAGACTGGATTCGTACTTACAGCAGCACAGACTTTCAATCACTAGCAAAACAATTAGAAAGTTTAGTTGAGAATTATGCCACTAACAATGCTGTAGTGAATTCAACCTACCGTTATGCGATGTTTTGTGAGCATGAATTTTTTCAAGCTGCGTGGATTGATGGTAATAAATAACCAAAACACTTGTAGAGACGGCGATTTATCGCGTCTCAAAACCCACGATTTTGTACAAATAGGGCATCGACTGTTGGCTTAGGTGATGTTAGACAGTCTATGACTGCAATTGCTGTTTGAAGCTAGAATCCCCCGAATTCAATTCCGGGGAGTATGTCAACGATCCTAGCCATTTTTCTAGGATGAGTTCTCCCCATTTTTCCGATGTCATCTGTGTTGAGAAAAGGACACGATATGAACATCTAAGAATGTTTTTGGAAAAATCTTATGTCTTCATTAGTGGCTTTGTCCAACAGTTTAGCTGACACCGTAGAACAAGCTGGAAGTGCTGTGGTTGCTGTGAATGGGGGTACTCGTGTTTCCCCAAGTGGTATTCACTGGCGTAATGGCATCATTGTTACCTCTGATGAGTCTCTCCAGCGCTATGACGACATCACCATTACTCTATCAAATGGTAGCACTGTACCAGTAACACTTGTTGGTCATGACTCTAGCACCGATATAGCTGTTTTTAAACTAGAAAATGTAGAAATA